>NZ_DGNR01000015.1:0-583385 GCF_002389025.1 Kordiimonas sp. UBA4487
CGATCCGCGAAGGTGGCCGTACTGTCGGCGCCGGCGTTGTTGCTAAAATCATCGCGTAATTCAATCACGGCGCCGGGCCTCGTTCCGGCGCCACTGTTAAGGTGTTAGATCAATGGAAGCGCAAAATATTCGCATCCGCCTGAAGGCATTTGACCACCGTGTGCTTGACCAAGCCACCGGTGAAATCGCCAACACGGCCAAGCGTACGGGCGCCATGGTTCGCGGGCCTATCCCGATGCCAACCAGGATCGAAAAATTCACGGTACTGCGTGGCCCACACGTAAACAAAAAGTCTCGTGAACAATTCGAAATGCGTACCCACAAACGCTTGCTCGACATTGTCGACCCAACTCCACAGACCGTAGACGCGCTGATGAAGCTCGACCTCGCTGCTGGTGTTGATGTTGAAATCAAACTGCAAGGATAAGACCCATGCGTACAGGTTTGATTGCAAAAAAACTCGGTATGACCCGCGTATTCAATGACGCCGGTCACCACGTGCCAGTAACTGTTCTGCAGCTCGACGGCTGTCAGGTTGTTGCTCAGCGCACGGTAGAGAAAGACGGGTACACCGCCGTACAGCTTGGCGCCGGTGTCCGTAAAGTAAAGAACGTTTCGAAGGCACAGCGTGGCCACTTCGCGAAAGCTGAAGTTGAGCCAAAGGCAAAAATTGCGGAATTCCGCGTTGCCGCTGATGCGCTCGTTGAAGTTGGTGCTGAACTGACTGCAGATCACTTCCTGGTAGGCCAGCGCGTTGACGTTGTTGGTACTTCCAAGGGTAAGGGTTTTGCTGGTGCAATGAAGCGTCACAACTTCGGCGGTCTGCGTGCTTCCCACGGCGTATCCATCTCCCACCGTTCGCACGGTTCCACGGGTCAGTGTCAAGACCCAGGCCGCGTGTTCAAGGGCAAGAAGATGGCTGGTCACATGGGTGACGCGCGCACGACTGTGCAGAGCCTTGAAATTGTTGAAACGCGGGTTGATGAAGGTCTCATCCTCGTTAAAGGCGGTATCCCTGGTTCCAAGTCGGGCTGGGTACTGATCTCTGACGCTGCGAAAAAGGCCGCTCCGGAAGGTCTGCCAATGCCGGCAGCGTTCCGCGCCCCTGCGAAAGCAGAAGCTCCTGCTGCTGAAGCTCCGGCTGAAGCACCAGCAGAAGCCCCTGCAGAAGCTAGCGAGGAATAAGCGTCATGAAGACGAACGTCCTTACATTAGACGCCAAGAAAGCCGGCGACATCGAACTCGATGAGGCGATCTTTGGCGTAACTGCACGTGCAGACATCCTGCACCGTGTGGTGAACTGGCAGCTTGCCAAGCGCCGGGCCGGTACTCACGCTGTGAAGTTCCGTTCCGACATCGCTCGCACGGGTAAAAAGTGGGGCCGCCAAAAAGGTGGTGGTACCGCTCGTCACGGTGATCGTCGCTCCAACATCTTCATTGGTGGTGGTCGCGCGTTCGGTCCTGTTGTGCGCGATCACGGCTTCGACCTGCCGAAAAAAATCCGCAAGCTCGGCCTCAAGTCGGCTCTGTCTGCTAAACAAGCGGACGGCAAGCTGATCGTGGTTGATGTTGCTGAACTCAAGGATGGCAAGACGAAAGAACTGGCAGCCAAGCTCGCGAAGCTCGGCCTTGCTAACGCTCTGTTCGTTGACGGTGCTGAAGTGAATGAAAACTTCAAGCGCGCCGTTGCCAACATCCCGAACATTGATGTGCTGCCAAGCCAAGGTGCGAACGTGTACGACATTCTGCGTCGTGACACGCTGGTTCTCACCAAAGCTGCAGTCGCCAAACTCGAGGAGAGGCTCAAATGAGCATGGTCAAGCATTATGACGTGATCAAGAGCCCTGTAATCACCGAGAAGGCGACGCTCGGCTCTGAAAACAACCAAGTAACCTTCAAGGTTGCGATCGATGCTACTAAGCCAGAGATCAAAGCCGCTGTCGAAGCTCTCTTCGACGTGAAGGTGAAGAAGGTCAATACGCTGCGCCAAGAAGGCAAGGTAAAACGTTTCCGTGGTGTAACCGGCAAGCGCGCCGAATACAAAAAAGCCATGGTAACGCTTGCTGAAGGTAACAGCATTGACGTGACGACGGGGGTTTAACCGATGGCACTCAAGCAATATAAACCGGTGACCCCAGGCCAGCGCGGCCTCGTTCTTGTTGACCGTGACGGTCTGCACAAGGGCAAGCCTGTAAAAGCGCTGACTGAAGGTCTCACCAAATCCGGTGGCCGCAATAACAAGGGCCGCATCACTGCACGTCGCATTGGTGGTGGTCACAAGCGTACCTACCGGGTAATCGACTTCAAACGTGCGAAATGGGACGTGCCAGCAACTGTTGAGCGTCTTGAGTACGATCCTAACCGGACCGCATTCATCGCACTGATCAAATATGAAGACGGTGAACTGTCCTACATCATCGCGCCACAGCGTCTCGCCCCTGGCGACACTGTGATTGCCGGTGAAAAAGTGGACGTGAAGCCAGGCAACGTTATGCCGCTCGCCAACATGCCAATCGGTACCATCATCCACAATGTGGAGATGAAGAAAGGCAAAGGCGGCCAGATCGCTCGTTCCGCTGGTGCTTACGCTCAGCTGATCGGTCGTGACCGCGGTTACGCCCAGCTTCGTCTGTCTTCTGGTGAGGTACGCGTGGTACGCGGCGAGTGTGTCGCAACCGTTGGCGCTGTGTCGAACCCTGACAATCAAAACACCAAGCTCGCTAAAGCGGGCCGGAATCGTTGGCTGGGCAAACGCCCAAGCGTTCGTGGCGTTGCCATGAACCCGGTTGATCACCCACATGGTGGTGGTGAAGGCCGGACGTCTGGTGGTCGTCACCCAGTGACGCCATGGGGCAAGCCAACTAAAGGTAAGAAGACTCGGTCTAACAAAGAGACTGACAAACTTATCATCCGGTCGCGCCACGAGCGCAAGAAACGCTAAGGAGTCCTGAATATGGCACGCTCTGTATGGAAAGGCCCTTTCGTTGACATGCACCTTCTCAAGAAGGTGGAAGGCGCCCTGGAAAGCGGCAAAACGGCTGCAGTAATTCAGACCTGGTCTCGCCGGTCTACAATTCTGCCAAACTTCGTTGGCCTGACCTTCAATGTCTACAATGGGCAAAAGTTCATTCCGGTTTATGTGACCGAAGACATGGTTGGTCACAAGCTGGGTGAATTCGCTCCAACGCGGACCTACTACGGTCACGCTGCGGACAAGAAAGCGAAGAGGAAATAACTGTGGGTAAGCAATCTGCAAAACGCCGTTTGGCGGATAACGAAGCAGTAGCAACCGCTACAATGCTTCGCGGCTCGCCACAGAAATTGAACCTCGTGGCAGCCTCGATCCGTGGCATGAAAGTGGAAAAAGCTCTGGCAAGCCTGAGCTTCAACCGCCGCCGTACCGCGATTGATGTGAAGAAAGTTCTGCAGTCTGCAATTGCAAACGCAGAAAACAACCACAACCTGGATGTGGACAGCCTCGTTGTTGCTGAAGCAACTGTGGGTAAAGCGCTGACGATGAAACGTTTTCGCGCTCGTGCTCGTGGTCGCGTTGGCAAGATCGTTAAGCCGTTCAGCCGCCTGCGCATCGTTGTGCGCGAAGTAGAGGAGACTGCATAATGGGTCAGAAAGTAAGCCCTGTTGGTCTGCGCCTGGGTGTGAACCGCACCTGGGATTCGCGCTGGTACGCCGAAGGCGAAGAATACGGCTCGATGCTGCATGAAGACCTGAAAATCCGCGAGTTCATAACCAAGGAACTGTCGCAAGCCGGCATTTCCAAGGTTGTGATCGAGCGCCCGGCAAAAAAATGCCGCGTGACCATCTACTCGGCTCGCCCGGGTGTGATCATCGGTAAAAAAGGCGCCGACATTGAGAAGCTCCGCCGCAAGGTGGCAAACTTCACTTCTTCTGAAGTAAGCCTCAACATTGTCGAAGTCCGTAAGCCGGAAATCGATGCGAAACTGATCGCCGACAACATTGCACAACAGCTGGAGCGTCGTGTTGCGTTCCGTCGTGCGATGAAGCGTGCGGTACAAAGCGCAATTCGTCTTGGTGCCGGTGGTATCCGGATCAACTGTGCCGGCCGTCTGGGCGGTGCTGAGATCGCACGGACCGAATGGTACCGCGAAGGCCGCGTGCCGCTGCACACTCTGCGTGCCGACATCGACTACGGTGTGGCTGAAGCCCTGACTGCCTACGGCATCTGCGGCATCAAAGTATGGGTGTACAAAGGCGACATCATGGAACACGACCCGATGGCTCATGAACGCCGTGCTAACGAAGTTCAAAGCCAAGGAGGCCCGTCCCGCCGCTAGGCGTGGACGGCTAGAGTAGGAGCGACAAACGATGTTGCAACCGAAGCGTACTAAGTTCCGTAAGGCCCACAAGGGCCGCATCCACGGCACAGCCCCTGGCGGAACCTCGTTGAACTTTGGTCAGTTTGGTCTGAAAGCGACCACGCCTGGCCGCGTAACCGCTCGTCAAATCGAGGCGGCTCGCCGCGCCATGAACCGCCACATGAAGCGTTCTGGTAAAGT
Source organism: Kordiimonas sp. UBA4487 (assembly GCF_002389025.1). Classification (NCBI taxonomy): domain Bacteria; kingdom Pseudomonadati; phylum Pseudomonadota; class Alphaproteobacteria; order Kordiimonadales; family Kordiimonadaceae; genus Kordiimonas; species Kordiimonas sp. UBA4487. Next base: position 4,536 of record NZ_DGNR01000015.1, read on the forward strand.
CTGGATCCGCATCTTCCCAGATGTGCCCGTGACTGCGAAGCCTGCCGAAGTACGGATGGGTAAAGGTAAAGGCTCTGTCGATCGTTGGGTGTGCAAGGTTAAGCCTGGCCGCATCATGTTTGAGATCGACGGCGTCTCTGAAGAACTGGCCCGCGGTGCATTTGAGCGCGCAGCTGCAAAGCTTGCTGTTCAAACTCGCATCGTGGAACGGATGCATTAAGAGCTAACGGAGAAAAATGATGAAGGCAGCTGATCTTCGCCAAAAGTCGCAAGACGAGCTCCGTAAAGAGCTCGAAGACCTGAAAAAAGAGCAGCTTAACCTGCGCTTTCAGGCGGCGTCTGGCCAACTCGAAAACACGGCTCGCGTACGCGAGATCCGTCGCGACGTAGCCCGGATCCAAACGATCCTGGGTCAGTCGGCTGAGGCGTAAGGAGTAAACCCATGCCAAAGCGTATTCTGCAAGGAACTGTGGTAAGCAACAAAGGCGAAAAAACCGTTGTTGTAAAAGTAGAACGTCGTATTAAGCATCCTTTGCTTGACAAAATTATTCGACGCTCTAAGAAGTACCACGCTCACGATGAGAGCAACAGCATTCAGGTTGGGGAGACAGTCCGTATTGAGGAATGTCGTCCTATTTCGAAACTGAAGACCTGGCGTGTAGTAGGCGGTGAGGCTTAGGCCTCACCTTCTTGCTATTCGTCGGCAATAACAAAGGGTGTAACCCATGATTCAGATGCAAACCAACCTCGACGTGGCCGATAACTCCGGGGCCAAGAGGGTGCAGTGCATTAAAGTGCTTGGTGGTTCCAAGCGCAAAACCGCTGGAGTAGGCGACATTATTGTCGTCTCCGTAAAGGAAGCGATCCCACGGGGTCGTGTAAAAAAAGGTGACGTGCATCGCGCCGTCATCGTTCGTACTGCTAAAGAAGTTCGCCGCAACGATGGCACTGCCATCCGTTTCGACCGTAACGCTGCAGTACTGGTAAACAAGAACCATGAGCCGATTGGTACCCGTATTTTTGGCCCAGTCGTGCGTGAACTGCGTGCAAAGAAGCATATGAAAATCATCTCGCTTGCACCGGAGGTACTCTAAATGGCCGCGAAACTTAAAAAAGGTGACAAGGTCGTTGTGATTGCCGGTAAAGACAAAGGCAAGCGCGGCGAAATCACGTCTGTTATCCCTAAGCAGGGTCGTGCCGTTGTATCGGGTGTAAACCTGATCAAGAAGCACAACCGTCCTACTCAGGCGAGCGCAGGCGGTATTGAGACGAAAGAAGCTGCTATCCAGCTCTCCAATCTGATGATTGAAGATCCGAAGGACGGCGCTCCTACTCGTGTTGGTTTCAAAGTTCTCGAAGACGGTCGCAAGGTTCGCTTTGCGAAAAAGTCCGGGGAGGTGATCGATGGCTAAAGCAACTAAAGCATTGCCACGTCTTCGTACGATGTACGAAGAAAAAGTACGTGCTTCCCTGCAGGAGCAGTTCGGCTACAAAAACCCGATGCAGGTTCCAAAACTCGACAAGATCGTCATCAACGTTGGTGTTGGTGAAGCTGTTGCCGACAAGAAGAAGATCGACAAGGTTGTTGACGAGATCACAGCCATTGCTGGTCAGAAGCCTGTTGTTACGAAAGCTCGCAAGTCCATCGCAGGTTTCAAACTGCGTGAAGGCATGCCTCTTGGCGTGAAAGTGACTCTGCGTAGCGAACGTATGTACGAGTTTCTCGACCGTCTGATCACCATTGCAATGCCACGTATCCGTGACTTCCAGGGCGTAAACCCGAAGTCTTTCGACGGCCGCGGCAACTACGCAATGGGTCTGAAGGAACAAATCGTCTTCCCAGAAGTGAACTACGATGAAGTTGATCAGGTTCGCGGGATGGACATTATCATCTGCACCACGGCTCCAACCGATGACGAGGCGCTCGCGCTTCTCGCCGGTTTTGACATGCCGTTTAAGAAATAACGGCAGCCGAAGGAGGGTTTTGATATGGCTAAGAAAAGCGCCATGAACAAGAACGCACGGCGGGAAAAGCTGGTAGAGAAGTATGCTGCCAAGCGCGCTGAGCTCAAAGCGATTGTCTATGACAAGAGCCTGGGCGAAGATGAGCGTTGGCTTGCTGCACTCCAGCTCGCTAAACTACCACGTAACGGCGCTGCTACGCGTCTTCGCAATCGTTGTGAAGTCACGGGTCGCCCACGTGGTTACTACCGTAAATTCAAGATGTCCCGTATCGCGCTGCGTGAGCTAGGCTCCGCTGCGAAGATCCCGGGCGTCGTAAAATCCAGTTGGTAAGGGGATAGGCTCATGTCGATGACAGATCCGATCGGCGATATGCTGACCCGTATCCGCAACGGTTTGCAGGCTCGCAAAACCGTTGTATCCACGCCAGCCTCCAAGACGCGTCAGCGCATCTTGGACGTGCTTCAGCGTGAAGGTTACATTCGCGGCTATTCGCGTGAAGAAGGTGAAGGCAACAAAGCCTCCATCTCCATCGAACTCAAGTATCACGAAGGCGAACCGGTTATCCGCACGATCAATCGTGTGTCCAAACCTGGTCGTCGCGTCTACAGCTCAGTTCGTGACTTGCCACGTGTTCACAACGGCCTTGGTATTTCGATCGTCTCCACACCGAAAGGTGTGCTTTCCGACGCTGAAGCGCGGGAAAGCAATGTGGGCGGCGAAATTCTTTGCACCGTATTCTAAGGAAGGGAAGAAGACATGTCCCGTATCGGTAAAAAGCCAGTGGCGATCCCGTCCGGCGTGACCGTTTCCTTGAACGGCGCGGACCTGACGGTAAAAGGCCCTAAAGGCGAACTCGCAATGACGTTCGTTCCTGAAGTAGAAGTTGCTCAGGACGACGCCGGCATCGCGGTAACGCCAGTAAACGACACCAAGCGTGCTCGCTCCATGTGGGGTATGCAGCGCACGATGGTTTCCAACATGATCGAAGGTGTAACCGACGGCTTCTCCAAGAAGCTTGAGATCACCGGTGTTGGTTACCGTGCTGCAATGAAGGGTTCTGCCCTTAACCTGCAGCTTGGCTACAGCCATGATATTGATTTCCCGGTTCCAGCAGGCATCAAGATTGAGACGCCTGATCAGACCACGATCATTATCTCGGGCATCGACAAACAACAGGTCGGTGAAACTGCAGCCAAGATTCGCGAATTCCGTAAGCCTGAACCTTACAAAGGTAAGGGTATCAAGTACGCAGGCGAATATATCTTCCGCAAGGAAGGTAAGAAGAAATAATGGGTGGCACGAATGGCTTCTATTGATAAATTTGAACGGCGCCGCCAGCGCAACCGCATCGCGCTTAAGAAGCGCGCAGGCGGTCGGCCGCGTCTTTCTATTCACCGTACAAACCAGCATATCTATGCGCAGATTATCGACGATGTGAAAGGTGCAACCCTTGCGGCTGCTTCCACCGTTGAGAAGGACCTGCGTGCAGATTCGTCCAAGAATATCGAGGGCGCTTCTAAAGTTGGTAAGTTGATTGCCGAGCGAGCCAAGGCTGCGGGCGTTAAATCAGTGGTCTTCGACCGTGGTGGTTTCATCTACCATGGCCGTGTGAAGGCTCTTGCTGATGCGGCGCGCGAAGGCGGCTTGGAATTCTAAGAAGAGATAGAAAGGAAATCCAATGGCACGCCCAGAACGCAATCGCGAAGAAAGCGAACTGATTGAAAAATTGGTTCACATTAACCGCGTAGCTAAAGTTGTTAAAGGTGGTCGTCGGTTTGGTTTCGCCGCTCTCGTAGTGGTTGGTGACCAACGTGGCCGTGTAGGTTTCGGTAATGGTAAGGCCCGTGAGGTTCCTGAAGCCATCCGGAAAGCAACTGAAGCTGCAAAGAAAAACATGGTTCGTGTACCTCTCCGTGAGGGTCGCACGCTGCACCACGACATTAAGGGCCGTTGGGGCGCTGGTCGGGTACTGCTGCGGACTGCTCAGGCTGGTACCGGTATCATCGCAGGTGGTCCGATGCGCGCAGTGTTTGAAGCACTCGGCGTACAGGACGTGGTGACGAAGTCGCAGGGCTCATCGAACCCGTACAACATGGTACGGGCTACGATCGACGCTCTGACGAAACAGAACTCCCCACGTCAGGTCGCAGCGGCCCGTGGCAAGAAAGTAGCTGACATCGTAGCTCGTCGTGGCGACATCAAAGTCGTTGACGGTGCTGCTGACGACGCTGCTGACGAAGCACAAGCGGAGTAATGATCAATGGCTGCGAAGAAAAAAACTATTAAAGTCACCCAGATTGGTAGCCCAATCCGCCGCCAGAACGACCAGCGTCAGACGCTGGTTGGCCTGGGTCTTAATAAAATGCACAAAACGCGTGAGCTCGAGGATACTCCTGCTGTACGCGGCATGATCAACAAGGTGCACCACCTGGTGCGCGTTGAAGATTAAGCCGGCGCGTTCGGAGAAGACTGATGAAAATCAACGAACTTCGTGACAACCCAGGCGCTCGCAAATCTGCAATGCGCGTGGGTCGTGGTATCGGTTCCGGCAAAGGTAAAACTGCCGGTTCCGGTCACAAAGGCCAAAAAGCCCGTTCAGGTGTGGCGATCAACGGTTTTGAAGGTGGTCAGATGCCAATCTACCGCCGCCTTCCAAAGCGTGGTTTCACCAGCCTGAACAAGAAGGACTTCCAGGTTCTCAACATCGGCCGTCTGCAAAAGGCGATCGACGACAAGAAGCTGGACGCCAAGAAGCCAATCACTGTTGAGACGCTGGTGGAAGCCGGTGTTGTTGGCAAGGTTGTCGACGGCGTACGTCTGCTGGCCAAAGGTGAACTGAAAGCCAAAGTCGACATCACTGTGACTGGCGCATCCAAGGGTGCGGTAGAAGCTGTTGAAAAGGCTGGCGGCAAGGTTACCGTCGCTTAAGCTAAGCAAAAGCGAAGGCCGAGATATAAGAACAGATCAAGGGGCTTGGAGTATTTATGGCATCCGCTGCGGAACAATTAGCGTCCAATATTAGTTTGGCATCCATCGGCAAAGCCGAAGAGCTTAAAAAACGAATTTGGTTCGCGCTTGGTGCACTGATTGTGTACCGCCTGTGTAGTTACATCCCCCTTCCAGGGTTGGATGCTGATGCAGTAGCAAATATGTTCGCGCAGATGGGTAGCGGCATGCTGGATATGGTGAATACCTTCTCCGGCGGCGCACTCCAACGCACCTCGATCATTATGTTGGGCATTATGCCCTATATCTCGGCCTCCATTATCATGCAGCTCCTTACCACCATGAGCCCGACTTTGGCTCAGTGGAAGAAGGAGGGCGAAACAGGTCGCCGGAAAATCAACCAGTATACCCGCTACGGCACCGTGCTTCTGACGGTGGTGCAGGGTTATGCAATCGCCACTGGCCTTGAAAGCCAGCCAGGTGTTGTGGTTGACCCAGGCCTCTTCTTCCGTCTGACAACGGTGATTACCCTTGTCGGCGGTACCATGTTCCTGATGTGGCTTGGTGAGCAGATCACCCAGCGCGGCATCGGTAACGGTATTTCCCTGATTATCTTCGCAGGTATCGTGGCTGAACTGCCATCGACCCTTGCGCAAGCCTTTGAACTGAACCGTACGGGCGCCATGTCTGTCGGCATCCTGCTGGCCCTTCTGGTTGGCGCCGCTGCCCTGGTTTGGTTTATCGTCCTGTGTGAACGCGCCCAGCGCCGGGTTATTATCCAGTACCCCAAGCGCCAGCAGGGTAACCGCATGTTCCAGGGCGACAAGTCGCACCTGCCCATGAAGCTTAACGTGGCTGGCGTGATCCCGCCGATCTTCGCATCGTCGCTGCTCCTTATGCCTCTGACCGTTGCCAACCTGTATCAGGCTGGTGGTCCAGAGTGGCTGAGCACCGTGACGGCGATCCTCGGCCCGGGCAAACCGCTCTATATCGCGCTTTATGTGGCGATGATCGTATTCTTCTGCTTCTTCTACACGGCCATTCAGTTCAACCCTGAAGACACGGCCGATAACCTGAAGAAGCACGGCGGCTTCGTGCCGGGTATCCGCCCAGGCAAGCGCACCGCCGAGTATCTTGATTATGTCCTGACACGCCTGACCGTGATTGGCTCTGCCTATCTCTCCATCGTGTGTGTCATTCCTGAAGTGCTGATCAGCCAGGCAGCTGTGCCATTCTATCTTGGTGGTACAAGCCTTCTGATTGTTGTGAATGTGACCATGGACACCGTAAGCCAGATCCATTCACACCTGATGGCACAGCAGTATGAAGGACTTCTGAAAAAGACACGCCTGAAAGGGGGCCGCCGGTGATCATCATTCTGTTTGGCCCTCCGGGTGCAGGTAAAGGCACACAGGCTCAGCGGATTGAAAAGTCCCGTGGGCTGGTGCAACTTTCCACAGGTGACATGCTGCGTGCAGCTGTGGCCGCGGAAACTGAAATGGGCAAGGCCGCCAAAGCTGCAATGGACAGCGGCAGCCTTGTAACTGACGAAATCGTAATCGGCATCATCCGTGATCGCATCCAGGAAGAAGACTGCAAGAACGGTTTTATCCTGGACGGCTTCCCGCGCACCGTTGCGCAGGCTGAAGCCCTCAACGTGATGCTGGCAGAGCAGGGTCTGAACCTTGACGCCGTTATCGAAATGAAAGTCGATGACGAAGCGCTTGTGGACCGGGTCTGCGGACGTTATACCTGCGCCAAGTGTGGCGAAGGCTATCATGACACGAACCTGAAGCCGAAGGTGGAAGGTGTGTGTGATGTATGTGGTAGTACGGAATTCACCCGTCGCAAGGATGATAATCCAGAGACGTTTGGAAGCCGTTTGCGAGCTTATTACGCAGATACGGCGCCAGTGTTGCCATATTATGCGGATAAGGGGACTTTGCAGCAAGTTGATGGCATGGCTGCCATTGATGAAGTTGCTGCACAAATCGACGCAGTTTTGGCTGCGTAAAGAAACTGTCACTTGACGGTTGACGAACGGGGGTTAGTTCATATAATCCCCGGCTTCAACACGTCTTGTGATTCGTAATGTATAGACGTGAACTTGTTTATTAGGAGAAACGGTCGTGGCGCGTATTGCTGGCGTTAACATTCCGACCAACAAGCGAGTAGAAATCGCTTTGACCTACATTCACGGTATTGGCCGCACCAAGGCCACGGAAATCTGCGAAAAGCTCGGTTTCCCCCGTGAGCGTCGTGTGTCGGAACTGACGGATTCTGAAGTTATTCAGATCCGTGAAATGATCGATACCGATTTCACTGTTGAGGGTGACCTCCGCCGTGAAGTTGCGATGAATATCAAACGGTTGATGGACCTCAAGTCTTATCGTGGTCTCCGTCACCGTGCAAAACTGCCGACACGCGGTCAGCGCACGAGCACGAACGCTCGTACTCGTAAGGGTAAAGCTGTTCCGATTGCCGGTAAGAAGAAGTAATCTTGGGTATCCGCTGTTTAGGACTCCCCTTAATTATAGGGTCTGCTAGAGATGGCTAAAGACACAGGGCGCGTTAAGCGCCGTGAGCGTAAGAACATCACCAATGGTGTTGCTCACGTAAATGCATCGTTCAACAACACGATGATTACAATCACAGACGTACAGGGTAACGCGATCTCCTGGTCGTCTGCAGGTATGATGGGTTTCAAAGGTTCTCGTAAATCGACGCCTTACGCTGCACAGGTTGCTGCAGAAGACGCTGGTAAGAAAGCCCAGGACCATGGCGTTAAATCATTGGAAGTGGAAGTGAAGGGTCCTGGCGCTGGTCGCGAGTCCGCTCTGCGCGCGCTTCAGGCTATTGGCTTTGTAATCACGAGCATTCGTGACGTAACGCCAATTCCACACAATGGTTGCCGTCCACCCAAACGCCGCCGCGTATAACGCACAAGAGTTCGGGTAAAGAGTATTGGCGCGAATCCTTTGGCGCTGAATTTGTAATAACAGCGTCATTCAAAAAGAGGGTTACACCGTGATCCAGAAAAACTGGCAGGAACTGATTAAACCAAATGGCGTTACGATTGAGCCGGGTGCAGACCCGCTTCGTAAAGCCAAAATCGTTGTAGAGCCGCTTGAGCGGGGCTACGGCATGACGCTTGGCAATGGCCTGCGTCGCGTGCTGTTGTCTTCCCTGCAGGGCGGTGCTGTTACAGCGATCCAGATTGAGGGTGTTCTGCACGAATTCTCTTCCGTACCAGGTGTGCGCGAAGACGTGACAGACATCGTCCTCAACATCAAACAGCTTCCCGTTCGCGTGCTGTGCGACGGCTCCAAGCGCCTGCACCTGACCGCTTCTGGTCCAGGTGAGGTGAAGGCCGACGCCATCAGCGAAGTGGCTGACGTTGAGATCCTGGATAAAGATCTTGTTCTGTGTCACCTCGATGAGGGTGCCACGCTGAACATGGAACTGACTGTAGCATCTGGTAAAGGCTATGTGCCTGCAGACCGCAACCGTCCGGAAGATGCGCCAATCGGCCTTATTCCTGTGGATGCGCTCTACAGCCCGGTCAAAAAAGTAAGCTACAAAGTTGAGAACACCCGTGAGGGCCAGGTTCTTGACTATGACAAACTGACGATGGAAGTTGAAACTGACGGCACAGTAACGCCTGAAGATGCACTGGCATTCGCTGCTCGCATCCTGCAGGACCAGCTGGCTGTTTTCGTCAACTTCGACGAGCCAGAGGAAGCCACCAAGCAGGAAGAAGACGAAGAACCAGCGTTCAACCGTCAGCTTCTGCGCAAAGTGGACGAACTCGAGCTCAGCGTTCGTTCGGCAAACTGCCTCAAGAACGACAACATCGTTTACATTGGCGATCTGGTTCAGAAAACCGAAGCAGAAATGCTCCGCACTCCGAACTTCGGTCGCAAGTCGCTCAACGAAATCAAGGAAGTTCTCGCGTCCATGGGCCTGCGCCTCGGCATGGAACTCCCAGCTTGGCCGCCTGAGAATATCGAAGAGCTCGCCAAGAAACTTGAGCAAGAATACTAAGCCTGGGGTAGGGAGCCTCTCCGATGAGGGGCTCCACGCTCTTTTTTAAAACCTCCCACATGTGAAGTGGGACACCTGCCGGTACTAGGTGAATGGTTCACCCAAGGCCGGATAGGCAATCAGGAGTAAGACAATGCGTCACGGTAAATCTGGCCGCAAACTCAATCGGACCGCTAGCCACCGTAAGGCTATGTTCATGAACCTCAGCCAAGCGCTGATCAAGCACGAGCAAATCGTTACGACCCTGCCAAAGGCGAAAGACCTGGCACCGATCGTAGAAAAGCTGATCACACTGGCGAAAAAGGGTGGCCTTGCTAACCGTCGTCTGGCGATTTCCCGCCTGCAGGACGAAACGCTCGTGTCCAAGATGTTCGACGAGCTGGCTGACCGCTACAAAGAGCGCGCTGGTGGTTACACTCGCGTTCTCAAAGCTGGTTACCGTCACGGCGACAACGCGCCGATGGCTGTGATCGAGCTGGTTGACCGCAACGAAGATGCCAAAGGCCAGGACAGCGGCCCAACCGCTGAAATGGAAGAGGCAGCTGACGACGCGGCATAAGCCAACCGTCACTGACGATATTCGAGAAGGGCGTCCCACACCGGGGCGCCCTTTTTCTTTGTGCCGCCATGGCCGCCGCTGTTAACGGCGCTGTTCAGCCAGCGTTCATTCGGTTGGGCGTATAGATACCACCATAGGTAATTAGAAGCTTTTTAAGGCACAAGACAGAATGGAGGTACGAGATGACATCCACGCTGAGATTGGATTATGAAGGCACGCCCGGTGGTGACGTTTTGGTTGGCGGTGAAGAACTTTCTGTCATTTCAGGCGGGGCAGGCAATGATGTGCTTGTCGGCGCACAGGGCCGGGACAGGCTCATGGGCGGTGACGGAGACGATATTCTGATTGGTGGTGGTTTGCGCTCCGGCAATTGGGATGTCAGTACGGATCTGGCCGAGAGCCAGGTGATCGAAATCGCCTGGATCGAAGAACCGCATCCGTCCTTCTTTGCTGAAGTTCTCGTGGGGGGGAATGGCAATGACCTGATCTTTGGCGGCAGTTGGGATGACACCGGAGATGACGGCGAATATCTGTATGCCGACGCGTCTGCCTTTGCGGAATTGATCCTGGACGGGTCTGGTGAACTCGGCGACGGCGGCAACGACATGTCAGGCCCGGTTGGTGATGAACGCTTCGCAGAAGGCTTCAACAATATCGTCTGGGCCGGTGAGGGGGCAGACACAGTCTATGGCGCGAATGGCTTTGATACCATTGGGGGCGGTGCCGGCGACGACATACTGTATGGCCTTGGTGGCCCGGATATCATTTATGGCGGCGATGGCGACGATGCCATTTATGGCGGCAACGGAGATCCCACCAATTTTCATAGGCTGAGCGAAGGCGAGTCCTTCACGATTGTACAGCGCCTGTTTGGCGGTGAAGGTAATGACAGCCTCATAGGCGGTGACGGCGCCGAACTGCATTATGGCGGCACGGACAATGACAAGCTTTATGGCCGTGGTGGCGATGATACCCTTCATGGCGGCGCAGGCGATGATTGGCTCAGTGGCGGGGACGGAAACGATACCTTCATCACGGGCGACGGAGCCGATACCGTCTATTTTGATTTCGACAACAGCGTTAATACCGTGACCGATTTCGATGTAGCTGAGGACCGCATTGTGATCGACAACCATGCTTGGGCGGTCCTGTTTGAAACAGGGTTGCAGAATGCCACCGAGGAAACGATGGACGGTCAAAGTGGGCTGTTGATTGACGCGGAGGCCGGGGCGCTGTTTCTTGTCGGTCTGACGATGTCCGATATCGAGGATATTGAGGTTGTGGTTTTCTGGCCCGATTAAGCCTGACCGCTGGGAAAAGCCACGCAAATCACAGCGTGGCTTCCTTTGGGCCTGTAGGCCCGCGAACCTGCACGGCCATCCCATCCGAAAGCGGCGATATCTGCGTTAGCGGCTCAGTTCAGTTCGGGATAGATGGTCAGGAGGCGCCGCTCCCTTTCGGTCGTCATGGGGCAGCAATGCAGCTCAACCGGGCGTTCATTCACTTTGGCCGACACCAGTTCTTCGAGATGGTTACCCAGATAGGGCGACATCCTGAGCATGAAGACATCATCGCGAGGTTGGTCGGTGCACAGGAACTGTTTGACCTTCTGCGTTGGCTGCACATCCAGCTCCAGCGAGACAAAATAGGGTCCGTCGTCATGCTTGCCTTTGGTGCAGACATAAACGCCAATCTTGTCACCGCGGCGTAGATAGCTGTAATTCAGGCTGATCATTTCATACTCCCCAATCGTTAGAGTGTAAAAGCCAGGCGCTATGGTGCATTTTATTACTTTTGCGACAGTAATACAATTTTACCGTAAATTTTTATCTATCATATGGGGAATTGATCGCCATTTGCGGGAAAACCAGCCAATTCAAAGGGGTATGAATGCAAGCGACAGGCATGGTTTTGGTGAATGGCATGCCGCGACGGAAACAGTTAGAGCGACCAACCCTTTTTGTGCCCGCAGCGGGCTCAGGCATTCAGCGCACGTTCAGGTTTTTTCGGGTAGTCAGCTACTGCAGTTACAAGACTGACATTTAACTATTCACGACATGACACTGACAGACGGGGGACACTATGTCTGACATCATTTTGGACGATACAATTGTGGGCGGTGACGGCGACGATACCGTAACAGGTGGCCAGGGTAACGATATTATTGCCGCAGGCGCAGGTAATGACTTGGTGATCGGCGACATCAGCCAGGACCGCATGTATGGCGAGGACGGCGATGATATCATGGTTGGCGGCCAATATGCCTCCGGCATTGGTGACGGAGAAGATCGCCTAAGCGAAGATGCCGGCGTCGATATCGCCTATCTGCTGAGGCCTCTCCCCGAAGGATTTGCGGAAAGGCTGTTTGGCGGTGAAGGGGCCGACGTGATCGTTGGCGGCAATTGGCGCGACCTGGACGAAGACGGCACCGTCAGCATGGATGAGCTTGGCCTGGGGTCCGCCGCCCTTGAGTATCAACCGGGATTTGCGAACCAGCTTTGGGGCGGGGCGGATGATGACACCGTCTATGGCGCCAATGGGTTCGACACCATCGGTGGCGGCGCGGGCGATGACGTGCTGCGCGGCTTTGGCGGCGTGGACATTATTTTCGGCGGTGACGGCAACGACGAGATTTTCGGTGGCGACGGTGATCCTGAATATTTCCATCAGTTCGATGGGCCGGGATCAACCCGAGTTGAAACGCTGTTCGGCGGCCAGGGAAACGACACTGTGTGGGGCGAAGGTGGCGACGACATCATCTATGGTGGTGCGGGCGCGGACAGGCTCTATGCCGGTGCGGACGATGACACCATCCATGGCGGTGACGGGGATGACTGGCTCAGCGGCGGCGAAGGCAGTGATGTTATCAATACCGGGGCAGGCAGCGACAGGATCGAATTCGATTTTGATGGCAGTCGCGACGTGGTGACCGACTTTGATCTGACAAGCGACAGCATTATGATTGAGGGCACCGAAGCTGGGCAGGCCTTCGAAGATGCCCTGTCCAGTGCAGTTGCGGCCACCGTCAATGGTGAAGAAGGCCTGATGATTGATACCGGCAATGGTGCGATCTTCCTTCAGGGTATAACCGTTTTCGACATCGAAAACATTCAGGTCACGGTGTTCGTTTCCGGGGACTAGCAAGCACCATACCGGCCATTGGTCTGGTACTGGAAAGGGCGGGCTTCGGCTCGCCCTTTTTTCCTGGCGACTTTCGCGCTAGCCTTCGCCGGGCGCATATGCCTGTCTGGTCATGGAGATATGAATGAGTGACGACGTAACACTGAAGCAATCATCCACGGTTTACAGCAACCCCTACCTTGAAGTGGAAGACCGCACCTATTCCCACGATGGCAGGGAATACCGTTATGTTGTTGCCAAGCAGCCGGAATTTTCCGTTGTGGGCGCCGTGACAAAAGAAGGCAAAATCCTGATGATGCGACAGTTTCGTCCGGGACCAGGGCATTTCACCCATGAGCTGCCAGCCGGTATGGTTGATCCCGGAGACACCCCGGAGGAGACAGCGCGTAAAGAGCTGTTGGAGGAGACCGGTTACACAGGCCGGATCGAGGCGGTCACCACAGCCTATGTCATGGCCTATTCAACGGCAAAGAGACACATCTTCCTGGCCCATGACTGCGAAAAGATTGCAGAACCAGAGGAAGACCCCGGGGTGATTGGCGAACCGTTTCTGTTGGACCCGCAGGATTTTGCCGGGCTGCTGCGATCTGGAGACATGCTGGACCTCGATGCAGCCCTTATTCTCGCAGCTCGGTTGGGCATTCCTGTTTTCTAGTCTTTAACGCCATCAGCTTGCCCTTTTTTGTTCCTAGCATCCGGTTTATCGGGCAGCCCGTTTGGGGCAGACATCAGGGAGCAGAAAATGGACGGGACAAAACAACCGCCAAACACAATACACCATGCTTATGACATGCCGCGGGCCATCCGCGCTATTCAGGCCGAAACGAAAATCATGGGCTTCCAAATGGCGTCAGAGCCCGCTGTGGGCGCGCTTCTAAAGACACTGGTGGCCAGCAAGCCGGGGGGCACCATGCTGGAACTAGGCACCGGTACGGGCCTGTCGACGGCCTGGATGCTGGATGGCCTGTGCATGGAAGCCAAGCTGGTGAGCGTGGACAATGACAAGGCCGTCCAGGCCGTGGCCGCGCGCCACCTGGGCAAGAACCCACAATTGACGCTGTGCTGCACGGATGCGGGGGAATTTCTGGATGCCCTTGAACCCATGCAGTTCGATTTGATTTTCGCAGATGCCTGGCCCGGTAAATACAGCCACCTGGAACGCACGCTTTCGCTGCTCAGGGAAGGCGGCATCTATGTGGTGGATGATCTTCTGCCGCAGCCCAATTGGCCCAACGGGCATCAGCGCAATGTGGACGATTTCATCAAGCATATCACCGCCAAGCCCGGGTTTGAAACCACCTTCATGGGCTGGGCAACTGGCGTCCTGATCGCATCCCGTATCGGGTAAAAGCATCGCGCAGAAAAGGCGCTTCATCGCCATTGCCCTTGCGCATGGGCAATGGCTCAGCCATATAAAGGCAGGGAATTTGTCACCTGGCGCGTACCAGTGCAGTGCTACAGCCGGGATTGACCCAAAAACCGTAACGAGAGGTATGTTCATGAAGCGCGTTATCACAGCAATCGGAATATTGATCGCTGGCATCACAGCAAGCTTTACAGCCGGTCAGGCGCAGGATGGGGACGTGGTCCGCATGGTGCCGCAGTCCGAAATGCAGGTGAAGCTTTCCTACGCACCGATCGTATCGGAAGCCGCGCCTGCCGTGGTGAACATCTACACCAAGAAGATCGTACGCTCGCGCCGGTCGGCCTTGTTTGATGATCCGCTGTTCCAGCGCTTCTTTGGTGACCGCTTCAGCTTCGGCGCGCCGCAGGAACGGGTGCAGGGCTCGCTGGGGTCTGGCGTGATCGTGCGCCCGAACGGTGTGATCGTGACAAACAACCACGTGATCGAAGGCGCCGACGAAATTCAGGTGGTCCTCAATGACCGGCGTGAGTTCGATGCCAAGATCGTTCTGGCCGACCCGCGCACGGACCTCGCCATCCTCAAGATCGATGCAGGCGATGAGCCGCTTGCCAGCCTGCGCCTGTCGGATTCAGACAATGTGCTGGTGGGTGATATCGTACTGGCGATTGGTAACCCTTTCGGCGTGGGCCAGACCGTGACAGGCGGGATTGTGTCCGCCACGGCGCGCACGCAGCAGGGTATCTCTGATTTCGGCTTCTTCATCCAGACAGACGCAGCGGTGAACCCCGGTAACTCGGGCGGTGCGCTTGTCGGCATGGACGGTGAGCTTCTGGGCATCAACACCGCTATCTACAGCCGCACGGGCGCGTCGAACGGTATCGGTTTTGCGGTGCCGGCCAACATGGTGAAATCCGTCCTCAAGGCGGCGCTTAATGAAGGTCAGCTGACGCGACCATGGCTGGGCGTGCGCGGCCAGAATGTTACAGGCGACCTGGCAGCCAGCCTCGGCCTTGACCGCGCAGGCGGCGTGCTGGTGGACGAAGTCTATGAAGGCGGCCCCGCCGCAATCGCCGGCATCATGCCGGGCGACGTGATCATGGCCATCGGCGGCAAGGAAGTGATCGACGAACCGGGCCTCAATTTCCGGATCGCCACGATGGACGCGGGCGCTGAAGTATCGCTGGCTGTATTGTCGGAAGGCTTTATCCAGCAGCGCATGGCGACGCTGGCGTTGCCACCAGAGGACCCAGAGCGCAATGTGACCAAACTTGATGGCCGCCACCCGTTCCAGGGTGTAACGGTGGGCAACCTGTCGCCGCGCTTCAATGACGAACTTCAGATCGATCCGTTCCTCAGGGGCGTGGTGGTACTGAAGGTGGATGGCCGCACGCCGGCTGCCCGCTTCCAGCTGCTGGTGCCGGGCGATATCCTGCTGAAGGTCAATAATGTGGACATTACCCGCGTTGAAGACCTTGAGGCTGCCTTGCCTGAGAACGCGAACGAGTATCTCTACCAGATCCAGCGTCGCGGCCGTATTCAGGAATGCCTGCTGGCGGGCCAGAGCCGGTCGTACCGCTGCCGGGTGGTGCAGTAAGCATGTCGACCCTCTTTGAACAGGCTGGTCTTGAGACGGGCGCGCCGCGCCCGCTCGCGGACCGGCTGCGCCCCAAGGCGCTCGAAGAGGTTGTCGGCCAAAGCCATCTCTTGGGCGATGACGGGGCGCTTGGCCGCATGGTCAAGTCGGGCCGTATCTCCAGCCTGATCCTGTGGGGCCCACCGGGCACGGGAAAAACCACCATCGCGCGCCTGCTGGCCAATCACGCTGACCTGGCATTTGAACAGATATCGGCGATCTTTTCTGGCGTTGCGGACCTCAAGAAGGTGTTTGAGGCCGCCAAGGCCCGCCGCATGGGCGGGCGCGGGACGCTTTTGTTCGTGGACGAAATTCACCGTTTCAACCGGTCCCAGCAGGATGGCTTCCTGCCTTATGTGGAAGACGGCACGATCACGCTGATTGGTGCCACCACGGAAAACCCGTCGTTCGAGATCAATGGCGCACTCCTTTCCCGGATGCAGGTGCTGGTGCTGAACCGGCACGATGACACAGCGCTTGATGAACTGCTGGAGCGCGCAGAAGCCGAAATGGATGCGCCGCTGCCGGTGGACGCCGACGCGCGCGTGGCGCTGAAGGCCATGGCGGACGGTGACGGACGGTTTCTGCTGAACTGCGTTGAGACGCTCTATGACCTTGCGGCTGGCGAAACGCTGGGGCCGCAGGACCTGGCGAAGCTGCTGCAGAAGCGTGCGCCAAGCTATGACAAGGACCGGGACGGTCACTATAATCTGATCTCGGCGCTACATAAGTCGCTCAGGGGCTCAGACGCTGACGCGGCTCTTTACTGGACCGAACGCATGTTAACGGCGGGGGAGGACCCCTTGTATGTGATCCGCCGGCTTGTGCGCTTCGCTTCCGAGGATATCGGCCTCGCCGACCCGGAAGCCATCCATCAGGCGTTGGCGGCGAAGGATGCCTATGAGTTCCTCGGCAGTCCCGAAGGCGAAAGCCAGATCGCGCAGGCGGTAATCTATCTGGCCACGGCCCCCAAATCCAACGCGGCCTATAAGGCGGAAAAGGCGGCGAAGAAAGCGGCCAAGACGCACGGCAACCTGATGCCGCCGTCGCATATTTTGAATGCGCCGACCAAGATGATGAAAGACATGGGCTACGGTGCTGGGTACGCCTATGACCATGACACGGCCGCGGGCGTGTCAGGGCAGGACTATTTTCCCGAAGATATGCAGCGACAGGAATTCTACCGCCCGGTGGAACGCGGGTTTGAGCGCGAAATTCAGAAGCGCCAGGCCTATTTTGCCCGTATCCGCGCCGAATATGCCGCCAAGCGTAAGCCCGACGCGGAAAACGATTAAGCCTATTCCTTGGTCACACGGCGGGTATCGTCCGTCAGGTCCTCAGTTGGGCCAACGCCCTTACCGTCCGCAGCGTGGAACGCCTCAAGCGCCCAATCCTTCAGGTCAAATACCGTGTCGCCGTCCATGACCGGTTTGGCTGTGGCGCTTTCAAGGCCTGCCATGATGCGCTGTTCGCATTGGCGGCGCGCGCCGTCAGTAGACCAGTCAACGCCGCTGCCTTCACCGCACACTGGCCACATCTGGTAACCGTCCCCACGGGAAGCCGTATAGCCGTTGGCAATCACACGCACCGGATCGGCCGGCCCCACGGGTTTACCGCCTGAGGTCACCTCATGCACGGTGGCCGTGCGCGTAGCGGGCTCATAGCTGTAGCGCACGTTCACGCCGCTCAGGTGCGGCCAGCGGCCTTCACCCGGCGCGCCCAGCCCGTTTTCCAGCGCAGCCTTAAGTTCCGTGCCAGTCATGCAGATCGCCACGAGCGGCAAGGAGAAGGGGAACAGCTCTTCCACTTCACGCCGTTTCAACTCGAAACTCGCTGGCAGGTCATAATTGAGCCGCAGCCCCCCGGCGGTCAACAGACCCACAGTGGGGGAGGCGGCATCGCACCCTTCAAAGGTCGGCGTTTCCGGCGCCAGCATTTGGTCCGCCAGCCAGTTGCCGATGGCTGTCTCCATTTCCCGGTTGCTGTTCTCTTCCAGCTGCCAGGCAATCTGGGTAATGCCCATGCCGTCAGACAGGCAACCGTCTCCAAGGCCCTTCTTGGCGCAGAAAGCCGCTTCATGCGCCGCCATCTTCTGGTCGACAAATGCCTGCACCGTCGGGTCTTTGGTCGGGCTGTTGCCCTTGAGTTCATAAACCGTGCGCTCGGAGGCCGAAAGTGTGCCGTCCTTGGCGCGGGTGATCGTCAGTGCGCCCACGTCGCGCGCATCCGCCGTTTGCTTGTAGATGTATCGCCCGTTCACTGGTCCCACTTTCATCGCAGCATGGTCGTGCCCGCCGATGATCAGGTCCGGGCCCGCGTCCCCCAGCGTTTCAAGGATCGCGCGGTCCTGCGGTTTGGCCAGATGGGTCACGCCGATGATATACTCAGCACCCTTCGCGCGCAGCTCTGCCGTCAGGCGCTTGGCGGCGGCGATGTAGCTGTCTGTCAGCGTGTCAGTGCCTTCGCGGTCAGTCAGCAAACCTGCATAAGTGGATTCGCTGATGGTCAGGCCAAACAGGCCGATCCTGATGCCGTGCATGTCCACAATCTGGCGGGGGACGACATTCTTGGCATTCGCAAGCGGGGCGAAGCCGTCACCGCTGGCACATTTGCTGAAATCCAGGTTGCCGGCCAGCCAGGTGAAATCGGACGTCTGCACCTGCGCCACCAGCGCGTCAGGGCGGTCGCATGAGGAGACATCAAACTCGTGATTGCCGAAGGTAACGAACAGGCGGCTGTCGTGGTCGTCGTCACCGTCCAGGAGATTGAGCGCCTCCACCATCTGCGCGCCCTTGTACATGTCGCCCAGAAGCGATGGCGATAGCGCATCACCCGCGTGCAATATCAGCAGCTCACCATGCTTGGCTTCAAGCTCGGTGCGGATGCTGGCGATCCGCGCAAGCCCACCTTCACTGCCGCGCTTGATGCCACCTATACGGTAGATATCATTCATGAACAGGATGGTGGCGCTTTCAGGCGGCTTATGGCTTTCGGTTTGATAGACGGCATAGCCTGCCGTCGCCACCATGGCCGCAAGGCCAAGTGTGCCCCAAAAACGGGTTGTCTGTGACGGTCCCGGGTGTACCCTGCTGCTCGTGCCGGTCATGGCCTGCTCCCCCTTAGTCGATATAGCGGGGCAAGCCTAGCGCCGTACAGCCTTGAAGGGAAGAACGAAACCCATGGGATATTATGCCACACGCTGACTTCAGCCATTTTGTCGGGATCGACTGGACAGGCGCCAAAGGCAAACGCCACGCCGGGCTTGCCGTTGCCGTCTGCGAAGCGGGCGAGGGCGCGCCGAAGATGGTCTCACCGCCTTCCGGCCACCGCCGCTGGAGCCGCCAGGACTGCGCAAGCTGGCTGGCGGGTGGATTGGGGCGCAGGAAAGGCGAACGGGTGCTGGTGGGCATTGATTCGTCCTTTGGCATGCCCTTCGTGGACGAAGGCGCCTACTTGCCCGGCGATGTGCTGCCCGCAGACGTCAAGGCCCTGTGGGCTCATGTGGCCGACCTGTGTGGCCCTGAGGGTGATTTCTATGGCGGGCCGTTCGTGGACGAACACGCGGCCTATTATCTCCGGAGCAGGGGCGCAGAAACATTGAAGGGTCGGCATTATAGCCGCCGCATGCGCGTGCCTGAACAATTGGCGGTGGATAGCGGCGCGGGCCCGTGCGAAAGCGTGTTCCATCTGATTGGCCCCAGCCAGGTGGGGCTGTCGGGCCTGTCGACCATGGCGATGCTGCATCACCTGAACAGGCAGGACCATATCGCCATCTGGCCGTTCGACGACATGACGGATGCCCGGACCGTGGTGGTGGAAATCTACGCCGCCGCCTTTGCCGCACTGGGTGGGCACCGGGGCAAAATCCGCGACATGGCGGCATTAAGGCCTATCCTTAACCGGCTGGGCGCAAAGCGCATGCCGCGCCTGGGGCTGGACTTCACGGACCATGCCGCAGATGCCTGTGTGACAGCCGCCGCGCTCCGCCAAATTCACCATGATCGCAAATACTGGAATCCGCAGGCACTCTCGGCTATGGTGCGCCGCACCGAAGGTTGGGTTTTCGGTATAGAATAACGATTTGTTCTGCTAGAGAAGGGCTGAAGCCTCTCAAAGGGCAATCAAAGCTATTGGGCTAATAAGGAATCAGGCATGCCGATGCTGCTTGCAATCGCTGTTGGGGGCGCCGCCGGTGCGCTGTCTCGCCACTTTGTGGCTGGGGCCATCATGCGCGCCCTGGGAACGGGCTTTCCGTACGGTACGTTCGCGGTGAATATCCTCGGCAGCTTGTTCATGGGGTTCCTGATAACCGCCTTTGCCCACAAGCTTGACATCACGCAGGAGCTTCGCGGTTTTCTGGCGGTTGGCTTCCTTGGCAGTTTCACAACTTTTTCAACCTATTCACTCGAGACCGTGCTGCTTATTGAGCGCGGCGACTGGACCGGCGCCGGGCTGTATGCCCTCGGCTCGCTGCTTCTGGGTGTGGTGGGTCTTTTTGCAGGCATCTGGCTTGGGCGAATATTGGTATGAGTAACGTAAAAAACATCACAGTGAAGGCCGACGATGACGGCATTCGCATCGACCGCTGGTTCAAGCGCCATTTCCCTGAGGTGCCCTTTGGCACGCTGCAGAAAAAGATGCGCAAGGGCGAAATCCGCCTGGACGGCAAGCGGGTCAAGGGCCCGGAGCGGGTCGAGGAGGGCCAGGTGGTGCGCGTGCCGCCGCTTGGAGACATGCCGGAACCGCCAAAGCGCGAGCCGAAACCACGCCTGAGTGATAAGGACATCAAGGAAGTCCAGAGCTGGGTGCTTTATAAAGACGACCATGTGATCGCGATCAACAAGCCAGCGGGGCTGCCCACACAGGGCGGCACGGGCCAGACACGTCACCTGGACGGCCTTCTGGATGCCCTGAGGTTTGGGTCAGAGCACCGGCCGCGCCTTGTGCACCGGCTGGACAAGGACACGTCAGGCGTGCTGCTTTTGGGGCGTACCCCGAACGCTGCTGCGGCGCTCGCCAACGCCTTCAAGACCAAGGAAACCGACAAGCGCTATTGGGCGCTGGTGATCGGCTGCCCGAACCCGCGCGACGGCCGGATTATCCTGAATATGTCCAAGGCCCCCATCAAGGGGAACGAGCGCATGGTTGCAGACCCAAATGGCCAGCATTCCTTAACCGACTATGCAGTGGTGGATAACGCCGGGCAGCAGGCCGCATGGGTGGCGCTGAAGCCGCACACGGGCCGCACGCACCAGTTGCGCCTACACTGCACGGAAATGGGCCACCCGATTGTGGGGGACGGCAAATATGGCGGTGGGGACGCGTTCCTCTCTGGCGCGATTTCCAAGAAGCTGCACCTTCACAGCCACACAGTGCGCTTCCCGCACCCGGCGGGTGGCCGCGCCAGTGTGACGGCGCCGCTGTCACCGCATATGGCTGAAAGTTTCAATATGCTCGGCTTCGAGGTCGGCGAATATGAGGATCCGCTGGTGGAGGACGGTGCATGAATGCGCCGAACCGGCTGGTAATCTTTGACTGCGACGGCACGTTGGTGGACAGCCAGCATATGATTGTCGGCACCATGCACGAGACGTTCGAGGAGCTGGGTCTGCCGGTTCTGACGGACGCCGAAGTGCGCGCAATCGTGGGGCTGAGCCTGGTGGAAGTCATGGCAGCACTGTTGCCTGAAGCGGAGCGCGCCTTCCACGAGATGGCGACAGAGAAATACAAGGCCAATTTCTACAAGCGAAGGGTGGAACAAGCCGCAGGGCCAGACCCACTGTATCCCGGCACGCTTGAGGTTCTTGAAAGCCTGAACGCCGATGGTTATGTGCTGGGTGTGGCCACGGGCAACAGTGTGCGCGGACTTGAGCGGGTTTTGAAGGAACACAGCATCGGGCATCATTTCGTCACACTGCAGACCGCCGACGGGCACCCGTCAAAGCCGCACCCGTCCATGATCCACACCGCGATCGCGGAGGCTGGCAGCCATAGAGAGCAGACGGTGATGATCGGCGACACCAGCTTTGATATGATGATGGCCAGGAATGCGCCGTGCGGCGGCATTG
Source organism: Kordiimonas sp. UBA4487 (assembly GCF_002389025.1). Classification (NCBI taxonomy): domain Bacteria; kingdom Pseudomonadati; phylum Pseudomonadota; class Alphaproteobacteria; order Kordiimonadales; family Kordiimonadaceae; genus Kordiimonas; species Kordiimonas sp. UBA4487. The sequence goes on from NZ_DGNR01000015.1 coordinate 26,258, forward strand.
GTGTGGATTGGGGCTATCACCACACGGATGAACTGACAGACGCAGGCGCGGCCCACGTGGCGACATCCTTTTACGACATACCAAAGGCCGTTAAGGCCTTGATTGGATAGAGACATGATACGCGACAAACTGAATAAAGAAGAAAAAGACGACCTTCAGGCGGAGGCTCTGCGTCCGCGCATCGGGTTCCTGATTGCGTCTGCGATCACAGGTGCGGCGGCGGTGGTCGCCTATTTCGCCCTGGCGGCGCAAAGCGGTGATTTCCTCTATGTTCTGCTCATTGGTTGCTTGATCTTCCTCGCCATGTTTTTGCTGCTGTGTTACCGCCAGCCCCAACTGGGCAACCGCTTCCTGGGTTATGACATCGTCAGCACGCCGCGGCGCGAGAAGGAAAAATCCAGCCTCAATTATGCAGGCAGCTTTGAGGTGGAAAGTGGAGCCACGGAAAAACGCATGGCCAGCAAGCGCAAGCAGGCGCGTCATTCGCGCCGTAAACTGGCCGAAGTGACCCGCCAGATGAAGGCGGAAAAGGCGCCGGATACAGAAGCTGGCAAGAAGACAGACGACTGAAGCATGAAACGATTTTACGAGAATGTCGCTACCGAAGCGGCGGATACCGGCCATGTGATCACGCTGGACGGGCGGCTGGTGAAGACGCCTGCCAAGGCAACACTTGTACTACCGACCCGGTCGCTGGCGGAAGCTGTGGCGGACGAATGGCGCGCGCAAAGCGACAAGATTGTGCCCGCCACCATGCCCAAAACCCAATTGGCCTACACGGCACTGGACCGCGTGGCGCTGCGCCACGACGATGTCGTGCGTGAAGTGGCAGCCTTTGGCGCCACGGATTTGCTATGTTACCGGGCAGCGGAACCCGAGGACCTCGTGGCCCGCCAGAAAGAGGTCTGGGACCCGTATCTGGCTTGGGCAAGCGAGACATTGGGCGCGGACCTCACGGTGACAGACGGCATCATGCCGGTGGCGCAGGACGATGAGGCCCTGAAGGCCTTGATGGCTGACGTTGCGGGCTATGACGCCTTTGAACTGACGGTATTGCATGCCTTCACCAACGTTCTTGGTTCGCTGGTTCTGGCGCTGGCTTACATGAAGGGCTATAGTCCGCTCGAAGCTGTGTGGCAGGCCAGTATACTCGACAGCCTGCATCAGGAGGAACTTTGGGGCCTGGACGCGGAAGTGGAAGACAAGCGGGAAGCCGCCTATGCCGACCTTGTGACGGCAGGCGAGTTCCTTTCGCACCTGCGAAATAAAACGCTGGAAACTGTCTGAAGGACAGGATAATAAGAGTCAATATTTGCGGCGGTAAAGGCTGCTAAGGGGCGCTGGCACTGGCATTTGCTGCCCTGCACAATAAAAACCGAGGGAAGGCGGATCTATGAAGGAAATCCTGGAGCGGTTGGAAGAAAAGCGGGCGCAGGCCCGCCTGGGCGGTGGCCAGAAGCGTATCGACGCACAGCACGCACGCGGCAAGCTCACAGCGCGGGAGCGGATCGAGCTTCTCCTCGATGAAGGCAGCTTTGAAGAATATGACATGTTCGTCGAACACCGCTGCAACGATTTCGGCATGGGCGACACCAAGTTCGCGGGCGACGGTGTGGTGACTGGTTCGGGCGCCATCAATGGCCGCCTTGTCTATGTCTACAGCCAGGATTTCACCGTTTTCGGTGGATCTCTCTCGGCCACACACGCGCAAAAAATCATCAAGGTCATGGATATGGCCATGAAGGTGGGCGCGCCGGTGATCGGCCTGAACGACAGTGGCGGTGCGCGTATTCAGGAAGGCGTTGCGGCGCTTGGCGGATATGCCGACGTATTCCAGAAAAACGTGCTGGCGTCCGGCGTGGTGCCGCAGATTTCCATGATCATGGGCCCATGCGCGGGGGGTGCTGTCTACAGCCCTGCCATGACAGACTTTATCTTCATGGTCGAGAACAGCTCCTACATGTTTGTGACCGGCCCGGATGTGGTGAAAACGGTCACCAACGAGGTGGTCACCCAGGAACAACTGGGCGGGGCCTCGACCCACACCACCAAATCCGGCGTCGCGGACAAAGCGTTTGCGAATGACGTCGAAGCGCTGGCGCAGCTCAGGCGCTTCTATGACTTCCTGCCGCTCAATAACCGGGAAAAGCCGCCGGTTCGCCCAAGTTTCGACAAGTCGGACCGGATTGAAAAATCGCTGGATAATGTGATCCCGTCGAACGCCAACAAGCCGTACGACATGCATGAAGTGATCACCAAAATGGTGGACGAGGGCGACTTTTTCGAGCTTCAGCCAAACCACGCAGGCAATATCATCATCGGTATGGCCCGCATGGACGGCGAAACGGTCGGTATTGTGGCCAACCAGCCGATGGTACTGGCAGGCTGCCTGGATATCGACAGTTCGAAGAAAGCCGCGCGGTTTGTGCGTTTCTGCGACTGTTTCAATATTCCGATCATTACGCTTGTAGACGTGCCGGGCTTCCTGCCAGGCACAGCGCAGGAATATGGCGGCATCATCAAGCACGGCGCCAAGCTGTTGTTTGCCTATGGCGAAGCCACGGTACCGAAAATCACGGTTATCACGCGCAAGGCCTATGGCGGCGCTTATGACGTGATGGCCTCCAAGCACCTGCGCGGGGACCTGAACTACGCCTGGCCGACGGCTGAGATCGCGGTGATGGGCGCCAAGGGCGCGGTGGAAATCCTGTACCGCAAGGATCGGGACGATCCGGAAAAGATCGCCGAGCGCACCAAGGAATATGAAGACCTGTTCGCCAATCCGTTCGTGGCGGCGCAGCGCGGCTATATCGACGAAGTGATCATGCCGCACTCAACGCGCAAGCGCATCATCACGGGGCTGAAGAAGCTGGCGAACAAGCATCTTGAGAACCCTTGGAAGAAGCACGACAATATTCCGCTCTAAGCGAAAGCCGGGGAGGGCTGTAGCGTGACGACGACACAGAAAATTGGCATCTGGGGCTGCCTGATCGTGGGGCTGATCATGGTTGTGGGCACGTACCTCAGGTACGGCACCGACGATCTGATGCGCTATGCAGGCGGCGTGAGCCTGTTGATGTTCGCCTTCGCCTTCTGGCTGTTCAAGAAGAACGCCGACATGATGAAGGACATCGGCAAGGACGATAAACAGGACGATAAGGGGGAGTAAACTGGGATGCGGCGGCATATGCTGACATCGGTGGACGAGGAAATGTCCGGCATTCGGGTGCGGGGGACGCATGTCAGCCGCCTTGAAGGCCTGACTGACGCTGTGATCGGTTTTGCCATCACGCTTCTAATCGTCTCCATGGAAGTGCCGACATCGCTGGATGAGCTGTTCGCCATGGTGCTGGGCTTTCCGGCCTTCGCGCTGACATTCATGCTGCTGGTCTTTATCTGGTACTGGCATTACCGCTTCTTCAGGCAGTTTGGCCTGAATACCGGGAAAGTGGTGTGGGCGAACGGCGTGCTGCTGTTTCTGGTGCTTCTGTTTGTCTATCCGCTGAAGTTCCTCGCCACTGTGGTGGTGAATTATGTGATCCTCTCCGGGTGGCTGGGGCTTGAAATGCCGACGATGGTGACCTTCAGGCCTGATCAGTTTGTTTTGCTATACACCCTTTATGCGGGCGGCTTTTCAGCTGTGTTCCTGTGTTTTGTGTGGTTCTACCGGATTGCCCTTGCCAGCGCGGACGATCTGGAACTGACGGACGTTGAACGCACCCACGTGGAAACTCACGCCAACATGTTCCTGATTGTGGCCATCATTCCGCTTCTGACCATCGGTGCGGCCTTCCTGCCGATCCAGCTTGCCCCCATGTGGGCAGGGTGGGCCAATATGCTGATCTGGCCGGCCACTGTGATCTATGGCCGCATGGCTGACAGGAAGCTGAAGGCCCTGACAGCCAAAGCAGGAGGTGCTTAATGGCCAGACCAATCCCCAAGGACGCGGAAGACAAGGTTGGCGGTATCGCCAAGCGCTCCGAGCTTCGCTCTGTTGCCGTTTGGGCCTTTGTGCTGGGCGGCGTATTCGGCTTCGCGCTGGGCGCCACCATGTTCAGCGGTGGCGGCGGCAGTATCTATTTCATGCTGGGCGCTGCCGTCATTGGCGCGCTCTGGTATCTGGCGTCAGGGCGCCGGAAAAAGAAAAACAAGGAATAAGGGAACCGTTCTATGTTCAGTAAGATCCTGATTGCCAACCGGGGTGAAATTGCGTGCCGTGTGATCAAGACGGCGCGGCGTATGGGCATCAAGACGGTTGCCGTTTATTCCGATGCAGACGCTGACGCGCTGCATGTGGAAATGGCGGACGAGGCTGTTCATATCGGCCCACCAGCGGCTGCGGAAAGCTATCTGCTGGCGGACAAGATCCTGCAGGCCGCGAAGGATACGGGCGCCGAGGCCATTCACCCTGGTTATGGGTTCCTGTCTGAGCGCGCGAGCTTCGTGGAGGCCGTGCAGAAGGCGGGCATTGCCTTTATCGGGCCCGACCCCAAGGCCATCAATGCCATGGGCGACAAGATCACCAGTAAGAAGCTGGCGGCGGAAGCGGGTGTGTCGACAGTGCCGGGCCATATGGGCATCATCAAGGACGCAGACGAGGCCGCCAAAATCTCCGCCGAGATCGGCTATCCCGTGATGCTGAAGGCGTCTGCGGGCGGTGGCGGCAAGGGCATGCGCATTGCCTATAATGACGACGAGGCTAAGGAAGGCTTTATCTCTGCCCAGAATGAAGCGCGCACATCGTTCGCCGATGACCGCGTGTTTATCGAGAAATTCGTTGAAGAACCCCGCCACATTGAAATCCAGGTGCTGGGCGACAAGCATGGCAACGTGATTTACCTGGGCGAGCGCGAGTGTTCGATCCAGCGCCGCCACCAGAAAGTGGTGGAGGAAGCGCCAAGCCCGTTCCTCGATGAAGCCACGCGCAAAGCCATGGGCGAGCAGGCGGTGGCGCTCTCTAAAGCCGTGGATTACTGCAGTGCCGGTACGGTGGAATTCATCGTCGACAAGCACAAGAACTTCTATTTCCTTGAAATGAACACCCGCCTGCAGGTGGAGCACCCGGTGACCGAGCAGGTCACGGGCGTGGACCTTGTGGAGCAGATGCTGCGTGTGGCGAACGGCGAAAAGCTGACGTTGAGCCAGGCCGACGTGAAGCTTGAGGGCTGGTCCATCGAGACGCGCGTGTATGCGGAAGACCCGTTCCGCGGCTTCCTGCCGTCCATTGGCCGCCTGTCCCGTTATGTACGCCCATCCGAGGATGAGGCCGTGCGCGTGGACACTGGCGTGTTCGAGGGCGCTGAGATCTCCATGTTCTATGACCCGATGATCGCCAAGCTGATCACCACGGGCAAAACACGGGACGAGGCCATCGCGGCCCAGCGCCGGGCCTTGGACGAATATTATATTCGCGGTATTGGCCATAATATCCCGTTCCTTGCGGCCCTGATGGCGCACCCGCGCTTCCAGGCGGGCGACATGACCACCAATTTCATCGCCGAGGAGTATCCTGACGGCTTTGAAGGTGGTGTGCTCAGGGACGAGGTGAAGGAAGCCATGATCGTGGCGGCCACCTTTATCAATGCGGTTGAAAAATCCCGCGAGACACAGATTGAGGGCCAGATTTCGGAGCCTCATGGCCCGCAGGAGCGGCCATGGGTGGTGTCGATCAACGGGGACAGCGTCACGACCGGTATTATCCCGCAGGAAGACCACGCGGAAGTCATCATCGGCAAGAAGCATGTGGATATTGTCAGTGACTGGATGCCGGGTGAGCCGGTGTTCCATGCCACCATAGGCGATGTGGACTATGCCATGGAGATCGACCGCCTGCCGATTGGCGTGCGCCTGACGTGCGACGGCGTGTCCATGGACATCCGGGTGCAGACCGAACGCGCGGCCAAGCTCTATGAGCTGATGCCCGAGAAGGTGGAGCTGGATACATCCAAATTCCTCCTGTGCCCGATGCCGGGCCTTGTGGTGTCCCTGAATGTGGGTGAGGGCGATGAGGTCAAGGCCGGCCAAGCGCTGGCGGTCGTCGAAGCCATGAAGATGGAAAACATCCTGCGTGCGGAAAAAGACGGTGTGGTGAAAGCGGTGAATGCGGCGGCGGGCGATAGCCTGGCGGTCGATGCCGTGATCCTTGAGTTCGAATAGGGTGGCCAGCGAAACACAAAACACGCAGGCCATTCTTGAAAGGCTGGTGGGGTATGATACCACCAGTCGGCTCTCGAATCTTGAATTGATAAATTACATTCAAAGTTACCTGCAAGACTTTGATATCGAATCAAAAATTCAATTCAATGGCGAGAAGTCTAAGGCCAATATTGTCGCCACCATCGGGCCCGATGTGCCGGGTGGTGTTGTGCTGTCGGGCCACACCGATGTGGTGCCGGTGGACGGGCAGGACTGGGCCACAGACCCCTTCACGCTGACTGAAAAAGGCGGGCAGCTGGTCGGTCGCGGCAGCGCCGACATGAAGGGCTTTATCGCCAGTGCGCTGGCGGCTGTGCCGCAGTTCAAGGCCGCAAACCTGAAACGCCCGATCCATTTTGCCTTCACCTATGACGAGGAAGTCGGCTGCCTGGGTATCCAGTCGCTGCTGCCGGTCCTGAAGGACCAGATCGCCCAGCCGCGTCTTGTGGTGGTGGGTGAGCCCACATCGATGCAGGTGGCCAATGCCCACAAGGGGCAGTATGTGTCGAAAACCCGCATCTGGGGCAGGGAGGCGCACTCCAGCCGCCCAGAGGACGGCGTCAACGCGGTGGCCGTGGCGGCGGAGCTGATTACCTTCATTGGCAGCCTGGCGGCCAAGGCGCGTATCCACGGGCCCCATGACGACAGTTTCGATCCTACCTACACCAGCTTCAATGTGGGGCCGATATCAGGCGGCAGTGCCTTCAATATCATCCCGAACTATTGTGAGTTCGACTGGGAGTTCCGCGCCGTACCCAACGCAGATCCGGCGGCGATCCTGCAGGACTATACCGATTTCCTCAGTGATGTGATCAACCCGCACCTTGAGGCCAGCTTCCCGGAATGCCGGGCGGAAAATGCCGTGTGGGCCTACCTGCCGCCCCTGAAGGCCGAACCGGGATCTGACGCCGAAACGCTGGCGCTGGCGCTCGCGGGCCGAAACGATACCACCGTGGTGGCCTTCGGCACCGAGGCCGGGCATATCCAGTCGATCGATTTCCCAGCCGTGGTGTGCGGCCCCGGCGATATCGCCCAGGCCCACAAACCCAATGAATTTATCGACAAAAGCCAGCTTGACGCCTGCGATGCCTTTATGAAACGCTTGGCTGACGTATTGAGTGCTTAAGAGGTCATCCCATGTCTGACGCCACCAAATGGATCGCTGTGCGCGCCCGCATATACGGCAAAGTGCAGGGCGTCTGGTATCGCGGCTGGACGGAAGAGGAAGCCAAGCGCCTTGGCCTGCATGGCTGGGTGCGGAACCGGCTGGATGGAACGGTGGAGGCCCTGTTCTATGGCCACGCCGAAGACGTCAACCTGATGCTCGAACTGTGCCTGAATGGCCCGCCTGCCGCGGACGTAGAGCGCGTGGAGAAAGAACCGGCGCAGGGCATGGTGCCGCACCGGTTCGAGGTCAAGCCGACCGTTTAGTCAGCCCCCAGGGCGTTAACCTGGCTGTTCAGATCCTTCGCCCATTCCACCAGCTGCCCGCTGATGCGGTCTTCCCACACACCGGGCTTGCCGCCAAAGCTGTTCGCCGGGCTTTCGTGGATTGTGGCCCAATGGTCCATGCCTGGATATTTGTAAAGCTCCGCGTTCTCATGGCCAGCCGCCGTCAGCACCTCCATGATCATGTCATTGTCATACTCCGACATGATCCAGTCATTGGTGCCCCAGCGGATGCGCACGGGGGCCTTCAGTTTCTGCCAGTTGCCGGCCACGTCGAAATCCTGCATCTGGTGATAGAATGTCATGGGGCGGCCATACATATGCATCGGCCCGTGATAGTTATGCTCCGCCAGCATCGGCTTTTCGCGGATCACATCAGCGTATGATTTTTCTTCCATAAGCATGCCATAATAGAGCGGGATATAGGCCCTGTTGATCAGGTCGTTGATGGTGCTTTCATCCATGCCCTGCATTTGCTTGATGCGGCGCTCGATCTCCAGCATATGTTCGAACCAGGTGCGATAGTAGGTACCGTCGGAAATCACCGCATTCAGGCCGAATTTGTTGGCAAAATAGGGTGCCAGCGCGCTGCCCATGCTGTTGCCGTAAACAAGGATACGGCCCGCGTCCACATACGGCAGCGCCTGCAGCTTCCTGAGCGCCACTTCATAGCCGTTCAGCTCTGTCCGGAAACCGGTTTCCGAACAGTTGCCCTCGCTGTCGCCCATGCCGGGCTTCTCAACGCGCATCATTATCATGCCAGATTGCTCCGCCAGGTCTGTCAGGATGCGGATATAATTGGAGCTGCGTCCCGGTGTGGCCTCGATGGATGAACAGCTTAGCCCCTGCAACACAAAGATTGCGGGGCCGGGGGCGTCCGCCGTGATGCCTTCAGGCCGGGTGATGATCACCCGCTGGCGGATGCCGTAATCGCTGGTGATGCTGTCATAGATGGTTTCAAGCCCTTCGTGGCTTTCAAGTGCCACAGGCGGGAAGCTTGCGGAAACGGACAGCACGTCCACGCCGCGGCGCACCAGAAGCTCATAGGGCCGACCAGCCACAAGGGCATCCGTCATGTCGAACCAGCTGGGGCCGGATGTTGCTGTCTGGCCGTTCACTTTCAGTATCGTGTCGCCGACCCTCAGCCCGGCTTCGGCGAGCGGGGAGCCTGCCGTCAGTTCGCGGATTGTCATGCCCGAAGTTTCCTGCGGGTTAAAGCGTGCCTGCCAGCTGGCGCGGCGGGCCAGATCATCGGCGAAAGCGGCGGTTGATGAGAGAAGAAGCGTGGCCAGAAGGCCGGTTTTTAGAAAAGATTGGATCATTGCCATTCCGTCAATTAGCGTGGATACAAAAGCTGTGCAGGACGCAACGATGGGCGGCAGCGGGCCGGTTCGGAAGGCGGCTTTATACGAACAGCGGAGAAATTTACATCAAAGGCGGGGTTTCGATGACGGGGGAACAACCACACGAGCAGATCAGGCAGAGCTTTTACCTGTTCGGGTCACGCGTGCTCACGCATATCCTCTTTTGGGTCGGCTATTATGTGCTGTTCAGCCTTGTGTGGGTGAAACCGGACAAAGGCTATTTCGCGTCCTTCTATCTGGAATTCGTGCTGCTGCCCGCGCGCCTCGCGGCCGTCTATGCCATGATCTATGTGCTGATGCCGCGTTTCCTGCTGGTGCGCCAGTATGGCCGCTTCCTGCTCTCGTACGCCGGTCTGATTGTGCTGGCGGGGCTGGTGCACCGGCTGTCGGCCTATTTCTTCTATGAAAAGCTGCTGTTTGGCCAGGCGGACCCGTTCTTTGACCTTGGTGCGCTGGTGCGGGCCGTCCTTCTGGTGAACACCACGGTGGTGTTTGTGGCGGCGGCCAAGATGTTCCAGCTGTATCTGGTGGAAGCGGAAAAGAACCGGGTGTCAGGGCAGGCTGAGCAGGTGGCGGTACGCGCCAACCGCCGGACATACCTTCTGGACCCAGCCGATATCCTGTATCTGGAAAGCATGGGCAACTATGTCAGCTATTTCCTTGGGGACGGCGAAAAGCTGGTGGCCCACGGGTCCATCAAGGCGGCTCTTGAAGACCTTCCGGAAGGCTTCATTCGCCTGCACCGGTCCTATGTGGTGAACAAGGCCCATATCACTGCCTTCAACAGTGAGAAGGTGCAGGTGGGGGAAACAGACCTGCCGCGCGGCAAGGACGTGGACGACGCCATGCTGACGTCGCTCAAACCATTTGGATCAGCAGAAGCTGTTTAAATCTGGAAGACCGGGTGGCTTTCCTCGATTGGCTCGCCTGCATCCACTTCGCCGCTTTCTGTGGGCTGGGCCTCATACGGCAGCTTAGTGGTCGGCCCCTCGGGTGCTTCCTGATACTCAAGGGTCATCCGGCGGGCTTCAAGGCCGAAGATGTCGTCGAACACTTCTTTTAGCACTACATCCAGGTCATCCATGGTGATCGGCAGGCCGAGGTCAGCCATGGAGGTCACGCCGTGCTCTGAAATGCCGCAAGGCACGATGCCTTCAAAGTGCGAGAGGTCAGGCTCCACATTGATGGCGATGCCGTGATAGGTGACCCACTGGCGCACGCGCACGCCGATGGCGGCCACTTTGTCTTCGCGCCCACCACCACGCTCAACCCACACGCCCACGCGGCCCTTGCGGCGCTCTGCCGTCACGCCGAATTTCGCCAGCGACTGCACGATCACCTCTTCAAGGCCGTAGATGAACTGGCGCACATCCTTGCCGCGTTTCTTCAGGTCCAGAAGGAAATAGACAACGCGCTGGCCGGGGCCATGGTAGGTATATTGTCCGCCGCGGCCCGCGTCATAAACGGGGAAGCGGTCCGGGTCCACCAGGTCGGCCGGGTCGGCACTGGTGCCGGCGGTATAGAGCGGTGGGTGTTCAAGACACCAGACCATTTCAGCCGCTTCGCCCGCACGAATCGCACGCACGCGCTCTTCCATCTCTTCAAGCGCATCGGGGTAGGCGACAAGCTCGTCGCTGATTCGCCACTCAAGGGGAAACTGGTCTGCCATGGCCTTAAACTCACAAAATACCTAAACGTTGCGCGTTACATACCGCTTTTGAGCAGCTGAGCCAAGCAAGTTTCCGGGCCAATTGGCCACGACGGCGCTTGATGTGGCCCAATCTTTTGGGTTAATCATTTGATAAGGATGCCGTGGCAAGCTGGCCCGAAGGCACTTCCGTATGAGGAAACAATGAATTTTCAGGCTGTTAACAGGGTTACCGTTGAAATTACCGTCGTGCTCGGGCGTACCCACATGCCGATCCGGCAGCTCCTTAAAATGGGCCGGGGCGCGGTGATTGACCTGGATGCCAAGCATGAAGACGAATGCTGGGTTTACGCCAACAATGAATTGATCGCCCGCGGCGAAATCATGATCGTGGGCGAGAAAATTGGCGTGTCCATCACCCGCATGATGAGCCAGCTTCAGGTATAGCCCCCACTTTCCCAGCCTGTAGCCCGGAAAACCGGGCTTTTTCAGATAGTTTCAAAATCATGTCATTTTCCGCTTGCGGCATAGGGGCTTCCTTGATAGATAAGCGCCCGACCTCGCGGCCGTGGCGGAATTGGTAGACGCGCAGCGTTGAGGTCGCTGTGGGATAATATCCCGTGGAAGTTCGAGTCTTCTCGGCCGCACCAATGAAAGCCCGTAGGGAACGCCCTGCGGGCTTTCTTTCATTTTGGGCCCATCTGAAAAGTACATCAGAAAGCGCAAAGTTCATGCTCGGGGCACGATTACAAAACGGGGCATTTTATAACTCTAGAGTTTCTGCGGTTTTCAGAATCGTCGATTCCTGGCAATAAAAAGTTAGGCGCGGACGAGGCGGAGCAAATCTGCTTTCTCTTAAATTGGTTGTCGCATAGGCTGTTACGATACCGATTATTGGTTGAGGTACGTAAATTTTGAGGTGAGGTCGTGGATTTTCCTACTACGGTGATGTTTGATTTGGCTCGTGTCGGATTGGAAGCCCAGCAGATATCTCTCCAGATACACAGCGGAGTTACAACGTTTCTGGGGCCGAATGGGGCGGGAAAGACACAGTTGTTGAGAGCATTGAAACCCACCTTGTCTGACTTACTCGGAGGAAGAACGGTTCGGTATGTTTCCGCTGGGCGTCTGGGGCCAATGGAGAACTATCGGTCCAATTTCGACGGACAGCGCGGCCCGCATCCCCAATATGACAACGCTTACTTTGGCCATAAAGGTGACTTAGGGAGGCGGCATGTTGCTGAATCGGTTCTCGGTGATTTTGCTACGCTAGCAGTGAGGCCAGATGTTTTATTGAAGGTGCAGGAAAGGTTGTCGAAGCTCTTCAGGCGGGAAATGCGACTTGATTGGGATGCCGGACGACTTTCTGTACACTTTACTCGTAGTGGTGCTCAAAACTCTTATTCCTCGGCACGAGAAGCGAGTGGGTTGTTACACCTGACCGCTGTACTGACGTCACTGTACGATGACGACGTTGCAGCTTTGTTGATAGATGAACCGGAGGTATCGCTACATCCCCAGCTTCAGTCGTTTGTTATGCAAGAAATTGAGAACGTCGCAGGTGACCCTGACTTGCCATCGAAAAAGCTAATTTTCATGTGCACGCATTCGACTGAGTTTGTATGTGTTAGGACGCCTGAAGACTTAGCATCGTTAGTGTTTTGCAATGATGTACAAAGCCATCCATTGCAGCTTGAGGTCGATATGGAAGAGTTTCAAGGGCGGCAACTCAGGGGTTTAATTGCAAGACTGGGGCAAGATCACAAATTGGCGCTTTTTAGTGAACGTCCGCTTCTTGTCGAAGGGCCTAGTGACCAAATCATGTGTCAGGGACTTGATCGTCGACTTGGGCTTTATATGGAAGCAGCTGGATCACAAGTCCTTCCTGTAATTGGGAAAGGGCAGTTTCCGGTTGTGATCAAGTTGATGCGTCTAGTTGGAAAGAGGCCAGTTGTAATTGCAGATGCAGATGCGTTAGTAGATGATCTCAATCTTGCTGGCTGCTTTTCATCCTTGCCGGGGGCAAACGAGAGGGCTGCTGCGTCGGGTCATCGGGATGCCGCGACATTTATCCGTGACGTGATGCGCGATTTCACGCAACTAGTACAATCTAATTGGGCAGATATAGAAGCTGATGCCACGACGCACCCATACTGGATTAATAGAGATGAAAATGAAGCCGCACTGATCGCTCAGAAGCGTGCTGCATTTTCTGTCTTGATGACAATGGAGGATGCGGATGTTGCCGGGGTAGCAAATGCTGGGCGGTGGCGGGCTATTCGGAAGCGACTTGATAGTGTTCTCTCTCTGCTAGCTGCGGTGGGGTGCTTTATCCTTAGGAAAGGGGCCTTAGAATCCTATTATCTTCATGCAGATGAGTTGACACGGGAAGAGAAACCCAATGCTGCTGCGCATGAAACTACGAATCTGGATGGGAAATCAGATCAAGAAATAGTTGAGACTTATACTGAGTTGGTTGCGGCCGTTAGCTATGCTGCACAAGCAGCTCCAATTAACGAAGCACTAGCAGTCAGGGATTTAGTCTTAGCAGTTGCCGCGCCCGCCCTTGCTTCTTTGTCAGGAACTTCTACCTCTGAATCATTAAATGGGACCGCGCTTCGCTTAGTTGGGCCGGTTTCATCTCTTTTTGATTTGGATGCAGAACATGGCCAAGAGGCCCCCGTGCTGAAGATCTCACTTCAAAGTAAGATTTTGGACGTTGACGGATTTCCAATCAGGATTTCAAAGGGACAAGATTTGATTAACGTTGTGAATCAAAGGCTTAATTTGGACTAAATTGGGGGCACCATACGGGCACCAAAATCAAGTTAAGTGTTTGAAATCGAATCATATGTTGCGGTATCTCGGCCGCACCAATGAAAGCCCGTAGGGAACGCCCTGCGGGCTTTCTTTCATTTTGGGCCCGTTTTCTACTTCCGGCACATATATCCGCATCTTTTTTCATCGTTTCGCTGGAAACCTAAGGACCTTTCTTTTATCACTAGAGGGCATACCATGCACCGGTTGGGGGTGCGCTCGAAAACCAACATGATTTCAGGGACATCAGGGGAGGCATACATGGCTGAAAAGGACAAAAATCCAAACCTGCCTGAAGATGATGTGCTGACCATGCCACCTGAAGGTGAGCCGCCGCACAACAATGACCGCGAGCCGGAAGACGAGCATGCCGAAGGCCCTGAGCTTGAGGTTCACCAGGATAAGGAATTTATCCAGCAGGTCCTGAGTGCCGTTCGCGAAAACAACCAGGACCAGGCTGTCGAGCTGGTTGAAGACCTCCACGCCGCCGATATCGCCGACCTTCTTGAGGTTATGTCGTCGCCGCAGCGGGTTGGCTTCATTGAGCTTCTCGGGGAACGGCTGGACCCGGACGTTCTGGTCGAAGTTGAGGGCGCGGCCCAGGCCGACCTTTACGAGCATATGCCGAACGAGCAGATCGCCGACGCGGTGACCGAGCTCGAGACCGATGATGCGGTCTACGTTCTTGAGGAACTCGGTGCCGAAGACCGGGAAGAGGTTCTGCGCTCGCTGGCCGCTGACGACCGGGTGGCGATCGAGGAAAGCCTGAGCTATCCGGAAGAATCCGCCGGTCGTCTGATGAGCCGCGATCTGGTGGCGGTGCCCGAGTTCTGGACAGTCGGGCAGACCATCGATTATCTGCGGTCGGAAAATGAAGATATCCCGGACGATTTCTATGACATCTTCGTGGTTGACCCGTCGCACAAGCCGGTGGGTACGGTACCGCTGTCGCGCGTGATGCGCACGCACCGGCCTGTCACAATTGGCGAGATCATGGACGATGATCCCACGCTTGTCGACGTTGCGGCCGACCAGGAAGAAGTGGCCTATCAGTTCAGTAAATACCACCTGATTTCCGCCGGTGTGGTTGACCAGAGCCAGCGCCTTGTCGGTGTGGTCACGGTGGATGACGTGGTCGAAGTGATTGGCGACGAGGCCCAGGAAGATATTCTGGCGCTGGCCGGTGTGTCGGAAGAATCCGGCGTGAACGAGAATTTCATCGAGGTCACGAAGGACCGTTTCACCTGGCTTTTCGTGAACCTGGGCACCGCGATTCTGGCGTCTGTGGTGATTGGCCTGTTTGACGCCACGATCGAACAGATGGTGGCCCTGGCGGTCCTGATGCCGATTGTGGCATCCATGGGCGGCAACGCGGGCACCCAGACAATGACAGTTGCCGTGCGCGCAATTGCCACCAAGGAACTCAGCTCGACCAACGCCCTCCGGGTTGTGAACCGGGAACTGATGGCGGCGGCCGTGAACGGCTTCGCTCTTGCGGTCTTCTCCGGGTTTGTCGCCTGGGCATGGTTTGGCAATGCCTTTCTGGGCGGCCTGTTTGCCGTTGCGATGTTGGTGAATATGGTGGTGGCAGGCCTCAGCGGCGTTCTGATCCCCCTTGGGCTCAATAGGGCGGGGGCTGACCCTGCTATTGCCTCCAGCGTTTTTGTCACCACAATCACAGATGTGGTAGGCTTCTTTGTTTTCCTGGGGCTTGCTGCCCTGTTCCTTCTCTAGGGCACGCACAATATGGACAAAGGTCTTGTATTGCTGGTGGATGATGAGCCTGTCGTCCTGCGGATTCAGGCTGCCGCCGTCCAGCAATTCGGCTTTGAAACCCTGATCGCGGAAACTGTTGAGGAAGCCATCAGCGTCACGCGCGCACACAGGCCATCGCTGATCATCAGCGATGTGCAGATGCCAGGCGAGGGTGGGTTCGACTTTGTCGATTCACTTGAAAAACAGGGCCTGAAGAATATGCCGGTGATTTACCTCACGGGCTATGACGACATTGATATCATCCGGGGTGGCCTCAAGGCGGGTGGCGATGATTTTGTCATCAAGGGTGGGTCGGTCGAGCGGCTGAAGAACCGGATTGCTTTCTGGATGGTCAGTGGCTTCCTTGAGCTGCCGTCTGACCTTCGGCGCCGGGCCCTGGCGGACGCCAACGCCATGAAAGGCGATGAATTCTCCCACGTGGAAGATCATATCAAGGTCGACGGCGCCATTACCGAGCGCGTCAGCGCCCGTATTGCCGAAGAAATTGCCATGATGCCGGAAGGCTATGGCCTCCGCCTGGTGGAGCGCGTGTGTTTCCTGGGGCGCTTGTCGAAAATCATCATCGAGGAAAGCCACACTTTTGGCCATTTCCTGCGCTTCCCGGACTATATGATCGGTGCGGTCAACCGGGTGAACCCACCGTGGAAACACGAGCTCTGGCCGCTTCTGAAACGTTTTGAGGATTGGTCCTGCGACACGCGCTTTGTGCTCTCTGGCATGGAACCGCTGAAGCCGTTCCAGCAGTATGAATGGTATATGGACGGGCTCTAGGCCCCGGTCAGTTCGGTTCATCGCCTGAATGGGACGGTTAGTCGCTAAGGCGCATACAGCCAGCGGGGCTGGCCGGTATAACTTTTGGGTGTGTAGCCAGGGGACATGGCCTTGACGCTGACAATTGGTTCAAAAGGAAAATCATGATCAAGAAATCGATTCTTGCCGCATCTGTTGCGATTGGCATCAGCGGTCTTTGGGGCGGCGCCTGGGCAGATGACGCCCCTGACCTGGAGGTGATCTCCAAAATACGGGATGAAGGCTTCAACCACTCGCAGGTAATGAAAACTTTGCGTCATCTGACCGACAGGATCGGCCCGCGCCTGACCGGGTCCCCGGCCATGACGCAGGCAAATGAATGGACGCGCGACCAGCTGACCGCCTGGGGCCTTGAAAATGCCCGCCTTGAAGGCTTCGACTTCGGGCCGGGCTGGACATGGGAAAGTGTGGACGTGCGCATGACGGCGCCGCGCACCGACCAGCTTTATGCCCTGCCGATCAGCTGGCACCCGGGCACCGATGGCCCGGTGACGGGCGAGGTGGTCTTCGCGCCGATGAAATCGAAAGCTGATTTCGAAAAATACAAAGGCAAGCTGAAGGGCAAGATTGTGCTGGTAGACGCTGTCAGGCCCTACAAAGACCCGACAGAATTAAACGCCGAAGACCGGCGGCACGCCAACGAATCGATCCTGCGGTATACGGAAGGTGAGCTTGAGGATGTCAGCGCCTATGACGTGCCTGAAGGCGCACCGGGTGACGATTCCTGGGTGAGCTATAAAAGCTGGGGCTATTATCTCACCGATTTTCTGGAAGCAGAGGGGGCTGCTGCCATTGTGCGCCGGTCCCCGCGCCGCAACCTGCTGATCGACGCCACGGGATACCAGTATCTGGAAGGCGAGTTGCCAAGCATCCCTGCCGTACGCATGGCATCCGAGCATTATGACCGGGCTGTGCGCCTGCTGGACGAAGACCTGCCTGTCAGCCTGAGCCTTGAGGTGAAGGCCCGCTACCACACGGACGATATGCAGTCCTATTCGACACTGGCCGACATTCCGGGGCAGGGGCGCAGGCCTGAGCTTGTGATGCTGGGCGCCCACCTGGACAGCTGGTTCATGGGCGACGGCGCTGTGGATAACGGTGCGGGCGTGGCGGTGACCATGGAAGCTGTGCGCATCCTCAAGGCCATTGGTATCAAGCCCAAGCGCACCATCCGCATCGGGCTGTGGGGCGGCGAAGAGCAGGGCTATTATGGTTCGTACCAATATGTGAAGAACCATCTGGCCACCCGCCCGGCGCGTGAGGACGAAAAGCTCAAATATATGGAACCCTATGCAAGGGAATTCGGCATGTTCCCGATTGCGAAAAAGCCGGAATTCGACCGTTTCTCTGCCTACTTCAACCTGGATAACGGCTCAGGCAAAATCCGCGGTGTCTATGCCGAAGGCAATGCCGCAGCGGCCGCGATCTTCAAGACGTGGCTGGAGCCCTTCCATGACCTGGGCGCTGATACCGTCACCATGAACGATACCGGCGGCACAGACCACGAGGTGTTTGACGATATCGGCCTGCCGGGCTTTCAGTTCATCCAGGACCCGCTCGATTACGACAGCAGGCTGCATCACAGCACTGCCGACACCTATGACCATGCGTTTGAAAAAGACCTCAAGCAGGCCGCGGTGATCATGGCCAGCTTTGTCTATCATGTCGCCATGCGGGACGAACGCTTTCCACGCGAGCCCGAGCCGCGCGAGCGGGAAGAGGACCTGAAGAAGGACGAGGCCGACGAATAGGATTTGTCTGAAACGGTAAAGCTTCAAGCGGGGCGCCCTTGAGTGCCCCGTTCCTATTTGGGCCTATTTGGGTTCAATGGCCATATTGTCCAAGAGCCGCACACTGCCAATGCGTGCCACAGCCAGTACACGCGCGGGCGCACCGATTTTATCGATAAGTTCCAATGAGTTGGCGTCAACTATTGAGACATAATCTACGGCCTTGAAGCCCACGTCCAGCAGCTTCCGGGTGGCGGTTTCTTCGGCGTTTCGCAAGTCTGCTCCTGCCGCCACATCTGCGACCAACTCATGCAGGATCACATTGAACTTGCCTGCGGTGGCGCGTTCTTCAGCGTTCAAGTAGGCATTCCTCGACGAAGCGGCGAGGCCGTCCTCTTCGCGGATCAGCTTGCCGCCCATGATCTCCACCGGGATATCCAGGTCGGCCACAAAGCGGCGGATCACCGCCAGCTGCTGATAGTCCTTTTCGCCAAAGATGGCCACATCCGGCAGGCATTGCAGCAACAGTTTGGTCACCACCGTGGCCACGCCGTCAAAATGGCCGGGGCGGGAGGCGCCTTCAAGCCGGTCCGTGAGGCCCGCGACGGTGACCGTGGAGGCATGCCCGGTGCGGTACATCTCAGCCCCATTGGGCGCGAACACCAGGTTTGCGGGTGTGGTCGCCAGCTTTATCCGGTCTTCCTCTTCCGTGCGGGGGTAGGCGTCGAAATCTTCGCCTTCACCAAACTGGGTGGGGTTGACGAAGATGGACACCACGACCCGATCGACCTTTTCGGCAATCGCACTCACCAATGACAGATGCCCATGGTGCAGCGCGCCCATCGTGGGCACCAGCCCAACCGTCAGGCCCTCGCGCTTCCAGGCGGTTACCTGCGCGCGCAGGTCTTTGACGGTTCGTACGGCGGGGACGGAAGCAGTCATGAAATGGGTATCCGGAAAAGAGTTTGATTATGGGTTCTGAGCCACAAGGCGGGCGCCGTCGAGGCCGTCAAGATCGTTATAGTTGATGATCGACAGGATGTCGCTGACATAGTCCGCGCCACGCTCTGAATAGTGCACAAGCGCAGGTGCAAGGGCCGCCCCTGTGATACCGATGTTCAGTTCCCTGAGTTCTGCTCGACGTTGCCGCAGGTCCTCATAGCTCGGGTGGCGATTGAGGTTGGTCATATAGCTGCGCACGCTATCAAGAAGATACTCGAAGCTTTTGATTTTATGGGTTTTTCCCTCATCGCGATTTTCCGGCAGCAGGCCTTCGGCATCGCCCCACACCCACTCGCCAAACAGGGCATTACCAGCCTGTGCGAACCGGCTGGTGCCCCAGCCCGATTCCATGGCGGCCTGCGCCAAAGCCAGCGAAGGCGGGATCACATCAACCTTATAGAGAAGGAAATCGATATCCTTGGTGCGGAAGTCCTGGCGGCGCTTGAGACGGTATGTCTTTGCCATCTGGCGCAGCCATTTTTTCTCGGCGCGCTTCAGCGGTTCCTGGTTTTCAAGCTTTGTCCGGAGTGTCAGCAGGCGGCCGCGATCTGCGATGATCAGCTCATTGGCGCGCAGCACAATCGGCAGCAGTGTGGACGTAAACAGCCGCTTCTTGCGGTTGGCATCATTCACCTCAGGAAGGCCTTCGGGCAGGCGGGTCAGGAACACCCGCGGCACGGCTTCCACAGCGTGCATCTCTTTCTTCAGCAGCCGCGCCAGCTTGGGCGTCATCTTGACCTTCTTTGGCGGCGGTGTATGCGCCAGGTAATTTGGCTGGTCAGCCAGGAAGGCGTCCGTCCGGCCCTGAGCGAGCATATGGCGCGCAAGCACAATGGGGCCGACAATCATGACGGCCACCACAAACAGAAGTCCTATAATGTTGCGCACGTTTATCTGCACTTTGAGCATTTCTCCCAAGCGATATTTTACCTATATCTAGCTAATAAGTGTAGTTGGAAATCGCAAGATCGTCTAATGATAACCGGTCTGATGCGTGACATGCATGACACAGTCAGTATTGTGTAAGGGAGAGGGCTAGGTGCCAGATAATAAGGCAAACCCAGAGGTTTCGGGCGGTGGGGCCAACACCACAGGCCGTCCGTATCTCATTGTATTAGGAAATGAAAAAGGCGGGTCGGGCAAGTCGACAACCGCCATGCATATTGTTGTTTCGCTGCTGCGCGAAGGCCGCCGTGTGGGCACCATTGACCTGGATGCCCGGCAGAAAAGCCTGACGCGCTATATTGAAAACCGCCGGGCCTATGCCGAACAGAAGGGACTTGATTTGCCGCATCCGATTGAGCTGGTGGTGCCCAAGTCCGAGCTGCGGTCGGCGGATGAAGCCGAAGCGGACGAAAAGCAGCGGTTCGAGGAAGCCTACGTCAATCTGGCGGACAAGGTGGATGTGGTGGTGATCGACTGCCCCGGTAGCGACACGTTCCTGTCGCGCCTCGCGCACACGGCCGCCGACACGCTGGTGACGCCCGTGAACGACAGCTTCGTGGACCTGGACCTTTTGGCGCGCGTTGACGCCACCACCCACAAGGTGGCAGGCCCAAGCCTCTATGCTGAAATGGTATGGAAGGCGCGCCAGCGCCGCGCCATGGCGGACGGCAGCTCCATCGACTGGGTGGTGCTTCGGAACCGGGTGGGCGCGCTGCACGCCAAGAACAAGGAACGGGTGGAGCGGGTGCTGAATGAGCTGACCAAGCGCATCGGCATTCGCCATGTATCCGGCCTGGGCGAACGGGTGATCTACCGCGAGCTGTTCCTGCGCGGCCTGACGCTGATGGATCTCAAGGAAGCGGGCGGCCTGGACGGCAAAGGCCTTTCCATGTCGCATGTGGCAGCGCGGCAGGAAGTCAGGAAACTGATGGACGCGCTGAACCTGCCGTTCCGTAAAGATGAGGAGGCCTGAGCGCCGTGATCGCCTGGTTTGTCATTGGTCTTATCCTGGCTGCTGCGCTGCTTGCTCTCCTGAATTGGTGGGCCAGCGCTGACGTCAAGGCAGCAAAAACCAGCCTGTTCTGGGCCATTGTGGGCCTGTGTGGCCTGTTTGGCCTGGTGATGGTGGCGGCGGGCAAGCCCTTCTTCGCCATCATTCCCGCGGGCTTCGCTGCCTGGCGCATGTTTGGTGCCAAGGCGGCAGAGCGCGTGAAGGGGGGCGGGCAGGGCGCCGGTGGCCGCTCCGGTGGCTCCATGACCCGCAAGGAAGCACTGGATGTGCTGGGGCTCAAGGAAGGTGCCAGTGAACAGGAAATTAACCAGGCCTACCGTAAACTGATGGCGCAGTGCCACCCGGACAAGGGCGGAAACGACTATCTGGCGGGCAAGCTGAACGAAGCAAAACAAACCCTTCTCAGGAGGTAAGGCGCGATCCCATGGGGCGCTGGTACAAACCGCTGGTTATGCTGATGGCGCTTTTGGCGCCAAGTGGCGCGTGGGCGCAGCCAGCGCCAGAGCCCTGGATGGAAGGTCGCCCTGTGCTGGTGGGCACCATCACCCACAACCCGCCTTATGTGTTTGAAAACCCCTCAGCGGGGATCGACCTTGATCTGGTTAGGGAAGCGTTTGCCCATGTGGGGCTGGAGGTTGAGTTCGTTCATGCGCCGCTCTCAAGGGTGCAGGTTTTGCTGGCCACCGGCAAGGTGGATGCCATGACCACCTTCCGCACCATTGAAGACCTGTGCGTCAACAGCATTCCCTTCAGCTATTGGCATGACGGCATTTCCGTCCCGGTCGAATCGGAAGCACCCATCAGCTCCATCGAAGACCTCAAAGGCATGCGCGTGGGCATGTTCCCGGGTGCGGTGAAAGTATTGAAATATCTGACGCCTGACGATGTCATGACCTTCGGAAGCAGCATGATCGTTTACGACAGGGAGCAGCTTGTCAGGGTGCTTCTCTACAGGCGGCTGGACGCCTATATCGGCGACTATTGGGCGCTTGAATATGCCTATCAGCAACTGGCCTCAGACCAGCCGCGGCCCTATAAGGTGGCCGTCCGCTTTGCGCCCACGCCGCGCCAACTGTGCGTGCGCGATGAAGCATTGGTAAAGCGTTTCAATGAGGGCGTGGCGACCATGCTTGCGGGCGACGCCCCGGCAAGGGTCAGGGCCCGCTATCTTCAGCATGGTGAGCCTTAGGCCAGTAAGGCCATTTCCATGTTGACGGGGCGCGCCGGCGCTGACACTTTGGGCGAAATTCACACATTCAATTTGTTGCTTTTCCAGGGATCCTTTCATGGCCGGTCACTTTTTCCATCACACCATCCTGCGCGAATATGATGTCCGCGGCATTGTGGACGACACACTGCATTACGCTGATGCCATTGCGCTCGGCAAAGCCTACGGCACACACGTGCGCCGTGAGGGCGGCACAAGGGTGTGTGTGGGCTATGACGGGCGGGTGTCTTCCCCGAAGATGGCGGAAAACCTGATGGCGGGGCTGGCGTCAACCGGGCTTGAGGTGATCAATATCGGCCTTGCGGGCACGCCGATGCTCTATTTCAGCGTATTCGAGCTGGACAGTGACGGCGGCATCATGATCACCGGCTCCCACAATCCGGCCAACTATAACGGTTTCAAGATGATGATGGGCAAGAAGCCTTGCTTCGGCGAAGCCATTCAGGCCATCGGCAAAACCGCCAACGAAGGCGATTATGAGGTGGGCGAAGGCCGCATCCGGGAAGAAGATGTGTTTGACCGCTACATTGACCGCATGATGCGCGACGTGGATATGCAGGCCTTCACCATCGTGTGGGACCCGGCCAATGGCTCCCTGGGCCCCGCAGTGGAAGCCCTGGTGAAGCGCCTACCGGGCAAGCATATCGTGATCAATGCGGAGGTGGACGGCACCTTCCCGAACCACCATGCCGACCCGACCGTGGAAGAAAACCTGGAGCAGCTCAAGGCCGCCGTGGCCAAGCATGGTGCGGACATGGGGCTCAGTTTCGACGGTGACGGTGACCGCATCGGCGCCACCGATGGGCAGGGCCGCGTGGTGTGGGGCGACCAGATGCTGGCCATCATGGCAGGGGACCTTCTGAAGGAACTGCCCGGTGCGCCGATCATTGCGGACGTCAAGGCCAGCCAGGCGCTGTTTGACCGTATCAAAGAGCTCGGCGGTACGCCGGTGATGTGGAAAACCGGCCATAGCCTGATCAAGGACAAGATGGTGGAGCTGAACGCGCCGCTCGCGGGCGAAATGTCAGGCCATATTTTCTACAAGCATAAATTCTACGGCCATGATGACGCACTTTATGCCGGTATCCGCTTCCTGAATGCCATCACCAAGCAGGGCGGGGACCTTTCCGCGCTCAAGGACGGCCTGCCGGCCGCCATCAACACGCCGGAGCTCAGGTTCGACTGTGACGACGTGCGCAAGTTTGACGTGGTCAAGGAAGTGAAAGCCCGGCTTGAAGCCGCGGGCGCCGAAATGTCCACCGTGGACGGCGTGCGTGTGCAAACGTCAGACGGCTGGTGGCTCCTCAGGGCGTCCAACACGCAAGCTGTGCTGGTCGCGCGATGTGAGGCGTCAACGGAAGCCGGTCTCGCCCGCCTCAAACACGCCCTCGTCGAAGCCCTCAAGGCCTCCGGCGTCGCCGCGCCAAGCGACTTTTAAGGGCGCGCGCTCGGTCATGCCCGCTCTACTTGGCTGCCGTAACGAGCTCAATTGGGGCAGTCCGCCAAGAAATCATAGTTGCCGAAGGGAGGGTCAGGCGTGAAGCATAGTGCAACATTCTATGGCGTCATGGCCGCCGCGATAGCGATGCTGGTCGCCCCCTTCTTCATGGCTGGGGACTATTCCAATATCCATAACGCGGTCAGCGAGCTCGGCGCGCAGAATACGTCCAATTCCTGGGTCATGAATTTGGGATTTGTACTTTTTGGAATCGGCGTTGGTGTGGACGCATCAATGCGGCTCAAGTCAGCTCCAATTGTAGGCGCGGCCTTCCTGATTTATGGGATCGCGATGGTTCTGGTGGGGATTTTCTCTCACAAGCCAATTGATCCTTTGCTGCCTTACGACGCCTTTGAGGATGATTTGCATTCTCTGTTTGCCACTGTTGTAGGCACGACATTTTCAGTGGGGACACTTTCGCAGGCCTTTTGCGAAAGGGCTATGGCAAGGAGAACCGCATGCGTGGCGGCTGCCCTGAGCGCCGTCATCCTGCCTTTGTGTATGCTTCAGTTCCCGGATGTTCAGGGTGTGCCACAGCGGTTCATGTTCGTAATCAGTTTCTTCTGGCTCGTCGGCTTTTTGCCTGAAAAACCACCGGGCAAAACGAACCTCTGATCGATCAATTGTCCGGCCTAAAACATCCCGTTTTCGTTTTTTGATGTCTCCGGCACCGGCATGGCCACGCCCCAGTGCTCCACCATCTTGCCGTCTTTCATGCGGAAGATGTTCACCACCGCGCCGCCCAGCTCATCCGGCGAACGCTTGACATGCATATGCAGCCACACAAGGTCACCGCTGGCGGCTGAGCGTACAATGCGGGCGGAATAGTTTGGGTAGCGCTTGGCTCGTGCGCGAAAGAGCGCAATCACCGCGTCCCGCCCGTCTTCAAGCCGTGGGTGGTGCTGGATGTAGGTGTCGCCAAAGCATTCCTTTGCCGCCGTGTCCACATCCAGCTTGTTCTCAAGTAAGTCCATGCAATAGATGGCCTTCTCAAGGTTGGCGGCTTCAAGGGCATGTTGCTCTGCATCTCCGGCGAAGCCTGGAGCCGTCGTGAAGAAGGCGAGCGCACTGCCTGCAAGGCAACGTAGGGTTTTGGCTGTCATCGTGTCGTGTCCCCATCGGGTTACTATTGAAACCACCATAGCGTCTGGGCGGGCTGGAGACAGGCATATGCGGTCAATCGGTCGTGATGCGCGACAGATCGGGAAAGTGTCACAGTCTTTGCCAAATCCTTAACAGGAATCCCGTTTTCCTTCACCGCATCTTTACCCTTTTGGCACAGTCTGAAGGGGATACAACTGGTGTGAAAATCGTCCATCACTTAATGGTGACGAAAAAAGTACGGACAGCTATTTGTAGTAGGCAATAGATATACTACATTATGTAGGTATGGATTGACGGAGGATCGATGCCTGACAAGCGAAAAGACGGAAATGATGGTGGCGACACGGGTGTGTTAACCCGGTCTGAGGCCAAAACCAAAAAGCCGTCCATGTATAAAGTCCTGCTTCTCAACGACGATTACACCCCTATGGAATTTGTGGTGCACATCTTGCAACGCTTTTTCCGCATGACCATCGAGGAAGCGACCGAGGTTATGCTGCATGTGCATCAGAAGGGTGTGGGCGTGTGTGGTGTCTTTACCTATGAGGTGGCCGAAACAAAAGTAAATCAAGTACTTAGCTTCGCCCGCCAGAATGACCACCCGCTCCAGTGTACGCTTGAGAAAGAATGAGTTCCCACGCGCCGCTAAGGTTTCTTAGGGGCGCTGACAGCCGAAGGAAAAAAGAGTGCCAAGTTTCTCCCCACATCTTGAAGAGACCCTCCACAGAGCACTGAAGGAAGCCAACGAGCGCAGCCACGAGTATGCCACGCTTGAGCATCTCCTGCTGGCGCTCCTTGATGACCCTGAGGCCGTCGCGGTTCTGAAGGCCTGCGATGTGGATATCGATGTGCTCCGCGCCCAGATCATCGAGTATCTCGACGACGACATGGAAAAC
Source organism: Kordiimonas sp. UBA4487 (assembly GCF_002389025.1). NCBI lineage: Bacteria > Pseudomonadati > Pseudomonadota > Alphaproteobacteria > Kordiimonadales > Kordiimonadaceae > Kordiimonas > Kordiimonas sp. UBA4487. The sequence continues at coordinate 51,732 of NZ_DGNR01000015.1, forward strand.
CTGAAGGTGGAAACCGACGGGCTTGAAGCCACGCCGACCGCCGGCTTCCAGCGCGTGGTGCAGCGGGCACTCCTGCATGTCCAAAGCTCGGGTCGCGAGGAAATGACCGGCGCCAACCTGCTGGTGGCGTTGTTCTCCGAGCGTGAAAGCCACGCTGTCTACTTCCTGCAGAGCCAGGACATGACGCGGCTTGATGCGGTCAGCTATATCTCCCACGGCATCGCCAAGGTGCCTGAATTCGGTGAAGAGCGCCGGGTGCGTGGCGCCGCCGAGGAAGAGGAAACCGTTCAGGCGGAACCTGCCGCCAAGCCTGAGAAGGCAGATACCGCCCTCGCGGCTTATTGCGTGGACCTTAACCAGAAAGCCCGCGACGGCAAGATTGACCCGCTCATCGGCCGGGAGGCCGAGCTTGAGCGCGCGGTGCAGATCCTGTGCAGGCGCTCCAAGAACAACCCGCTGCTGGTGGGTGACCCGGGCGTGGGCAAAACCGCCATCGCCGAAGGCCTGGCGCGCCGCATCATTGAGAAAGATGTGCCTGGCGTGCTTGAAGACGCGACGATCTATTCGCTCGATATGGGCGCGCTTCTGGCGGGCACCCGGTATCGCGGTGACTTTGAAGAACGCCTGAAGGCCGTGGTCAAGGAGCTTGAAAATCTCGAGGGCTCGATCCTGTTCATCGACGAAATCCACACGGTGATCGGGGCAGGGGCGACGTCTGGCGGCGCCATGGATGCTTCGAACTTGCTCAAACCAGCGCTGGCCTCGGGCTCGATCCGCTGCATGGGCTCCACCACCTACAAGGAGTTCCGCAGCCATTTCGAGAAAGACCGCGCGCTTCTGCGCCGTTTCCAGAAGATTGACGTGAACGAGCCAACAGTTGAAGACACGGTGAAAATCCTCAAGGGCCTGAAGCCATACTTTGAGGACCACCATAATGTGCGCTTCACGGCGGACGCCATCAAGACGGCAGTGGAACTGTCGGACCGCTATATCTCAGACCGCAAGCTGCCGGACAAGGCCATCGATGTGATCGACGAGACAGGCGCGGCCCAGATGCTGCTGCCGCCCTCCAAGCGCAAGAAAACCATCAGCGTGAAGGACGTGGAAGCCGTGGTCGCCAAGATTGCGCGCATCCCGCCCAAATCCGTGTCCCGCGACGAAAGCCGCGTGATGCAGACGCTGCAGAAAGACCTGAAGCGCGTGGTGTTCGGCCAGGACAAGGCCATCGATGCCCTGTCGGCGTCGATCAAGCTGTCGCGTGCGGGTCTTCGTGAACCGAACAAGCCAATCGGCTCTTATCTCTTCTCGGGCCCCACGGGTGTGGGTAAAACCGAGGTGGCGCGCCAGCTCTCCAGCCTTCTGGGCGTTGAGCTGCACCGCTTCGATATGTCCGAATATATGGAACGTCACTCGATTTCACGCCTGATCGGTGCGCCTCCGGGCTATGTGGGCTTCGACCAGGGCGGTCTTCTGACCGACGCGGTCGACCAGCACCCGCACTGTGTGCTTCTGCTGGACGAAATCGAAAAAGCGCACCCGGACCTCTTCAACGTGCTTCTGCAGGTGATGGATAACGGTACGCTGACAGACCATAACGGCAAGAAGATCGACTTCCGCAATGTGATCCTGATCATGACCACCAACGCCGGCGCGGCTGAGCTTAGTAAATCCGCCATCGGCTTCGGGCGTGAGACGGACGAGACCGCATCCGATGACGCGATCAAGAAGATGTTCAGCCCCGAATTCCGTAACCGGCTGGATTCGACCATCGCGTTCGACTTCCTGCCGCCTGAAGTGGTGGCCCGTGTGGTTGAGAAGTTCGTGCTGCAGCTTGAGCTTCAGCTGGCGGACCGCAATGTGGAAATCAGCCTGACGGAAGAAGCCAAGGCTTGGCTCGCTGAGAAGGGCTATGACCGCCACTATGGCGCGCGGCCGCTTTCCCGCGTGATCCAGGAGCATATCAAGACGCCGCTGGCCGACGAACTGCTGTTTGGCAAGCTCGCCAAAGGCGGCGAAGTGGTCGTGAAGGTGAAGGACAAGGAAATCGCCTTCGAAATCACGCCTCATGCGCCCACACCGCCAAAAGCGAAAGCGCCGAAGAAAAAGACAGCCAAGTCTGGCGTGCCCGCCACCCGCAAGGAAGGCAAGCCGCCAGTTCCGGTGAAATAACGTACCGGTGAAATAAGGTTCTGTGAGACCAATAATGAAGGCCAGCAGCTTCGGTTGCTGGCTTTTTTCTTGATTGGTGATCCGGTGCGCGCTAAAGACGGCGCCCTTTCACTGCATTCCTGGGGACCTGCCATGCTGACAACCGACCGCCTGATCCTGCGCCCGTGGGTTGACGCGGACCGCGAACCCTTCGCCGCCATCAACGCCTGCGCGGATGTGATGCGCTATTTCCCCAGCGTGCAAACGCGCGCGCAATCCGACGCCACGGTCGACCGTCAGATGAAGGCGCAGGCCGACAGGGGCTATTGCTTCTGGGCCGCAGAAAAGCGCGACGACGGCCAATTCATTGGCTTTATCGGCATCCAGGACGTGCCGGATTATTACGGTATGAAGGGCGGCATCGAGATCGGCTGGCGCCTGGCCGCCAGCACGTGGGGGCAGGGGCTGGCGCCAGAGGGCGCGCGGGCCTGCCTGGCTTATGCTTTTTCAAAACTTGGGGCGCCAGAGGTGGTGGCCTTCACGGCCAAAGTGAACAAGCCGTCGATGCGGGTTATGGAAAAGATCGGCATGACGCGCGATCTGGCGGGTGACTTCGACCATCCGATGATTGATGAGGGCCACCCTATTCGCCCGCACGTGCTTTACCGCATCAAAGCGGACGCTGTTCTTTCCTGCTGATTGTCATGCCGGGGCATTGACCCCGGTATGACGGAGTTTACTTTTTCCTGAACGGCGAATGGTCAGTGAAATAGGCGATGTCGCCTTCGACCGCCTGGCGCTCTCCGCGCAGGTAGCGGTCGACCGCATCATGGAAGCCTGGGTCGCGCAGGTAGTGGGCGCTGTAGGTCTTTACCGGTTCATAGCCGCGGGCCAGCTTGTGCGGGCCCTGGGCGCCGGCTTCGACGAACTTGAGGCCATGCGTGATGGCAAAATCAATGGCGCGGTAGTAACAGGCTTCGAAATGCAGGCAGGCATGGTCTTCCACGCAGCCCCAGTGGCGGCCATAGAGCGTGTCATGGCCGATGAAATTCAGCGCTGACGCGACGGGGCGGCCTTCAAAGCTGCAATGCACCAGAAGTATACGGTCTGCCATCCGTTCGCCAATCAGCGAAAAGAATTCCCGGTTCAAGTACGGCTGGCCCCATTTGCGCATGCCGGTATCAACGTAGCAGGTGAAGAAATGGTCCCAATGTGCTTCCGTGATGTCGCTGCCGGTCAGGCAGTCGATCTGGATACCGGCTTCAGCAACCGTGCGCCGTTCCTTGCGGATCTGCTTGCGCTTTCTAGACGACAGGGCCTCGAGAAAATCTTCAAAATCGCGGAAGTCGCGATTGCGCCAATGGAACTGTTGGTCATTTCTGATCAGGTAGCCGTTCGCGCCCGCGAGCGTGGCTTCCTTTTCCGGCAGGAAAGTCAAATGAATGGAAGACAGCCCCAGCTGGTCCGTCAGGCCCCGCCCGGCTTCCAGAAGCGCCAGCTGGCCCATCTCGTCCGCGCGCGACAGCAGCCTTGGGCCGGTGGCGGGCACAAAGGGGATGGAAGACTGGAGCTTGGGGTAATACTGCCCGCCTGCGCGCTCATAAGCCTGGGCCCAGGCATGATCGAACACATATTCGCCGTAGGAGTGGCTTTTCATATAAAGCGGCATCACGGCGAGGGGTGCGTCCATGCCCTCAAGGCTGATGCGCGCGTGATAAGGTTGCCAGCCTGTTTCAGCTGCCGCGCAGCCGCTCTCTTCAAGGGCCTCAAGGAAATCATAGCTGAGGAAGGGGTTGCCGGAACCCGCGCAGGCGTCCCAGGCGTCGCGGCCGATCTCGGTAATAGCGTTTGCGAAGGAAGCCTGGATTTGGGCTCCGTCAGGCATGCTAGAAATCCTCGCCCACCACCGCCGGGGGCTCAAAAATCACGGCGTCCGCGTGCTCGCGCCCGATGGCTTCAAGGCGGCTGTCGCGCACCGTCCAGGTCAGCAGTGGCTTACCCTTGGCGCGCCATTTGGTGCAATAGGTGTTCGGCAGCAGGTTGATATCGCAGGCCAGGAAATCCGGCTTGCATTTATGGACCGCGAGCTGAAGCCCGAGACGCTTCCTGACGCCCAGCAGCACCTCTCGCCCAATGACTAGCCCGCGGGCATATTTGGGCATATAGGTTTTGAACCAATGCACGATGCGTGGGTCGAAACTCATCACCGCCACAGGGCCTTGGTAGCCTTCAAACGAATGGCGTACACCCGCGCACAGCTTCTGGATGTCCATTTTGGGATGGGATTTGATCTCGATAAACAGCGGCACGTGGCCATCCACCGCATCCATCACATCGGGCAGGCTGGGGATTGGCTTACCGCTTTTCCCCACCATGAATTTCCGAAGCTGCTGAAAGCCCCATGAACTAACGGGGCCCTTGCCGTCGGTCATGCGGTCGATCGTATCATCATGAAACACGACGATAATGTCGTCACCGGTGGCCCGGACATCAATTTCAACGGCATAGCCCGCATGCACGGCATCCGACACGGCGGCGATGGTATTTTCCTCAGTCACTGTACCGGGTTTGTGAAGCCCGCGGTGGGCCACGTCTTTTTCGGTCAGCCAAGGAAACTCACGGGATGCTTTCTTGCCGTTTGCCATGTCAGTCCCTGATTTCAACGAGCGCGTCAATTTCCACCGGTACATTCAGCGGCAGAGCGTTCACGCCTACGGCTGAGCGGCTGTGGCGCCCCTTGTCGCCGAATACCTCAACCATCAGGTCGCTCGCGGCATTGATGATCTGCGGCTGGCCGCCGAAACCGTCGGTGCAGTTCACGAAACCACCCAGCTTCACGACGCGCACAACGCGGTCCAGATCACCGTCGCAGGCTGCTTTCATCTGGGCAATGAGGTTGATACCGCACAGGCGGGCCGCCGCCTTGGCGTCGTCTTCGGATACCGGGTCACCCACTTTGCCTTCAAATGCCAGCTTGCCGTCCTGCATCGGGATCTGGCCGGAGATGCTGACCAGATTGCCGCTTCTGACAAACGGAACATAGTTGGCCACAGGGGCGACAGGGGTTGGCAGGTCAATGCCCAGCTCGTTGAGGCGTGCTTCAATGCTCATAAGGGTATCCAGATTCAAGAAAAACTTAAGAAACTTAAGCCCTTATAGCAAACGATCCGGCATAAAAAAAGGGCCTTGGCGGCCCCTGAGGCGTCATTCGCCGGCTTGACCGGCGAATCCGCTTTTCTGTCTGTGTTCGTGGCGATGGACTCGCCGATCAGGTCGGCGAGTGACGAACATAGATATTGTCTTAGGCCGTCTTCAGGTGCGCACCTTTGCGCGCCTGTTTGTCGTGGTACATGGCCTGGTCCGCGGCTTCAATGAGGGTCGCTGGGTCAGTCGTGCCGTCAAACGCCTGCACGCCGATGGAGCATTTCACCGGAATCGTGGCCCCGCCATAGCGGACCTTGCCGGCGTTGATTTCCTTTTGCAGGGTCCGAAGCCGTTTCATGCCTTGGTCGGCTGAACAGCGCTTCAGGATGACGGCAAACTCGTCGCCCGCGATGCGCGCTACAGTGTCGGACGGACGGGTGTGTTGCTTGAGCGCCTTGGCAACATACCGAAGCACTGCGTCCCCGGCCATATGGCCGTGCACGTCATTGATATGCTTGAAACCGTCCAGATCAATGAAACCAAGCACGCCGGATTCACCGTGGCGCCCTGCGGACGCCAGCGTCTGGCCGAGGGCAGAGCGGAGGCCGCGCCGGTTCGGGATGCCTGTCAGTTCATCAGTAACAGAAAGCTGTTCCAGGAACGAGATGCGCTCTTGCTGCTCGGACATGCGCTGTTCGGCGGCGGCAGCAAAGCTCAATACTTCGGTAATCAGTTGCCAGCCCGCGCTGTCGAACTTCATTTCGGCATTGGCAGCCGTCTGCATCAGCTTGCTCGCAAGGTTGCTGACATAGGGATTGATCTCTGCTTTGTCGTTCAGCTTATTCTTTGACTGCTCGATCATGCGTCTCTCCAAACGTTGGTTACTCAGGAGAAGACTAGCAAGTCCTGTGCCACGGTCGGCGCGTAGTCATGGTATTGAAATATAAGGGTTTTCTATTTCTTGGTGGGGGAGGGGGCATCTTTTGCCGGGAGAGAACTGCGCCCTTTGACGATGGCAGCCGTGCCAAATTTGCCGCGTAGGGCATCCATGGCCTTTTCGGCTGTCTGCCTTTTGGTGCGCGCGGGCTCGATCAGGTCGGGCTGGTCTGCTTCCGTGAGCGGCCGGAAATGGCTGACACCGATGCCGATCAGCCGGTAGGGCGATCCGTCGGCGAGCGGGCGCAGCAGCTGCTGGCCGATCTCGAAGATGGTGCCCGCAAGCTGGGTCGCGCCTGAGATGGTGCGGGACCGGGTGATAATGCGGTGCATGCTGGTCTTGAGCTTGAGCGTGATGGTCACGCCCGCTAGCTCTTTGCGCTTCAGGTCGGCGGAGACATTTTCACACAGGCCCCACAGCTTTTCCTCCAGCGCGTCATAGTCTGCCAGGTCTTTATCCAGCGTGCGTTCGCTCGATACGCTCTTGGTCTCGCTTTCCGGGCTGACGCGGCGGGTGTCTATGCCGCGTGACAGGCGGTAAAGCCGCTGGCCGGTTTCGCCGTAGCGACGGATCAGGGTGCTTTCCTCCATCTCCTGCAATTGGCTGATCTGGCTCAGACCGTCCTTTTCGAGCGCCTTGGCGGATTTTGCACCGATGCCGTAGATGCGGGTGATGGGCAGGCCCGCGAGCACGGCTTTCTTGTCGCTCTCGCCAATCACGGTGAAGCCGCGCGGCTTGTCCATGTCTGACGCCAGCTTGGCCAGGAACTTGTTGGCGGCAAGGCCGACCGAGACCGTGATGCCCACCTCGCGTTCCACATCCAGCGCGAACTTGGCCAACAGCTTGGCAGGCGAGGCCTTGTGCAGGCGCTCCGTGCCCGTCAGGTCCAGGAAGGCCTCGTCGATCGACAGCGGTTCTACAAGCGGTGTCAGGTTGCGCATCATCTCGCGCACCTGACGCCCGACCGCCTGATAGTGGCTCATACGCGGGCGCAGGATCACTGCATCCGGGCACAGCTTCTTGGCCTTATACATGGGCATGGCCGACCGGACACCGTTCATCCGCGCGATATAACAACAGGTGGATACCACGCCGCGGTGTTCGCCGCCAATCATCACCGGCTTGGCTGCCAGCTCAGGGTTGTCGCGCTTCTCAATGGAGGCATAGAAGGCGTCACAATCGATATGCGCCACTGTCAGGTCAAACAGTTCCGGATGCGAAATTGTCCTTGGCCTGTCGCACTTCGGGCAAATCTTCCCGCCCTCATATTGGTGCAGGCACACCCGGCACAGGCTGGGGCGCGGTGCGGTGGCGGGTGTCATGACGGGTGCCCTTGCATGAGGTCCTTCAGGTGGCTTTCAAGGGTGGGCCAGTCATCGAACCGCACATGGGCGTCGGGCGCCTTGCCAATGAGAGCCGCCAGCCTTGGGTCGCCAATGAAATGTACCCGGTGGATATCCGGCGCGTGGGCCGCGACTGACGCATGCTGGGGCGGCAGATCGTCCACAAACACTGTGTGGGCGCGGATGGCGTCCGCCAGCTGTTTGGCGCCGGGGCCCTTGTCGCCCTTGTTGGCGATGACGGGAAAATCCAGCCCCTGCGCCTTCAGGCTGGCTTCACGCCGGGCACGACAGCGGCTTGGCACATTCGACAGGATCGCGATCTGATAATGCTCGCGCAGACCGTCCAGTGCCTCCAGTGCACCGTCCACCAGGGGGACTTCATCAACGCAGGTATCAAAAAAGCCGGCGATATGGTCGCGAACCTGTTCCCCAGGTACAGGCGCATCACCGCCGAGCGGAAAGATGTTGCCGCTCAGCTGAAAGCTGGTCAGCCGAAGCTCCACGCCCTGGTTGACCAGGTATTGCTCCAGCGTTTCCACGAACCGCAGCAGCACTTCGTCCGCGTCCAGAAGAAGGAGCGGGCGGTGAGGATCGATGCCGGTGATCAGGTCGCTTACGCTTGTCATGGGCTTACCAATCCAGCCCATCGCCGCCGCCCAGGGTGCGCCATGCGGCCACCAGCGTTTCCGGTTTTTCGCCCAGCGTTTCGGCGCAGGCCATCAGGTCAGGCTCGAAGTTCACCAGGAATTCGAGGATTGAGGCCAGGAAGGCAGGGTCCGCGATACGCGCGCGGATATCGTCCACATCCACGCCAGACAGGGCCATGAAGCGGTCGCGGATATCATCCTCCTGGAAGATGAAGCCGGCGCTCTGGAGCGCGATGGTTTGGGCGGTGTCGGGAGTCATGGATTTTGCCTCGCAAGCGGTCGTTTTTATTCGTGTTGGTGCTATTGTCCCAAATTCCACCCGACTGGGAAATGACTTTTTTGGCACAAGCGCGGGCTTTTCGCGGAAAAATATATTTTAATCCCTTGACGGGCTTGTATTTTTACCGAAAGCACGACTATTATCAAAAAGGTTGGGTAATGAACCAAAGCGCCTTGTGGAGGGGCCAGGGGAACCGTATGGGTAAAAAGATCCTGATAGTCGAAGACAACGAACTCAATATGAAGTTGTTTTGCGATCTTTTAGAAGCTCACGATTATGAGACGATCCAGACTCGGGACGGTATGGCTGCCCTTGATCTGGCGCGCGAGCACAATCCCGACCTGATTCTGATGGACATCCAATTGCCGGAGGTCTCCGGTCTTGAAGTGACCAAGTGGCTGAAGGAAGACGAAGACCTCAGGAAGATTCCTGTGGTCGCCGTTACCGCTTTTGCCATGAAGGGTGACGAGGAAAAAATCAGAGAAGGGGGCTGCGAGGCCTATATCGCCAAGCCTATTTCCGTGGGACACTTCCTCGAAACCGTAAAACAGTTCGTAGGATAGAGGGCGATGACAGCTCGGGTGCTGGTGGTTGATGACGTTCCGCCGAACGTCAAGCTTCTCGAAGCTAAGCTGACAAGCGAATATTTTGACGTGCTGACTGCATTCAGTGGCCCTGAGGCGCTGGATGTGATTTCGCGCGAGCACCCCGATATCATCCTGCTGGATGTGATGATGCCGGGCATGGACGGTTTCGAGGTCTGCCGCCGGATCAAGGCAGACCCCGCAACGGCCCATATTCCTGTTGTTATGGTCACAGCGCTTGACCAGCCGTCCGACCGGGTGGCCGGGCTTGAGGCTGGGGCTGACGATTTCCTCACCAAACCTGTGCAGGACTTGGCGCTGTTCGCCCGCGTCCGTTCGCTGGTGCGGCTGAAGGTCATGATGGACGAGCTTCGGAACCGTGAAGCCACCGGCGCCAGCCTGGGCTGGGAAAACGAGGAAGAGCCAACCCTTGAGGTTGACGCACCCACAGACGGCTCAATCCTGATCGTAGACGAGCAGGAGCGGGTCATGGAGCGTATCGCGCGGGCGCTGGAGGGTGTCGGCGAGCTGACCTTCATGGCCGGCGGTGAGGACGCGGCCGAGCGTGCGCGCGAAAAGAATTTCGACCTGATTATCGTATCCCTCACCATGCGCAACACGGACGGCCTTCGGGTCTGTTCCAAACTCAGGTCATTCGAGGAAACCCGCCATGTGCCCATTCTGGTGATGGTGGACGACGGTAACACCAAACTACTGGTGCGGGCCCTTGAGATGGGCGTGAACGACTATGTGGTGCGCCCGGTGGACCGGATGGAGTTCCTGGCGCGGGTCAAGACTCAGCTGAAGCGCAAGCGCTACGCCGACAAGCTGTGGGAAAACTTCCACCTGTCGATGCAGCTGGCGACCACGGATGCCGTGACCGGCCTTTATAACCGCCACTATCTCACGAGCCACCTTGAGACCCGCCTGCAGGCGGCGCAGAAGTCCGGCAAGGCGCTGAGCGTCCTGATGATGGACATCGATCATTTCAAGAAAGTGAACGATACCTACGGCCACGCAGTGGGTGACCTGGTGCTGAAGGAATTCGCCAACCGGATCGGCAAGAATATCCGCGGCGTTGACCTGGCCGCGCGCTATGGCGGTGAGGAATTCGTGGTGATGATGCCCGAAACGCCGACAGACTGGGCCTTCATGATCGGGGACCGCTTGCGCCAGGAGGTGTTCGATAACCCGTTCGATGTTGGGGCCGCTGACGGCCCGCTGACCATCAGTGTCTCCATCGGTGTTGCCACCAGCGACGAGGGGCAAACCCCAGCTGCGCTTCTGGAGGCCGCCGACAAGGCGCTTTATGAGGCCAAGGAAAACGGCCGTAACCGGGTGATTATCGCCGAAGCCAACCGTTAGGCGGCGCTCCTCTAAAACCGAAGACCGTCAGGCCGGGCATTGTCCGGCCTTTTTTGTGGCTGTTGCTTTTAGCTGGGCTGGGCGCAATAAAAAACGCCGCGGCCTATGGTGGGGCGCGGCGCTTTTAAGATCAATCCGAAAACCAAGATTACTTGATCTTAGTTTCCTTGAATTCTACGTGCTTGCGAACAACCGGGTCATACTTGCGCAGGACCATTTTCTCGGTCAGTGTCCGCGGGTTCTTTTTGGTTACATAGAAGTAACCAGTGTCCGCAGTGCTAAGCAGCTTGATCTTGATGCTGGACGGCTTGGCCATCTTATTAACTCCAAGAAAACATTGTTCCAGGCCGCTTTTGACTACGACCACGTTGAGGGCGCAAAATACCCACACCGGCCCATAAGTCAAGCGCTGTTTCTCGGAATTTACATTATTTTCCGAGGGCCTTGCAAAACTAATTGAAAATGCTAACGCTCGGGTAACCATTTATGTGCCACAAGAATGGGTAACCAAGAGATAAAGGCCGGTTTATGTCCACCACTGATAATGATCTTCTTGAAGAACTTCGCACCGAAGCCATCGATACGGTTGAAGACCGTTTGCGCAACCTCACGGAAGCCGTGCAGGACTTCCAGGCGGGTATCATCCAGGGCAATGACGCACTGGCCGCGATCCGGCTTGAGGCGCACTCACTGAAGTCTGTGGCGCAAAGCTTCGAGATGAAATCCCTGAAGGTCATGTGCCACCGGTTTGAAGATTATTTCTTCAACATGAAAGAGCTGACGCCTGAGTCGTGCAAGGACATCCTGTTCTACGCTGACCGCATGGCCGAGTGCCTTGAGGCCTTCATCCAGAATCGGGAGATCGACGTCTCCCAGATGATGCGCAAGCTGCCGAACAAGGGCGGCTTCAATGTGGGCGATATCACGGTGACGGATATCGAGGTGATGCTGGTGATGGAACCGGGGATCGCCACCAAGATTGTCACGCGCGAGCTTCTGGAGTGCGGCTACCGTATGATCAATGTGGCCTCCACTATGGACGCCATCCAGCTGATCCCATCCATGCGGCCTGATGCGGTGATTGTCTCCCGCGTGATGCCGGAGCTGACAGGCATTGACCTGGCGTGTGCGCTCAAGGCCATGCCGTCCACGCGCGACATCCCCGTGGCGTTGATTGCCACCAGCCAGAGAGAGAAATACACCGACCTGCCGGCTGATGTGCCTGTGCTCAGGAAAGGTGCCAACTTCGCCGACGATGTCGCCGATGTGTTCGTCGAGCTGGGTATTCTCTGACGGTGCCTTGTGGCGTCCGTCAGTTAACCTATTGTCATGCCGGGACTTGATCCCGGCATCTCTGTTTCTGGTCGCGTCGGAAAGAGATCCCGTGGTCAGGCCACGGGATGACAGGTTGACGTTCAGTCGCGCTTGCGGCGGCTGGTGCCCGGCTTGCCGGGTTTGCTGCCGCCCCGGCCTTTGCCTTTGGGCTTGCCGCCCTTGGCTCCTCGGGGGCGGTCATGGCGTTTGGCCAGCTTTGGCGCGCGCTTGCCGCCTTTCTCAACGAAATCCGGCAGGTTGCCTTCGCCAACGAGCGACAGCTTCAGGCCGCCTGTGAATTTGTTGGCTTCTTCAAGCCGCACCTCAACCCGGTCGCCCAGGCGGAAGACTTCACCGAAGCGTTCACCCACAAGGCGGTGATGCGCTTCGTCCAGCTCATAATAATCCGCGCCGATCTCGGAAATCGGGATCAGGCCGTCGCCGCCTGACGGCTCCAGGCTGACAAACAGGCCAAAGCGGGTCACGCCGGTGATTCGGCCAACGAACTCCTTGCCTACCTGATCCGAGAGATAATTGGCCAGATAGCGGTCAGTACTGTCGCGCTCTGCCGCCATGGCGCGGCGTTCGGTGTTGGATATCTGTTCGCCAATCGCGGCCAGTTCTTCAACCTCAAGGTCGGTCATGCCGTCTTTGCCGAGCTTCAGCGCCCGGATCAGGCCGCGGTGCACGATCAGGTCGGCGTAGCGGCGGATCGGCGAGGTAAAGTGGGCATAGCGGGGCAGGGCAAGGCCGAAGTGGCCCATATTGTCCGGGCCGTAGTAGGCCTGGGTCTGGGACCGCAGCACCACATCATTGATCAGATGTTCCTGCGGCGTGTCCTTCACCTTATGCAGGATGCCATTGAACAGGCGCGGCATCATCACCGCCCCCTTGGCCAGATTGAGGTCCATGGTCGCCAGGAAGTCCCGCAGGCTCTCAAGCTTTTCCATCGGCGGTTCTTCATGGATGCGGTACATGGTCGGCAAGTGATGCTTTTCCATCTCTTCCGCGGCACACACGTTGGCAGAAATCATGAATTCCTCAACCACCCGGTGGGCGTCGAACCGGTCCCGGAGGGTGATGCCTGTCACATGGCCGTCCTCATTGATCTCCACCCGGCGCTCCGGCAGGTCCAGGTCCAGCGGCTCACGCTTGGCGCGGGCTTCCATGATGGATTTGAACGCCCCCCACAGCGGTTTCAGCACGGGTTCCAGCAGCGGGCCCGTCAGGTCAGACGGTGTGCCGTCAATGGCTGCCTGGGCTTCGGTGTAGCTGACGTTGGCGGCGCTTTTCATCAGGCCGCGCACGAACTTGTGGCGTATCTTGCGGCCCTTGCTGTCAAACCACATGTGTACAGCCATACAGGCACGCTCCACGCCCGGCATCAGGCTGCAGAGGTCCGCTGACAGCGCTTCCGGCAGCATGGGCACCACACGGTCCGGAAAATAGCAGCTGTTGCCGCGCTTAAGCGCTTCGCGGTCCAGCTTGCTCTCCGGCTTCACATAGTGGGCCACGTCTGCGATGGCGACAATCGTGTGCCAGCCGCCCTTGTTCTCGGGGTCCGGGTCCGCTTCGGCCCAGATGGCATCGTCATGGTCGCGCGCGTCCGCGGGGTCGATGGTAATCAGCGGAATATCGCGCAGGTCCGTGCGGCCCTTCAGGTCCACCGGCTTGGCCGCTTCCGCTTCCTTGATCACATCATCGGGGAATTCATACGGGATATCATGCGCGTGGATCGCAATCATGCTGATCGCCTTGGCACTGGAGATATCATCCAGCCGCTCTTTCACGCGGGCACGCTTCGGCCCCATCTGACGGCGGCTGTTGACCGGGTCGGCCAGCACAAGCTCGCCTTCCTTGGCACCGGCTGTGTCGTCGCGGTCAACCCAATATTCGTCGCGGTTTTTCTTGTCCACCGGGTGGATGCGGCCACCGTTCTCATTGCCGTGGAAGATGCCCATGACGGCACTCGGTGCCGGCTTCAGCACCTTCAGCACCATGGCCTTGTAGGTGGGTGGCTCGTCCTTGATATGCGTCAGCCGCACCAGTGCCCGGTCGCCGCGCCCAAGGGCAGGGCCGCCTTTGCCGCGGCCGCGTTTCTTTTCCTTGAGGAAAATGATCGGCACTTCACCGCCACCCTCAAAATTCACCGGCTTGACCAGGACCTCGCCCTGTTTGGTAAGGCCTGCAAATTCAACAACCTGCACGCCGGGCAGGCGGTCAGCAGGCCGCAGCGCATGGCTGGTGTCCTTCGAAAGGATTCCGTCTTCCGACAGTTCTCTGAGCGCTTTTTTCAGGTGCACCTTGTCCGGGCCCTTCACGCCAAAGGCGCGGGCAATATCGCGTTTCGTGACCTTGCCGCCCTCGAAACCGCGGATGAACTCCATGATTTCTTCTTTAGTGGGTATCTGGCCGGGTTCTGTTTTACGCGCCAAGGGCGGTATCCTTTCGGGAGTGCGGGCGGCTGAGGCACCGCCCGTCGGAATGGTTTGGCCTTAGGAAGCCTTTTTCTTCGGCGCAGCCTTTTTCTTGGCTGGGGCTTTCTTCGCCGCCGCTTTTTTCTTTGCGGCAGGCTTCTTTTTGGTGGCTTTGGCGGCCAGCCACTCAAGCGCCTGCTCGAGTGTTACGCTCTCTGGCTCCGTGCCCTTCGGAAGCGTTGCGTTGGTTCTCTTGTGGTTCACATACGGGCCATAGCGGCCATCCAGAACGCGAACCGCATCGCCGTCGTCCGGGTGCTCACCCAGTTCTTTCAGGACTGTCTTGCCGCCGCCCTTTTTGGCTTTGGCGTCCGCCACCAGGGAAACCGCACGATTGAGGCCCACGGTGAAGACTTCCTCGGATGACTGAAGCTTGGCGTAGGTGCCGTCATGCGCCACATAGGGGCCATAGCGGCCAATGGCGCTGGTGATCATCTTGCCGTCTTCTGGGTGCGCGCCAATTTCACGCGGCAGGGACAGAAGCGCCAGGGCTTTTTCAAGGTCCACATCGCCGGTGTCTATATCCTTGGGGATGCTGGCGCGCTTCGGCTTTTCGCCCTTCACCGCTTCACCCACCTGGATATAGGGGCCAAAGCGGCCGGTGCGGATGGAAATCGGCTCACCGCTCTCGGGGTCATTGCCCAAAGTCGCTGGCTCGTCCGCATTGCCGTCACCGTCTGCGTCACCCTTGTTGCCGAACTGGCGGGTATAGCCGCATTCCGGATAGTTGGAGCAACCGATAAAGGCGCCGTAGCGGCTGGTCTTCAGGCCCAGGCGGCCATCGTCGCATTTCGGGCACTTGCGTGGGTCTTCGCCGCCTTCCTTGGCTTCCGGGAACATCATATGCTCAAGGAACTCATCAAGGGCGTCGATAACGACCGAGTTACGGACACCAATGATTTCTTCGGTCTTCGGCTTGAAGGCCTCCCAGAATTCGGCCAGCACCTTCTTCCAGTCTTCCTGACCGGCAGAAATATCATCCAGCTGTTCTTCAAGGTTCGCCGTGAAATCATATTCCACATAGCGGGTGAAGAATTTCTCCAGGAAGGCGGTAACCAGGCGGCCCTTGTCGTCCGGGATGAAGCGGTTGCGCTCCATATGCACATAGCTGCGGTCCCTGAGGACCGACAGGATCGACGCGTAGGTGGACGGGCGGCCGATGCCCAGCTCTTCCATGCGTTTCACCAGGCTTGCTTCCGTGAAGCGTGGTGGCGCGTCGGTGAAATGCTGCTTTGGTTCAACGCCTTCAAGGGTCAGAACTTCGCCTTCCTTGATCATTGGCAGGCGGGTTTCATCCTCGTCGCCTTCGTCATCCTTGCCTTCTTGGTAGACAGAAAGGAAGCCGTCAAACTGGATGATGGTGCCGGTGGCGCGTAGCTCGGCTGTCTGGTCGGCGTTCATGATGGTCACGGTGGTGCGCTCGGCAACCGCGCTTTCCATCTGGCTGGCGATTGTGCGGCGCCAGATCAGCTCATACAGCTTCTTTTCGTCCGCATCCAGCGTGTGCGCGACCTCACTTGGTGTGCGCATCGGGTCGGTTGGTCGGATTGCTTCGTGCGCTTCCTGGGCGTTCTTCGCCTTGGTCTTGTATACGCGCGGGCTGTCCGGCAGATATTTGTCGCCATACCGGCTCTCAATCACCCCGCGGGTCGCGTTCATGGCTTCCTGCGCGATGGTCACGCCGTCGGTACGCATATAGGTGATCAGACCGGTCACTTCACCGTCGATCGGTTTACCTTCATAAAGGCTCTGCGCCACGCGCATGGTACGCTGGGCCGGGAAGCCAAGCTTCCGTGCCGCTTCCTGCTGCAGGGTGGATGTGGTGAACGGTGGTTGTGGGTGGCGGCGGGCGGGCTTGCGCTCAACGCCTGACACTTTCAGCGGGGTGCGCTCAATCAGCGCCGCGGCAGTTTTCGCGTCCGCCTCATTGTTCAGGTCATATTTCTTCAGCTTGTCGCCGTTCATGGCGAACAGGCGGCTCATGAAGCTTTTGCCTTCGTCGCCTTTGACGCCGGCTTCCACGCTCCAATATTCCTGGGGTACGAATTTTTCGATCTCGGCTTCGCGCTGGCAGATCAGGCGCAGCGCCACAGATTGCACGCGGCCCGCAGACCGGGCGCCCGGCAGCTTGCGCCACAGCACAGGCGACAGCGTAAAGCCCACAAGATAATCCAGCGCGCGGCGGGCGAGGTAGGCATGCACCAGCTCGTCGTCCAGGTCGCGCGGCTCGGCCATGGCCTTCAGGATCGCGGATTTGGTGATCTCGTTGAAGACCACGCGTTTGACAGTAACGTCCTTCAGCGCCTTCTTCTTGTTCAGGACCTCAAGCACATGCCAACTGATGGCTTCCCCTTCGCGGTCGGGGTCAGTCGCGAGATACAGTTTATCCGCGCCTTTGACGGCGTTGGCGATCTCGGTCAGGCGTTTGTTCGAATCGCGGTCGACCACCCAGTCCATCGCAAAGTCTTCATCCGGCTTCACGGAACCGTCTTTGGCAGGCAGGTCCCGGACGTGGCCAAAACTGGCTAAGACCTTGTAATCCTTACCAAGATATTTGTTGATGGTTTTTGCCTTCGCTGGCGATTCCACGATTACGACGTTCATACGTCAGCCCGTTCCTTACTTTATAATAATGGTGCGCTATAGCGCTTTGCCTTTGCTTTCACCTAGTTCGAAGCGGCGGCGATTGCAATGACCTTCTTCATTTCAGGCGTAATTTCGGGAAACCCGACCGCCCGAATGACGGGTGATTTCGCCGGCAAGTTCCAGTTCCAGGAAGGCGGCCAACACCTCTTCTGTGCTCGCGCCTGACTGCCGCACAACGTCATCCATGTGAATGGGTGTACTCGTCAGCAGGCCAAGCAGATCACTTGTGCCTGTTGGCGCCTTGGGGGCAGGGGCGGGGGAAATGGGCCCTATGGGTGTGCCCTTTTGTGCCACGGGGGCACTATTTTGGGCACGACGGATGCGCGGGGTGTGCCCCTTTTGCCCAGGGTCGGGCAGGGTTTGCATTTCGGCTAAAATATCGTCGGCGCCTTCCACCAGTACGGCGCCGTCCTTGATCAGGTGGTTGCCGCCTTTGGCGCGCGGATCAAGGGGCGAACCGGGGATGGCAAACACCTCGCGACCCTGCTCGGCGGCGAAGCGCGCGGTAATCAGCGAGCCGGACTTGATTGCGGCTTCGACCACCAGGATGCCCTGCGAAAGCCCGGAGATCAGCCGGTTCCGGCGCGGGAAATGGCGTGCCTGGGGCCGCGTGCCCATGGGCATTTCCGATACCAAAAGGCCGACTTCCGCGATCTGGCGTTGCAGCGCCTCGTTCTCGGGTGGGTAGAAGATATCCAGCCCGCCCGCCACGCAGGCGATGGTGCCATGGTCAACAGATGCCTGGTGGGCCGCGGTATCGATCCCGCGCGCAAGGCCTGATGTAATGGTGACGCCCGCGTCTGCGAGCGCGCTCGCGATGGTGCGGGTCAGCTTCAGTCCGGAAACGCTGGCGTTCCGCGCCCCCACGATGCCAACACTGCGGCCATGGAGCAAGTCCAGCCGCCCGATAGTAAACAGCACGGGCGGGGCGTCCTCGATGGCTGCCAGTTGGGGTGGGTAGTCAGCACCATTCAGGAACAGGGCGTGGCCACCAACCTCGGTGATGCGCTCCAGCTCCTGTTCTGCGGCAGACTGTGAAGGGGGCTTGAGCGGCTTCTTGCGCCCGCGCCGGGCGGCAAGGTCCAGCGCACCTTCAAGCGCCTGAACCGCGTTCCCGAACCGGGCCAGAAGCCCCCTGAAGGTCACGGGCCCAATGCCTTCCGTACGAATAAGCCGCAGCTGCGCGAGCTTTTCTGCGTCCGACAGGGACTGGTCTGTTTCCGTTTTGTTCATGGTGGCAGAGTGCCGCCGGTGTGCACCAAAGTCAATCACTGGTGGCAGGAGTGCGCGCCTTTATTTGTTTTTCTTGCCGATTTTAGGTTCTTCGCCACGCATCAGGCGCGCGATGTTTTCCTTGTGGCGGATGTAGATCACCAGCGTCATGAAGGCGATGAAGATCCAGCTGTCAGGGCCCACGATATAATAGCTGATCGCGGGTGCCAGCAGCGACGCAATCAGGGCTGACAGGCTTGAAAAGCGGAAGACTGCGGCGGCCAGAAGCCACGTCACGCCGCACGCCAGCCCCAGAAGCGGGTTGATGGCGAAGACGGTACCAAAGAAGGTGGCAACGCCCTTGCCGCCTTTGAACTTAAGGTAAATCGGGAAACAGTGGCCAATGAAGGCCGCCGCACCCGCAAGAGGCGCGAGGGCAGGGTCCACCATATAGCGGGTCAGCAGAACCGCAATGGCGCCTTTGCCGGCATCCATGACGAGGGTCGCGAGCGCCAGGTCCTTGCGGCCAGTGCGCAGCACATTGGTGGCGCCGATGTTGCCGGAACCCACGTCCCGGATGTCACCAAGCCCGGCCATTTTGGTGAACAAAAGGCCAAAGGGCACAGACCCCAACAGATAGCTCAGGGCCAGTACCAGCCCCATCTCCCCCGAGAATGTCATCGCTACTCTCCGCTATAGAGCGCCTTGCCGCCCACGATCGTCTGCCAAACCTGCCCCTGAACGGGCAGCGTGTCAAACGGTGTGTTCTTGGCGCTGGCGCGGAAGGCTTCGCGGTCAATGCGCCACGGCTTGTCCGGGTCGAAGATCACCAGGTCTGCGGGTGCGCCGGCTTCGAGCTTGCCGCCGGGCACGCCCAGAAGCTCAGCCGGTGTGGCTGTCAGGGCCTTCAGCATGGTGATGAGGTCAACCTTGCCCGCATGCACGGGACCGAGCGCGAGGGCGAGTAGTGTCTCGAAGCCCACGATGCCGGCAGCGGCCTGACCAAACGGCAGGCGCTTGACGTCTTCGCTTTTCGGGTCGTGGTCGCTGACGACGGTATCAATGGTGCCGTCTGCAATACCGGCAATCAGCGCCAGCCGGTCTTCCTCAGACCGAAGCGGCGGGCTGACTTTGGCAAACGTGCGGTAGCCTTCCATGGCATTGTCATTGAGGTGCAGATAATGGGGGGCGGTAGAGCAGGTGACCTTCACGCCGCGTTCCTTGGCGGCGCGCACGGCTTCCACGCCTTCGCGGCTTGAGATCAGCGCGAAATGGATCGGCGTGCCTGTCATTTCACTGAGGCGCGCGTCGCGTTCGATCTGGATCACTTCGGCCATGGCCGGGATGCCGGCGAAGCCGAGCCGCGTCGCGATTTCGCCCTCATGGGCGATGCCGCCGTTCGCAAGCCCCACGTCTTGTGGGAACTGCACGATCACGGCACCAAAGTAGCTGGCATATTCCATCAGTCGGCGCATCACCTGGCTGCTAGATACCGGTTTGCGGCAATCAGTGAAGGCCACGGCGCCTGAGGCCTTCATCTGGCCGATTTCTGCCAGTTCCATGCCTTCCATGCCGCGCGTTGCAGCACCCATGGGGTAAACGTTGACCGTGTGTGTGTCTTCGGCGCGGCGGCGAATGCGTTCCACCACCGGGTCACTGTCGATCAGGGTTGTCTGGTCTGGCTGCAGGATCACGGTGGTAATGCCGCCGGCAAGGGCGGCATCCGCATCAACCGAATGGGCGCGCATGTCAATGAAGCCTGGGCACAACACACGTCCCTTGCAGTCTGTGACGGTTGCATCGTCCGGCACCGTTACATCAGGGCCGAAATCAGCAATCTTGCCGTTGTTGACGATCAGCGTGCCTTTGGTGTCGAGGCCGCTTGCCGGATCAATCAGGCGGGCGTTGGTGTAAGCCGAAATCATACCGCGTCCTCCCCGCGCAAATTCCGTGTCAGGATATCCAGGCAGGCCATGCGGACAGCCACGCCCATTTCCACCTGTTCTTCGATGGCTGAGCGGTCAAGGTCATCGGCTACGTCAGAGGCGATCTCCACGCCCCGGTTCATGGGGCCGGGGTGCATTACCAGGACGTCTTCCTTGGCGTATTTGAGCGTGTCGCGCGTCAGGCCCCAGAAGCGGTAGTATTCGCGAAGGCTTGGCAGGAAGGCGCCTTGCATGCGCTCCTGCTGCAGGCGCAGCATCATCACCACGTCCGCGCCCTTGAGGCCTTCGTCCATGCGGTGAGACACTTCCACACCCAAGCGGTCAACATCCTTGGGCAGCAGGGTTGGTGGGGCAACAAGTCGGACCCGCGCGCCCATGGCGTTAAGCAGATAGATGTTTGAGCGGGCGACCCGGCTGTGGGCCACATCGCCTGAAATCACGATGGTCTGGCCATGCAGCTTGCCTTTGCGGCGGCGGATGGTCAGCGCGTCCAGCAGCGCTTGGGTCGGGTGTTCGGCCCGGCCGTCGCCTGCGTTGATCACCGCGCAGTCCATTTTCTCAGACAAAAGCTTTACCGCGCCGCTGTCCGCGTGGCGCATCACCAGCACGTCCGGGTGCATGGCATTCAGCGTGGCGGCGGTGTCCAGAAGTGTCTCGCCCTTCTTGATCGAACTTGAGCCGGTGGCCATGGAGGTCACTTCCATGCCCAGGCGCTTGCCTGCGATCTCGAAGCTCATCAGCGTCCGGGTCGAGTTCTCGAAGAACAGGTTGATCTGCGTCAGGCCCGCGCACTTGGGCGAGGACTTTTTCGGCTGCCTGTTCTGCTCGACATAGGCGTCGGCCACATCCAGGACGTGCTTGATCGCCGTTGGATCAAGATTCCAGATGCCTAGCAGATGTTTATGAGGGAAAAGGTGGCCCGAGGGCGGAGAAACTTCCGCGCGCGGGTAGGACTGTGTGTCGGTCTGTTGCGTGCTCATTAAGCCCGCCTTATAGGCCCAAAATTTGAGACCTGCAAGCACCTTGTCCGCCTGATGGATTTGTCTGTGATCAGGGGCGGCGTGGCGGCCCGGTAACCACCACGCTTTTGGCCTTTTATTCTGCGGCTTTCGGGAAGCCGCCTGCCCAGGCTTCCGGGCCGTCGCAACAGGTGTTGGCGACCTTGGCGACCGTCTGGTACCAGCCCGTGAGCACGGTAATTGCCAACAGGCATTCTTTATCGAAGTGCGCACGCGCTTCGGCCTTGGTGGCCTCATCGGCTGTCTGGCCTGCGCACAAGGCGTCACACAGCCGGATGGCTGCGGCTTCCGCGGCTGTCCAGCGGTCGTCATCTGCGCCTTTTCGGTGCAGCGCATGGATATCGTCTGCGGACAGATTCGCAGCGGTACCAAAGGCCGTGGCGTGAATGCCCCATTCGTAACCGCAGCCGCTGTTTGTGCAGGTGCGCAATATCAGGATTTCCCTGAGCCGTACCGTGAGCGGGCTTTGGCCGCCCAGGAAATAGGCCCCCAGTGGCAGCATGGCCGACATCAGGTCTGGCGTCTGTGCCAGTGTGCGAAAGAGACTCAGTGGCTCAAACGGTGCGCCAGGCGGCATCCATTTCTTGAGGAGGGCTTCAGTATCCGCGTCATATGGCGGGGTGATTGGGGCAACGAGAGATGCAAACATAATGTATCCGCTTTTAATTTAGTATCGATACTAAAAAAGTAGCGTATGTTTGAAGTGTTTCAAGAGACGTTGACTCATTTACTTTCAAGGGGAAGCAGGAACGGTCTAGAAAGCGTCTTTCCAGCCTTCGGACCAGTCATTGAGCGGCGCAATGGTCTGGTTGAGGTCTGTCCCGAGGGCGGTCAGCTGCCACTGCTGGTCTTCTGTGGGCTCGATCAGCCTGGCCTCATGAAGTTCCTTCAGGCGGGTTGAGAGCACGCTGGGCGACATACCGTCGCAGCGGGCCTGCATGGCGCGGAAGCCGACGGGGCCGTCACGCAGCTCCCAGACGATCCTGAGTGCCCAGCGTCGACCCAGAAGGTCCAGCGCCGCCATAATGGGCCTGCCGGTTTTCGATCCCTTGACCGGTCGTCCGGGCAGGGGTGTCTTTCTGAGGCGCGAGGGCATCCTATTCCCCCCTATTCGTCATAGAACCTGCGGTCATATTCGACGCGGCCCTTCAGGCCCTCAAGGGCGCCTTGCCAACATTCAAGCGCCATGAAGGCGGCATTCTGCTCCGCGTCGTCGCTGAAGGTCAGGCCATAAGTGGCTGCGGGCTTGAAACCAACCTTTTCATAGAAAGCAGTATGGCCCAGAAGGACTAGGGCGTCGGCGTCAACTTCCTTCAGGCTTTCTTCCAGAAGCTTGCGGCCAAGGCCGGTGCCTTGATAGTCGGTATGGATGGCCATGGGGCCAACGCCGAGTATCTGGCGTTTGGTTTCCATGCCTTCGATGGTGACCGGTGAATAGGCAATATAGCCCACAAGCGCGCCCTGGTCCCACAGGCCGTGCTCTGCTGCCATGATGCGGCGTGTGCGCAGGCTTTCCACCAGATGGGCTTCAAATTCGCTGGGGTAGACCGTGCGCAGCAGGTGGTCGATGTTTGGGCCGTCTTCGGCTGTCAGTTCTGTCTCAAATCGCATGGAGGGCTCCTTGCAAAATGTAGGCGGCCGCCATCTTGTCGATCACATCCTTGCGCTTGGCACGGCTGCTGTCAGCTTCCAGCAGGGTGCGCTCAACCGCGCTGGTGGACAGGCGTTCGTCCCACAGGGTTTGCGGCAGGTCGAACACCTTCGCCAGGTTTTCCGAAAAGGCCTGAACGGACTGGCACCGTGGCCCCAGTGACCCATCCATATTCACCGGCCAGCCAATGACAAACCCGCCGACATTTTGTTCTTCAACGATTTGCTGAATACGGGCCGCATCGTCCTTGAAGCGCTTGCGCCGGATGATTTCCATTGGCGTTGCGATCATCAGCGTGGTGTCTGAAAGCGCGAGGCCAATGGTTTTGGTGCCCGGGTCCATGCCCAGTAGACGTTGGCGCGGCTTCAGCCGGGCCCTCAGTTCCGATATGGAAACCTGCTGGCTCACCGGTGTTTCTCCAGCCAGGCGCTCGCGCGGTCTGCCGCATTCTCGCGCAGGTTCATATAGAACAGGTTGATGTCATAGGTATGATAGTTGCCGCCGGCCATCTGATACTGGCTCCAGGAACCTTTCGGCGGGCGGGTCAGATATAGGATGCCATCCTTGCCGCAGCGTGCGCCGGTCAGCGCCGGGATCGGCTCGGCGATGGGGCCGGGTTCGGGAAGCAGTTCCAGGGCGCCACGGTTGGCAGCCTTTGTGGCTTCACCGTCCACTTTCCAGTTCAGCGGGTTGGTGCACAGGATTTTCGTGCCGCCACGGGGTTTGCCGTTGAGGCCCGGTGTTGTGGCGATGACTTTCAGCAGCGAGGTGGCGTCGCCATCCTTGTCGAAACTTTGGTAGGACACCACACAGCCGGTGTCGTTCTTGGTCTGGCAGGCCTCGATGCCAGGCAGGACTGCCAGGTCCCCTTCATGGCTGACCGGCCAACCGATGATATAGGCCGCTACCATCAGGTCCCGCAGGTTTGTGGGCGAAACCCGTTCGCCCAAAAGCAGCAGGGCATGCAGCGCACCCTGGCTGTGACCTACAATGATGAAGGGACGGCCTTTGTTTCTTGTGGCGATGAAATTATCGAACGCCGCGAGGATGTCGTTGTGGGCATTAAGGACAGCCCGGACGCCCTGGCCGCTATCGTCAAAGAAGGCGCCGAATGTCGCCTGGCGGTAGCGCGGGGCGTAAACCTGGCCAGCCAGGTTGAACGCACTGGCCTGATACCGGAGGGCGAAATTGTCGGTCCAGCGCATGGCTTTTTCATTGCCGTCATAAGGCGCGTTCCAGCGTTCCTTCTCAAAGTAGGTGGTGGGGTGGATATAGAAAACGTCCACTTCCGGCACCATGGCCGTGCGCATTACGCCTTCAGGCATCATTTGGGCACTTGAGGTCTTGCCTGGAAGCGCGGCCCAGGCCGCATCCGATGTGTAATCCGGTGTAGGGGTAGCCTCTTCGCTGGCGATTTCATGGGACGGCACAAATGCGAACTTCAGCGCTGCTTTCTCGTTCAGGTTCAGAATAATGCCGCCGATCAGGATCAGGACGATCACAACAGCGATCGCCAGCAGGAATTTTGCCGCCGGTGCAGTTTTATGCTTTGCCATAATGGCGTTCACCCCCTTGGTTAGGCCGGTTCTTCCAGTCTGTTATGGCCACAAGGCCATGATATGGTCGTCAACGGTACGGCCGTCTTCATACCGGACAGCATTTTTCCTGATGCCTTCCTCCTGAAAACCGACCGCCCGGTAGAGCGCTATAGCTGCCAAATTGTCACTGTGGACATGCAGCTCGATCCGCTCGAGTATCTTATGTTTTTGCACCCATTCGGTGAAATGCAAAAGCAGTTTTTTGCCCACGCCCCGACCGCGCCAGTCTTTTGCCACGCTCATGGCAAAACAGGTGGAATGGCGAACGCGGTGCCGACGGTCAGTCCAGCTGTCCAGCATCCCAACGATTTTATCACCTGAGGTGGCAAGGAGACAGATTTCATAAGGGCTGCTCTGCTTGCGCGCGATCCAGAAACGTTGCCGCCAGCGACCCATGCGGAATTCTGCTGCCCGCGTAATCAGGTGATTGGCGTCAGCAAAGGTTTCCCTGATATATTCATTCAGGGGTCCAGCGTCAGATGACCTAGCTTCCCGAAGTATAATTTGGTCGCTCAAAGCTCTCATCTCCGCAAGCAGCTAACAGCCGATTTGTGCGTGTCGGCGGTGCAAATGCAAGTCGATTCTTGTAGTTTTCTGCAACTTACAAAATTGTACAGTTGCAACAAGGCGCGTGATTAGGCACTTTTATCTGTACCTGCCATTCTAAAGATGCAGGGCGCGGGAGGTCAAAATTTCTTCTTTTGATTCGACAACGGACCTCATTGGTTTGAAGCAAGGGTACGGAGACGGGAATTATTCCCTCTATCCCGCAAAAGATGCGCCTGTATTCGGCGAGGACTTCGCCACTATCCTGAAGCACTTTGAAGCGTGTCGGGGCATTCGCGCCTTTAACCAGAAAAAAGATGTGTCACCAGTCGCCCTGAAGACCTACCTGCCGTGGGTGTCACTGATAGAGCCTCTCTGGGGAGGTGATGGCCGATTGGCAGACGGCCGCGTTACCCTGCATGGTAGTGCAGTA
Source organism: Kordiimonas sp. UBA4487 (assembly GCF_002389025.1). Lineage (NCBI taxonomy): Bacteria > Pseudomonadati > Pseudomonadota > Alphaproteobacteria > Kordiimonadales > Kordiimonadaceae > Kordiimonas > Kordiimonas sp. UBA4487. The sequence continues at coordinate 77,022 of NZ_DGNR01000015.1, forward strand.
GCTGGCGCCTATAGTGAAATCACCCACAAGCGCGTCCGGGAGGCTCACAAGCCCGATGTGGCCGACCGTGTGATTGCGTCCATGCAGCATGCAATTGATATCAGAGCGGCTGTGATTGGGGTTAGCGATGAGCGTCACGTAACGCCACATGTGCACCTTCATATCCTCTATGTGCCACTGTCGGAAGATGGTGAAACGGTCAATCGTTTCTTTTCCTATGTACGGCTTGATCCGCTCGATTGAGGGCCTGATGGGTCGTCATCGGTGTCCCAGCGCCCAGAATCTGCACCAAAGCGCGTATAAGCCCTTGCTCACAGGGTTGTCAGGCGTTAAGTTCCGCGCTGATTTCACGCATTTTCCTGGCTAGTATCATAGGAATTTTCATGTCGGATATTGACAAGGCAACCGTTGCCAAAATTGCGCGGCTTGCGCGCATCAAAATTGAAGAAGACAAGCTGGAGCCCCTGGCGGGCGAGCTTAACAACATCCTTGGGTGGGTGGAGCAGCTTGACGAAGTGAACACCGACGACATCGAGCCGATGTCGAGCGTAGTGGACGCAAAGCTGCGTTGGCGCCAGGACGAAGTGACCGATGGCGACAAGCAGGCTAGCGTTCTCAAGAATGCGCCGAACGCTGAGTATGGCTTCTTCGCCGTGCCAAAAGTAATCGAGTAGGGGGCGGCCATGACGGATTTGACCAAACTGACGATCGCGGATGCCCGCGACCTTCTGAAAAAGGGCGACATTACGTCCCGCGAGCTGACGGAAGCGCATATCGAAGCCGTTGAAGCGGCGGATGCGCTGAACGCCTATATTGCCAAGACGCCTGAGATGGCGCTGGAGATGGCCGACAAGGCTGACGCCAAAATCAAGGCGGGCGAGCAAACCGGCATGACCGGTATTCCTGTGGGCATCAAAGACCTGTTCGCCACCAAAGGCGTGCACACGCAGGCCTGTTCGCACATCCTTGACGGCTTCAAACCAGAGTATGAGAGCACGGTTTCCCAAAAGCTTTGGGACGACGGCGCTGTGATGCTCGGCAAGCTGAATATGGACGAGTTCGCCATGGGCTCGTCGAACGAAACCAGCTTTTATGGCCCGGTGAAAAACCCATGGCGCCGCGGCGATACCGACACGGTACCTGGCGGCTCCTCCGGTGGGTCCGTGGCTTCCGTGGCGGGCTTTGCTGCGATGGGCGCAACGGCATCCGATACAGGTGGTTCCATCCGCCAGCCAGCGTCCTTCACCGGCACGTTCGGCTTCAAGCCAACCTACGGCCGCTGCAGCCGATACGGCATGGTAGCATTTGCAAGCTCGCTCGATCAGGCAGGTACGATTACCCGCACCGTGCGTGACGGTGCAATCATGATGGAAAGCATCGCCGGCTTTGACGCCAAGGACAGCACCAGCGTTGATATGCCGGTGCCGAACTTTGAAGCGGCGCTCACTGGCGACATCCGCGGTATGAAAATCGGTATCCCGCAGGAATATCACCTAGCAGGCATGCCGGGCGAAATTGAAGCGCTGTGGCACCAGGGCATTGAGTGGATGAAGGCCGCGGGCGCGGAAATCGTCGACATCAACCTGCCGCACACCAAATATGCGCTGCCGACCTATTATATCGTGGCGCCGGCTGAGGCTTCCTCGAACCTAGCGCGCTATGACGGCGTTCGTTACGGCCTGCGCGAGACCGTGCAGGGCGGTGGCCTTGTGGACATGTATGAAGCAACCCGTGCCGCTGGCTTTGGTGACGAAGTGAAGCGCCGGATCATGATCGGCACTTATGTGCTGTCCGCCGGTTACTATGATGCCTACTATCTGAAGGCCCAGAAGGTGCGCCAGCTGATCGCCAACGATTTCAAGCGCGCTTTTGAAAAGGTTGACGCGATCCTGACGCCAACAGCGCCATCGGCGGCGTTTGCGCCGGGTGAAAAGTCTGATGATCCGATCGCCATGTACCTGAATGACGTCTTCACCGTTCCAGCGTCGCTTGCGGGCCTGCCGGGCTCCAGCGTTCCGGCAGGGCTTGATGCCAATGGCCTGCCGCTTGGCCTGCAGATCCTGGGTAAGCCATGGGATGAAGAAACCGTGTTCAAAGTATCGGGTGTGATGGAAGAGGCCGCGAACTTTACGGCCAAACCCACAGAGTGGTGGAGGTAAGCGTCATGAGCAATTATCGTATTCAAGGCGCCACAGGTGATTGGGAAGTTGTCCTCGGTCTTGAGGTCCACGCCCAGGTTGTCTCCAACGCCAAACTGTTTTCCGGTGCATCTACTGAATTCGGCGCTGAGCCAAACGCGCAGGTGTCGCTCGTTGACGCGGCCATGCCCGGCATGCTGCCAACCATCAACGCGGAATGTATCCGCCAGGCGGTGCGCACAGGCCTCGCGCTCGGTGCCCAGATCAACAAATTCTCGGTCTTTGACCGCAAGAACTATTTCTATGCCGACCTGCCGCAAGGCTATCAGATCAGCCAGTTCAAGCACCCGATTGTGGGTGAGGGCACTGTCACGCTGGATATGGGCGACGGCAAAACCAAAGACGTGGGCGTGGAGCGTATCCACCTTGAGCAGGATGCGGGCAAGTCCATGCACGACCAGCACCCACAGCTGACCTACGTCGACCTGAACCGGTCTGGCGTGGCGCTGATGGAAATCGTCTCCAAGCCGGATATGCGCAGCCCTGAAGAGGCTGGCGCTTACCTGACAAAGCTGCGCACCATCCTGCGCTATATCGGCACCTGTGACGGCAATATGGAGCAGGGCAGCATGCGGGCGGATGTGAACGTTTCTGTGCGCAAGCCGGGTGACCCACTGGGCACACGCTGCGAGATCAAGAACGTGAACTCCATCCGCTTTGTGCGTCAGGCGATCGAGTATGAAGCACAGCGCCAGGTGGACATCCTGGAAGAAGGCGGCGTGATTGACCAGGAAACGCGCCTGTTCGACCCGTCCAAAGGCGAAACGCGGTCCATGCGGTCCAAGGAAGAAGCACACGATTACCGCTACTTCCCTGACCCCGACCTGTTGCCTGTAGAGTTCGATGATGCCTTCATTGAAGCCGCGCGCGAAAGCCTGCCTGAACTGCCGGACGACAAGAAGGCCCGTTTCGTTGAGGAGCTGGGCGTGTCTGACTATAACGCCAGCGTGCTTGTGGGTGAGAAAGAGTCCTGTGACTATTTCGAAGACCTTCTTTCGGCGCTCGCGGAGAAAACGGGTAAGCCAGCCCAGAAACTGGCGGCCAAGGCTTCCAACTGGGTAATGGGTGACCTTTTCGGTGCGCTCAATAAAGCCAGCAAAACCGTGAACGAAAGCCCGGTATCCGCCAAGCAGGGCGCTGACCTACTGGCGCTGGTGGAAGACGGTACAATTTCTGGCCGGATTGCCAAGGACGTGTTCGAAATCATGTTCGAGACCGGCAAGGACGCCGAGGCCATCGTTGAAGAAAAAGGCCTGAAACAGGTTTCTGACACAGGCGAGATCGAAAAGATCATCGACGAAGTGATTGCGGCCAACCCGGCACAGCTGGAACAGTACCGTGCAGGTAAGGACAAGCTGATCGGCTTCTTCGTGGGGCAGGTGATGAAAGCCACGGGCGGCAAGGCCAACCCAGGCATGGTGAACCAGCTTCTGAAGCCGAAACTGGACGGCTAGTCAGCCTCGACTTTGTCAAAATTTCAGATCACAGTAAAAGCCACCGGTATTGCCGGTGGTTTTTCTTTATGCTAATATTGTTATATTATAACCATTCTGGTGGGGGGTCATCATGAAAAACTGGATTGTGTTCGGGTTGTTCTTCGTGCTTGCGGCGTGTGGCGGCGACGAGGTCCCTCAGGCGCAGTTTGCATCGCCGCAGACCGGGTGGCGGCATGAAGCGGGCGGCGACCTTCGCCATGGACCGAGCGGTATCGGCTTCCCGGAAGCGGTTGGCGCCTATAAGCGCATGAAGGTTATTGACTTCGCCAAGGACGGCAGTGATGTGGGTGTGGTTTACAAAGCGCCGGAGGGGCCAGACGGCGCTGCTGACGAAATCACGCTTTATGCGACCTATCATGAAGGTATCTCGGCACAGCAATATCTGAATTCCGCGACGCAGGCGATTGTCGACCGTTTCGAAGGGCTTGAGTTTGTCCAGGAAGGCACCTTTACCCCTGAAGGCGGAAACCCAATTGTCGGGCCGTACCGGTTGTTCAAGATCACGCTTGGCGGAACCGGCTACCGTACAGGCGTCTGGGTGGCCAAGGATGGCAACTGGATGCTGAAGGCACGGTTCACTTATCCAGCCAACAAGGATGAAGTCGCGGCCCTCGTCGATGCCATGATGTCGGAACTGTCAGCTTCCACGCCCGAGGGTGTGAGCCCCATAAGCTATACGGTGACCAACAACGAAGGCGTCGCCCTGGATATGGTGCCTGTGGCGGACGTGCTCAAGGCTGTGCGGTGGTCGGAATAAAAAAGCCCGCCAGTGAGGCGGGCTTCCGGTGTTTGACAGGCTATGCAGAAAGCTATTCAGCTGCAGGCTCAACCTCTGCCTCGGTTGCTGCGTCAGCGTCCTGGAGAGCGTCAGGCTTTGGTCCGCCGATCCAGCCGGAGCCGGTCTTGGGGAAAGCTTCGATGTCTTTCGGATCGTTGTACAGAGCCGAATACGGGCCGCTTGGAATGCCGCGACCTGCCGTGTACAGCGCAAAGGAATTGGCAGTGCGGGCAAGCGGGGTGTAGTCAGATTTCATGCTGTTGATGGCGCCGGCAACCGCTGTGGCGATAAGGTCAGTAATGAAGTTCCCCGAGTTCCCAGATTGAGAATGCACGAATTCCTGCTCGTTCTGCCACAAGGTTTCACCGGTTGCTGCGCTCTTGAGCGTGTAGCGGAACGACACGGTGATGTTGGAGGAAATCACAACATAGTTGGATTCCCATTTCATGATCTCGACGAACAGGATTGAATCCGTATTGAACAGGCCGCCCAATTTTACAGGGTCTGCTTCATGGACGAGGCTGGCGTCAGCGAGGCCATCGGCCTCCATTGTCCGCTTCACCATGTTCACCGGGAACACATAATAGCCCCGCTCGGCCAATGCGAACGGCAGGGTCGTGAGGAAGAAGTCAGCAGCGTCTGCTTCGTTGGAACTGTTCATCACAGGAACAACCAGGATCGAATGTGGATCCTGGGTACGATAAGTAGTGTAGTCGTATGGATCCACTTGAGTGGTGGCACAGGCACCCAGCATGACGAGGGCGGAAAGTGCGATCAGTTTTTTAATCATGGCGGATTCCCTTATCTCGAAGTGCCGGAGAGCCGGTCAATCACCGACGTCATGAATGGAGCGGACTCTGGCCATGCATCGCGTTCCTTGGCGAAATAGACCATTGCTTCGTCCACATTGCCGGAATCATAGAGGGCATAGCCATAATCTGCATAAAGCCCAGGAGGAACCTGACCGTCTTTTCTTTCGATTTTCTCGATGATTTCCTGCAGGGAAAGCGCGAGCTCATCCGACGCAGTACCGTCTTTATAATGCTTGAGAAGGGCATAGTCGTACCCTTCCCACTGATACATGGTCTCAGGACCACAAGCCGCCAAGGTCGACACAAGCGCCAGAGCCAGCACGCCTTTTTGCATATGTTTGATGTTCATTTTGGCCTCGAACATTTGGTGGTTAAGAAACAGGAAGTGAGCGTGTGATATTCTTGGTGAAATACAGGTCACCGTCATACAGGACACGCCCCATCGCATCGATCACACGTACGGCATGCGTACCTGCGGGTGCGGTGAATTTGCTGATATCCTCGGTTACGGTGCCAACCATCTGTCCATCCACATAGACTGTGGTGCCGGGAGCAGCACCCACAAGATCAAGGGTCGGGGCCTCGTCGGCCGTATTCGTGGAATGTGTAGGCATATGGCCACAGGCGGCGAGGCTGATCAGCGCTGCCGCCACCAGTATATGTTTGACTGCCATTATTTGTCCTCCGTCACATAAAGGCCTTCCGGGCGACCGTCTTTGATTTCGCCGGAAATGATTTTGGTAACTGCGCCTTCATTCATTTCGGAATCACCGAAAAGCTGCGTTACCTGGATTTTTGCAACGGGTGTTGCGGGCAGGGTGATATCAAAGCCCGTCTGTGCGCTTTTGATAACCTGACCGGCTTTAACGACGGACAGAATGTCGCCAACCTTCAGCCCCTGACGCTCGCCGCCGGAAATAAAGACCTGATCTCCAGCGACTTGCAGGATATCGCTTTTCCATGATCGACCATCCAGCTTTGTCGTCAGCTCATTGATCACGGCTGAGATCGCCGCAGAAATGGCTTGGTCGTTCAAAGTGGCATCATACTCGGCTGTTGATCCAACGCCGAGGACGGTTTTTGTCGTGGTGCTGGATTCACCGCTGCCGGTCGCAGAATGGAAGACCAGGCCGGTTTTCACATCGACAAGGCGGATGGTAACAGTCGCCCGGGCCGATTGGGTTTTTTTGCGGTTGAACAGGCCGCGTTTGCCATCGGTTGAGCGACCGAATTCAACAATCGATCCCAGAATAAGTGTGTCGACGCCAATCACAGACCCCTCGGAGCGCTCCTGTTCGCGTTCGATTTTCTGAATGTCAGGGCGTTCAAAAACCAGGAACCGATTGGTTTCGGTCAGCATGCTGGTGAGGATATCGGATGCTTGTTTTCCCAGCGGATCAAGATCTTGATCGCGCAACAAGCTGCGACCATAGCGCGTTTCATTCGAGAAGCGGCCAACGGCCAGTTTGATTTTCAGGTTCTTCTCTGATTCTTGCTGAACGTCTTGTGCCGCCACAGGCGAAACTGGGTATGTGGTGTGAGCAGCTGTTGCAAGCAAGCAAGCAGCAACCAGCGTTGCCCTCCGGGAGAGAGACGAAGCGAATACCATTATATGTGGCCCCCATCGAGAATTATAAAGTTGTGTAAAAAAAACACGAAATACAGTGATATCTGTGTACCGGCTAAATTGCAATAGGTCCGATTATAATAAAACTATAAAATCTTCAGCGAAGAAAACACTTGTAGCACCGCGACAATTTTACCTGCCTCAATTTTGCCACTAGCGCGTTTCAAGCTTCCTTTAAGTTCAGTGTTGAGCCAGGAAGTGATGAGAGAATTCAGCTTTCGCAGCCTGCCAGCTGGAGCAAATAACATCGTATGCACGAACAAGCATGCGATGTTTTTGCGCAATCAAACGGTACCTATTCCAAGCTTTCCTACAGCCTGCGCCGGGGTTCATGCACCGTTCAGTTTCCTTGGGGTATCTTTGGCCTCATGATAGAAGGAGGGTATGATGCGAATGACATCCCTTAAACTGTGGGCCCCGCTTTTGATGGCAACAACGATGCTTGCTTTGCCATCGGTTGACGTGGCGGCAGACGACAAGAAAGAGCGCCGGGCCGAACACCGCCGCGAGGCAGCCGCTGAGCAGCGCCGGGAAGCCCGGCAGCATGCACCCCGCCGGGTTCGGACTGAGCAGCGTGCCCCAAGGCAAGTGCGCAGCGAACCGCGCGCCCCAAGGGAAGTCCGTACGCAGGAGCGCTCCACCCGTCAAACGGGGCGGGAAAGGTCCAGGCGGGGCAATGCCAGTGACCGGCGCGATGTGCACAATGATGGCGCCCGCCAGGTGTTTCGGGAAGAGCGCCGCGCGCGGGCTGATGCCAGCCGTACGCGTGCAGAGGCCAACCGGGAAAGGCGCAGCTACGACACGCGTGAAAACTGGCGGTCCCAGCACCGTGGCCGTGACCATCAGCGAAGCAGTAGTTGGTGGCGGGACCGTAGCCGCGACAGGGACCGTTATTGGGACCGCCGGTATGACCGGGACTATAGCCGCGGTTACTGGAAAGGCTACAGGAAGGGATATCGCCACAGCTATCACAGCTGGTGGTATGGTGTGCCCAGCTACACAAGTTATTATTACTTCGGCCACTGGCCTTATTATTCCGGGTACTGGAATGCCCATGCCTCCTGGCGGTGGCACAACCACCACCATCACTATCACTATGGTGGCTATTGCCCGGGCTTCGACTATCATTATGATACCCATTATTCGGTGGGCTACCATGGTGGTGGGTCCGGTAATGTCGCCGGCACGATCCTTGGTGGTGTGATTGGCGGTATCCTGGGGTCTGAGATCGATGGCGGCCGCAACCGCTCAGCGGGCATTGTTATCGGTTCGCTCGTGGGCATGGCCATCGGTAATGCGGCAACAAGCGACGATGGTTATAGCTCCAGGTCATATGACTATGATGGCTATGACGGCTACCGCAGCAACGACCCGAACCGCTACTCGCTTGAGGATGACGTCTACAATCCGCCGCGGGAAGTGCGCAAATGTATCGAGTATGCGTATCGGCAGGGCGAATATGTCTGCCGTAAATGGGAAGTCGAATATCAGTATGACGACTGACCTAAGTAATTGAATTGACGAAATGATCAAGGCTACCATGTGCAAACGTGGTAGCCTTTTTGATGAGGTGAGTTTAGGCAAACTTGGTGCTGACGAATTTTCTATATGTGACTGCCGCAGCGATGTGCTTCATTGGCCTGTTGCTGCTTTATGCATCTTATAGAGATGGCGATTTCGAACTATCTCTGTATGGAGTTTTCGTCATGGTTGGTGGGGTATTGGCTCTCAATACGGCCAGGAAGAAATGACTTTCGCGGATGGCCCAGTTTCGGCAGTGAAAAAGGCGGCAAAAGCCGCCTTGTCAGGGATTTCAAAGTTGGAGGTTTGGGCAGGGCGGTTGCCTGACCATGCTTGGCTTCTAGCCTGCTGGCTCGTCGGCAGGTTCAAAGTCCTCAAGCCCGTCACTTTCATATTTGCGCGGGACATAGCCCTGATCTTGTGGCTCATAGGTGCCATAACGGTCCGCGTCTTCATAGGCATTGTGGTCAAGCCGGATGCGCGTCCGGTCTCCGCTGAACACCAGAATAACCGGGGTGCCTTCAGCGAAGGGATGGCGGTCAGCCTGAACGATGGTGATCAGGTTCCCGCTTTCGGTGCGGATGATATACTCAAAGCCTGACGTCTTGCTGCCTGCTTTATCGATACTGTTGCCGATCAGGCCCCCCAGTAGCGCACCGCCGATAGCACCAATGACATTTTCTGCGCCGCTGTTGCCGACGGTGGAGCCCGCGGCTGCACCAATACCAACGCCTGCAGCTGTGCCGACGCCGCTGTTGGATTTTCGGATTTCGACCCATCGATAGCTGTCCACGACACCGCGTTCCACACGCCGGGCTTCACCGACAGCATACGAGTCATAACTATGGGGTGAAACGGATTGGCTACATGCTGTTGCAGTCAAGGCGAGTGGCAGCAAAAGCGCCAGTTTTTTATTGTTGAGAGACATGGTGCTGAACTCCTGGTTTTCCTCACCCATGAAATATTTGCCAGAAACGCGGCCATTTAATGGCAGCAATCTTTGTTCTCCTGAACCATACGCGTGTGGGCCTGAATGGCCGATGAACGGCTTTTTCGCCCCTGTCGCAAAGGCGCAATGAAACTGTCATCACACCGTAACGACCGCTGCTGATAAGGGCATGAAACAGTGAGGAACCATAAGTAGATGCAAGACATCACCTTAATTTCGGCACCTGTTCGGCCCGAGGTGCCGGAAGCACATTGTGGCACGGTGTTTGAACGTTTTCAGGCAGACCCAAACCTTGTTGCCATCCCGGTGCTCCAGCGCGGTGTGCCGATCGGCCTTCTCAAGAGAACCGAATTCCTGGTGCGACTTGCCGACCGTTTTGGGCGTCCGCTCTATGAAAACAAGCCAGTGACAGAGCTGATGGACCACGCCCCACTTATCGTGGACCAAGACATGTCCATCGACAGTCTCTATGCGATGCTGATTGATGACCAGCGGCATGCGCTTCAGGAAGGCTTTATTGTCACAGAAGGAGGCCTCTATAAGGGCATTTGTACGTCACATACGCTTCTCCAGCTCCATATGAAGCGGGCAGAAAAGCGTATGCGGGCGCTCGACGCTGCCCGAATTGAAGCAGAGGCCGCCACCCGTGCCCGCAGCCAGTTTCTTGCCAATATGAGCCATGAGCTCAGGACGCCGCTCAACGCCGTGATTGGGTTTGCAGATTTTATTCTGGCGGAGCAAGCCAGGGGGCGATCGCCGGACAATGTCTGGGGCTATGTGGCGGATATTCGGGACAGCGGGTCTCATCTTCTGGGCGTGATCAACTCGATCCTCGATTTTTCAAAAATCGAGGCCAACGCGTTCAGCCTGCGGGAAGATTACGAGGCGCCACAGGAGATTATTCACAGGGTGGTGCGCATGATGACCGCAGCTGCGCGAAAGAAGAAGATTATCCTGAAGGCGGATGTTGAAGACCTGGGTGTAGAACTTTTTGCTGACCTCCAAGTGGTGAAGCAGATGTTGATCAATCTTGTTTCCAATGCTGTAAAATTTTCACCGGACGGCTCAGAAGTGACTGTATCGCAGAAACTCACTGTAGATGGCGGTATCGAGATCGTGGTGTTGGACAACGGCCCGGGCATGAACCAGCAGCAGCTTGAATTGGTTTTGCAGCCCTTCATTCAGGGGGATGTCGGGCTTTCGCGGCGACATGAAGGCACTGGCCTTGGGTTGCCTTTGGTGAAAGCGTTTGCAGAAGCCCATGACGGCAAGCTTGTTCTGGAGAGCCAGCCCGGGGTTGGGACCCGTGCAGTGATCCGATTCCCGGCGGATCGGTCTGTAACGCGAGAAGGTCGCGAATACGCTTACATCTAAGTGGTACTGGTTGGCCTATTTGCTTCTGGTTTTCAGAAAATTTTGCTATGCTCGCCATTGAGCACTGCCGCAAAGAAGCAGCTGCCGGTCCGTTCAAACATTTATGTGTGTCTCCCACTGTGGCGTTTTTCACAGACGGCGGGCGCGTGCCTGTTTCGCTCTGCCGATAGGGATGGAGGAATGGTATGGGACAAAAAGACCGGGATTTATTCGACTATGTAGCTGAACGTATCGCCAAGGCTGAAGCCGGTGCGCCTGATGCGCTTTATGACCTTGGGCTGTTGTATTCCACGGGCCAAGGGGTCCAGCGCGACTATATCCAGGCACACAAATGGTTCAATCTGGCTGCTATCAGGGGCCTTTCGCGCGCCCAGGTGGACCGGTGTGAGCTCGCCAAGGATATGAGCCGTCAACAGATTGCCGAGGCCCAGCGCCAAGCTAGGGAATGGCTGCAGGTGCATTGATGGCGTCTTTGCCAAAGAGCCATAGTCAAACGCCGTAAAAAAACTATACTGCCCCAAACAAACAGGAGCGGGGCAGCATGATCCATTTTTCCGAAAACCAGACTTTTCTTGTAACCGGTGCATCACGCGGCATTGGGGCTGCAACTGCGCGCATTCTGCTTGAGGCAGGCGCGTCCGTGGTTGGTAGCTACAATTCAAGTGAGGGCGCCTTGAATGACCTGCAGGCTGAATTTGGCCAGGATCGTATTCTGGCGGTGCGGTCTGATCTGGGGGAATTGGGAGCCGGAAAGGCGCTGTGGAGTGAGGCGATGGCTTTTAAAGGTCGCCTGGATGGGTTGGTGAACAATGCCGGGATCATGCCGGAAACCCCACTGGACCTGTCTGATGATGCCTGGCACCAGGCATGGTCAGATGTCATGACCGTAAATGTACAAGCCGTGGCGGACCTGTGCCGTGAAGCGATCCGCGATTTTGGTAAAACCGGGGGTGGCAGGATTGTCACGATCGCAAGCCGTGCATCCTTCCGGGGGGACGGCCCGGAGTATCTGAATTATGCCGCGAGCAAGGGCGCTGTTGTGTCCCTGATGCGCTCCATTGCCCGGGGGTTCGCCGACAAGGGCATCTATGCCTTCACCATTGCGCCCGGCTGGGTGAAAACCGACATGGCGTCTGTGGCGTTTGAGCCAGGCAACGAATGGATGCTCAAGGAAGTACCGATGGGCGCGGCAGCCCCACCAGAGAATATCGGTAGCATGGTCGCCTTTTTCCTGAGTGGGCTGATCGATCATTCCACAGGCTGTGCGATCGATATCAACGGGGCAAGCTACGTGCGCTGAATGGTGTTAAGCGACAGAAACAAAAAACGGCGCCTGGTGGGGCGCCGTTTTCATTTGGTTGATATTCACTGGCCTTCTAGCCCTTGTGCACCTCAAGTGCTTTCTCGATCAGGAAGGCCAGGTGGTCACGGTGCGCGCGGGTTGCTGCGTCACCCCGCCAGCGAGCCATATCCTTGCCCAGTGTCTTGAGCGACGAGAAGGCGTTGGAGCGGGCGACATAGTCATAGTCGTCGCTTTCCAGGATGCCGATCAGGCGCTTGACATAATGCACCTGCAGTTCCTGGCGGAAGGTGTTTACGGCACCGCGGCTGTCATCTTCAAAGATGGCGTCCGTCAGGTCCGTCATCATTTCTGTAACATCGTAGCTGTTGCCGTAAAGTCCGCTGTCCGTGATCCGCATCAGCGTATTCGGATGCAGCAAGTGCGCCAGAATGTCTGCCTGGATGCTCAGCGCCCGGCCATGCAGGGTAGGGTCTTCATTCGACGTGAAGTGGAAGAAACCGCGGCGCTGGATTGCCAGATGCTGGAACAGGGCAGGGTCAGCCTGGAAGGCATCCGGCGCGAAGATATAGTCGCGCAGCAGCTTCATGGCTTGTTCCTGCTTGTCTTTCTCCACCGGGCGATACGGCGCTGTGGCACCGTCCTGGCCTGCGACCGCTCGGTCCACATACACGCCGCCCACATAGCGGCTTGCCACGCGGCCCTGCCAGGCCATGTCAGCGGTCAGGATCAGATAGGCGTTCCTGAGTTCCTGATAGCTTTGGCCTTCTGTGGTGAACTTGGCCCGCAGCTTGCCCATGGCGTCGCGGTCAAGCCTCAACCGGTCCTGCGCGAACTGAACGGCGTCGTCCGTCATGTCATAGATGTTAACGCGCGGGTCAATGGCTTTGCCGGGTGCCCGCATGTCGTCGGCGTCATTGCCGAACACCAATGCTTTTTCCGTCGAGCGCGCCAGATGCGCTTCCATCTTGGCCGGGTCGTCCAGATCCGGGTCATAGCCAAACTGGATGGCCCAGATGTCATAAGTCCCTGGCGTGACGGTGTAATAATGCGCCTGCTTTTCACCCGGAGGAGCAAAGTTGATGCTTGGATAGTCCATCACGGAGCCCGCAAGGCCGTTCGCCTGCTTGTCGATGTCATGGGCTTCGTCATAGGCGCGGGCCTGGGTGGCCTTCATATTGTGGTTGAGGCCCAGCGTGTGCCCAACTTCGTGCAGCATCAGGTAATAGATGGCTTCTTCCACCAGCTTCTCGCTGGCCTGTGGGCCTGCTTCGTTGATGGCTGCCAGCGTTTTACCCAGCATATTGTTGATCTGCAGGTGGCCTGCGAGGTTACAGTTGCGCCCATGGCCTTTAACAGATGCCATGAAGTCTTCCATCTGGCTGTCCTGGCTCTCCAGGCCAAGAGCCGCGCTTTCAAACACCTTGCTGGCGTTCATGCGGTTGGTCAGGAAGGTATATTCCAGCATGATGTCAGCGGCCAGGATCTGACCAGTGCGTGGGTTGGAGAAGCTTGGACCATAGCCGCCGAACGGAGGCTGCGGGCTGGAAGTCCAGCGCAACACGTTATAGCGGATGTCACCAGCGTCCCACTCAGCGTCGTCAGGCTGCTCTTTCACCACCACTGCGTTTTTGAAGCCAGCTGCTTCAAACGCAATGTTCCAGGCTTCAACTGCCTTTCGGATGGTCGGGCGCAGCTCGGTTGGTGTTGTGTTTTCAATCCACCAGGTGATCGGCTCCACAGGCTCTGAAATCTCGGCGCTTGGGTCCTTCTTCACCAGGTTCCAGCGGTTGATCATGTCACGCCACGGGGTTGCGCCGTGGTCTGTCATGTCGTTGACATAGTCCAGGAAGTAGCCAACGCGGGGGTCGTCAAAACGCGGCTTGAAATCATTTTCAGGCATGGCCACCAGCGTGTGCTGAACGGAAACGGTCACGTTCCGGGCATCCGTAATCTCAAACCATTGACCGCGGTTCATCGGCGTTGGGTTGGAGTAAACATAATTGACCGTGACAGCCGTGTTTTCTGGATAGTTGTTGACCGCCTGGATCTTGGTTTTTGCGCCATTCAGCTTGCCCAGGTTGAAACGCTCCCAAGGCTTGAGGCGCGGATTGGGTGTTGGCTTGACCTGGTCGAACGCTTCGGACTGGAACAGGCCGGTCACACTGATCAGATAGCTTTTGCCGTCCTCGGATTTGGCGTCGATCGTGTGGGTCGCGATGGTCGCCGATGAAATATTGGCGTCCTTGGCTTTCGACAGCGCATTGTCGGGATCGAAATAGAAGTAAGGGTTCACTTCAACGAATTCGAGCTTGTTGAAATGCTTCTCGATGCGGAAGACTTTCTGCTGCCGGTATTGGCCGCGGAAATGTCCACCTTCAACCACGCCGTCAGCGGTATGGGAGAAATAGATGAACTCCTTGCCAAGCTGGTCTTCGCGGACCTCCATCATCAGAGAGCCGTTCTTGGGGTCCTGATACATTTTAAAGAGGCCATCAAGCTCGGTCATGTCCTTGACCTTTTCAGCGATGGTTTTCTCTTTTTTCTTTTTATCTTCGTCTTCGGCTTCTTCAGCCTTGTCGTCGGCCTTTTCTTCTTCTTTGGCCTCTGCGTCCTCATCCTGTTTCTTGGCAACTGCCGGTTTGGCCGGCTTGTCATCTTCTGCGGCGATTGTCGGCGCGACAAATGCCACTGCGCCCAGGGCAACGCCTGTCAGCAGGAAACGGAATTTTTGGTCTAGGTTTTTCACCTTGCTTCTCCTCGATGTAGTGGCCGCTTTGGCGCGGTCCTCCCCTTAATCCCAGCTATCGCGTGTCCCACGCGCCGGGTCCTTATTGTCCCATAAGCAAAAAACGAGTGTCACCACCCCGTTCAGGCAAGTCAATGCCTGTGTGTTCGTCTGATCCTTCAGGGAAAACAGTTCGTCGCATTTCGGCGGGCGGACTTAGCGTGCCAGCCGGACCGATTCTTCAAAGCCTGCCACAAAGGCGTCACAGCCTTCTGCAGGTTCACGGGCGGCCGCGCCTGCCAGGACATTCTTGAATTCCAGCTTGCCCAGGACTTTTTCATAGTCGTCCTTGGCAAGGATCGCCAAGCGGGCTTCCGCCTTGGTGACGAATTCGTCGATCATGTCCTCGTCAGCTTTGCAGTATTGAGCGCCGCCAGCGATAATTGCGCTGCTGCGGGCGAAGCTCAGGAGCTCGCTTTCGTCTGCGTGAGACGCTGGGAAGCCGCTGCCGATCATGGTGGCCATCATAAGGCCCAGTGCGATGTTATTTTTCATTGCCATCATTCTTGTTCTTGATACCTGACGTCACATTAGCGAGGCAAAATGTGGCATGCAAGTGACCTCACGAATATTTAGGGGAACTCGAATTCAAGTGGTTCGCCACTGGACGCGATGTCGCCAGCAATACGTTGGCCTTTCACCAGCGCAATGACCGAGTTGACCTGACCCGGCAGGCGATCGATCAGCAGGCTGTTCATGACTTCCATGCGTTCCGGCGCCTCTGGCAGGTCGCTTTCAAGGTACACGAACACTTCCTGGTCGCGGTACTCGAGCCCCAGGAAGGTCAGGTCTACCGGATCGCCATTCACCACAATGCGCAAGTGATCGGCCATGAGGGGGGCGGTGCCACTTTCCAGCAGATCAAAATGTTCTGGGTTCAGGAAGCTCAGCCGACTACCGTGATCAATGGACACCCGCGCCTCCAGAAGTTCAGCATGAATCTGCATGATTACTTCCAGCGACTGGTCGCTTTGGTTCCATTCAATTTCTGTGAGCGTGGCAAAAGCGTTGTGGGCCCAGGCGCCGGTTGTAGCAAGCGCAAGGAAGGTCAGATGCACGGCGTAGGTGCGCAGTGTTTTTATCATTACAGGTCAACTTCTAAAGTAAAGGGTCAGGCTGTCGCATATTCAAAGCCAACGACACGGTTTCTGCCGTAGGCTTTGGCACTATAGAGCGCCTGGTCGGCCCGGTCGAGTGCCGGCTCAATGGTGATTTCTTCCTGCATCCACTGGGCCACACCAATACTGGCCGTGAAGCGGAATTTTTCAGCCTCGCAGACGGTCTGGTTTTTGGCGGTCGCCTTGCGAATGTCTTCTGCGAGGCGGATGGCCTCATGCATGTCTGAGCCGGGCAGGATAGCGGCGAATTCCTCGCCACCCATACGGCCCACAAATCCCTTTTCGCCAACGCAGGTCTTGGCAATATTGGCGAAATCCTTGATCGCCACATCGCCAGCAGCGTGGCCATAGGTATCATTGATGCGCTTGAAGTGATCAATATCCATCATGATCACCCATATTTCGGTGTTTTTTGCACTGGATACGGCTTCTTCCCCGCGGGATGTGAAGCGTCGGCGGTTCAGCAGGCCGGTCAGGGAATCTGTATTTGCAAGGCGCCGCAGTTCAGCCTGTTTGGCCTCGAGCTCTGCCTTGGCATGATACAGTTGTTCCGCCAGTTCTGCGGTGCGGGCGGCATCGGCCTCCACCATGGACTGGTGCATGGCGCTGTCGTGGTTGGCCTGCTGGACATGGGTAATGTCACGCAGAAACCAGATGCGTTTTCCTTCATCGTCAAGGGGGCGCGTGTTGCGTTCGATCACGCGGCCGTCCTTGAGGTTCAGCAGTTCGGAAAACTGGATGTCTGGCGATGCCAGCACAGCGTCGACAACCTGGTCGGCCTGGGACCGATCACCTAGCTCACGGTGCCAACCATCAAACAGCTTCTTGATATCGCTTGTTGGGTCGAAATTGGTGATCAGGCGCTGGGCGACGGCATTAGCCGTCAAGACGCGACCGTCAATGCCGGAAATCACCACGCCGTCCGGTAGGCGGTCAGGGTCCAGCAGCACCTTACCTGAGGCCCGCGGCCTCTGGGGTGATTTCAGGATGCCATAAAGCGTGAGCAGGAACAGCGCACCGAGAAGCAGGAGACCGGCAATAAACAAGGGAAGCTCAAACGGCACATCGCTACCCATTCCACGCCCAAGCAAAAGAAGCGTGAATGAAGCTAATCCCAAAATTGCTTTAGCTATATCTAGCTTAGCCATAGTTTCCGCAAAAAATCCTCCGACCCCGCAGGCAAAGGACCCCACATCGCGGTCATTGTCAAGTGGTCAGCCCGGGTCATCACCAGACTACCGTGCCAAAAGTAAAATTTTGGAGAATACGGGCAAAAAAAGAAAGGGAGGCCAGAGCCTCCCTTGTGTCTGCTGGATGCGAGTGTGCGTCCGGATTAATCCTTCTTGGGCGAATCAGCTTGTTTCTCGCCGTCCAGAACTTCCTTCATCAGGTTACGGGACGCTTTGCGCTTATAAAGCTCAACCCGCGACAACACCGGTTTGGCCGGCCAGGCGTTGTTGGTTTCATCGGCGTCTGCAATTTCATGATACGGGTCAAGGGTTACAGACTTGATCTCTTTGTCACGAACCAGAAGCTTGGTCACCTTCTGGGCATTTTCGCGCCAGATTTCCGCAGGGATGCGAACTTCCTCGCGGCTTCCGTCCTGATACTCCACGTCGAGGACAAGCGGCATCACCAAGCCACCGATATTCTCAAAGTCGATGAAATAGAGTTCATGGCCAAACTTCAGCAGCTCTTTTTCCCAGTCCTTGAGGTCCTTGAGCTTGCCCGCATAAGCCTTCTTCTGCTTCTCTGTCACAATGAAATCGTCGTTTTCATTGTAGAAATCCAGAAGATCCGGGAAGCGGTCCACCCGGTGTTGGAAGCCAGCCGCCTGATCGCGCATCTCGCCGATATAGACCTTGTCCTTGCGGTCTTCTTCGCGCTTGATCGGGTTCTCGACCTCTGGGTTCTGGGTGTTGATGCGAGCGTGGGTAACGCCAGTGACGGCAATATCCACATGGTCGGTCGTGTACCACCAGCCGCGGAAGAACCAGTCAAGATCCTTGGCGCTGGCGTCTTCCATGGTGCGGAAGAAGTCGGCCGGGTAGGGGCGTTTGAATTTCCAGCGGCGGCTATATTCATGGAAGGCGAAATCAAAGAGTTCGCGGCCCATGATGGTCTCGCGCAGGATATTCAGCGCCACAGCAGGCTTGGTATAGGCGTTGGGGCCGTAGCCGATGATACTGTCTGACTGTGTCATGATCGGCGTCTGGTCCGGGCTTGTCATATAGGAAATGACGCCCTTTGGGACAGACCGGCGAGCCGGGTAATCGGCTTCCCACTCACGCTCTGCCATGGTTTGCAAGAAGCTGTTGATGCCTTCATCCATCCATGCCCAGTTACGTTCGTCGGTGTTTACGACCATTGGGAAATAAATGTGCCCGATTTCGTGGATCACGACAGAGATCAGCCCATACTTCGTGCGCCGCGAATAGGTGCGGGTTTCCGTACCGTCATCGTTTTTCTCAATCTCCACCGGATAGCCGTTGGATGTGATCATCGGATATTCCATGCCGCCGCCGATTGGGCCGTGCACGGACCAGGCTACAGGGTAAGGGTATTCGAATGAATAACGGCTGTAGGTGTCCAGCGTGTGGGCGATGGCCTGGGTCGAATATTTGTCCCAAAGCGGCATGGCTTCGTCAGGATAGAGCGACATGGCCATTACAGTACGACCGCTGTCTGGCAGTTTCACGCCCCAGGCGTCCCAGACAAACTTGCGCGACGTTGCAAAGGCGAAATCGCGCACATTGTCGGCCTTGAAGTGCCAGGTTTTGGTGGCGTCCGTGCCTTCTTTTTCGTTCTCCAGTGCTTCTTCGCGGTTCACGATGAAGACGGGGCGGTCAGCAGTGCGGGCTTCTTCAAGACGGTCCCGCTGTTCCTTGGTCAGCACGTCTTTCGGGTTCTGCAATTCACCGGTTGATCCAACGATATGGTCGGCGGGGACAGTGATTTCCACATCATAGTCGCCAAACTCCAGCGTGAACTCGCCAGTGCCCAGGAACTGTTTATGCTCCCAGCCCGCAAGGTCTGTATAAGCTGCAAGGCGCGGGAACCACTGGGCGACAAAATAGATGTCGTTGCCGTGGCGCTCATAGGGCTGATAGCCGCCGCGTGCCCACATGGCCTTGCCTTCAGGCACGTTGAAATGCCAATCGATGGCGAAATCGAAGCTGGCGCCAGGCTTCAGCGGCTTGGGCAGGTCGATGCGCATCATGGTATCGACCACGGTATATTTCAGGTCCTTGCCACCGGATTGCACGCTATTGAGGTTGAAGCCCCAATCCTTGCCTTCGGTACGAGCTATGAAACGCAGCGTCGAATAGCCCATCTTTTTGGACGCTTTTTCGCCCATGTCCATTGTGGTGTAGGCATCAGAGTGCTTGGCGAAACGGTTCTGATCCAACTGCAGCCAAAGGTACGTCAGCGTATCCGGGCTGTTGTTCTTATAGTGGATGGTCTCTGAACCGTGAATCTGGCGGGCCTTTTCGTCCAGCCGCACCTTGATCTTATAATCGACCTCTTGCTGCCAATAGGCATGCCCCGGCGCACCTGAAGCGGTGCGATAAACATTAGGGGTAGGAAGATCGGCTTCCAGCTGTCGGAATTTGTCCCTGAACGATCCTTTGGTCTGTTCATTGGCGTCACCGTGGGCCGGGAAGGCAACCAAAGCTGCCAAAAGAATCCCGAAAAGTCTCATGTTTCTGCCCTCACTAGATTGGGTTGTTAGCTTTTGTTGGGCGCGACCCTAGGCCACAAATTCCGCCTCGGCAAGACTATGGCGAAAATGTGACGCCAGAATAATCCAAAGTTTAGCAAGGGCGGCGAAGGGGTGTCGGGGCATGTACCGTAAAAGGAGTGGACGCGCAGAAATGACGAGAGCCAACAAGATGAGGACCATAACGATGAAAGTATGGAAAAAGACGATAGCGATTTCTGCAACGGCACTGTTCACGACCGGGGTGCTTGCAGCAGATAATATGAAAGAGCGCATGGAACAGCGCTTCAAGGAACTGGACCGGAATGGCAATGGTATCATCACGCACGCTGAGATGATGTCCATTGTTCAGGAAAAGTTTGGAGAGTTTGACAAGAACCGTGACGGGTTTCTGAGCCTTGCCGAGCTGCCGAAGGAAATGCCGGTGCCGGAGCATGTCCGGGAGCGCATGGAAAAGCGTTCTGAGAGGATGCAGGAACGGATGGCAGAGCAGGGGGAAGAGTTCGACCCTGAAGACATGCCACCACCTCGGGGGCCTCGCGGCGCGCGCTTTGACGGCAAGCCGACCCGCCTGCATTTTGTCGCCAAGCATGACCGTGACGGAGACGAGCGTGTTTCGCTCGAGGAATTTGCCGTCAAGGCGCTCCGCCACTTTAAGCGGATGGATGTCAATGGCAATGGTGAAGTCACCAAGGATGAAGCATTCGAGGCTGCCAAAGAGCACAGGATGAAAAGAGGGAAGGGCCACCCGAAGCAGCCCCATCACGGACGGTGACCCAAAGACACTCCTCCCGAGTGAGACTGATCTTCTGACTGATACCCTGCTTTGATCAGGGGAGCCTCAGACATGCCCGACCGTTGGTCTTACCCCCAATGGCCGGGCATGTTGTGTCTTGCCGCCGACGACAGCGGCGCCCTGTGCGCCAACACGTCAGCGCAGCGTGCGATAAAGCTCAATCCCTTCACTTGAAAGCTCGGCCGCTTTACCTGCGGATGCGACGATGCCCCTGAGGGCTTCTTCAATGCTGTCAACTGCCTGGGAAGCTTGCTGAATGCTTGCTGAAATCTCATGCGTCGTCGCGTTCTGTTCCTCAACGGCGCCAGCGACGCCAGTTACTGAACTATGGACTGCTTCCACCTGGCGTTGGATGGCTGAAAGCCGACTTACAACATCGTCAGAGATACCCTGGATACCGTCGATTTGTTCGGAAATAGTCGTGGTGGCCGACGCAACCTGGCCGGCCAGATTTTTAACCTCGCTGGCGACAACGGCAAATCCTTTGCCGGCCTCACCAGCCCGCGCAGACTCAATCGTGGCATTCAGCGACAGCAGGTTAATCTGGCTGGCAATCTGCTGGATGATTTCAACAATGCTGTTCATGGCCCCAGCAGATTCGGCCATCTGCCTGGTGGAGCTGCTTGCAGCATTCACTTCATCCAGCGCGTCGGAGACAGACTTTTGGGAGTTGGCCATGCTTTGTGCCACTTCATTGACAGAGGCGCTGAACTCTTCAGTGGCGGCAGCCACCGTCTGCACGGTGCTGGCTGATTGTTTGGATGCTGCGGCGGCAGAGGCTGCCCTTGATTCCACATCATTCGCGGAGGATTGGATTTCCCGCAAGCTGCTATCCACTTGGGTTCCAACGCGCTCGCGTTCGGCCCGCATCTGCACCTGGGCCGTACGGTCCGTCGCAAACTTGATGACCTTGAAGGGCTTGCCCTTGGGGTCTAGGATTGGATTGTAGGATGCTTGAATCCAGACCTCCTTTCCACCTTTGCCCAGGCGCTTATATTCGCCGCTTTGGAAGTTGCCCTTCCGGAGCGACTCCCAAAATGAGAGGTATTCTTCGCTTTTCTCGAAGCCGGGCTCAACAAACATGCTGTGGTGTTTACCTTGAATTTCCGCAAGGCTGTAGCCCATCGCGCCAAGGAAGTTTTCATTGGCATAGGTGATCGTGCCGTCCAGTTCGAAATGGATCACTGCTTGCGCCTCGTTGATGGCGGCCACCTGGCCTTCATGTTCTGCAGCGCGTAACATTCGGTCCGTGATATCAGTCGCGAATTTCACAACCTTATAGACCTTGCCGGACGGATCTTTGATAGGATTGTAGGCAGCCTGAATCCAGACTTCCCTGCCGCCCTTGCTAATTCGCATATACTCAGCGGCCTTGAACTCGCCCTGGCCCAGCTCCTTCCAGAAGGTCTTATATTCCTGGCTGTCCCGCTGATCTGGTGCAACGAACATGCTGTGATGCTTGCCCTGGATTTCATCAAGGCGGTAGCCCATGGCGTTCAGGAAATTGTCATTCGCTTCCAAAATGGTGCCGTCCGGTTCAAAGTGAATAATAGCCTGAGAGCGATTGAGCGCATCAATCTGGCCCTGAAATTCAGCGTTTTGCCGTTTTGCATCTGTAATGTCGGTAGCGAATTTCACCACCTTTACCGGGTTGCCAGCTGCGTCCTGTACGGGATTATAGGAGGCAAGAATCCAGACTTCTTTGCCGCCTTTCCCCAGCCGCTTGTATTCCGCCATCTGAAATTTGCCACTTCTGAGCTGTGTCCAGAAGTCTTTATATTCTTGCGTTGTCTCGAAGCCGGGCTCAACAAACATGCTGTGATGTTTGCCCTGGATTTCTGCAAGGCTATAGCCCATCACCTTCAGGAAATTGTCGTTCGCTGAGATGATTGTACCGTCAAGATTGAAGTGGATCACCGCCTGAGATTTGTTGAGAGCGGATATCATCGCGTCATCAGTTGCGGATGTGCGCAGTTTGAAACGATCGAACAAGATAATTCTCCGTTCGACCCCCCTAGGAACGCGTGCTTTGGTGACTAATACCATCACTGATTCTGGCAATAATATCAATAGTTTAGTTAAGCAATTGTAAAACACCCGCTGGATGCAATTGCTCGCTTCAATGTGGTGTTTCTCCAAGGTGAAAAGCCGCGTAAGCTAGCGATGAAAAGCAAAACTTCTTGTCGGCGGGAATTATTCTCGTGCATCTGGCGGCCTCCGGTGCAAGGGGCCTATTGCCCTTTCAGGTGTCCGGCGTTAGGGTGCGCCGTGATTTTTGCCAAGATTTTGTCAGTACAAAGGCCATCGGTATGTTTAAAGGCTCCATTCCCGCGCTTATCACCACCTTTACTGCGGACGGTAAAGTTGATGGTGACACGTTCCAGAAGTTTGTCGATTGGCAAATCAAGGAGGGCAGTAGCGCGCTTGTGCCCGTGGGTACAACGGGTGAATCCCCTACCTTGAGCCACGAAGAACACAAGCTTGTTGTGGAACTGTGTGTGGAGGCTGCAGGTGGTCGGGTGCCTGTGATCGCCGGTGCGGGTTCCAACAATACGTCTGAGGCCATTGGTCTGATCAAGCACGCTGAAAAGGTGGGCGCGGACGGCGCGCTTGTGGTGACGCCTTACTATAACAAGCCGAGCCAGGCTGGTCTTTATGCCCACTTCAAGGCGGTTCATGACGCCTCTGACCTGCCAATCATTATTTATAACATCCCCGGTCGGTCCGTCGTGGACATGACCACAGACACCATGGCGCAGCTGTTTGAACTGCCGCGCATTGTGGGCGTCAAGGACGCGACAGGTGACCTGGACCGCTGCGCCAGCCAGCGTGCAGCCATGGGGCCTGATTTCATCCAGCTGTCCGGCGAAGACGCCACAGCGCACGGCTTTAACGCCATGGGCGGTGTGGGCTGCATTTCCGTAACCGCCAACGTGGCGCCAGGCCTTTGCGCCAAGATGCAGGCAGCCTGCCTCGCGGGTGACTATAAAACTGCGCTTGCCATCCAGGACAAACTGCTGCCGCTGCACCGCGCCATGTTCGCGGAGCCCAGCCCGGCACCGGCGAAATATGCTTGCTCAACGCTTGGCATCGGCACTGACATGGTTCGTCTGCCGCTGTTGCCAGCAACGGAAGCGCTGCGCTCGACCATCGATGCCATCCTGCATGATCTCGAGCTTGAGCCAGTAACACTCGGATAAGCATCATGGCGGGCAAAAACAAAAATAAAAGCAAGAGCACCCTGCCAAACCGCGTCGCGGCGGATAACCGCAAGGCGCGGCACCTCTATCATATTGAAAGCGAATATGAGGCCGGTATCGCGCTTACGGGTACAGAGGTAAAATCGCTCCGGAACGGTGAAGCCAACATCCGCGAAAGCTATGCCGAAGAAAAAAACGGTGAACTGTGGCTGGTGAATGCCCACATCCCGGAATTTTCGCACGGTAATCGCTTTAACCACGAGCCACGCCGCCCTCGGAAGCTTCTGATGCACCGGCGGGAAATCAACCGGCTTGGGGGGGCTGTGCAGCGCCAGGGCTATACGCTGGTGCCGCTCAAGATCTATTTCACCGAACGGGGTAGGGCCAAGATTCTGATCGGCCTCGGCAAGGGCAAGAATGTCCGTGACAAGCGTGAGGACGTCAAACAGCGTGACTGGGATCGCCAGAAGTCCCGCCTGTTGAAGGAAATGAGCTAGGCGTCACCTGCGCCCGGCGGTACGGTAATCAGAAACTTGACGGGGCTTTCAGGCCCACCCGCCGCTACGTGGTTGCGGCCGGTCTTCAGTTTTGCCGTGGCGTTCATCGTATATTTCCCCAGCTTCTGGCCGTTCACCATGGTGCCGTGCTGGCTTCCCAGGTCCCGCACCCAGATACTGCCGTCGCGTTTGATCACTTCGAAATGACTGTCCGACAGTTCAGGCGTGTTGTTGAGCGGCACTTTCATGCCGGCAGGCGTCGCCACTGCATGGTCGCTCTTGCTGGCGATGTTTCCGACGCTGAAGGGGAAATCCTTCACCTCTACAAAGGTCAGCAGCTTGTCGGCCACCAGCCGACTTTCACCCTCGATAATAGGGTGTTGGCTTTTATAGTGGGCAGGCTGGTCCGTTTTGGCTGCGATGGCGTCTTGCACCGCGTAAGAGCTCCTGAGCCGGTTGGCCAGCGTGTGCACCACATGGCGGACCAGAGGGTCTGCGAAGCTTTTGCGAAAGGCTTCTGCCGTAATGAACAGTGCAGTGGTATCGCGCGATGCCCGCGCGGTCACAGAATGCTTCTTCTTCTCGATAACGCTGACCTCGCCCAGCAGGTCACCGCTGCCGAGGGCCGCGATATGGTGACTGTGCTCGCCCTCATAACGCCAGATGTCAATCTGGCCTTCAAGGATCATATAGACGCCGGTGCTGTCATCACCTTGTGCGTAGATTGTGTCGCCTTTCTTGAAAGCGACCTGTTCCCCCATGCTTGATGGCTGGATGGTCATAGAGCCTCCTAATCCTGCCTGTGGGTCGATTCTACTCTGTTTTTGGTGTCCGGTAAATGCGCGTGAAACACTATATATTGTGGTCTTATCTGAAAATTAAGGAATTTATAGTGTAATTGAGTCGTCTAGAACGACAAAGGTGAAAGCAATGGCAGACTATATCCTCCCCCGGACTTATGCACATACCATTGCAGCCATGCGCCCAAACTTGACGCGGGCGCTGATCATGGCGGTGGAAAGTGGTGACGCGGCGACGGCCGCCAGCCTGTTCCCCGTCGTTGCAGGCCCTGGGGCCGCAGCCCATATGGGCCCCCGGGATGTGCTTGATAAGGTCGGAGCCTGGCTCTCCAGCCAGTCCGAACTAGCAAACGAAGTGGCGGCGGCGTAAGGCATCCGCCACTTTCCTCCTGATGTTTCGAGTATCCGTTCCGAGTATGAGCGGCGGCGTGTCCCCCAAGACGCCGCCGCTCACCTTTTATGCGGTGATGACCGGCGCGGCGTAATGCTCAACCGTAGGGAAGGGCTCATAGAAATGATGCAGGTGCTGCTTCCATGCCTGGTATTCTGGGGACCCACGGAAACCTTCCGTGTGATCCTCGAGCGTCTCCCATCTCACCAGCAACAGATACTGGCCGGTTCGTTCAAGGCAGGGGCGCACCTCCAGCCCCTTGAAGCCCTTCATGCCTGCGATGATGGCCTTGGCGTCCGCCATGGCAGCTTCGAAGGCGGCTTCTTCGCCGGCTTTCACATTCAGGATCGCGTGTTCCAGAATCATAGGTCTGCGGCTTCCTTGAGCTCATTGAGCGCGCCCAGGAACATTTCCCGGGTCAGGCGCTTGGTGTTCACATTATAGCGCGAGCAGTGATAGCTATCGACCAGAACAAGGCCATTTGGCAGCGTGTGCACGGCCTGATGGGCGAACGGATAGTCTGCCAGGCGTAGCCCCAGCGTGCGCAGCGTGGCGTCATGCGCAATTTTTCCAAGCGCGAACAGGGCTTTGAGGTTGGGAAGTGCGCGGATGCGGGTTTCCAGAAACGGTCGGCACTTGGCGACTTCAGCGGCTGTCGGCTTGTTTTCTGGCGGCACGCAGCGTACCGCATTGGTGATCATGATGCCCGCAAGGTCAAAGCCGTCTTTGGGATCATTTTCAAACACGCCGGATGTCAGCCCAGCTTCCGCAAGGCAGCTGTATAGCATTTCGCCAGAGGCATCACCCGTGAACACCCGTCCGGTCTTGTTGGCACCGTGCAGGCCTGGGGCCATGCCGACAATCAGCGCGGAGGCCGTCTCCGGCCCGAAACTGGGCGCCGCCCCATTGAAATAGGTGGGGTACGCCTGCGCGTTCTTGCGCCGGAAGGCGACAAGGCGTGGGCAGCGGGTGCAGCCTGCTTTTGGTTCTGCCGGGTATCGGGGCATTGTGGGACCTCTGGACACGGAAAAGGCGGCCGAAGCCGCCCTGTTGGATCGTCTGCTAAACTTTAGCGTGGCGCTCAGGCGCTTTCAACCGCCAGTTCTTCATAGGCCTCGCGCGGGTCGGGCTGGCGCGAGGTGCCACCCGAAGATCGCCCGATCACATCGCGCAGGTCTTCAAGGTCCACGAACTGGTCGGCCTGACGCCGGAGCTCATCGGCGATCATCGAAGGCTGGGTGCGGTTCGAGCTGACAACTGTCGCCCGCACCCCGCGACGCTGGATGGCCTCCAAGAGACGCCGGAAGTCCCCGTCGCCGGAAAACAGCACCACATGGTCGAGCGCTTCGGAGATATTCAGCATATCAACCGCGATTTCGATATCCATGTTGCCTTTGATCTTGCGGCGACCGTGTTCGTCGGTGAATTCCTTGACCGGTTTGGTCACCAGCGTGAAGCCGTTATAGTCGAGCCAGTCGATGAGAGGCCTGAGTGGGGAATATTCCTGGTCTTCAAGGATTGCAGTGTAATAAAATGAGCGGATCAACCGGCCCTTTTCTGAAAAATGAGCCCGCAGGCTTTTATAATCAATCTCCATGTCGAGAGCACGGGCAGTGGCATATAAATTGGCGCCGTCGATGAAAAGGCCGAGACGCTCCTCCGGATAGAAAATCATAAGGGGTCCAATCTATTCAAAATTTAAAAATCACTCAGCAACAAAATCGCGTACAAACTATGATTCAAGAATGCTGTCTACGCCTTAAAGTTTGGTAAATTTCAGCCGAAAAATCCACCGTTTCAAGTAAATGTTATCCGGGGTAAGCAATTGAAAAAACAACAGGTAACACTTTCGTTTGGTGCAAACCTGCCGTCTCGGGCGGGCCAGCCAATTGATACCATCCGCGCTGCAATTGATGACCTGGCGTCAAGCGCTGGCGAGATACTTGCCGTGTCTGCATTTTACCGTACCAAAGCTGTCACGCTTGATGGAGCCGAAAGCGTGCCGGACTTTGTGAACGCCTGCATCCTTTTGGAAACAAACCTTGCCCCTGAAGCGCTGCTTGGGGTTTGCAAGGCGCAGGAGGCAGCCTATGGCCGTGTGGCTTCCGCCCGCTGGAGCGCGCGTCCTCTGGATATCGATATTATCGGCTTTGGTGACTGGGTCTTGCCGTCACTTGACGTGTGGCGGGCGCTGGCAGGAAGCGATGATCCGGCGGCCTTCATTGAAGAGCCCATGGTGCCACATCCGCGCGCGCATGTGCGGGACTTCGTGCTGGTCCCGCTTCGTGATGTTGCGCCGGACTGGGTGCATCCTGTTTTAAAACAATCGGTTAGGCAGCTATGCTCTGAAATTGATTCAGGTGCACGTGGCGGCGTAATCAAGAAAATTTCCGCTGGCGCATGACCGGATTGCGATTATAGTGATTCCAAGCTTTACAGGGGTGTTTGGCGCCTGTATAAGCGGGCGCTCGTATGCCGGACGGCTGTTGTCGTGGCCGGCGGACAGATGAATTGGAGAATAAAGCATGGCTCGCGTTACCGTTGAGGATTGCGTTGATAAAGTAACCAACCGGTTTGACCTGGTTCTCGCTGCTGCACAGCGGTCCCGTCAAATCTCTTCCGGTGCCCCGCTTGAGGTGGAGCGCGACAACGACAAGAATGCCGTTGTGTCGCTGCGTGAAATCGCGGAAGAAAAAGTCGTGGCTGATGACCTGATGGAATCAGTGATCCACGGCCTCAGGAAAGTGGTTGAGTCCGACGAGCCGGAAGAAGTGGATATGTCCATTCTGATGGCCGGCATGGAAGATGGCGCTGCCAAGAAAGACAGCGCGGAATAAGCCTTGTTCCAAACGGAATTCCAGAAAAGCCCGGCCTGTTGGTCGGGCTTTTTTTATGCGCCTGACGAAGAAGCGCCATAAGCCTCAATAAGGGCTGGATTAATCCGTCAGAACCATTATTTCTGTCTATTCGGTGTTTAGTTTAGAAGACGAAGTGAGAAGAACGCGTGATCCGTCAGTTTGAGCTTGTTGAGAAGGTCAGGGCTTACGACAAGAATGTCGATGAGGCGCTTTTGAACAGGGCTTATGTGTTTGCCATGAAGGCACACGGCAGTCAGACCCGCGCGTCAGGTGATCCATACTTCTCTCACCCGCTTGAAGTGGCAGGCATCCTGACGGACATGAAGCTGGACGGCAACACCATCGCCACAGCGCTTCTGCATGATGTGGTCGAGGATACTGTCGCCACGATTGAGGAAATCGAAGAACTGTTCGGTCCAAAGGTGGCCGAGCTGGTCGACGGCGTTACCAAGCTTTCGAAGATCGAGATGCAGACCGAAAGCCTCAGGCAGGCAGAAAACTTCCGCAAGTTCCTTCTGGCCATGTCAAACGACATTCGCGTGCTGTTGGTGAAGCTGGCGGACCGGCTGCATAACATGCGTACGCTTTTCTATATCAAGAAGCCTGAAAAGCGCCGCCGTATATCGCTTGAGACCCTTGAGATCTATTCGCCGCTGGCGGAACGCATCGGCATGCACGAACTGAAGGACGAGCTGGAGCACCTGTCGTTCCAGCACCTTGACCCGGAAGCCATGGAATCGATCAATGCCCGCCTGCATTATCTGATCGAGGAAAGCCCTGATCTTGAAAAGGACATGGTCGAGGCACTGACGAACCTGATGGTGGATAAGGGCATCAAGGCGAAGGTCAGCGGACGGATCAAGCGGCCATATTCCATCTGGCGCAAAATGGAGCGCCAGAACATCACCTTCGAACAGCTATCGGACGTGATGGCTTTCCGCGTCAAAGTGGTTGACGTGGAAGAATGCTATAAGGCCCTTGGCGTGGTGCACCAGACCTTCCCGATGGTGCCTGGGCGCTTCAAGGATTATATTTCCACGCCCAAACGGAACTTCTACCGGTCGATCCATACAACGGTGATCGGGCCACAGAATTACCGGCTCGAGATCCAGATCCGCACCCACAAGATGCATGAACAGGCCGAAATCGGTGTGGCCGCCCACTGGCAATACAAGCAGGGCGCCGAACAGGTTGAAGGCTCGCAGTACCGCTGGGTGCGCGAACTACTGGAAATACTGGAACACACCAACGACCCCGAAGAATTCCTTGAGCATACCAAGCTTGAGATGTTCCAGGACAAGGTCTTCTGCTTCACGCCGAAGGGCGAACTGGTTTCCCTGCCGCGCGGGTCATCAACAGTTGATTTCGCTTATGCGGTGCACACCGAAGTCGGGGACCACTGTGTGGGTGCCAAGGTCAATGGCCGCATGGTGCCGCTTCGCCATCAGCTGCAGAATGGTGACCAGGTCCAGATCCTGACATCCAAAGGCCAGTCGCCGTCCCCGCGCTGGGAAAGCTTTGTCATTACCGGCAAAGCACGGTCGGCTATCCGCCGGCACGTCAAGCACAAGCGCAAGGTGGAATACAGCCAACTGGGTCACACACTTATTGAGAAAGCCTGTCGCCGGAACGGCCTTGATTTCTCGGACCGGGTGATCGAACAGGCGGCCAAGGTGCTCAATCTGGATGACGCCAAGATGCTTTATGCACTGGTGGGGCAGGGCACGCTGACAGAAGAAGAAATCCTGCGCGCGGCCTTCCCGGGCTTCAAGGAAGATGCGCGCGGTGAAGGCCTGCCGGAAGTTCACCACGACTGGGAAGAAATGGGCGGCAATGCAGTACCCATTTCCGGTATCAACCAGGAATCCGCCATTCATTTCGCTGAATGCTGCCACCCAGTGCGCGGCGACCGTATTGTAGGCATTCGCGTGCCGGGGAAAGGCGCGGAAATCCACACCATCGATTGCAGCACCCTGTGTCACTATGACGACCATCCTGACCTGTGGCTGGACCTGAGGTGGGAAGACGGTGAAGACGACGGCATCTTCTATACTGGGCGCCTGCGCCTGGAAGTGGTCAATGAACGCGGGGCGCTGGCATCCATTGCGGCAACAGTGTCCAAGGGCGGGGGCAATATCTCCAACCTCGAAATCCCGGAACGCGACCCAGAGTTTTATGTGATGGTGGTGGATGTGGAAGTGCGCGATGTGAAGC
The DNA here is from genome assembly GCF_002389025.1 of Kordiimonas sp. UBA4487. Lineage (NCBI taxonomy): Bacteria > Pseudomonadati > Pseudomonadota > Alphaproteobacteria > Kordiimonadales > Kordiimonadaceae > Kordiimonas > Kordiimonas sp. UBA4487. The sequence goes on from NZ_DGNR01000015.1 coordinate 107,460, forward strand.
ACCTGAACGACATCAGCCGCGCGCTGCGCGTCAGCCGGGTGATCAGTCGGGTCGACCGAGTGATCGGATAGAGTGGGCAATTCGCCGCAAAAAGCCTGAAAATACTTGACCTAGAGCCATGCGCGCACTATCCGCGCTATAGCAATTTTTATATTCGCACAAGGCAGGAGCAACAGCCATGGACCAGGAAGCGGTTTTGAACGAATTTCGCGCGGCAGACGCGCTTCTTGAAGGTCATTTCAAGCTGTCGTCCGGTTTGCATAGCTCTGTTTACCTGCAGTGTGCGCGGGTTTTGATGAACCCTGAGCGCGCGGGCCGCCTGTGCGCCGCCTTCGCTGAAAAGCTGAAAGCCACGGGTGTAGAGATCGACCTGGTCGTCAGTCCGGCCATGGGCGGCGTGATCGTGGGCTATGAAGTGGCCCGCCAGTTGGGCGTGGACGGCATCTTCACAGAACGCGTGGACGGCGAATTCGCATTGCGCCGCGGCTTTGAAATTCCGAAGGGTGCGCGTATCCTGATGATGGAAGATGTGATCACCACGGGCCTGTCATCACGCGAATGTATCAAGACCATTAACGAATGGGGTGGTAATGTTGTGGCTGCAGGTGCCCTCATCAACCGCTCCGGCGGTAAAGCTGAGGTGGGCGCGCCGATCACGGCCCTCGCGACCATCGACGCCCCGACCTATAAAACTGAGGACTTGCCAGAAGATTTGAAGGCAATCCCGGCCATCAAACCCGGGAGCCGTGGGCTCAAGGCCTGATAGCCAGAAGGCATAACAGAAAGTAGACCGATATGCTGTTTCGGCGCCGCCAGCAGCTTCCGATGTGGAAAAAGATACTGGGCTGGCTTTGGCCACGCTCGGGGCTGACGCGCGCCGGTCAGTATCTTTGGCACCGGATTGCGCGGCTTCCGGGCACGCCGCACAGCATTGCCGCGGGTGTGGCATCGGGTGCAGCGGTCTCGTTCACACCGTTTCTGGGGCTGCATTTTCTGATGGGTTTTGCTGTGGCCTGGGTGGTGCGCGGCAATATGCTGGCCTCAGCCATCGGAACAGCAGTGGGCAACCCCTGGACATTCCCCTTTATCTTTGCGCTTACCGGGCAAGTTGGGGGATTGATATTGGGTGACAGTGTTGTGTCCGAAATTCCAAGCTGGAACTGGGACGCATTGCTAAGTGACCCGGTGACCTATCTCTCTGCTTTCCTACCGATCGTGTTTCCGCTACTTGTAGGGGGCGTGCCGGTAGCGATCGTTGTGTGGCTCCTTTTCTATTTTTCTTTCAAAGGGCTACTGACGGGCTATCATGCCGCCAGATTGAACAGACGACAGGCAAAAAAGTCGCAATAAGCGACGCAGAGGCATCAAATGAACAAGAGCAGACTTCGTCTCGGGGTCAATATTGACCATGTGGCAACCATCAGGAACGCCCGCGGCATCCGCCATCCCGACCCGGTGCGGGCGGCAGGCCTTGCTGTGCTCGCGGGCGCAGACGGCATCACCGCGCACCTGCGCGAAGACCGCCGGCATATCTCGGATGAAGATATCGCAACACTGTCTGATGTACTGTCCGTACCGCTGAACCTTGAGATGGCTGCCACCGAGGAAATGCTGGAGATCGCCCTCCGCCACAAGCCGCACGCTGTGTGCCTGGTGCCGGAAAAACGTCAGGAATTGACGACAGAGGGCGGCCTGGATGTGGCTGGCCAGTTTGACCGGCTGAAGCCTTATGTCGATGCCCTGAACAAGGCAGGCTGCCGCGTTAGCCTGTTCATCGACCCGGACGAGGCCCAGCTGGATGCATCCGTTGCATTGGGCGCGCCGGTCACGGAGCTTCACACAGGCGCCTATTGTGAACTTTCGGGCGAGCCACAGCAGGAAGAGCTTGAGCGTATCCGCAAGGCGACAGCCTACGGCGCCGGCAAGGGACTTGAGATGCACGCGGGCCACGGCCTGTCCTATGAAACCGTGAAACCCATTGCCGCGATCCCGGAATTGATGGAGCTGAACATCGGCCACTTCCTGGTCGGCGAGGCGATCTTTCACGGGCTGGAGGTTTCCATCAAGGAAATGCGCCGCCTGATGGATGAAGCGCGAGCATAATGAGACCTATGAGCAATCAGAAAACCATTGTCGGCTACACTTTCAAAAGCCCCAGCCTTCTCGAGGAAGCGCTGACGCACCCTTCGCTCTCGGGCTCGCACAACTATCAGCGGCTCGAATTCCTGGGGGACCGGGTGCTCGGGCTGTCGGTCGCGACGCTGCTTTTGGAAGCCTTTCCGGGCGAAGCCGAAGGCAAGCTGAACCGCCGCTTCACAGCGCTGGTGCGCCGCGAAACGCTGGCTGAAATGTCCCGCAGCCTCGGGCTGGTTGATGACCTGATGCTGACGCCCGGCGCGGAAACCGAAGGAACACGAACCAAGGAAGCCGTGCAGGCCGATGTTACCGAAGCGGTGATTGGCGCCATGTATCTGGACGGCGGGTTTGAGGTGGCGGATGCCTTCATTCGCAAGCACTGGGCGCCCCTGATGAAGGAAGGCCCCAGCGTCCACAAGGATCACAAGACACAGTTGCAGGAATGGTGTCAGGCGCGCAGCCTGCCGCTGCCCTACTATAAGATGATTGACCGCTCAGGGCCTGATCACAGCCCTGTCTTCACCATCCAGGCAATTGTTGAGAACAAAGGATCGGCGACCGCGCAAGGCAATGCCAAGCGTCAGGCCGAACAAGCCGCCGCAGCAGATCTGCTGGCGACGCTTACAGGAGAAAGAAAATGACAGAGGCGGCCACGCCTGAAACCCGCTGTGGGTTCGTTGCGCTGATTGGCGCGCCGAACGCGGGCAAATCCACACTGCTGAATGCCATGGTTGGCGCCAAGGTAGCGATCGTGACGCACAAGGTTCAAACCACGCGGACCCGCATCACCGGTATCGCGATGGAAGATGACTTGGGCGCCCAGCTGGTGTTTATCGATACCCCTGGTATCTTCCAGCCCAAGCGCCGTCTGGACCGCGCCATGGTCAACGCTGCCTGGAAGGGCAGTGAGGACGCCGAGGAAACCGTGCTTCTGATCGACGCCAAGAAAGGCCTCAGCGAAGAAGTTGAGCGCATTGTGAAGGCGCTCAAGGATGCAGGCCGCAAAGTGCATCTGGCGATCAACAAGATCGATACAGTCCGTCGCGATAGCCTTTTGGCACTGGCGCAAGAGCTGAGTGAAACCGGCGTGTTCGATGAAATTTTCATGATTTCCGCCATGAAGGGTGACGGCGTTGCAGACCTGAAGGCTTTCCTGGCGAAACGCGCACCCGTGGGCCCGTGGATGTACCCGGAAGACCAGGTGGCGGACGTGACCATGCGCATCCTGGCCGCTGAGGTAACGCGCGAGAAGGTGTTCCTGCGCCTGCACGATGAATTGCCTTATGCCACCACGGTTGAAACCGAAAAGTGGGAAGAGCGCAAGGACGGCAGCGTGCGGATCGAGCAGGTCATCCATGTGCAGCGCGAAACCCAGAAGGGTATCGTGATCGGCAAGGGCGGCACCATGCTTAAGACGCTTGGCCAGATGGCGCGTGAAGAACTTGAAGAGATGTTCGACCGCAAGGTTCATCTGTTCCTGCACGTGCGTGTGACCGAACGCTGGGCCGAAGACCGCACCATGTATCAGGACATGGGCCTCGATTTCGTCGAATAGGGAGCCGTAAAGCGTGGAATGGCAGGATGAAGGCATTGTTCTATCCGCTTCCCGCTTCGGTGAGCATGACGCGCTTCTGGAGCTGATGACCCGGTCGCACGGCCGTGCGCGCGGTTATGTGAAGGCGGGGATGAGCCGGAAGAACAAGGCTAACCTGCAGGTGGGTAACCGCTTGTCCGTGAACTGGCGGGCCCGGATCGAGACCAATCTGGGCCGCTTCACCCACGAACTGATCCACAGCCCCCTGGGCCTGATGATGGGGGACGGCAACCGCATCTCGGCCCTGTCGGCCATCACTGCCGTGGTGGCCAGCACCATGCCGGAACGCGAAAGCCACGAAGGCCTGTTCGACCGGCTTGAAGCGGTTGTGGGGCTCCTGCAGGAACATGACGGCGATATCGCCCTGTGGGCGGGTGCGCTGGCGAAGCTTGAACTGGCGATCTTGAAGGAACTGGGCTACGGGCTTGACCTGAGCGCATGCGCAGGCACAGGCACGACCGAAAACCTCAAATATGTGTCCCCCAAAACCGGGCGGGCGGTCAGCGAAGAAGCGGGTGGGCCCTATAAGGGCAAGCTGCTGCCTTTGCCGCCTTTCATGACGGAAGGCGAGCTTTCGGGCGCCAGCAAGCATGATGCGCTCGACGGCCTCAGAACGACCGGCTATTTCCTGGAACGTAATGTCTGGGTGGTCAGCGGCAAGGGCATGCCGCCCGCCCGCGACCGCTTTATCTCAACGCTGGCGCGTGCTGCGCAATCCTAGCTACTTATTCCATGAGGCGGTGCTGCTTCCTGCGTAGACGCCTATGTTATTTCTTGGCTCGTCTTTCGTTTTCAGCGGCAAACATCGCCTGGATAGCCTGGCCATCGGAAGGGCGCTCATCAAGTGTTTCCGGGTCCCATTCACTGCGTGTTGTATGGAAGAAGTCACCACCATAAATGTGAATGCCGCCAGTGAAGCGTAGCAGGGGATTGGTGACCGAATGCACGATATCATGGCCCAGAGTGCCAACATCGCCTTCAAAGAGAGCTTCAGCACCGTATGCCTCAATCGTATGCTCGTTTTTGCGCCAAAGAATATTGTCCTCGCGCCCCGTATAGATGCCAATGTTCGCCCACATTAGATGATTGTGTGGGAGCAGGTTCATCTGCGGTGTCCACATGGCATTGAAAATTGTCAGGGCAGCAGATTGATGAAGTATTTGAATGCCCGCCTTGTCCGGTTCACCAAGGGCATTCAAAAGGGCACCCGGCTTGGAAACCGCTTTTGCCAGAACCTCACGAACAGCCATTTGGGCATCCGCTTCGTTATTCGCTTCAATACAATCTGCGATAAAGTGATCCAGGTTGACCTTCTTATTCAGATTGACCGGTTTTTTAACAGTCTCCGCCTTGGCCATTGGTGTTCTAATGAGCTGGGTAGACAGAGCTGCAGCAGCCAAAAGAAAAGTTCTTCTGGCTACTAAGTTAGGCGCCTTGGTGGTGGACATGATGATTTCCCCTCAGGATCGAAAAACCATACTACATCTGTCAGATTTTACCTAAGGGACAGATTCTCGGGAGGATTTACGCAGTACCGGACGCTACCCTGTCTGGCTTTCTGCCAGGCATGGGACGCCGCCACGCTGATCTTGCTTCAGCATCCATCAAAAGCCTGAATTACGCCCATAATTCCCGGCAAGGTGGACCCTGAAACAAGTTCAGGGTGACAAGCGGCCCACCATCGGTGAATTTTGCTGTGGATAACCACAATATCTTGTGGAAACGCGCTGTCCACTTGCTATAGTCGGCGCCATGACGACAAATCCTGAGTTTAGCGAAAACATCATCGAGGCCCCGTTCGCAGATGCACTGAGCGAACGCTACCTCGCCTATGCCCTTTCAACCATCATGTCCCGGTCGCTGCCGGACGTGCGCGACGGCCTCAAGCCCGTGCACAGGCGGCTCTTGTATGCCATGCGGCTTCTGAAGCTGGACCCCAAGACCGGCTACAAGAAATGTGCCCGCGTGGTTGGTGACGTAATCGGTAAATACCACCCGCATGGTGACCAGGCGGTCTATGACGCCATGGTGCGCCTGGCGCAGGACTTTTCCGTGCGCTTCCCGCTTGTGGACGGGCAGGGCAACTTCGGTAACATCGACGGCGATAACGCGGCGGCGATGCGGTACACCGAAGCGCGCCTGACCGAAGTGGCGGCTATCCTGATGGAAGGGCTGGAGGAAGACGCGGTCGATTTCCGCGAAACCTATGACGGGGAAGACGAAGAACCTGTGGTGTTCCCGGGTGCCTTCCCGAACCTTCTGGCGAACGGGTCATCCGGTATTGCCGTGGGTATGGCCACCAACATCCCGCCGCACAATGTGGGCGAACTGGTTGACGGCCTGCAGCTTCTTATTGAGGCGCGCCGCAATCCAGCCCGTGAAGTGACGGTTTCTGACCTTCTGGACCGTATCCCAGGCCCGGATTTCCCGACAGGTGGCCAAGTGGTGGAGAACCGCGAAACCATCCTGCACGCCTATGAGACCGGCCGTGGCAGCCTGCGGGTGCGCGCCCGCTGGGAAAAGGAAGAATTGCCGCGCGGTCTCTATAACATCGTGATCACGGAAATTCCGTATCAGGTGCAGAAATCCAAACTGATCGAGAAGATCGCGGAGCTGATCGGCGACAAGAAGCTGCCGATCCTGACGGATGTGCGCGACGAATCCGCCGAGGACCTGCGCATCGTGCTGGAGCCGAAGAACCGCACGGTGGACGAGAAGGTCCTGATGGAAAGCCTGTTCCGGTTCACCGAACTTGAAACGCGTTTCTCGTTCAATATGAATGTGATTGCGCTGGACCAACGTCCACGCGTTCAGTCGCTCAAGGAAATCCTCGATAGCTTCCTCGATCATCAGATCGATGTGCTGCTGAGGCGCAACCGTTTCCGTCTCGAGAAGATCGAGCGTCGGCTTGAGATCCTGTCCGGTTACCTGATTGCATACCTCAACCTTGATGAAGTGATCCGCATCATCCGGGAAGAGGATGACGCCAAAGCCAGCCTGATGAGCACCTTCAAACTGACGGACAATCAGGCCGAAGCCATCCTGAACATGCGCCTGCGTGCCCTCAGGAAGCTTGAGGAAATGGAAATCCGTACCGAGCACGCCAAGCTTGAGGACGAGAAATCCAAGATCCTGGCCCTGCTGGACAGTGAAGAGCTTCAATGGATCGCAGTAGGCGACAAACTTAGCGATATCAAGGAGCGTTTCGGCCCCGAAACAGTGCTGGGTAAGCGTCGGACCCGCTTTGGCGATGCGCCTGTGGCGGAAGTCGTGCCGCTTGAAGCCATGATTGAGAAAGAGCCGATTACGGTTGTCTGCTCGAAGCGCGGCTGGATCAGGGCGCTCAAGGGCCATACCAAGCCTGAGGAAGAGCTGAAATACAAGGAAGGCGATGAGGAGCGGTTCCGCTTCCACGCCCAGACCACAGACAAGATCTTCCTGTTTGCAACCAACGGCAAAATCTTCACGCTGGGGGCTGACAAGCTGCCGGGCGGGCGCGGCAACGGGGAACCCGTGCGCCTGATGGTGGATATGGAAGCCAACGACGAGATCGTTTCGATCCTGCCGTACCAACCGGGTGGCAAGCTGTTCGTGGCATCCTCCATCGGCAAGGGCTTCATCGTTGAAGCCGACAATGCTGTGGCCATGAAAAAGGGCGGTAAGCAAATCCTGAACGTCAAAGGCGATGTGGTGGGTACCCACTGTATCCCGGTAGACGGCGACAGCGTGGCTGTGATCGGTGAAAACCGCAAGCTGCTGGTGTTCGATATCGAGGAAGTGCCGACACTGGCGCGCGGGCAGGGTGTAGCCCTTCAGCGCTACAAAGACGGCGGTATGGCCGATGTGATGATCTTCCACAAGGAAGAAGGCCTGACATGGCCGATGGGTGGCAACAGTGACCGCTGGCGTACAGAAACAGAGCTCGCGCCATGGACCGGTCGTCGCGGCAATGCCGGGCGCCTGCCGCCAATGGGCTTCCCAAGGAACAATAAGTTCCGCTGATGGGCTTGATTTAAGCCAAACGCGAAATAGCTTTATGAAGGTGCCCCGGGCAATCCCGCGGCACCTTTTCTTTTGATGCGAGGGGGTGATGATGGACCAGTTACGGCAAAATCTTCGGGCTTGGTATGATTTCGTTGAAAGCGAAGACGAAAAAGCGCTTTCGAACATGCTGGCAGATGATGTGGTGTTTCACTCCCCCGTGGTCCACACCCCACAGGAGGGGAAAGCCATCACCTTCATGTATCTGGCGGCCGCCGGCAAAGTGCTGGGGCATGACGACTTCTGCTATGTCGGCGAGTATCTGACCGAACGCGGAGCAGTGCTGGAGTTCAACACCCAGATTGACGGCATCAAGATCGATGGCATCGACATGATCACCTGGAACGAAGACGGCAAGATCAGCGAATTCAAGGTGATGATCCGCCCGCTCAAGGCCGTCAACAAGGTCCATGAAATGATGAAAGCCATGCTGGAAAAAGCCATGGCCGGATAAAAGGAAAGGCGCCCTGGAGCGCCTTTGTTTTGTCTACTGACGGAAGTGGAAGAAGTTCAGCTTGTTACCGTCCAGATCCCTGAAATATCCCGCATAAAAGGGGCTGTCGTCATTGTCTCGCGGTCGTGGCCCGGGGCTGCCTTCATCGGTGGCGCCAAGCTCGATGGCCTTGGCATACATTTTATCCACCGTTTCCCTGTCGGGGGCAGCAATGGCAACCATCACGCCGTTGCCGACAGTGGCCTCTTTGCCGTCTGCGGGTTTGGAAATGCAGAACATGGGCCCGCCCGCAGACCAGCCCTTGAAGCCGTCGCTGTCCCAGGCGCGCGCAGGCACACCCATTTCTGCGAACAGCGCGTCATAGAATGCGGCAGCACGGTCCATATCGTTGGTGCCAACAGTTGAATATCCGATCATTGTCTTGTCCCTCACATATATGTCGATATGAATGATATAGGGGAGGTTCTGGGGATGGGTACCTTCAAAAATGAATAGCTGGTCTTTCGCAGGTGAAATGCTCAGCTGATGCCTTGGTCCACAAGGAACGCAGCAATATCATCGGCGGATGTCAGGCCAGCTGCGCGCTCGACCTCCCTGCCGTTCCGGAAAACTACGATCAAGCCCGTGCCCCGATATCCGTGTTCTTCGATGAAAGAGCGATCACGGTCAAAGTCCACCCGCACCGCACGAATGCGTGGCGCGCGGCCTTCTTTCTGAAGGGTCTCAAACGCCCGATGTTGCAGCAGGCAGGTGGGGCACCAGGAGGCATAGATCTCTACCATCACCGGTTCATCACGGGCCATAAGCTCCGCAAAGCGGGCAGGGCTGTATTCCTCCCAGCCGGGCAGGATCGGATCTGCGTCACGGAGGTTCATATAGATGAGGTTGCCAAAGAGCGCGAGGGCGATCAGCCCGGTGACCCCAACGGTGGCCCAGATTTTCTGCATCTTGCTTTTCATGCTGAGTGCCTACCCATTTGAGTCTATGGCGGCAACTGAAACTGTCGTGAGGAAAGCGTGATCTAGCTGCCAAACAGCTTGTTTGGCAACCAGGTGACCAGCTCAGGTTCAAGCGCGATCACAATCAGTGCCAAGACCTGGATGACGACAAACGGAATGACACCCCTGTATATGGCCGTCGTGGGGACACTCTCCGGCACCACGCCGCGCAGGTAAAAGAGCGCGAAGCCAAAGGGTGGCGTCAGGAAGCTGGTTTGCAGGTTCATCGCCATCAGGACACCCAGCCAGATGGGGCCATAGGTGCCGTCCATTGCCAGAAGAGCCGGGGCAACCACAGGCACCACAACGAAGGTGATTTCGATAAAGTCGAGGAAGAAGCCCAGCACAAACATCAACACCATGACCAGAAGGATTGCCGTGAACTGACCACCGGGCAGGCCGTGCAGCATATCCTCAATGATCTCATCACCACCCAGGCCGCGGAACACCAGCGAAAACAGCGCGGCACCTATGAGGATGCCGTAAATCATGCTGGAAATACGGACAGTAGAGCGCATCACTTCGCCCAGCACGCCATTCTTTTGGGTCTTGAACAGGGCAAGGCCCAGCCCGGCTGTGAAAACCAGTGTCAGCAGGATCGCCAGATAAAAGGCGATTGTGTCAACTGTTGGGACCACCTCACGGCTCATCCGCAGGTCCGCATAATTTGCAATCGCCAGCAGCCCAAGAAGGGCAATCAGGGTTGCGATTACGATATTTCGCATGCGTGCCTGCAACCGCGCGGCACCCAGCAGAATTGCGCCAATGGCGCCAACGGACGCGGCTTCGGTTGGTGTGGCAATGCCGGTGAGGATGGAGCCGAGCACCGCAACAATCAACACCAGAGGCGGCATCAGGGCCATGAGCAGGCGGCCATAGAAGGCAGCGTCCAGCTTTTGGCCTTCTTTGGCCGGAATAGCAGGGCTGGCGTCCGGCTTCAGGATAGCGACAATCACCTGGTAGACGATATAGAGACCGACAAGTATCAAGCCCGGCAGCAGCGCGCCCGCAAACAGTTCGCCGGCACTCATGGGTGTTGGGGAGAAGATACCCTGGTTCAGCTGCGCCTGCTGCCATGCGCTTGAAAGCACATCCGCCAGCAGGATCAGGACAATCGAGGGCGGGATGATCTGCCCCAGCGTGCCGGCGGCGGCGATTGAGCCGGTGGCCAGCGACGGGTTATAGCCGCGCTTGAGCATGGTGGGCAGGCTCAACAGTCCCATAGTCACTACGGTGGCGCCGACGATGCCGGTTGAGGCCGCCAGAAGCGCCCCCACGATGGTCACCGAGATCCCAAGGCCGCCACGCAAGGGGCCAAACAGGCGCCCCATATTTTCAAGCAGGTCTTCCGCCACATTGGATTTTTCCAGCATCACCCCCATGGCGACAAACAGCGGCACAGCGAACAGAAGCTCGTTCTTCACCACATTGCCGAACAGCCGGTTGGGCAGGATTTCAAGGAAGGTAGCGTCCAGTGTACCGGTGCCAATGCCAATCAGGCCGAACAATAATCCCGTGCCACCAAGGGTGAAAGCCACCGGAAAGCCGGAGATCAGAAACCCGACAAGCACGAGGAACATGGAAGCGGTCAGGACGAGAGACATATCCATGGCTTAAGTCCTCCGCTTTAGCTTGCCGCCGAAACGGATAAGGTCTGCGACTGCGTGCAGTGAAAGCGTCAGCGCAAACAACAGCAGGGTGGACTTGAGGATGTAAACAAACGGCAGGCCGGAGGCCTCAACGCTGGTTTCCATGATCGACCAACTGTCCAGAACGTAGGGCAGGGCGGAAATCCAGAACAGGATCAGGAACGGTACCAGCAGCAGGAGTGTGCCAAAGAAGTTGACGACCGCCTGGCCGCGTTCGCTCATCCGGCTGTAGAAGATATCTACCCGCACGTGACCGTCCTTGACTGCCGTATAACCGGCGCCGCCCAGGAACATCATGGCGTTGATATATTGCAGGCTTTCCTGCAGCTGGATACTGCCGGTGGCGAAAACATATACCATCAGCACCACAGCAAACTGGATCAGGACAAGGGCAAGCGGCAGAATAGCCAGCACATGGCCGCTCTTTTCCTGGAAGGCGTCAAGCGCTTCAACAACCCTGGCTGTCATCTTGAGATTATTCCTGAATCAGGCCGCGAGCGTGGGCGAAGGCCTGCTCCGAGATCGCACCCCAGCGAATACCGCCCTTGCGTGCTGTCTCGAAACTTTCATAGACGCGGGCGGTGATGGCATCGGATTTGGCTGCATCAGCCAGAACGATGGCGGAAATCCGGCCGAGTTCCCGAAGGATGTCATCACTGAAGCGTTTCAGTTTAACGCCGTGATCATTGATCAGGGTTTCAAGCGCGCGCGCGTTGCCGGCTGTGAACTCGGCATACATGATGTCGTTTTCGGCAGCGGACGCAGCGCGGATGATTTCCTGTTCGTGCGGTGTCATGTCGTCCCACAGGTCCTTGTTGAGGCCCAGCGACAGCGTCGTGCCGGGTTCATGGATGCCTGGGTAGTAGTAATTCTTCACAATGGAATGAAAACCGAAGGCCAGGTCGTTCCAGGGGCCGATCCATTCCGTGGCGTCAATGTTGCCCTGGCTCAGCGCCTGGAAAATCTCACCACCCTGTTTGGTTACCGGCGCGGCACCCACGCGCTTGAGCACTTCACCGCCCAGGCCCGGCATACGGATCCTGAGGCCCTGGAAATCTTCAAGGCTGTTGATGTCTTTCTTGAACCAGCCGCCCATCTGAACGCCGGTGTTGCCGGCCATGAACGGCTTGATGCCGAAGCCGCCGGACAGCTCGTCCCACAGTTCCTGACCACCTTCAAAGCGGATCCAGGCATTCATTTCAGACGCTGTCATGCCCATGGGCACAGCGGCGAAGAAGTTGAAGGCCGGGGATTTGCCCTGCCAGTAATATTCGGCGGCGTGATACATATCGGCCTTGCCCTGGCTGACGGCGTCGAAACCGCCCAGCGCGCCGACAAGCTCACCTGCCGCATAAACCTTCACCTTGATGTTGCCGTCCGAGAGCAGCTCAATGCGTTTGGCCAGACGCTCAGCGCCGGTGCCAAGGCCGGGGAAGTTCTTGGGCCAACTGGTAACCATTTTCAGTTGCCGCTGTTTGGTAACAACGGCGGGGGCGCCCGCGCTGTCCGATTTCTGGCTGTTGTCGCAGGCGGCTACCACAGCTGCCGCGCCAACGAGGCCTGCGCCGCGCAGGATGTTCCTGCGGCTCATGGCTTTTGTTTTGGAAGTCGAAGCCTTGTTCTTTGACGGGCCTTTTGCTGGCTGCTTTTTGGCATCGAAACGCACGTGTAACTCCCCTTACATTGATCTGCGCCACCCTCCCGGTGAGTCGCCGGGGCTCAGTATAGTGCGCCAGCCATGCAGAGCAAGCCCAGTTGGATGTCAAATCATTGGGAAGTCAGGGAAAAGCGGCTTATTTTCCAAGCTCGTCTTCAGTGAGCTCATACCAGCCGTTCTGGCCCAGCCGCTCAAGTGGGCGGAAGCGGCCCTTGTAGCTCATCTTCGGGCTGCTTTTCACCCAGTAACCCAAATAGACATGAGGGTGATTCGCAGCCTTCGCCTTGCCAATATGATCAAGGATCAGGTGTGTGCCCAGGCTGCGGTGGGGCTCTGATGTGTCGAAGAAGCTGTAGATCATCGAATAGCCGTCCGAAAGCTCATCGGTCAGGGCAACAGCCATCAGCTTGCTGTCGATGGCGCGGCGGTATTCCACGAGGATTGTCGGTACGGGGCTTGTTTCCACCATGTCGCAATATTCGTCGGCTGTCATGTCGGCCATGGTGCCATCGGCATGGCGGGTGTTCAGGTAGGCCTGCAATAGTTCATATTGCTCGTCGGTTACCTGTGGTGGGCATACTTCGGACTTTAGGTCGGCGTTCGCGCGCGCAACCCGGCGGTGGGAGCGTGACAGGCGGAAATCCTGGGCCCGAACGCGCACGGAAACACATTCAGAACAACCTTCGCAGGCAGGGCGATAGACAACAGATTGGCTACGGCGGAATCCAACCCGCCCCAGCGCTTCATTCAGCGCCGCTGCGTCTGGTCCTCTAAGTTCAGTAAAAACTTTACGTTCTGTCTTGCCGTCGAGATACGGGCAAGGCGAGGGCGCCGTTACATAAAACTTAGGAAATTGAAGCCCTTGATCGGTCATCGGGCCATGACCTCCTTTCTACAGGAGATCATAATACCACGGAACAAACAGCGTAAAGGTTAACCAGACGACAAAAATTAGCGGTGTCCCCACTCGCATGAAGTCGACAAACCGGTAATGACCAGGCGCCATCACAAGAAGGTTGGTCTGATAGCTCATGGGCGTTGCGAAGCTGCAGTTTGCACCGAAGATCACTGCCAACAGGAACGGCATGGGCGGCACGCCCAGCTCATGGGCTACGGAAACCGCAATGGGAGTAAAAAGCACCGCTGTTGCGTTGTTTGACAGCACGTTTGTCAGGACTGCAACAAGCAGGAAGAAGCCGGACAGGATGACCCAAACTGGTGCACCCATCAGGGCTTCTATCATGCTATGCGCCAGCCATGACGCACCGCCTGTAGCCTGCATGGCTGTACCAAGGGCAAGGGCGGCGCCCACAATAGTGAACACGCGCCGGTCGATGGCCCGTGCTGCCTGCCGCACGTTAAGGCAGCGGGTTACCATCATCAGGGTTGCGCCCAGGAGGGCCGCGACAACAATCGGGAATATTTCAAGTGCGGCTGTTGCAACGACACCGGCAAAGATGGCCAGCGCGCGCCAGGCAAATTCCTGCATGGGCACATCGCTGGCCGAGCTTTCCATTAGCATCACATCGCGGTTGTCGCGGAGCGCCAGCACATTTGTGCGGCTGCCCATGATCAGAAGCACATCGCCTGCTTCAAGGCGAAGGGCAGACAGGGCGGCGCGGATCATACGGCTGCGGCGCTGTACCCCAAGCACAGAACAGCCGGTTTCTGCGCGGAAACCTGTTTGCGCGAGTGTACGGCCATCCATCCGGGAGGCAGGCGCAATGACAGCCTCGGCGATGACGCGGCGTTCGCCAGCTTTATCGTCAACGTCCTCGCCCTCGGCCGACGATACCAGTTCGGGTGACGCATTCAGAAGTTCCGTCATGACCGAGCGCGTCGCGGCCACCAGCACGATATCGCCGGTCTGCAGCGTGATGTCGTCATAAGGCGGCAGCAGTTTTTCGGTACCGCGTTGGATCATCCGAACTGTGACTTCCTTAAGCCCCGGGAACATGCCTGCAATGGCGTTCTGGCCCACGAGTCCGTTGTCGGGTGTCAGTTCCATCTGGAAAAGGAACTGCTTGCCGCCGCCGCTTGCCATGCGTTTTGCCAGGCTTGCGCGGTCCACCAGCAGGCGGGGAGCAATCAGGATCACATAGAAGAAGCCAACAGCTGCCAGCACTGCGCCGGGGACTGTGAAGTCAAAGAAGCCAATGGTGTCGCCGCCAATTTGCTCATACGCCCCAATCGCAAGAAGGTTGGTCGAAGACCCGATCTTGGTCATGTTGCCACCAAGGATAGCCGCAAAGCTGAGCGGCATCATCACCATGGCGGACTTCTTGCCCATACGGTCCGCAAGTGCCGCAAGAATGGGGATGAAAATCACCACCACAGGCGTGTTGTTCATTACAGCAGAAATTACCATCACGATGATCAGGCAGGCCAGAATGACCAGAGCAGGATAATTCTTGCCCCACCGAACCATCAGGCGGGCAGGGCTATTGAGGGCCCCGGTCTGAACAAGTCCTTGGCCCGTGACAAGCAGGGCCATAATGGTGATCAGGGCTGGATCAGCGAAGCCCTGCAACAGATCTCGCGTCGTAATGAGTGAATTTCCGCTGGTGTCTACAAGCGGTAAGACCTCAAACACAAACAGCAGCATCGCGATGGTTGTGATGGAGGAAATCTCAAGCGGGATGCGGTCGTAGGCATAGGCCACGATTGCGCCAAGGACGATGGCAAATGTAAGCCACATCTGGATGGTTGGTTCAATTAATTCCATAAAAGTACCAGGTGCCTATGCTCAATTATTGTTGGATGCCCGACGGTGAGCAGCCCCCCCCTCAGAAAGGACAGAGTGTTACAGAGGAGCCCTATCGGGGACAAGTCAAAAGATGTGCAGCTGACTATATGTGCGAAGGGCTAGGGCCGCCGGGTCCTTATTCGGGTCCGGTCAGGTTTGGCGGCACGACGGGCGCTTCCCGAAGCACCAGGATAGTGATGCGGCGGTTTTCCGTGCGATTTGGTTGGTCCGGATACAAAGGATCGGTGCCTGCCTTGCCCACAACTTCATAGAAACGGTCTTGCGTCACGCCTGAATTATCCAGCACGCGGCGCGCGGAGTTAGCGCGGCTTGAGCTGAGCTCCCAATTTGTTTCGCCGTCTGGACCAACAAATGTGCCGCCATCAGTGTGGCCCTGGATGGTCACGCGGTTCGGCAGGGTTTGGATCGACTGGCCGATTTCAGCCAGCAGCTTGCGGGCGAAATCATAGAGCTCATCGGTTCCGCTTTTGAACATGGCACGACGGTCTTTATCCAGCAGTTGGATTTTCATCCCGTCTTCAGTGATCTCCATGATCAACTGATCCGACATATCCGCAAGATCAGGCGACTGTTGCATAGCCAGCCGCAGTTGTTCCTGCATCTGGGCGAAAGCAGCATCTTCCTGCGCTTGCAAATTCTTCACAGACCGGTCGTTGGGAAAGTTCGGATCACCACCACCCGCATCGGTCTGGCCACGTTTGTCACCGTCTGTCGGGCCGCTTTGTGGCGGGCCTGGAACGGTAATGGCCACGACAGGAGACGGGTTGTTGCCGATCTTGTCGCTGGACGGCGCGTTCACTGCGTCAGACCCAGTGCGCCCGGAAACCGCAGCCGTGGTTGGCGAGAAATAGTCCGCGAGGCCCGCCAGCGTTTCAGGGGGCGCCACATTGAGGAGCCAAAGCAGCATGAAGAAGGCCATCATAGCGGTCGTGAAGTCAGCATAGGCCACCTTCCACGCACCACCGTGGTGGCCGCCAGCCTGGACCTTTTTGATCTTCTTGATGATCGGCCTTACATTTTCTTCGTCTGCCACTCTTGTCTCCCGCCAGCACGTGGCTGCTTAAATTCGCCTCACACGATAGTGCGATCAAATCCTGCTGTTAAGGATAATCTGCAAGGTTAAGCATATGGTTAACGCGCAGGAACCAGTTTCAGGACGTGCCGGCTGTCTTTCGGAACCGCATCCTTGGTTTCAATTTTGAAATAAACGCCGTCCCGCCACAGGGGGAAAAGGTCATCATAATGATTCGATAGCGGATTGCCTGATTGCCCCGTCGGGTGTGCATAAAGTGACTTGTCGAGGTCAGACAAATCAAAGATGCCGCGATAGCTCGGCCCGAAGGTAGACTGGTTCTGGCTGCTGTCTGATTGGCTTACACCGGCGACATTGATGGTGTGGGTGCTGCCGCCAATAGGGGTGGTCAATTCAAAATGCTCCTTCAGGAACGGAACCTGGCTAAGGGGCCGGTGCGCCTGTACGAGGATGTGATCGTCACCCCAGCGCCAGTTTTTCCACTCCGGGCCATATTTTTCCGACAGGCCTTTTATTGTTGACCGCATTGCCTCCACAGCCAGGGAAAGGCAGGTCTCTTCGGTGGCGTCCGTTTGGATATTGTCGCACCACGCCATTGTGCTTTCTCGGTCCAGCGGTGGCTGTTCATAATAGGCCGGAGCTATTTTTGTGCGCTTGATGTCTGACCAGAACAGCGTGCTTTTGATCAGCCGGGTCCGCAGGCGCTTGAAGTCACCATACATATCGCCCAGATCATCCGCCATCAGCGCGGCCTGATAGTGCCTGAGCCAGTCATAGAAGATCAGCGGTTCGGGGC
This sequence comes from Kordiimonas sp. UBA4487, assembly GCF_002389025.1. NCBI lineage: Bacteria > Pseudomonadati > Pseudomonadota > Alphaproteobacteria > Kordiimonadales > Kordiimonadaceae > Kordiimonas > Kordiimonas sp. UBA4487. Next base: position 124,585 of record NZ_DGNR01000015.1, read on the forward strand.
GGTCGGCAGCCATGGTGCCATCCCAAGCGGCTAATGCTTCTGCGACGTCCTTCAATTCGGGGTCGGTTCCGGTAGCCGCAGCCACAAGCGGCGCCAATTCCCGCGCCATATCGGATGTAATGTCCTGCTGGATAGCGGTGAAGCTTGCCAGATCGTGCTTTTCTGTTGCCTCAAGTAGGTGCCTGATTCGGTTGCCGCGATAGGGCTGGGCCCAGTCCCGCGTCATATAATAGGGATAGTCTTCGCCAACGATCTTTTCGTTTGCAGTGGCGATCAGGCCCCCTTCTGGATTGAAGTGGGTAGGTAGTTGATCATAGGGGATGAAGCCCTGCCAGTCATACCTCGCCAGCCATCCGGGTGATGGCAGACGGCCCATGATTTCATTCTCCGGGTGTCTGATGGGCACGAGGGCAGGCGCGTAATAGCCAATGTTGCCGCTGGTGTCGGCAAAGACCATATTCTGCTCTGGCCCGAAATAGAAGCGCCCGGCCGCCTTGAAGGCTTCAAAATTCTTGCTGTGTGCCAGCGCAAGCAACCCGCGCACGGCAGTGTCTTCTTTTTGAAGCGCCGTCCACTGAAGCGCCAGCACATAGCCATCGCGCTTGAATTCGGTGGGAGAGGACAGGGCATCGTCCATCACCGGGCCGTGGCGTGTCTCCCGCACTTTGAGAAGCACGTCCTCGCCGCCCTTCACCTTGATCAGCTCATTGCGGATTATGAAGGGAGCGGGGCCTTCCGGCGTCAGATATTCGTCCTCACCAACAAGCTTTTCGATGAAAAAGTCCTGCACGTCAGGGGCCGTGTTGGTGAAGCCCCAGGCGATCTTATCATTCCGCCCGAGGATGATGGACGGCGACCCTGGGAAGCCCACACCCACGAGGTTGGCGCCGGTGGTATTGTTATGTAGCCGAAGCAGGTACCAGATACTGGGCGTTGTCAGCCCCAGATGGGGATCATTAGCGAGGAGCGGTTTGCCGCTTTTGGTGCGCTCGCCGCTGATCACCCAGTTGTTGGAGCCGATACCTTCTGGCAGTTCGCCGCCGATCATGGCGATGGTTCTTTCAAGCGGCAAGGCGGCGTATATGGCGTCCATATCGGGGAAGGGCGGTTCCATGTCGCCTGGATAAGTTGGATAGATGGTGTGTAGCTGGTCGGCCGACAGGGTGGTCAGCAGGCGTGCGCGGGCCAGTTCCTGCCGCATGTTGCCTGACAGGCTGAGCCACATCATTTTCTGCCATACGAGTGTGTCAATCGGGCTCCAGGGCTCAGGCTTCGTCCCAACCAGCAGGAATTCGGGCGGCAAGGTGCCTTTGTGGGATTTGAGGTAGGCATTGACGCCGTCGGCGTAAGTCTGAAGGGCAGTGCGGGTGTCTTCGTCCAGGGTTTCCCAGGCAGACGCCGCGCGGTCTGCGAAGCCAAGCGTGCGGAAATATCTGTCGATGCTCAACGTATCGGGGCCGAGCATTTCGGACAAGCGCCCGAGGCCAGCACGGCGGCTCATTTCCATCTGCCAGAGGCGGTCTTGCGCGTGGACATAGCCGGTCGCGAAAAACAAGTCGCTTTCGCTGTCGGCAGAGATATGCGGTACACCGTGCGTGTCGCGGGCGATAGTGATCGGTGCGCGGGGACCCTCAAGGATAACGGTGCCATCAAGGGCTGGCAGGCTGCTCCTGACCCAGCCAATTCCAATCACAAGCAATAGCACCACAATTCCTGCGATTGCAGTCAACCAGACCTTAATACTGTTCATTTTACATCCCCATCCGTCTTAATATTGGACACCTGCCTGTTCCCACCCTAAACAGAGTCCACAATCTTCACTAACCATGTTGGACTGATGAGTCCAGTTTCGGAGGCGCGTATGGCAAATGTAGCATTCATCGGACTTGGCGTGATGGGGTATCCCATGGCCGGACACCTCGCGAAAGCCGGACACAATGTGACGGTCTACAACCGGACGGGTGCCAAGGCGGAGCAGTGGGTTGAAGACTATGCCAACACCGAGGGTGTAGAGCTGTTCGCGGCACCAACGCCCGCGGGCGCTGCAGCAGACGCAGATATCGTGTTTGCCTGTGTGGGCGCCGATAAAGACGTTGCTGAAATCTGTGTGGGGGAAGAAGGGGCCTTTGGCGCCATGAAGACGGGCGCGGTCTTTGTTGATCACACGACGGCATCGGCCGAATGCGCGCGCGCTATGGCTGCCGCGGCAAAAGAGGCAGGTGTTGGCTTTGTTGACGCGCCGGTTTCCGGCGGTGAAGCTGGCGCGGTCAATGGTGTCCTAACGGTGATGTGCGGCGGTGATACCGCGTCATTTGAAACGGCTGAGCCTGTCATGCAGGCCTATGCGAAATCAGTGAAGCTTCTGGGCGAAGCTGGGTCCGGCCAGTTGGCTAAGATGGTCAACCAGATTTGTATTGCCGGTGTTGTGCAGGGGCTTTCTGAAGCACTGCATTTTGCCATGGAAGCCGGGCTTGATGCCAAGGCGGTGGTCGATGTGATCTCCAAAGGCGCTGCCCAAAGCTGGCAAATGGAAAACCGGGCATCGACCATGATTGACGGCGAATTCGATTTCGGCTTCGCAGTGGACTGGATGCGCAAGGATCTGGGCATTGTTCTTGGTGAAGCCAACGGGATGGGGGTATCGCTGCCGCTCACGGCGCTGGTGGACCAATTCTATTGTGATGTTCAGAAAATGGGCGGCAACCGGCAGGATACGTCAAGCCTGATCCGACGGTTCCGCGGGTAGGTAGCGGCAGCACAGCCTACCCATGCACCGCTTTCACTTCTTCGGCGATCAGCCGGACGCCCTCGCGCACCGTGGCTTCGTCCTGGGCATAGGAAACGCGCAGGCATTCGTGCTTGTGTGCCCAGTCGTCCTCAATGCCGATGAAGAAGTTTTGGCCCGGTACGACCAATACACCACGTTTCTTGAGACGTTCATACAGGTCCTGGCAGCTGATGGGCAGGCCCTCGATCCATAACCACAGGAAAATGGCTCCCTCGGGTTGGTGGATACGGAACGGCAGGCCCTCAAGTGCTTCCTGGAACCATTTGACAGTTTGTCGGGCGCGCTCTTTGTAAAACGGCTGGATATGCTGCTGGCACATCATATCCATCTGGTTTCCTGCAAATATTTCCTTGCCCAGTGCCGGGCCAACGGTGCTACTGGCCAGATTGACGATGGTGTTGATGTTCACATAGGCTTCAACGACTTCCTCGCTGGCGATCAGGATGCCAGTGCGAATACCGGGCAGTCCCAGTTTCGACAGACTGAGCACCAGGATGGTGTTGTCGTTCCAGTGTGGGGTGGCGTCATTGAAAATGATGCCGGGGAAGGGCAGGCCGTAGGCACCGTCAATGATGAAAGGAATGTCGCGGTCGCGCGCGATGGCGTCGATTGCCAGGATTTCCTCATCTGTCAGCACGTTACCGGTAGGGTTAGTGGGGCGCGAAACACACACTGCAGCAGTGTTGCCGTCCACTGCCAGGCCTTCAAGATCCACATGATATTTGAACATATTGTCAGGCAGGCGCTCGATGGTCGGCTTGGTGGCCGTGAAGGTGATTTCACTGAGGCCGGCATCTTTATACCCGATATACTCGGGCGACAGTGGGAGGTGGATCTTGCGCGAGCTGCCGTCAGCCATCTCACCAGCAAACATATTATACAGCGAAAAGAAAGCCGCCTGGCTGCCGTTTGAGACGGCGATGTTGCGGCTCGTGATCTTCCAGCCAAACTTGTTTGCCAGATAGGAGGCCAGCAGGTCACAGAATTCCTTGTTGCCTTGTGGCGACTGGTAGATGCCGAGCATGGAATGGCGCTTTTCAGGGTCGTTCGCGATGGCCTTCAACTTTTCTGCAAACATGTCTTCAACGGCCGGAATGCGGGCAGGGTTGCCGCCGCCCATGAAAATCATGTTCGGGTTTTCATTCAGCGCACTGCCCAGATCATCCATCAGGGAGACGATGCCGGACCGGCCGGAAAATTTCTGTCCGAATTTGGAAAGCTTCACCAGGGAACTCCAATATTGCTGTTCTATATTCAACGTACCTCAATTTCCCTAAAGATTCCAATTCACTGCTTGTGCCACTTGAAACAAGAAACTCTAACTCCTATACTATAGGGGGTATAGTATAGGAGTTTGACATGATTGCTACCCCGGACAGGAAAGCCATGAAGGCGCGGCTTGCACGAATTGAAGGGCAGCTACGGGGCCTTCAGAAGATGATGGACGCGGAAGACGCGGACTGCATGAAAGTGGCGCAGCAGATGTCTGCGGCCCGGAAGGCGCTGGACAAGGCCGCGCACACGATGCTGGCCTGCATGGTGAAGGAGCATATGGCCGGCACCCTGCCGGACGGCGACGACATGGATATCGAGACATTGATTGGCAAATATGCCTAAGGAGTTTGTGACATGAGTGGTGTGAAGACAATTTCGGCTAAGGCCTTCAAGGAAGCCCATGAAGCGGGAAAGTGCAAAACGGTCATCGACGTGAGGACAGGGGCTGAATATGAAACCTGCCATGTTCAGGGCGCGCAGCTGTTCCCTCTGCAGGACCTCAAGCCCACGGAACTCTTGAAGGCTGCCGGTGGTGATGATGCGCCGCTTTACATGCTTTGCAAGGCTGGTGGGCGCGCGAAAAAGGCCGCAGAGGCCATCGCGCCGCATACCGAACGCGATGTGATCGTGGTTGAAGGCGGCACAGATGCGTGCGTGTCGAACGGCTTGCCTGTCAATACCGGCAAGGACGTTATGTCGCTGGAACGTCAGGTGCGGATTACCGCCGGCGCGCTGGTGGTGCTGGGGGTAGCGCTGTCGCTCATCGTCGCGCCGGGGTTCGTGTGGCTGTCGGCCTTCGTTGGCGCCGGCCTCATGTTTGCGGGCATCACCGACACCTGCGCCATGGGCATGATGCTGGCGCGCATGCCCTGGAATAAGGCGAAAAATGCCTGACCCGGACTGTGAGACGGGTTATTGTCGCTCTTGGCGGCGGTAAAAGCCGCTTTTTGCTTGACTTAGGGCGGGGTTTCCCATATTCCCCGCCCGTTAATGAATGGTTCTGGCAATAACGCTAAGAACCGCACGGGTACCAAAGTGCACTGGTTTTCGGACAGCACACCGCCCGTGGCGCTTATTTGAAAGGAGCGATTCGCATGTCCAAGCGTATCCAAGCGAAATATAAAATTGACCGCCGTATGGGCGAAAACATCTGGGGCCGTGCTAAATCCCCAGTGAATTCCCGTGAATACGGTCCAGGTCAACACGGTCAGCGCCGTAAAGGCAAACTGTCTGACTTCGGTATCCAACTGCGCGCCAAGCAGAAGCTCAAAGGCTACTACGGCAGCATCTCCGAGAAACAGTTCCGTCGCTACTATGACGAAGCTGTGCGTCGTCGCGGCGACACCGGTGAGCACCTGATCGGCATTCTCGAGTGCCGTCTGGACGCAATCGTTTACCGTGCGAAGTTCGTTCCGACCGTGTTCGCTGCACGTCAGTTTGTGAACCACGGCCACGTTCTCGTGAACGGCAAGCGCTGTAACATTCCTTCCCGCCTGCTGAAGGCTGGTGACGTTGTGGAAATTCGTGAGAAATCACGCAACATCCCAATGGTTCTGGAAGCAGCACAAAGCCCAGAGCGTGACGTTCCTGAATATGTATCTGTTGATGGCCACAAAGCTACGTACGTTCGCATCCCAGCGCTCGACGAAGTGCCATACCCAGTGATCATGGAACCAAACCTGGTGGTGGAATTCTACTCCCGTTAATTTTTACGGGTCTGGACATTTCGGGAAGGCCGTCCGGCAGACGCTGGGCGGCCTTTTCTTTTGTTCGGTTGCTGCCCAGGGGTGGTGTAGCTGACGACGAAGCGCATGCATCTATAAGCGGTTGCCCTGCCCATTTAGCATGCGCTGCGACAGCTTGTGCCTTGGCGAGCGCGCGGTGATCGGCTACACAAGCTTCAGAAGTTTAGGGGACGACGTGTGGCACAATCACTTCAGGAAATATGGCAGCAAGCGCAGTACGCCCAGAAGCAGGGAGACCTGGAAAGGGCAGAAACACTGCACAAGCAAATCGTCGGGCGTAAGCCAGATGCCCTGGCGTCGTGGCAATTCCTGAGCGCCCGTGCCGCCAGTCGGGGCGATTTTGCTAAAAGCGCCCACGCAATCCGTAATTATCTGAAGGTTGATAATCTGTCTGCCGAGGGCTGGCGCTCCCTCGGGGTTGCGGAAATGCAGCAGGGCCGTTTTCAAGAGGCGGTGAAAGCGCTTAAGGAAGCACTCAAACTTCAGCCTGGTGCCCTTGCCAACCTGGTGTATTTGGGCGGCGCTGCACAGCAAGCCGGCCAGGATGACCTTGCCGCAGATTGCTTGTCCCTTGCACTTCAGGGAATGCCAGTTGCTGATATCCTTTCGGGCAATGGCAAGGCAGAGCCTATGCTCCGAGCGATTCTGACGAAAGCACCAGCGTTCCTGGAAGGCTATGTTGCCGACCTTGTGTTCGGTGACATTGCGCACGACGGGGCACTTGAGGGCGCACGCTGGCGCTTTCATGAAACAGGGGAGCCCGTTTGGAATGACCCAATGCAGCGACCAGAGCGCTTCTTCTTGCCTGCTCTGCCGCCGCAAGCTTGGTTTGATGGTGCGGATCTTCCATGGGCAAAAGCCATCGAAGATGCCTACGAAGATATCCGTGCAGAGGTTCAGGCAGCGCTCTCTCTCGATGACGCTACGCCCTATATCGCGGCCCATATGGCCGAGGCCGAACACTGGAAAGAGTTTGCAGGGAATATGGATTGGAGCGCCATCCATCTTTATAACGGTGGCACGCCTAATGATCGGGTTCTGGAAAAGTTCCCAAAGACCATGGCGGCGCTTGAACCGCTGCCGCTATGCCGCACAGGGGACCGGCCGGTCGAAGTATTCTTCAGCCTACTGCAGCCAGGCATGCACATTGTGCCGCACTTTGGTACTTCGAACGCCCGGCTGACGGTACACCTGCCGATCATTGTACCCGAGGGCAGTGCCTGTGCCCTAAGAGCAGGGGACGAGACGCGGGTGATGGAGGCAGGAAAGCTGATGGCCTTTGATGACACCTTCGAGCATGAGGCCTGGAACAGGTCAGATGGTTTGCGGGTCAATCTGATTTTCGAGGTCTGGAACCCGGCCCTGACTGAAGAAGAGCAGCAGGAAACAGCTGCCATTATGGACCGCTATGACAAATGGTTCTCCGGCCGTGGACGGCGGATGGATTTTCTGGGTACAACCTTTGCCCAGGCGGCCCAGGCCGAGAAACTCTTCCAGGCGGCGGAGCAGGGTTTGCGGGCCGGTGATGGTCAAGCCTTGGGCTCGATGAAGCAGGTTCTGGCGCTGAGCCCGAAGCATAAAAAGGCGCTTCGGTACCTGGCGGACAACGCGTTCGATAGGGGGCAGGAGTCGGAAGGGCTAGAGTATTTGAGGAGGTTGGCAGCTGAAGCGCCGACCCACGCACCAACGCAGTATAGGCTAGCGGTTGTGGAAGAGCAGATCGGCATGCCCGAGCGCGCTCGGGATGCTTATGCGCGTTGCATCAAGGCGGCTCCAGGCAACATGCTGTCTTATTTATACGCAGGGTATTTCTTTGAGGCTCAAGGCGACAGTGAGGCAGCAGCACAGGTTTATTCCCTTGGCGCCGAAATTGATGCCCGCATGACAACGCTCCACGGCAGCCCGGATGCCGAGCCGGAGACAGCCCGCCGTTCCAAGGCAGCATTTGACAGCATCGCCACAAAAATGTTGGGCTTGCATGCAGGTGCAACGAAAGGGGTGCCGCGCATTGAAGAAGCTAAATGGGTTCAACACCTTGAAGGATTTTCAGGATATCGCGAGGCGGACCAGAAGCCCCATGAATTCTATATTCCCGGAATCCGGCCGCTTCGCTACCTAACCCGTGGTGACATGCTCTGGGCTGATGCGGTTGAGGCGGCATTTGACGACATCAGGGCCGAGCTTCTGGCGGCGCTACCGCATGCAGATGAAGCAGGCAGGCCATATCTTGACGCGGGCCAGCAACTGGGGCCCGAATTTGACCCGATCAACGGCACCATGAATTGGACCGCGCTTGACCTTTACCGTGATGGCAAGCCCAATGAAGCGCTCTTGAAGTCCTTCCCGAAGACATTGGCGGCACTTGGTGCTGCACCATTGGTGTGTGTGGGGGATGAACCGTTCGAAGTGTTCTTCTCACTCCTGAAGCCCCATCAACATATCCCGCCCCATTTTGGTCTTTCCAATCACGGAATTACCGTGCATCTACCACTGATTGTTCCCAAAGATTGTCAGATACGCGTCGGACAGGAGTGGAGGCCATGGGTCGAGGGCGAACTGATTGCTTTCGATGATAGCTTTGATCATGAAGCAAGGAATGACAGCGATGACCTGCGCGTTGTTTTGATTTTTGAAGTTTGGCATCCGGACCTCACTGGTGATGAGGTTGAAGCGGTGCGGGCGAGTTTCAGAGCACGGGCCCAGTGGCTTCAGGCGCGCCGTTTGCCTGAAGTTCTCGAGGATGGAAAGGAATAATAATGCAATTGCGCAGCGTAAAGGACAGCGACCGGGATGGTTTGATCGCGCTGATTGGCGGAATCTTCAGCGAATATGAAGGTGTTCACCTGGAACCGGACGACTTGGACGCCGACCTCCAAGCCTACGCAACTTATATGGACAGTATTGACGGGGAAGGCTTTGTGGTTGATGGCGACGACGGCTCGTTGCTGGCCTGTGTCTCGTACGCCCCACTTGACGGCACACGCTTTCAGCTGAAGCGCATTTATCTTTCAAAAGACCTGCGTGGTTCCGGTATGGGGCTCAAGCTGTTGCATTTTGTTGAGGACAAGGCCCGTGCACGCGGCGCTTCTGAAATGGAATTGTGGTCAGACACTCGTTTCACCCGGGCACATCGCTTCTATGAACGCGAAGGGTATGTGAAGCAAGGCTACACGCGGGACCTGAATGACGTTTCGAATACCACCGAATATTGCTTCATCAAAAATCTTTAGTTGGTTGTGTGTTTTTCGCCTTGGTTGAATTTTTGATCTAAAATTACGACCTCATGCTCAGTTTTTGGGGGCTGGTTTTTTATTATCTGTTGATTAGTGAAAATTTAATTCATTTGGAGGAACTATAGAGACCTAAAGGCTGGACGGCTTGCATAGATTGTTTTGTGTGTGCAAGCGCCAAAAGGATCCATGTAGCCGGCGCTGCAAAATGGGGGATGCCAGCCAGACGACCTTGCTTTGATTGCCCTGCATTCGAAAGAGGTCTTTATATGTTGCACCTGAATGGTCTGCGAATTGCCACGCGGCTGCCCTTGGTTGTCGTACTCATCGTAATTCTTACGTCCGCTGCTGTTTCTATTTTCGCATTTTACCAAGCTGGCTCTGAAGTGGAGGCCGGGGTCAAAAGCCGCCTTGAGGCAGTTCTAGCGTCTCGCAAGTCTGAGCTGGGAGGCTACCTGTCCTCGATTCAGGAGGACTTGCATCTGGTGGCAGAGAATGCAAACACCCGAACGGCTTTGGCTTCCTTCAGTGCTGCGTGGTCAGAGGTTGAAGGCAATCCAAAAGATACCCTTCAACGTCAGTATATCACCGATAATCCCCACCCAACCGGCGAAAAAGACAAACTCTATGATGCAGGTGATGGTTCGGCCTATAACGCGGCACATGTCCAGTTCCATCCATGGTTCCACAGTCTCCAGCAACGGCGAGGCTATTATGATGTATTTCTGTTCGACCTGGGTGGAAATCTTGTTTACTCGGTTTTCAAGGAGCTGGACTATGCCACCAACATGTATAGCGGTGAGTGGCGAGATACGGATCTGGCCAATGCTTTCAAGGCGGCGCTGAAGGAAGGCGTCGGCGGTAGTGACAGCTTCTTTGATTTTGAACCCTATGCACCCAGCCACGGTGCAGCAGCCAGCTTTATTTCACAGGCCATACCTGCAGAGGACGGCTCCACGGCAGGGGTGCTGGTGTTCCAGATGCCCATCGATCGCATCAATAATATCATGCAAAAGAACGATGGCATGGGAGAAAGCGGTGAAACCTATATTGTAGGTTCTGACCGCTTGATGCGGTCTGATTCTCGTTTTTCCGAAGAAAGCACGATTTTGAAGACCCGCGTGACGGGACAGACAGTGGATGCTGGGCTGCGCGGCAAACAGGGCATTGAGATTGTGGAAGACTATCGTGGCATCGACGTGGTCTCGGCCTATGTGCCGTTTGAGTTCCTTGGCGCCAAATGGGTCCTTTTGGGCGAGATTGATGTTGCCGAGATGGAAGAACCTGTTGTCGGGATCGGCTGGATGATGATGACGATTGCTACCGCTGCGGCATTGGTGATGGCGGTTGGCGGTTTCTTCTTCGCCCGGACCATCACCGTTCCGATTCATAAAATGGTTGGTGTCATGGGCAAGCTGGCCGAAGGGAATTCCGATGTTGACGTACCCTATCAGGACCTGAATGACGAAATCGGCGAAATGGCCACTACCGTGCAAGTTTTCAAGGAAAATCTGGTTGAACGCAGGCGCTTGCGTGACGAGGCCCGCCAGGAAGAGGCTGCGAAAGCCGAAAGGGAGGCCGCGAGGGAACGTGAGGCAGCCGAACGCCGCGAAGCGGAGATCGCTCGTGAACGCGAAGAGGCTGAGGCTAAAGAAGCCATGGCCAAGCAGATGACTGATCTGATCCTCGGCTTCGATCAACAGACTGCTGAATTGCTGGAGACAGTTTCTTCCGCCGCTACTGAGCTGGAAAGTACAGCCCGGTCCATGAGTGGCACGGCACAACACACCAACGAGCTGACGGCCACGGTGGCCTCCGCGGCGGAAGAAGCCACAGTCAACGTTCAGACGGTGGCCAGCGCGACGGAGGAATTGAGCGTTTCCATCAGTGAAATCGGGCAACAGATCAGCCGATCAACGGAGGCCAATACTTCGGCCGCGAAGAAGGCGGAAGAGGCAGGCGCGGTCATGAATGAATTGGAGGCCGCTTCGTCAGCTATTACAGAGGTTGTTCAGTTGATCAACGATATCGCCGAACAGACGAACCTGCTTGCGCTCAATGCTACCATTGAGGCAGCTCGGGCAGGGGATGCCGGCAAGGGCTTTGCCGTTGTGGCATCAGAGGTGAAATCTCTCGCGGGGCAGACAGCGAAGGCGACGGACCAGATCGAGCAACAGATTCGCTCGGTTCAGGAAAAAACATCGGTGGCCACGGTATCTATGTCCGACATCCGAAAGGCGGTTCAGGAAACCCTGGAGCTCGCCAGCGCGGTAGCTGCATCGGTCGAACAACAGCGTGCTGCAACGGATGAGATCGCCCGCAATATTCAGGAAGCCGCCAGTGGCACGCAGGAGGTGAACCAGAACATCACCAGCGTGGCGCAGGGGGCTTCGGAAACCATGACAGCATCGGGGCAGGTGCTGGACGCTTCTGGTGAAGTTTCGTCCGTGTCCAACACTCTCAAGCAGTCAGTAGAGCAGTTCCTGAGTAGCGTCCGCAGCGTGATGACCCGCTGAGGACGGTGGGGCAACGGGGCCCCGCAATGATCGTGTCAATGACGGCACTGAGGAAGGAAAAACCTATGCCTATGAGAAGAAACGCCAAGAGGAATGTGACTGCTGCAGCACGCATGGCGCATGGATATTTGTTGCTGACTGCAGGCGGTGTTGTTGTGCTGGCTTTTGCCGCGCCTCAAGCGAAAGCCGATGATGGCGCCGGCTTCAGCCTGTCTGCCAACGCGGCGATCGTCAGTGAATATCGCTTCCGGGGGCTCAGTCTTTCTGATCACGACCCTGCCATCCAGGGTGGTTTCGATGTCACGCACGATAGCGGTTTCTACATAGGTACCTGGGGTAGCTCCATCGAGTCATACGAAGGCTCTGAGTTCGAGCTGGACATCTATGCCGGCTATGCCTCTGAGATTGGCGGCCTGTCTACTGATATTGGCGTGCTGGCCTATACTTACCCAGGGTCGTCAGGCACCCACTATATCGAGCTATATGGCTCCGTAGGGGGAACGGTTCAGGACACGGTGGACTGGACGCTGGGTGCCGCCTATGTATGGGATCAGGATAATGTCGGGGGCACCGACAACATCTACCTGTATCTGGATGGCAGCATGCCACTCGGTGAAACACCATTGTCGCTTGCAGGACACCTGGCGTATGAGGACGGCGCCTTTGGTGACGACAAGTGGGACTGGAGTCTGGGTGTGGCCTATGCTTTCGAGCAATTCGAGTTCAGCGTGTCCTATGTTGACACTAATGTCTCCGGGATTGGCAAAGGCGCCATCGTCGCAGGGCTAAGCGCCAGTTTCTAGGGCTGGCGCCCAGCGGGGTGTCTTTTGGTGGCAATTCTTACCAATCTGCTCTTGATCGGGTCGCCCAAGAGGCGTACACCGGGGGCCTACACACCTGTGTTCCGAGGGGAGCCCCGCTGCCAATAAGGGCGTGAAGGGCTGAGAGTCTGCAAGCAGCGATCACGAGTGGTTTCACAAGCGATCTGACCGCATAACAGTGACCCTTAGAACCTGATCTGGCTAACACCAGCGAAGGAACGGAGCTTATTATGCCTGATACAGCCAATACCGATTTCAAAATCACCACCGGTCCGATCTCCGGCTCGAAGAAAGTCTATGTACGGAGCGAGAACGACCCGAGCGTGCGCGTGCCCATGCGGGAAATCCACCTGCATCCAACCGCCAACGAAGTGCCGGTGCGCGTTTACGACACGTCTGGGCCATACACCGATCCGACCGCGGAGATCGACATCTACAAGGGCCTGCCTGAGCTGCGCAAGGAGTGGATTCTGGCGCGCGGTGACGTGGAAGAATATGAAGGCCGCGACATCAAGCCGGAAGACAACGGCAATGTGGAAGACAAATATCTCGCGCCTGAATTCCCGGTCAAGAAGCGCCCCCTCAAGGCCAAGGAAGGCATGAATGTCACCCAGATGCACTATGCCCGCAAAGGCATCGTGACGCCTGAGATGGAGTTCGTCGCAGTCCGCGAAAACCTGGGCCGCAAAATCCAGGCCGAGAAGCTTGAGCGCTCGGGCGAAAGCTTCGGCGCGGAAATCCCGGATTATATCACTGGCGAATTCGTTCGCTCAGAGATCGCGCGCGGCCGTGCGGTTCTGGTGAACAACGTCAACCACCCGGAAAGCGAGCCACAGATTATCGGCCGGAACTTCCTGGTGAAGATCAACGCTAACATCGGTAACTCGGCTGTCAGCTCTTCCATCGCGGAAGAAGTGGACAAGATGGTCTGGGCCACACGCTGGGGCGCGGACACGGTGATGGACCTCTCCACCGGCCGCAACATCCACAACACCCGCGAATGGATCATTAGGAACTCGCCTGTGCCCATCGGCACCGTGCCAATCTATCAGGCGCTTGAGAAGGTGGACGGCATCGCCGAAGACCTGACGTGGGAGATTTACCGCGATACATTGATTGAGCAGTGCGAGCAGGGCGTTGACTATTTCACCATCCACGCCGGCGTGCGCCTGCCGTTCATCCACCTGACGGCCAAGCGCGTCACCGGCATCGTGTCCCGCGGCGGCTCGATCATGGCCAAATGGTGCCTGGCGCACCATAAGGAAAGCTTCCTCTACACCCATTTCGAGGATATCTGTAAAATCCTGAAGCAGTATGACGTGGCCTTCAGCCTTGGCGACGGCCTGCGTCCCGGTTCCATCGCGGATGCCAACGACGAAGCCCAGTTCGCGGAATTGCGCACGCTCGGGGAACTGACCAAAATCGCGTGGGAGCATGACGTGCAGGTCTTCATCGAAGGGCCAGGCCACGTGCCGATGCACAAGATCAAGGAAAACATGGAAGAGCAGCTGAAGCACTGCCATGAAGCACCTTTCTATACGCTTGGGCCGCTGACGACCGATATCGCGCCGGGCTATGACCATATCACGTCGGCCATCGGTGCGGCGCAGATCGGCTGGTACGGCACGGCGATGCTGTGCTACGTGACGCCCAAGGAACACCTTGGCCTGCCGGACCGCGATGACGTGAAGGAAGGCGTGATCACCTACAAGCTGGCGGCCCACGCGGCAGACCTGGCCAAGGGCCACCCGGCCAGCCAGATCCGTGACGACGCGCTTTCCCGCGCACGGTTCGAGTTCCGCTGGGAAGATCAGTTCAACCTGTCGCTCGACCCTGACCGGGCCCGCGATTTCCACGACCAGACCTTGCCGAAGGAAGCCCACAAGGTGGCGCATTTCTGCTCCATGTGCGGGCCGAAATTCTGTTCGATGAAAATCACGCAGGATGTGCGCGACTATGCCGCCAAGAAGGAAGAGGCCGAGACAGGCATGAAGCAGATGTCGGAAGAATTCGCCAAGCGCGGGGCCGACCTCTATCTGCCCGCCGACGAGGTTGAAGCGGCGGAATAAGCCGTACTTGGTGTGTCGTTGAGAATCTGTTGAAGACCGGAGCGTCTGCTCCGGTCTCATTCTTTTTGGGGCTATCGTGAAGCAGTATAAACAACAAATTCTCAAACACCTGCAGGCGTCAGGGTGGGAGTTGACCAGAGTTGAAGGCAGTTCAGACTGGTGGTTCGAGGAAATTTGGTATCTTCAAAGTGTACTTGAAGCTTGGGGGCGGGAAATCACTCTGACATTTCTGGTCGACCCTTCTTCAGGGACGGCGGACGAGAAGAATCCCTTAATCGATGTGGTTCTGGCATCGACTTCCAAACCCCTGGATAGGTTGGACAACTCAGGCGAAATTGCGGGTCTGTCTATGAGCAAAGGCTTGTTCGAAGACAAGTTGAGGGCCTTCATTACAGCGCTTGAAGCTCACCGAAGACAGGCTCTCGACAGCCCTCAATAGATTAAGGTGGGTGATCCTCTGCCGATAACAGATTTGTGTCCCAAACTAACCCCAAGTTTTATGGCCGCGCATCACGCGCGCGGGTATGGTCCTCTCACGGAAACAAACCATTTTGGAACAATGAGAGGGGGACTTTCATGAAAGCTTTATTCAAAGCCGCGGCGGTGGCTGTATCACTGGGCGGCATGCTTGCGGGCGCTGCCACAGCAGAGCACCATGCCCATGACGCTTCAGCAAAGCTCGATGCCGTGCTCGAGGCCCAGCCCGATGCGATCAAGGCACGCTACCAATATCGTCACCCGAAACAGGCGCTTGAGTTCTTCGGCGTCAAGCCGGGTATGACAGTGGCCGATACGCTGCCGGGCGAATACTATAGCCGCATCCTTCTGCCGTACCTGGGCGACGATGGCGCGCTCATCGGCGTGCAATATTCGCTGGCGCACCGCGCGATCGACTGGAAGGGTGACGCCGAAAAATTGGCCAACCACAAGGGCTGGCCAGCCCGCTTCACCGCTGCGGCGGAACAATGGCGTAGCGGCAGCGAAGCCGATATCAGCGCCTACCTGTTTGGTGATTTCCCGGCCTCGATGGACGGCTCTGTCGATGTGTTCCTGATGGTCCGCGCTACCCACCACCTGCACAAGCATGAAGAAACCGGCGGCACGCTCTCAAGCGCGCTTGCAGACATCATGCGCCTTCTGAAGCCGGGCGGCACGCTTGGTATCATCCAGCACCGGGCGCCAGCGGGTAACAGCGATGAGTGGGCCAAGGGCTTCAACGGCTATGTCAAGCAGGATGCCGTGGTCAAGGCTGTTACGGCCGCTGGTTTCGAGCTGGTTGAAACATCAGAGATGAACGCCAATCCCAAGGACCAGCCAACAGAAAATGATTATGTTTGGCGCCTGCCACCATCGGGTGACGCAAAAGACATTGGCGAAAGCGACCGTATGACCCTCAAGTTCCGCAAGCCGGAATAGGGCCAGATAGATGAAAAGGCTTTTGATCGCGGCTTTATTTGGCCTTTGCGGTTTTGGGGCGGGCAGTGTTGCTGCATCTGACGCATCCACAAAGCTGGATCAGGTTCTGGCCGCGCAGCCAGACCATATGAAGGCGCGCTACAAGTATCGCCACCCCAAGGAAACGCTTGAATTTTTCGGTGTCAAACCGGGGATGAAAGTGGCCGATTTCCTTCCAGGACAGGAATGGTATGGCGGTATCTTGCTGCCGTACCTTGGGGAAAAGGGCACTTATGTGGGCGCGGACCTCAATATGGAATCCTGGCGGGATTACAGCCGCTTTGCTGACGACCCGGACAAATATATTGCTGACCAGGAGACCTGGGTTGGCCGCTTCCGCGAACGGGCGGAAGGCTGGCGCAGCGCAGGGGACGCAAAGGTCGATGCCTTCCGCATGGATGATGTCCCGGCGCGCATTGAGGGCCAGTTGGACGCTGTTCTGGCGATCCGGACGCTGCATCTGGCAACCCGTGTGGACGGCCATTTGCAGCGGGCACTCACCGGCATTTTCAAGGCGTTGAAGCCGGGCGGCGTTTTCGGGGTTGTGCAACACCGGGCACCTGAAGATGCCTCGGATGAATGGGCGCGGGGCTATAATGGCTATGTAAAGCAGTCTGCCCTGATCCGTGAGATCGAGGCCGCAGGCTTTGTTCTCAAGGCCACAAGCGAGGTGAACGCCAACCCGAAGGACCAGCCCACGGAAGGGGACCAGGTCTGGCGCTTGCCGCCCTCCAACAGGTCTGGCGAGAATGATCATATTGGCGAAAGCGACCGTATGACGCTCAAGTTCCGCAAGCCGGAATAGGGAGCGCGCTCTTCGCCATTCGCCGACCTGATCGGCGAATCCATAATGGCGGAAATCATAGACTCACCGGTCAATCCGGTGAGTGACGAACAGACTTAGGCGGTCCTTATGACCTACCTTATTGTGTCAAACAACTAAAACTTGCCAAAGCCCTTGGTGTGAATTGATCACTACAATCAATAATTGTTGTAGGGCGGCTAATTTGAGGTAATCTGAGGGCGCTGTCATTGCTCAAAATTATCAGGGTTTAAAAATATGCATCTCGTTACACAATCTTACTTCGACACCTTTTGTCAGGATTTTGGTGCTTCTTTTGAGGTTACAAAAAATTTTGAAGCTTTCGTAAATTACTGCGTATTTTCAAAGTATTCAGCTGACCGTGTAGAAGTTACTGACCTTGTGTATGAAGGGGCAGACCCTGGAATTGATGGCGCTATGCTGTTCTTAGATGATCGGGCTGTATTTTCCAAGGAGGAGCTAGCGGGGATATTCGACAATAGTCGTAGAGAGTATCAAGTTTCCATTGTTTTAACACAAGCAAAGACATCTACAAGCTGGTCTAAGCTGGAAGTCGATTCATTTGTTGCTGCAATTACGGACTTGTTGTCTGAAGTCCCTGCGCAACCTCTTTCTCAATATCTTCGAGACTTTAGGGAGATGTTTCAGTTACTTTATAAGAACATTGGGCGCATTAAGAATGGACTGCCAAATATTCATGCATACTTCCTTTCGGGAGCGGCTGACACGGATGCTACCGAGATAAATGCTGCATTCTCTATCGGCGAAGCTGCGTTAACGAGATTGGGGTATTCGCATGAGACGAAATACGTTAAGGCACACCGTGACTACATTCACCAGTTATGGTTGAGTGCCGATGGGCCTGTGGAGGCACGATTGGCAACTGTAGGTTATGCCCCTTTTCCCACGGCCCCAGATATTAATAATGCGTATGTAGCAACGGTTTCGGCGAGAAACTTCATCGATACCGTTCTAAAAAATAGCGATGGAACCACTCGAAAGAAACTGTTTGAAGAAAATGTTAGGGACTTTCTTGGGGTTGATGCTGAGGTTAATTCAGAGATTTCCCAAACACTTCGGGAAGCGGAAAAAAAGTCCCGTTTCGGCATGATGAACAATGGTATTACGATTGTTGCGTCAAGTGTGCGTCCTGCGGGACAAGAGATTTTTGTAAGAGACTTCCAGATTGTGAATGGTTGCCAAACATCTAATGTTCTTATCGCTTTAGACGAAGAGGTAGATGACAGCGTTAGCCTGATGGTCAAACTTATTGAGGCTGATGAACCTGCTGTTATTGATGACATAGTTCGTGCAACTAACAGACAGTCCAAGGTTGAGGACGCGCAGTTTACTTCCACCCTAAATGTTCTTAGGGATTTAGAGCGCTTTTTCAATGCGCGGGGAGCTGAAGAATCAAATAGGCTCTATTTCGAAAGGAGAAAAGGCCAATACCGCGTTGAAAATGTTGCGCCAATGCGTATTTTTGACGTCCGCGAAACTGCTCGGTGTTATGCAGCTATTTCTATGATGCGTCCAGATCTAGCGAGCCGCTATCCCAATAGACTTACAGGTGAATTGTTAAACGACGTATTTAGGTCAGGGCATGCTGAGGAAGATTACTATACCGCATGCTATGCCCATTACAGATTGAAGGGGCTAGTTTCCAACAAGAAATTTGATGGGCGCTACTCAAAGCTTCGTTGGCACATTATGTGTGCTGCATCTAAATATTGTAAAGCAAAGTTCAAGGATCTCGGTTGTCAAAGCAAGAACGAAGCTCTGTATAACTTGTTTTCGTATTATGAGGGTGATTGGTTTGAAAAACTCGATACACTTGTACATCAGGCGATACCAGATCCTGATATTTCAAGAGACCTATTAAAATCTCAGCCTTTGACAGCTACAATCCTCAGCAATGTCGATGCACTTCTCTAACTATTGGGCTCGTTCAAACACAAGGATCACCTCATAGCAGTATATCCGGTCATTTTTTTCTTGGTTTCAAGTTGAACTCCCGGTTTCGGTCATTCGGCAATTGCGAAGTTCGTAGGGGCAACAGGTTAACCAATCCCGAACCAATTAGCGGCATCCATCCCGGAGGGGACTCACATCCATTCGCAATTTGTCTAAAAGTTTGCTATAAGCGCCGTGGGGACAATAAGGGGATACTATCGGGGGGATACATGCCTGATATTCAAACTGACAAGGAAGCCCGGCGCGCGCTTGACAAGCAAAAGGCCATGGCTGTGGGGCTCGGCTGTTCGCTGGGGGCTGGCGTAGGCTCGGCTCTCGGGGCTGCTTTCGGAAGCGTAATGAATGATATGGCCGTGGGGATGCCACTTGGGATTTCCATTGGTATGGGGCTTGGTGTGATGGGTGGGTCCATCTACGGCGTGATGCTTGAACGTCAGGCCCGTGCAGATCAAGGTGACGACTGAACGCGACCAATAAGCGCACCGATCCGCCTTTATCGCAGCCAGGATGCCTGATATCCTGCTTTCATTAATCCAATGCATTAATGAAAGGGGGCGCGCCAGTGTTCAACCATATGAAAAGCTACCAAGTGTGGGACCGCACAACACGCCTGTTCCACTGGGTCAACTTCCTCAGCATTCTTGTGCTGATTGCTGTTGGGCTTGTCATCTATAACGGCAAGGCGTTTGGGCTTTCCACTGAAGGCAAGATTTTCGCCAAGGAAGTGCATGTGTACGCGGGCTATGTGTTCGCGGCCAATCTGTTCTGGCGGCTCATCTGGGGCTTTATCGGTGGTACCTACGCCCGGTTCAGCAAAATACTGCCGTTTGGCAAGGGCTATGGCGCTCACCTCAAGGCCTATCGGTCAGGCAACAAGACAGCCTGGCTGGGCCACAATCCCATGGGGCGGTTGGCCGTGACGGCGCTGCTGTTGCTCATGACCGTACAGGCCGTGACCGGCCTTGTGCTGGCGGGCACCGATATCTATTTCCCACCCTTTGGCGGTATGATCGCAGAATGGGTCGCGGCAGACGGGGTAGAGCCCGCAAGCCTTGTGCCCTATGCCAAGGATATGGTTGATGCCGCAGCCTACCAAGACATGCGCGCGTTTCGAAGTCCCTTCATTGACACCCACGAGATTGTTTTCTTCGTCCTGTTGGGGCTGATTGTGCTGCATATCGCTGCAGTGGTCTGGACAGAAATTCGCCATGGGGGCGGCATTGTCTCGGCCATGTTTACTGGCCGCAAGGTATTCGCGGAAAAACCCGCTGACATCGAAGACTGATGCCAAAAACAGGCACCTGAGATTGGCAAGAAAAAGGCGGCACAGAA
Source organism: Kordiimonas sp. UBA4487 (assembly GCF_002389025.1). Lineage (NCBI taxonomy): Bacteria > Pseudomonadati > Pseudomonadota > Alphaproteobacteria > Kordiimonadales > Kordiimonadaceae > Kordiimonas > Kordiimonas sp. UBA4487. Next base: position 144,613 of record NZ_DGNR01000015.1, read on the forward strand.
AACGCCGCCTTTTCGCTTTTTTTACCTGAGACCTATCGGGCGATAAACGGGTCAGAAAAACGCTCGTCCGCCATCAGGCCTTCGCCTGGTCATTTGCGCGAGGCCATCCAGGCTGCAGTCGCGAGCCGGACCGGCAGGAGCCCGAATAGGCTGCTGATAAGCAAGCCTCCAATTGGCCTTGCCCTAACTGATGAGAAGAAGATAGGTGGAAGATAGGGTAATCCAGCTTGCGGCAAAAACCTTAAGGCGCACCGGCCCCAGCATTTCCGCGAAAGAGCGGGCAATGATGCCGCCGGTGATCGCGCCGGGGATGACATACATCAGGATGTCCCACGGCTGGGGCCCGGAAAGCAGATGGTCCCACACGCCAAAAAGCACGCTGACGGCGCTGGCGATGACCGCAAGGGCGGCGGTTGTGATCAGCGGAAAGTTTCGGGTGAACAGGTAAAGCGCCACCAGTTCGCCCACCCCGACACTGAAAAAGGCGGTTGCGATACCCCCGATGACGCTGAGCAGCGCAAGCAGGGCATAATCAGCGCGGGTTGGGTGGGACCGGTTCTGCAACCGGCCGCGCCCCAGCCAGCTGGTTATCAGCACCAGCAGCCCCAGCGCCACGGAAACAGTCTTGAAGGCCCACAGAATGGCTTCCGGCGGGCTGGTGTGCAGGCTCTGGGTGATCAGCATGGCGGGCAGGGCACATGCCAACACCAGGCCCAGCATGCGCAGGAATACAGTGGGCGGTACGCCAGTGTCGGTGCCTCTGGGGTCGTGGATGCGGTGCAGCCACCTGAGGCACCCGGTCGACATGCCGAACGACTGGATGATGAAGCTCATGCCCACAATCTGGCCGGCGACGATGGCAATATGGCCGCCTGCGCCGAGATACTCGAAGGCCGGCAGGAACACGACGCCGCCGCCCACACCGGTTGAGTTGGCGATGGTGGCAGCCCCGAAGCCCACAAGGTACAGAAATAGGCCCTCAAGGGCCGTGAGGGCACTATGGTCCGTATTCATCACCAGGCCCCCATAGGCCGCCACCATGACGGCGGCAGCTCCGGCCGTGAGACGCCGCAGCCAGCGCGGCTTTGCGGGCATTCGTTTCGCAGGCGTTCCGGTGTGGCTCGTGGGGGTGTCCATGGGGTCGAAAAACCTCGGTACAGAAAAAGGGCACACGATGGGCACTATGGGTGTGCCCTTTTGTGCCATAAGGGCACTACCAGTGTGCCCATTTTTTCGCCTTCCGTTCAATAGAAAAGCTCATGCTTTCATGAAGAAATCGTGGCTTTAATGCAGGCGCCTGTGTGCCCATCTCTATAGCTAGGTGAGGATAAAACGGAGGGCGAAATGCCGCGTGATGACGACCCCAAAAAGGCCTTTGATGCATCGGATTTCGAGTTAGCTCAGCTTAACGTGGGCAAGATCAGATATGCCAAGGACAGTCCCGAAATGGCTGATTTCATTGGCGCGCTGGATCATATCAATGGTCTTGCCGAACAGTCGGATGGCTTCGTCTGGCGGCTCAAGGACGAGACGGGCAGCGCCATGTCCTTCTCATTGTTTGACGCGGAAACCCTGCCGAATCTCAGCGTGTGGCGGGACCGGGAAAGCCTGTTCAACTATGTCTACAAGACCGCCCACACCGATTATCTGGCGCGCCGGAAAGAGTGGTTTCACATGCCGTCCGAAGGGCATATGGTGCTGTGGTGGGTGCCCAAAGGCCACCGTCCCGGCCTTGATGAGGCCGCCAGGCATCTGGAATACTTGCGGGAAAATGGCCCGACGCCGATGGCCTTTACCTTCAAGCGGGCCTTTGGCCCGGACGGGGAGCCGGTGACCGGCAAGCCTGCGCTCGTGTCGGTATAGCGCCAGTATCGAAACTGCCATAGGGCTATTTGTCCTACTTTTGGCTCAGTTCATCGCTTTCCTCTGGCGTATTGCGTGCTGGCGCGCATGCTCATAAACTAGGGATGAACTTGAAACGAGTGGGGACATCAGATGATGATTAGAAATTCTTTACGTGCGGGCGCCGCCGCCCTGGCGCTTGGGGCCGCGTTCATGGGGCCGGCGACGGTTCAGGCAGAGCATCACGCGGACGCGATCCAGGCGGCGGTCAACAGCCCTGAGAGGCCAGCGGCAGACCGCGCACGCGACAGCCAGCGCAAACCGGCTGAAATCCTTGAATTTGCTGGGGTAAAGCCGGGCACAACAGTCCTAGACATCAACTCCGCAGGCGGATTCTACACTGAAATCCTGTCCCGGGCTGTCGGTGAAACCGGCAAGGTTTATGCTCATAATGGTGCTGTTTACTGGGCCTTTATGAAAGAAACAGAGCCTGCCCGCTATGCCGAGAACCGCCTGCCGAACGTTGTGCAACTCCATGAAAATAAAGAAACTTTTGGTATCGCGGCGAATAGCGTGGATGTGGCATTCTCCGTCTTGGCCTACCATGATTATTATTTTTCTCACGAGGCTCGCCCAGGGGGCGGATACGAAGATGTGGACGCTGTTCTACAGTCCTTATACCGGGTGATGAAAGAAGGCGGGAAGGTGCTTGTCATCGACCATGTCGCCCCCGCAGGGGCAGGGCCCAACGACTTCGATCGCCTTCACCGCATTGATCCTAATGTAGTAAAAGCTCAGATGGAGAGCGTTGGTTTTCAATTAGTTGCTGAATCAGATATACTTATTAACCTAGGCGATAGCCTAACGTTGTCTCCTTTCAATGCAGAGATCAAAGGGAAAACAAGCCGATTTGTATATCTATTTGAAAAATAGCGGCTCAAAAAGCAAGAGGCGCCAACTACCGGGCGCCTCTGGATTTGCATTTAAAGCTTTGAGTTAACTACTCAGCAAGGCCTTGTTCCTTGAGAAGCTGCTGCAATTCACCTGATTCAAACATTTCACGAACAATATCGCAGCCACCAACAAACTCGCCCTTAACATACAGCTGCGGAATGGTTGGCCAATCAGAAAATTCCTTGATACCTTCGCGAAGGTCAAAGTCTTCTAGGACATTGTATGTTTCAAATGGTACGCCGACATGGGTCAGTACCTGAGAAACTACACTCGAGAAGCCGCACTGAGGAAAGATTGGCGTGCCTTTCATGAACAGCACTACATCGTCCTTGTTGACGTATTCTTTGATTCGATCAAACACTGGATTTTCACTCATTACGTCGTCCTTTAACTTAATCATCTTCGCTACAAGTAATCTTCCTTGGTGTACTTTCCAAGGGGCTGTGCGTTAAAATGTGATAATTCTTATCCGGTTTAGCAGTGGCGGAGGCGATGAGACGCTTATTCGGGGGCGCTCGTCTGGAGCGCGAGGGCGTGTAGTTCGCCGCCCATACGGCCCTTGAGGCTTTTGTACACAAGTTGGTGCTGCTGGACACGCGACAAACCCTTAAAGCCATCATAGACAACATGTGCCGCATAATGGTCGCCGTCGCCGCGTAGATCCTCGATGTGAACTTTTGCGCCTGGCAAGCCCTCTTTGATCAGATTCTCTATTTCTTCTGCGTGCATAGCCATCTGTTTTTCCTTGAATACCCGATTGGTGCGATATCTCAATAACCGCGAACTTCTTATAGCATGTACGCATCCAAGCCGCTTGCTGCCTTTTTAACCACGACCTTTGCTGCTTTCAATCCTTTTGGGATATTCCAGCAAGAAAAATGGCAACTTCCCGTATGACGCATACGCAAAAAAATACCGGTTGACTGCTACGTCGCTGAAGGGCTCAATCTGGCTGCTGCGGCAAATGGGGAATTGTGCTCGTGAAAGCGAACAAGAATAATTTAATTATAACAACACATTACTGCCCTTTGGTCGGTGGGGCTCAAACTGTCTATGATGCTGTCGCTACCTCCAAGCCGGATGAATTTGAAGTTTTTACCGCCTTAAAAGACTATACGACGGGCCAAATTGTTGAGGGGGTGGGGGAGTTTGACCATAGTGCCCTTTATTCGATTACCAGGATCGAAGAGCTGCGCCCGCCGCTGGTGAACGGACGGGTGGGCGTGTTGAGACGCGCCTGGATGGCGGTGCAGGACAGGCTGCTGAGGCGTAAAGTCATCGCCTACTTGAAACAGACATCGTTGGAAAAATCCTATCAAACCATTATCTTAGGGGCACTGGACGCGCTTGGCTGGCTGGTGGAACCCTTGCGGGCGATCTTCCCGGACACCAAAATCGTGATCTATACCCACGGCGAAGAAATATCGCAGGCCTGCTATTCGGCTCGGGCGGAGGAGCGCCGACGGAGGGCCCTGAAGACCGCGGACGGCGTCGTGGCCGTGAGCAGCTTTACGGCGGGCCTGCTGACGAGCAAATACGGCGTGGACCCGGAGCGCATCGAGCTGGTCACCAACGGCGTGGACCTGGATACATACGACCGGTTGCCGAAGGAAAATGTGCGGCCCCACTTCGGGCTGGGGCATGGCCCGCTGGTGCTTGCGGTCGGTCGCCTGGTGCCACGGAAAGGCTTTGACGTCCTTATTGAGGCCTGGCCCCGCATCCTGGCCGCTGTACCCGGCGCTCAGCTCGCAATCGCAGGCACGGGGCCACTTTCGGAGGCGTTGAAGGCTGCCGCAGAACGGCCAGAAATGAACGCCAGCGTCCATATGCTGGGCTTTGTAAAGGATGAGATGCTGCCGTCCCTTTATGCCAGTGCCGACCTGTTTGCGATGCCCAACCGCACCATGCCTGACGGTGACACCGAAGGCTTCGGCCTGGTGTTTCTGGAGGCCGCAGCGGCAGGTACGCCCAGTGTTGGTGGCAAGGCCGGCGGCGCTGTGGACGCCATCCTGGACGGTCAAACCGGCCGGTCGGTGGACGGCGAGGATGTTGGCGCTGTGGCCTATGCCATCACCGACCTGCTGAATGACGAAGTAACGCGCAAACGCATGGCTGAGGCCGCGCACGCCCATGCCCTGACCCAGGGATGGGACAGCAAGGCAGATCAATTGCTGAAGTTTTTCAAGCGCTTACGGGGCGAGGGTTGACGTGCGTGAACTTTTGCAACACCGCTTGATGCGACGGTTGGCCGGCCATTCGGCTTTGGAGCAAATCACCGCCCGTACGCTTGGCCTGTTCCGACCCACCGCGCCGTTGCCGCGCTATCGGCCTGCAGGGTATTTCCCTAATGAAAACAGGGTGTTGGGTGAAAATGGCGCGATTTTCATCACGGCCCGCTTCCGGAGCGGATCAACCCTGTTGTGGCAGGCCTTCGACCGGCTCGCGGGCTTCACCGCCTATTATGAGCCGCTGAATGAAAGGCGCTGGTTTGACCCTTCTACGCGCGGCGAGGGCACAGACGAGACTCATCGGGGTGTCCAGAATTACCATAATAATTACAAGGGGTTGAAGCATCTGTCTGCGCTGTTTTCGGAAAAATGGACCTATCGGAATCTGGCCATGGGCCATAGTGCCCATTCGAGTGCCCTTGAAAAATACATCGCCGCGCTGATTTCACATGCTGCGGAGAGGCCTGTTCTGCAGTTCAACCGGGTCGATTTTCGCCTGCCATTTTTGCGCGCCAAATTCCCGGATGCCAGCATTCTGCACCTGCGCAGAAACCCGCGCGACAGCTGGCGATCGACACTGAAGGGGACCGCGAATAATCGTGACTGGAATCTGATAACTTATTCTGATCACTGCCATTTTTACCTTTTGCCCTGGTATCGGGATCTGGCGATCAGCTACCCGTGGCTGCTTGCAGACGCGCGGAAAACTCATCCCTACCGGGTGCATTACCTGCTCTCGCGCTTCTCTGATCTGTTCGCGGCTGAATGGGCCCACACGTCTATCAGTTACGAGGCCCTGTGCGCCGATTTTGCCGGCACAATAGGGCATCTTTTAATGGAAAATGGGCACACCCATAGTGCCCAAAAATCGCAAAAGGGCACACCCATAGTGCCCAAAGTGTGCCCATTTGACCTGAGCCCGCTTGAGGGCCTGATGGCGCCGCGGCAGGAAGGCTATGACCACAGTGTCGACGCGGACTTTTACACAGCAGAGGAAGCTGCCGCAGAGGCCCTTCTGAAAGCACACCTCCCCAATCCGGATCAGGATTGATTCTGATCCCCAAAGTCGCTAGCGTCCATTTACGAGACTGATCAGTTTGATAAATGGAAGGCACATATGGGGGACTGGACGAACATCGATAACGGCCGCGGGGTCTCTGTCCCTGTATGGTCATTTGAACCCGAGGGGGAGCCAAGGGCGGCGCTGCTGTTGTTGCCGGCCCTTGGTGTGCAGGCACGCTTCTACCGCCGGTTGGCGGAAGGGTTGGCGGGTGCCGGGGTCGGGGTGTGCGTGTTTGAACAACGGGGCCACGGCGAAAGCCCCTACAGGGCCGGGCGAGGCCAAACCTTCGGCCTCAATGCTTTTCTGAACGATGATATTCCCGCGGCTATCGATCACACACAAAACCTGTTCCCTGATGCCCCCTTGTTTCTGGGCGGCCACAGCCTTGGCGGGCACCTGAGTTCCATAACAGCGGGCCAGCGAGACGATATTGCGGGCGTGGTGCATCTTGCGTGCGGGTTTCCCTACCAGGGCTTGTTTCCCGCGAAGCGGGCGCGGCAGATCAAATGGCTTTGTCGCATGCTGCCGGCGCTGATGGCCCTTGTGGGCCATTTCCCGGGAGACCGACTGGGCTTTGGCGGGCGGGAATACAGGCAGTTGATGCTGGATTGGCGCGACTGGGCCATGGGCGGCAGCTATGATGGCCCCGCAACACCAGATGCCATGGACGCGATTGCGGGCTATGAGGGGCGGGTGCTGTCGCTGGCGTTCGAGAGGGATGGTCTGGCCCCCGATACAGCTGTTGCGTTCAGCCGTAGCTGCTTCAAATCGGCAGACCTGACAGGTCGCAAGCTGACGGCAGCGGAACAGGGCGAGTATCTTGGCCATTTTGACTGGGCGCGTCGGCCTGACGGCGTGGTTCGCGAAATCGTGAGCTGGATGGGCTGAGCAAATTCTTGCCGCTGGCCTGCTTTCCCCTATGTCAGGATAAACCACAAGGGAGAAGACCATGAGCCATATCGACCCCGAACGCGAGCAGTTCGAAGCCTTCAAGGACCTGCCGCGGGACCAGCCCATCAATATGCTGAACCTGATCCGATTGAAGGACAAGGCAGAGTATGAGGGCACAGCGCCAGAAGGAGTGGTGACGGGGGCAGACGCCTACAAGGCATATGGCAAGGAAAGCGGCCCCATCTTCGCGCGCGTGGGCGGCAGCATTGTCTGGCGCGGTGCGCCGCAGTTGATGCTGATCGGCCCGAAGGAAGAAACGTGGGACCTGGCATTTGTGGCGCGCTATCCGAATGCCGGCGCCTTCATGGAAATGGTGACAGACCCCGAATACCGCAAGGCGGTGAAGCACCGGCAGGCGGCCGTTCTCGATAGCCGCCTCCTGAGGTGCGCCGAACTGGAGAACAGTGCAGCCTTTGGCTAGCGCGGAATATTTCGTAGCCTTGATCAGAAAACTCAAATTTTAGTAGTTGTTTGCGCGCCCTATAGGTGTGCGATAGCCTATCCGTAGAAGAGATTTTGCTGATGGGGGTATATCCGACATGAAGGCTAAAGAGATTTTCGCCACATTGTTGGCGGCGTTGGTCATTGCGCACTATTACGCAGTGACATCGGGCCCCAACTGGCATGATGCCTATGCTGGCGAAACTTTTCTCGAACTGTTGTGGCGCCGTTTACCACTATTCATGCTTCTGGGTGGCTGCTGGCCGCTTTTTAAAGTCGATTTTTTCCGTTGGTTGCCAATTCCCATTCTGGCAGCAGTTCTATTTTATGCACACCCCATGCTGTCAGAGGTCTTGGGGCTCACAAGCTTTGTTTCAAAGTCTCTTCTGATGATGGCCTTTGGTGTGTGGATCAGTGCCGCGATCGAGTTGTTCACGACAACTGAGGAAACCGTGCTGTGGAAGTCCCAACACAAAACATGGCAATACGTGGATGCAGGCTGGACACCCTATATTAGCATTGCATTTGTGGCTGTATCGCTTGCCGCCTGGTTTACCTTGCCACTGGTTGAGGTGAACCAGCTTTCTATGTCGGGCCGCTTATTGATGCACGTGCCGGTGCTGGCGGCTGCCGCCTTTGCTTTCGTGCCGCGTTCCTCCCATGGCTATTATGTTGGCATACTTATCTGCCTCATTCTCGTTACAGTGATCAGCGTCAGCCTTGCGAACCTATTTAGCTACCCGCTCGGCAATGTCAAAGAAGCCTCCTATGTGCACAGCGCCATGGAACACTGGCCATTTGCACTCTTGGCAGTCACGGTTATTGGTACTGGGTGGTTGGGTAGCAACTATTATCCAGAAACAAAAAAAACCAGGCTGGAAGCCTCTAATGCCTCATCCAAGTTGCAGCAGGGGCGCGTCCAGCCGGCCACGTCACGTCTGCTACCTTCAGCGACCCGCCGGTTCGGCAATCGGAAGCGCTCCTCCAGCGCAGATTGAAAAGATCGCCGTGCCTTATTGCAGGCGTTCCCGCCGTTGGTGGTGGCTTCGATCTAAGCGCTTGTTTTACATCGAGCTTTGGGCGTAGGATGGCGTGGGCTTTAAATAAGAGGGGAGCAATCTCATGAAAATCAGTCTTGGGCGTAATGATATTATCACTCTCGTTGGGTCGCTGATGGTGGCGATTGGCGCGTTTCTGCCGATGGTGGAAATTGGCCGTATTGGCACCATGAGCTATGCAGACGCGGCAGACCCGGAAGTGTATCTACTGGTGGCATTCGCGCTGGCGGCCACGGTTGTGATCTTCCTCGATAAACGCAAATTCAGCCTGTTCGCGGCGATCGGTGCGTGGCTGGTGCTGCTGTGGCCTGTGATCAAGAATATGGGCGGTGACAGCGGTGACGATGGTGGCCTGATGGGCAAGCTCTCGAAGGTGACAGACCCGATTCAGAAAGCCGCATCAGACGTGGCAGGCCGGATTTTCTCGAACGTGTTCGACATGGAAATCGGCGGCCTGATGTTTGTTCTTGGCATGATCGTCATGACGGTCGGTGCGGTGATGGCCTTTATGGCAGCAAAGAAAGCCTAAGGGTAACTCCGTGAAGCAACCGAACAGAAACATCAGTCTTGTGATGTTTGCAGGGGCGCTGATGACCATCATCGGCGCCTTTTCACCGCTGCTGGACGTGATCCACCTGAAGGTGATCAGCTATGCTGACATTGGCAAGCCGCAGCTTTATGTGCTGATTGCCTGTGCGGTGTTGGCACCCGTGCTGGACGCCGTTAAATCCCGCAAGGGCGCTTTCGTCGCAGTCTTGGGCGTTTGGGGCGCACTCTGCTGGCCGCTCATCCGCTGGCAGCTGCATCTTGAGCGCGAGCATGGTTTTTGGGGTGAAGTGGAAAAGCATGTCACGGACCCGCTTGAAGAAGCGGGCGAGCATATCGCCGAACGCCTGTTCCTGCGCATCGATGATTTTGAATGGGGCGGCTATGTTTTCCTGGGCGGCGTGGTGCTGATGACCATTGCGGCCTTGATGGGCCTCAGGAAAGCCAAATAGCGGCTGTGCACACGGCAAAAGAAAAGGCGCCCACAGATTGGGGCACCTTTTCCCATGAAATTGAAAGGACTTAGCCGTTCATGGCAAGAATGTCCTCGAATGTCTTGCCGTCCAGCTTGTCGCCCATTTTTTCATAGAGCGTTTCGGTGAGCGACTTGCCTTCGGCCATTTTCTTGGCTGTGTCCATCAGGCCGCCAGTGCTGGATTCGCCGTCGCTGGCCACCATGCCGGAAAGGGCATCCATCAGCTTGGACTGGTCTTCTTCCGACAGCGAACCTTTCATGGCCGCCAGGCTGGATTTGAACGCGTCGAGCGAGCTGGTGTCCAGCTTCAGCGCTTCTGCCGCCTTGGTCGCCATCTCAGTGGCTTTGTCCATGGAGGATTTTTCAGCAGTGGCTTCCGTCGCAGCCGGGGCCGTCTCGTCAGCCTTCTGCGTGCTGTCGCCGCTATCGCCGCAGGCGGCAAGGGCCAGCAGCATGGCAGTGGCGGTCAGGGGCTTCATAAAGTGTGTCATACGTGATCTCCCTTTTTATGATTGTCTCTGTACGGCCAGACTATACCATAAGATGTGGAGAATTTATGGCATCGTACATGCCTGATGAATTCGCAGCATTGTCGCTGCGGATGTAGGTGAGACCATTGAGGCAGACATGAAGACAGTTCCACATCGGCGCCATCGGCATTCAGAGGGGCCGGGCTATTACAAGTGGGTGATCGCGGGGCTCGCGACTGTCGGGCTGCTGCATCTCTGCTACCTGATCGCCGGAGAGTTTTTCACGGGACTCGGTGGTGCGTTACTGACCATCTGGATCATCCTGCCTATGATTGCTGGCCTGAAGGTGGGGGCGCGTGGCGTCATGCAGGGCGGGATGCCCGCCTTTGTGGGGACATTTCTGCTGACGGCGAATTATGGGTTCCCTTATGTTGGCTATACCGGTTGGCAGGAGCCGCTGGCGATCCCCATCCTGTTGGTGGCCCCGGCAATCCATGGGGCGTTCATCTTCGGCCTTTCCGTGCTCATCAGGGCATTTGAACGGCGCTAGATCCATAGAAAGGCGCCAGTGAATCCTGCACCTCAAAGGGGCATCATTGGCCCCTTGAGGACATTGAAAACAGCTCAGGCCGCGGCTACAGCTTTTTCGAGGTGAAGGACCTTGCGCAGGTGGCTTTCAAGCCGGGCCTTGTGGCTTGCGAACTGCGGGTCTTTGATCACATTGTGGCTGGAGAAATGCGGCAGTTCCGTGAAGCCGCAATATTGGTGGGCCTTGCGCATGGGAAGGATGGCCTCGGCCGGGTTCATGCCGCCAAAGAAGGCATTCCTGTCGTCAAAGGCTTCTGCCGGCGCGTTCCAGGTGGTGGAAAACATCACCTTCCTGCCGTGCATCAGGCCACCACTGCCATACGGGCCATCGTTGTAGGTGAAAAAAGCGTCATAGGCGAACACATCGTCCATATACTGCTTCAACCGCCCCGGCACCATGAACCAGAACACGGGATACTGATAAATCACCAGATCGGCCGCCCGATATTTTTCGATCTCAGCCTGCACATCATAATTGTCTGCCACACGGCTTCTTAGCACGGTCATATGCGGCGCCAGTGCGGCTGCCGCCGCGTCTGCCATGGCCGCGTTAAACTCGCCGCGTGAATAGGCGCTCGGGTCCGCGCCGTTGATAACCAGTGCCGTGGTAATCTGATCCTTCATTTGTCGCTCCTTCGTCTGCATGAAGATGATGCTGGCGAAGGTGGGTACATTGGTTTATAAAATCAACTAGTATACTTTTTGTAACCTAAATTCGAATGCAAACAGGCAGCAATGCGAGTGAGGCAGAAGCGATGGATGCGAGCAACAAACCCGATGGCTGGCTGACACCATGCGCCATTGAAAACGGCATGCGGATCATCGGAGGCAAGTGGAAGGGCACCATCCTGTGGCACCTGAAGGATGGCCCGGTGCGCTTCAATGCGCTTGCCCGGATGCTGCCGGGTGCCAGCAAGAAGATGATCACCCAGCGGTTGAAGGAATTGGAAGACGCGGGCTTGCTGGTGCGCACAGTGATCAGCACAAAACCATTCGCCGTGAGCTACGAGATCACCGACGAAGGGCGGTCGACCCTGCATATCCTGGATGCGCTGAAAGATTGGGCCGAAGCGCGGGGGCTTTAACCTGAATCAGCACGGCGGAGCTTTGGCCCGCAAACAGAAAAAGGCGCCGGGTAGGGCGCCTTTTCCGTGACTAAGTCGTGGTGTCAGCTTAGGCTGACAGCGGCTCTTTCGCCATATAGTTCGGCATCCAGCCCTCATGCGCGGCCGTGAGGTCGCTGAGCGCCAGGTCAAGCGCGCCGCCGTTGACGGTCAGGCGGTCGCCGCCGGTCTCGCCCAGTACGGCCACCGGAATGCCGGCGTCCTTGGCTTCCTTGCGGATGGTCTCTGCCGTCTCGGCGTCGGTGGCCACAAGATAGCGGGCCTGGGTCTCGCTCAGCAGTGCTACGTGAAGCGGCAGGTCGCCCTCGACATCCACACTCACGCCCACACGGCCCGCAATCGCCATGTCGGCGAGGGCTGCGATCAGGCCGCCGTCAGACAGGTCATGACAGGTGGAAACCTGGCCATTTTCAATCAGCGCGCGGACGAAATCACCGTTGCGGCGTTCGATATCCAGGTCCACATGCGGCGGGCAGCCTTCGTTCTTGCCCAGAATCTGCTTCTGGTAGAGGCTGGCGCCCAGCTCGTTCTTGGTCTCGCCGATCAGCACCACAGTCTGGCCCGCGCCCGCAAACGCAATGGTGGCCATCTTGTTGCTGTCGGCCATCACGCCGACGCCGCCGATGGCGGGTGTTGGCAGGATGCCGGAGCCGTTGGTCTCGTTATAGAGCGACACGTTACCGGACACGATCGGGTAATCCAGCGCGCGGCAGGCTTCGCCCATGCCTTCAAGGCAGCCGACGAACTGGCCCATGATGTCCTTGCGCTCGGGGTTGCCGAAGTTGAGGCAGTTGGTGATCGCAAGTGGGGTCGCGCCCACGGCCGTGATGTTCCGCCATGTTTCCGCAACCGCCTGACGGCCGCCTTCAACCGGGTCGGCATAGCAGTAGCGTGGGGTTACGTCAGTCGAGATCGCCAGCGCTTTTTCTGTGCCGTGCACGCGCACAACAGCGGCGTCGCCACCGGGGCGCTGGATCGTGTCGCCCATCACCATGTGGTCATACTGTTCCCAGATCCAGCGGCGCGAACAGAGGTTCGGGCCACCGATCAGGTCCATCACAGCCTTGCCGAGGTCGGCAGGTGCGTCCACGTCCACCGCGTCGCGCTTCGGCGTCGGGATATAGGGGCGCTCATACTCTGGCGCGTCCTCAACGAGGCTGTTGATCGGCATGTCGCCCACCACTTCGCCGCCGAACTTCAGCGTCAGGTTGCCGGTGTCGGTGATATGGCCGATCACGGCAAAGTCCAGTTCCCACTTTTCGAAGATCTTCTTCGCCATGTCTTCACGGCCCGGCTTGAGGACCATGAGCATGCGCTCCTGGCTCTCGGACAGCATCATCTCATAGGGGAGCATGTTGGCTTCGCGCTGTGGCACCTGATCCAGATCCAGCTCAAAGCCCACGCCGCCTTTGGACGCCATCTCAACGCTTGACGACGTCAGGCCCGCCGCACCCATGTCCTGGATCGCGATGATGGCGTCGGTGGCCATCAGCTCAAGGCAGGCTTCAATCAGCAGCTTCTCGGTGAAGGGGTCACCCACCTGAACGGTTGGGCGCTTCTCTTCACTGTCTTCCGTGAATTCGGCAGACGCCATGGTGGCGCCGTGGATGCCGTCGCGGCCGGTCTTACTGCCCACATAGACAACAGGGTTCCCCACGCCCGCTGCGGCGCAGTAGAAGATTTTGTCGGTGTCCGCGAGGCCAACGGTCATGGCATTCACAAGGATGTTGCCGTTGTAGCTTTCGTCGAAGTTGGTTTCGCCGCCCACGGTGGGCACGCCCACGCAGTTGCCGTAACCGCCGATGCCTTCAACCACGCCTGCCAGCAGGTGGCGGGTTTTCGGGTGATCCGGCTCGCCGAAGCGGAGTGCGTTCATGTTGGCCACAGGCCGGGCGCCCATGGTGAACACGTCGCGCAGAATGCCGCCCACGCCCGTCGCCGCGCCCTGGTAGGGCTCGATATAGGATGGGTGGTTGTGGCTTTCCATCTTGAAGATCGCGGCCTGGCCGTCGCCAATGTCGATCACGCCGGCGTTCTCGCCCGGGCCCTGGATAACCCAAGGGGCCTTGGTCGGCAGCTTCTTCAGGTGGAAGCGCGAGGATTTGTAGGAGCAGTGCTCTGACCACATCACGCTATAGATGCCAAGCTCTGTATAGTTTGGCTCACGCCCCATTGCCGAGACAATGCGCGCATATTCTTCTTCGTTCAGCCCGTGTTCCTTGACGAGTTCCGGGGTGATCTTGATTTCGTTGCCGTTATTCATTGCTCTTCCCCTTAGCCCAGTCGGTTCATGACAGATTCGAACAGCTTGCGGCCGTCAGAGCCACCAAGTGCTGGTTCGATCATGCGCTCAGGGTGAGGCATCATGCCAAGGACATTGCCTTTGGCGTTTGTGATGCCGGCGATGCGGCGCTGGGCGCCGTTGATGTCTTCGTTGTACCGGAACGCCACCTGGCCTTCGCCTTCAAGGCGGTCGAGCGTATCAGCGTCGGCGAAATAGTTGCCGTCATGGTGGGCAACCGGGATGGTGATCTCTTCGCCGGCTGCGTAGGCGCTTGTGAACATGGTGTCGGTGTTCTCGACCGTCATCTTCACGTCCTTGCACACGAAATGCAGGCCCGCGTTGCGCATCAGGGCGCCGGGCAGGAGGCCGGTTTCCGTCAGGATCTGGAAGCCGTTACACACGCCGAACGTGGGCACGCCCGCTTCCGCGCGCTTGATCACTTCCTTCATGATGTGGCTGCGCGCGCTCATGGCGCCGCAACGAAGATAGTCGCCGTAGGAAAAACCGCCTGGCAGGGCAATGAAGTCGACCTTGTCGAAGTCATACTCCTGGTGCCAGACCATGAGTGGCTTTTGCCCTGTGATCTTCTCAAGGGCGACAGCCATATCCCGGTCGCAGTTCGATCCCGGGAAAACGATAACCGCGGATTTCATGTGATCTACTCCAGTTCGATGGAATAGTTTTCAATCACGGTATTGGCCAGAAGCTTGCGGCACATTTCGTCCACTTCCTTTTCCGCCGATGCCGGGTCGGTGGACTTGAGGTCCAGCTCGATATATTTGCCTTGGCGGGCGGCTTCGACACCGTCAAATCCCATGTTGCCGAGCGCGTGCTCGATGGCTTTGCCTTGAGGGTCCAGAACGCCGTTTTTAAGGGTCACGTGAATGCGGGCTTTCATTGGGCTCACTTTCTTTCAGTCAGATAATTGTGCCGTTAGGCTTTGGGCTTACAAAAAGGTCGGACCAGAAGCTATTGCTTCTGGCCCTTGTTCTGATGATCTGCAATTTCGGTGATGTCCGCGTTCGGCAGAATGCCAAGGCGGCGCGCGACTTCCTGGTAGGCTTCCATCTCGCCCCCAAGGTCGCGGCGGAAGCGGTCTTTGTCCAGCTTCTCACCGGTTTTCATGTCCCACAGGCGGCAGCCATCGGGGCTGATCTCGTCTGCGAGAATGGTGATGCAGTCTTCGCCTTCATACAGGCGACCGAACTCAAGCTTGAAATCCACCAGCTTGATGCCGATGCCGGCAAACAGGCCGGAGAGGAAATCGTTGATGCGCAGGGCATAGTGCGTCATTTCCTCAAGCTCGATCTCGTCGGCCCAGCCAAACGCCAGCACATGTTCTTCAGCGATCAGCGGGTCGCCCAGCTCGTCGGACTTGTAGCAGAACTCAACAATCGGGCGGGGCAGTGGGGTGCCTTCGTCGATCCCAAGGCGTTTGGAGATGCCACCGGCGGCGATGTTGCGTACAATCACTTCAACCGGGATGATCTCAACAGCTTTAACCAGCTGTTCGCGCATGGACGTGCGCTCGATAAAATGCGTTGGGACGCCGATGTCGGCCAGGGCCGTGAAAATATATTCAGAGATATGGTTGTTCACCACGCCTTTGCCTGCGAGCGTGCCTTTTTTCTCGGCATTGAACGCAGTGGCGTCATCTTTGAAATATTGGATAATAGTGCCGGGCTCGGGGCCTTCGAACAGAACTTTGGCCTTGCCTTCGTAAATCTTGTTGCGGCGGGACATATATTGCCTCTTTTCCTCAGCTTGAGGGATGTCAGTGGGTTGCGCGGGCGCGAACATAAGGGAAAAGGTTCCCTGCGACAATCTTTCTGTAACAAATAACAATAAGTTTCGTCTAAGGTCTGGAAATGTGCGCAGAAATTTCCTTTATAGAGGGAAGCACTATGCTAAATTAGTGGGGTCTCAATCTGAGACTCGGATAAGAGGATGAGTAACAATGACCACGTTCGACAGCCGCGAGAAGGCTTTTGAAGACAAATTCGCCCACGACGAGACCATGATGTTCAAGGCGCGCGCGCGTCGGAACCGCCTGCTGGGCGAGTGGTTGGCCGGTGAGATGGGCCTTTCGGGTGACGACGTAGCGGCCTACGCCAAAGAGGTTGTGAAATCCGACCTTGAGGAAGACGGCGACGAGGACGTGATTCGCAAGGTGCTGGCGGATATCGAAGGCAAAGGCCTGGATATTTCCCGCCACCGTATTGAGAAGCACCTTGAAGAGTTTCTGGGCGAAGCGCAGCAGCAGATCATGGCTGAAGCGAAGTAAGACGTTCTGGAAAATCGAATGATGAAAAGGCCGGTTCGCTCCGGCCTTTTTTTGTAGCAGTAGCTTTTGACAGCGGGAAGTTAACGGAATCTTTAATGCGAAAGCGGTGGTAAACAAATAGTTCAGTATTGTGTCCTTCAAACGCTGCTTTAAGTTAGTAAGTTAATGATTCACAAGGTCAAACAGGAAACGGTAGAAAAAAACCGTTATTGAGGAGGGGGACAATGCGCTTTTGGGGAATAGCGATAGTATGTTTGGCCCAATTTTCCTTTCATGCGAGTGCCGATACAAGCACGTCTTGGCGGGCCTTGAATACGCTTGTTGGCTTCGAGCAACTTTCAGAGACAGAGAAGAAAAATCTGGAATTAATAGACTTAATGGCTTTTGACGAAGCTAACGCGCGGTATGTTGGCATTGGCGGCGGTTTTGTTAGAAACTTTTATGCAGGCACGGCGCACAGAAATAATTCTATTTTCCTCTTCAACGACAGCATGCTCCGAAATTTTACCTACGGTGGAGTTTTTCGAGTGGCGAACGAAGTAGGGCGGGCGAACGTCCTGGTGTTCGGTGTAGAAGATGTTTTGTCGGAGGACTGGAAAACGGGTGGCGAGGAGTTGCTACAGTTTTTCCATAGAGATGTGCCGGGTGACTTGTTTGATTCCATGCGCTGGCTAGATGAGGGGCGCTGCGGCCTATATCGTGAAACAGAAGCTAATGAGTCTGTTCGAACTCTTATTATTATCAACATCCATCCGGACCCGTCCATTAATGATCTGGAAGCAAGAACCGCAGCAATTTCCTGTGTGAACAGGGGGCATTACTATCACTTGGGTTTCTCTAACGCTGTGAACTTGGATAGTGCTCGGTTTGTGGATTACCGGCCAAAGGGCGGCAGGCTCTGGCTGAATATGAAATTTCACCCACTTTTCCCGCAACGTCTAAGGAAGGGGGAGCTACTGGGGTGGAAGCGAGAAGCGGTGCTCTCGGGGCTTATCAAAGCTGCGATAACCGATGGGCGATGAACCTGTCTTGAGGCAGGCCAAGGGAGTTCTCGGCCCTAATACCAGATGCTCCCAAACCCGAAAAAAGGCCGGTTCGTTCCGGCCTTTTTTGTTGGGTAGCAGCAAGGGGGCTATCTGGATTGACCTATGGTGGCACACAACCATCAGTCAATCGTAAGGCGTTAGGCGCTGGGTAGGGTGACGTGATATGTTCAATGCTTAGACGCTGTGTGGGGGCGAGTTGATGGGCAGGTAACTGATGATTTGCTTGCTATTGTTCCGGATCCGTGTTCTAAGCGGTGCAAATGCCGTGTGTAGATGACTTCATCAGCGGCATTCCATTCTCGTCATTGATCCTTCGATTGCTGCCTTGAATAATAGCCAATTTTGGCAAAGAACATACGGCAGCTGATCTACACAGACTTCCCAAACAAAGTGCCTGCTTTCTGTCGCCTCCCGAGGTGATGTGTTGCAGGAGGATTGAAGAGACTATTTGACTTATTTTAAAGACCTCGGCCTTGCTGAGTCAGTCCTGCGCGCTGTTGATGCAGCAGGATATACTACCCCAACACCTATCCAGCGTGATGTAATCCCGGCCATGAACGCGCACAGCGACGTTATTGGCATCGCGCAGACCGGAACCGGTAAAACCGCTTCTTTCGTATTGCCGATCCTGAACCGGATTGCAGCCAGGAAAAAGCGGCATTGGCCAGGAACTTGCGGCGCGCTCATTCTGACGCCGACGCGCGAGCTGGCCCAGCAAATTGCAGAACAAATCCAGACCTTCAGCAAGTTCATGAAAGTGAGCGCCCCTGTTGTTGTCGGCGGCGTCAGCCCCCGGCCCCAGATTGCGGCTTGCGCCCCGGGCGTCGACATCATTGTCGCGACGCCGGGTCGGCTTTTGGACCATATGGTATCGGGCGCGATCCGGCTGGACCAGACGCTTCAGGTGGTGGCCGATGAAGCCGACCAGATGATGGACATGGGCTTCCTGCCTGAACTTCGCAAGATCATGCTGGCACTGCCCAAAGGGCGCCAGACCATCCTGATGTCGGCAACCATGCCGCCACAGATCAGGAAGCTGGCAAATGAATTCATGACCAACCCGACCGAAATTTCAGTTGCGCCGGCATCAACGCCGATCGCCCGCATCTCCCAGATCGTGATGCGTGTTGAAAAGAATGCCAAGAGCCGCGCCCTTCTTGACGTGCTGGCCGACGATACCGTCACAAAGGCCATTGTCTTTACCCGCACCAAACACGGCGCGGACAAGGTCGCGGCCGATCTGGCAGGCGCGGGGCAACCCGCCGAGGCCATTCACGGTGACAAGGGTCAGGTCGAGCGCGAGAAGGCCCTGGCAGGCTTCCGAGACGGCGAAACCAGAATCCTGGTCGCCACCGAGATTGCAGCCCGCGGCATCGACATCGACGACATCTCGCATGTTATCAATTTCGATATGCCCCATGTTCCCGAAGCCTATGTGCACCGGATCGGCCGCACAGCACGGGCAGGGCGAAGCGGCGTTGCCATATCCCTGTGCGATGCATCCGAAGTGAAGCTTTTGCGCGAGATCGAGAAACTCACAGGCCAGCAATTGCTGCCTGCCTCTGATCAGGTCAAAGCTGATCAGGCCAAGGTTGGCGCTGACAGCAGCGACGAGACCCGCACCGCCTCGCAGGCTCGCCCACAGGCAACAAAGGCAACATCAGAGAAGAATCAGAAATCCAGCCGTGGCATTGAAATAAAAAGCAAGCCACAGAGCAGGAAGCCCAGCGCGCCACCATGGCGCAAACCTGGGCCGGAAATGCCCACCGACGGCTTGATGCGCATGCTCGGCAAGAGCAAGTCACTCGCGGCAGGCATCGCCTGAAAAAGGCACACACTAAACAACTAATACCGTTATCCAAAATGTAGACTGAAAGGAAATTCACATGGCTACAGGTACTGTAAAATGGTTCAACCCAGACAAAGGCTTCGGCTTCATCAAACCAACTGACGGCGGTGCTGACGTATTCGTACACATCAGCGCAATCGAACGTGCTGGTCTGAGCGGCCTCAATGAAGGCGACGAAGTTGGATATGAAATCCAGGTCGACGAAATGCGCGGCAAATCTTCTGCTGAAAACCTGCAGTTGACTTAAAGACAAGCCTAAAGACATGAAGGTGAGGCGCTTTGTGCCTCACCTTTTTTTCGGGACAATGCTCGCCCCCCGAAGACTGATACGGCTTGCCAAGTGCGGCTGATCGGCTAAGCTTGACGGGCAATTATGATATCTCAAAAATTCGCCTCTGCCGCCCGGCAGGCGCGCCTTGCCCAGACGCCCATGCTGCAAGGCTGGGCATTAGCAGATATGGAACCGGATAATGCTGAAAATCGTGTCTGTAAAAATCGACGAAATTTACATCCCTACAGCCAGGCGTGGTGAGCTGGACCAAAGCAAGGTGGACGCCGTAACCGAAAAGTTGCTGAATGGCGAAGACCCGAAGCCGATCAAGGTGCGCAACGGCAAAGGTCGTTATGTGCTGGTCGAAGGGATGAACCGCCTGGAGGCCAACAGGGCCCTGGGGGAAACGGACATTGGTGCTTATATCGTTCAGGCCCCAAAATTCTGAAGCCTTTCGTAGCTTGAAACCCTAACAGCCTGGTGTTCAAAGCCATAGAAAAAGGGCCGGATCGTTCCGGCCTTTCTTGTGTCTCATGTTCCTCTTACGCCTTGCGACGTCTGCGTTCGCGCCGCGCCATGTAAATCAGGCCAGGCAGCAGAAGAAGCGCGCCAAGGGGCTCGGGCACCGATGCCGCGTCGTCAATTACCAACGCAGTGTAATCAAAGCCCCGGTTGGTGCTGCCGTCATAGCTGAGGGAACTGTCGCCACCCGGATAACGGATAAGGCCGCCGGGCAGTGTGATGGAAACATCCTTGCCAAGGCTATATTGAGAGCTGGTCACTTCAGCAAGCAGTCCGATATAATAGACACCCGCCGATGTGAAAGGTGAGCCAACACCAGTGTTGACCACGGCAGTCAGGCCGCTGCCTACGCTGTTGCCTGAGAAAGAGGCAAAGGTTGTCCAGCTCCAGGTGTCCCAGTTCCACACTGACCAGGACAGCGAGAATTCGGCATAATCGGTAATGTCGCACCAGGAAAAGGTGCTGGTGCCGCTGGCCGCCCAGATGGAGGTGCCGCACCCGTCAAGCTGTATGTCTTCACCTAGCGCTACCGGGTCGTAGCTGCCCACGTCAGATTTTACATCAATGAAAGGATAGGTGGCGTCCTGGCTGTATGCACTTGTAGATACAGCGAAAAAGGCCGCAAGCCCCGCGCCAAGCATTTTCAAGAATTTCATCGTTCGAACCCCAATTCGCTTTGTACCGCTTATGCCCTATCTATCTGCGGTTGTCATTTTCGACGATGCCCGAAACCGGAATCCTGACTGTAAACCTAGGTTTATCTGCGCCTAAAGGCTCCGGCATTAGCTAAGCTTTCTATTGCATTTGCATAAAATTGTCACGGGAAAATATCGGCTATGTTGTAATCGCGAATGGTTATCACCTATGCTGGATATCACATTATGGGTTTCATGAACTGAATGGGGGTTCGGGCATGTTGAAACAGTTGTCTTTAGTATCGCTTCTGATGCTCGCTGCGTGTGGCGACAACGATGCGGAACAAGATATTGATTATAACGCCGTGACAGACGCGGAGATCGATGCGCTCGTGGACGCAGGCGATTTTCCGATGGTTGTCAAAATCATTGAGGCGCAGGACAAGGCGGATATCGCCGATGTGCATGACTATCTGGTGCTGGCGAAGGTCTATAACGACGTATTGGACGGTGTTGCGGCAGAGGTGGCGCTGGAGAAAGCACGCGAAGCGGGCGCTGATGAGGCGGAGCTTGTGCTGCCGCTGGCTCGTGCCCTTGTAGCCCAGCGGGAAATGGACCGCGCCTGGAAGGTGCTGGTGGAAGGGGACATCCCGCCAGATGACCGGTTTGATGCCTTGCTGCTGAAAGCCGACGTGGCGCGGGACCGGCGCGGCCCGGATGCTGCGCGGGAGTATTTCCAGCAGGCAATCGAGGAACGGCCCGACCATTTCGGCGGTTATCTGGGGCTGGCGACTCTGGCTTTTTCGCAGGGTGATCTGGCAGAGGCCGGGCGACTTGCAGAACAGGCGGGCGAGATGGCCCCGGACGACCCGGGCGTGTTGCACGTGCGCGGCGCCATTGCACGCTATGAAGGGCGCCATGAGGAAGCCGTGGGGCTTTTGAAACAAGCTGTCGCGGCCCGCAGTGGCCACCTGCTTGCGCGTCTGGAACTTGCGGGCACTTATATTGATACCCGGAAATTTGAAGACGCGCAGAAGGAGCTGGATGCGGTTTATGCGCTGTCGCCCGGCAATTCGATGGCGCAATATCATTCGGCACTGATCCTGGCGATGACCGGCAAGCTCGGCGAAGCCGAAGCGCTGTTACTGAGAACGGGGGACCTGACGCGGCTTTATCCGCCGGCTGCGCGCACCTACGGGCATGTGGCGTATCAGCTTGGGAAATATTCCACGGCCAGCATGTATCTGGAGAGGTTTCTGGAGGGTCAGCCGAGTGATCGCTTGACGCGCCTGGCGCTGGCCGAAAGCATTTCACAGCGCGGGCGGGCGCGGGAGGCGCTTGATGTTCTGAAGCCGCTTCTTGAGCAAGAGGGCGGGGACCTTGAAGCCATTTTGATGGCCGCGGCTGCCCATGGGGCACTCGGGGAAGTGGCCAAGGTTCGGGACCGTCTCAGGGAAGCCCGTAGCCTGGCGGCAGAGCGCGGCGCTGACGGTGAAACACTGATGAAGGGGCTGACCCGGCGCCTGGCGCTGGCCCGCTTCTTTGCGGGTGACCAGAAAGGCGCGACCGAGGAACTGCAGGCTTACTATCTGCAGAACCAGGATGATGTGGAAAGCATGGCGGTACTGGCCAACCTGTGGTTGGGGCAGGGCAATTACGCAGCGGCCGAGGATTTGGCGCACAAGATACAGGCGCGGGTGCCGGGGTCTGCCCAGGCGGCGAATATCCTGGGGTCGGTCAAATATCGTCAGCGCGACTTTGAGGCGGCACTTGGCCATTTCGACGCGGCGCTCAAGGAAAATGCCGACTATCAGTCAGCCATCAAGAACCGGGCGTTGGTTTATATCGCCCTGTCGCGGTTTGATGATGCCGAGAAGGACCTGGTGGGGCTGGCGGCCAGTGCGCCCTCGGACGGCCAAATCCATGCCATGCTGGGGCGGGTTTACTTGCAACAGGGCGAAACGCAGAAGGCGATGGCTGAGCTGAGGCAGGCTGAAGAAATTCTGCCGTCTTCTGCCATTGTGGCAGCAGACATGTCGCTGGCGCTTGCGCGTCAGGGCTATTATTCATCCGCGATCAACAAGGCGTCAAAGGCGCAGAAGCTGGCGGAAGGCACTGACGCCGGACTGGTGACCTATCTGGCCGGGCTTGTGGATGGCTGGCAGGAAACCATCAAGGCTGAAGCGGATGCAGAGGCCGAACAGGAGGCCGAGCGCCGCGCCAAGTTTGAAGAGGAGCGCAAAAAGCGTGAAGCTGCGAAACAGAAGCTGATTGATGACACGAGGGGCGATGGCGCGCCTGCGGCTGACGACGCAGATGAAACAGCACCCAAGACAGAACCTGAGACAGGTGACGACCCGCCCAAGGCTGACGGCGGGGCCGGAGGGGAGCCCACTTAGGCATAGGCCACGAGGCGCTGACACGGCTGTTGAGTTATTGGGGTGGAGTGCGTAAAACCGGTCAATGACGTTTCCTGGCCGCTTGCGGCCCAATTCGCCGGATATTTTATGCCGATTCTGTTTCTAGTCGTATTTTTCGTGATGGCGGGCTTTGCCATGCTGTTGCCGTCCATCATGTATGTGCTGGAAAACCTGGGTGCCAGCCAGGCGGAAGCGACGCCGATCCTGGCCAGTTACAGCCTGTCTCAGTTTATCATTGGCCCCGTGTGGGGGCGGTTGTCGGATTGGTTCGGCCGACGCCCCATCCTGATCATCACGCTTGTGGGTGCCTCCGCCTGCTATCTGTTTCTGGCCACCATGGCAGATACGCCGGCCATGGTTCTCCTGGGGCTTACGCTCATCGGCATCTTTTCCGGCAACACGTCGGTGGTGATGGCAGCCGTGAGTGACCTGACAGCGCCCGAGAACCGGGCGAAGGGTCTTGGCCTTATGGGCGCAGGCATCGGCCTTGCCTTCACGCTGGGGCCCGCCGTGGGCGGCATTTTTGGGGGCGGTGACGCACAGACCGCCACCATTTCCGTGCCTGCCGCCATCGCCGCCGGGCTGTTGCTTGTGGGCGCGCTTGTGGTTGCCGTCCGCTTTCGCGAAAGCCACACGGATACTGTGGAAGGCGAAGACCGCATCAGCCGCCTGGAAGCCTTCGGGCGCATTCGCACCCGCCCAATTCTGCTTCAGATCTGCCTGATGATGCTGTGCTTTACCGTGCCGCTGTCGATGATGGAATCGGTGCTCAGCTATTTCATGGAAACGCGCTACCAGTGGGGGCCGCCGGACATGAGCAAGCTCTTCTTCATGATCGGCCTGATCCTGATGCTTGTGCAGGGCGGTCTGATCGGGCGCCTGACGCTCCGGTTTGGCGAGATTTCCCTGGCCCGCGTCGGGGTATTCTTCATGGGGGTGGGGCTGTTCCTGATCATGCTGGTGCCCACAGCGAGCCTTGTTTACCTGGGTATTGCCGCCACCAGCCTTGGGACCGCACTTTTCAACACATCCATGGCGGCACTGGCATCTCACAGGGCGAAACCAACCGAACGCGGCGCGGTGATGGGGGTGTTCCAGTCGATGCAGTCGCTGGGGCGTTCCACCGGGCCACTGACTGCCGGGCTTTTGAACCAGCAGCTCAATGGCCTGCCGCTTCTGGCGGGCGGCTTGATCATGGTGCTGGTGCTATGGTGGGTGGTGTCGCTGCACCGCCAAATCGACAGGACAGGGGTGGTCCGGGCCTAAAAAGCCTTCTTGAGGCGCTATATAGTGATCACAATGTTGACTGGACGGTCAGGCCTCGGTCAGTAAGTTTTTTGGATTATTCACGCCTGTTTTTCAGATAATGCTTTGCATTAGGCATCGGTTTTCGATATCTTCTCGCCTAAATGTGATCACATTATCAAGGGGAAAGAGGATGAATAGATTTTTGCCGCTTGGCGCGCTTCTGCTCGCTGCAGCCTGTGGGGAACAGGCAGGCAAGGCGCCTGCGCCGGCTGACCTGCTGTTGACCGGGGGAACCATCTACACCATTGACGGACAAAAAAGCGTCGCCGAAGCCATGGCCGTCAGGGGCGGCAAGATTATTTATGTCGGGTCAGATGCGGACGCTACTGCCTACAGGGGTGATGCGACCAAGCTGATCGAACTGCAGGGCCAGGCCGTCTTTCCCGGCTTTACCGACAGCCACGCCCACTTACCCGACGGCGGGGGAACACTGCTGGGGCTCGGGCTCCAGGGTATGACCTCGGCGGATGAAGTCCTGGCTGCGGTGAAGGCCTATGCTGAAGCGCACCCCGAACTGGGGGCCATCACCGGCGGTGGGTGGGAGCTGAACCTGTTCCCCGACGCCAACCCATCAAAAGAACTGCTGGATGCTGTTGTTCCGGACAGGCCTGTTTTCCTTGTGGCGGCGGATGGTCACAATGGTTGGGTGAACAGCAAGGCGCTTGAACTTGCTGGCGTTACCAAAGACACGGAAGACCCTGTGAATGGCCGACTTGAGCGCGACGCTGATGGCAACCCGACGGGGACCCTGAGGGAAAGCGCGCAAGGCCTTGTGGCTCACGTATTCCCGGCGCCAGCGGTTGAAGATGTGATCAAGAATCTTGAAGCGGGTATGGCCTATCAGGCCGGTCACGGCATTACCGCAACCATTGATGCGGCCATCATGTCGGATGTGAACGAGCAGGCCTATCTGGCGGCATCGGAACGCGCAGACCTGCCACAACGGGTGCGCGTGTCGCTGCTGGCGGCAAACGAAATGGTGACCTCTGAGGTGACTTTGGACAATGTTGCAGAGACTGTTGACCGTTTGGTGGCGCGCCGTGCGCAGTACCGGGCCCGGAGTGCCGGGCGCCTGGATGCAGAAGCTGTGAAGATTTTTGTCGACGGTGTGCCGGAAAACCATACAGCGGCGCTTCTGGAGCCTTATGTCAACGCCCCGATGGGGCCGGAGCACGCGGGCGAAATCAATCTGAGCGAAGAGGCTTTGAATGCTTATACTGCCCAGCTTGAAGCCAAGGACTTCCAGGTGCATATGCATGCCCTTGGGGACCGGGCCGCTCGCGTCGGTCTTGACGCCTTTGAGGCTGCCATTCAAACAAATGGTGAGCGGGACCGTCGCCACCATATTTCCCATCTGGAAATCGTGCAGCCATCAGACATCGCGCGTTTCGCGCCCCTGGGTGTGACGGCAAACCTTCAAACGCTGTGGCACTTCCGGGATGCTTACATCTCTGAGCTAACAGAACCGTTCCTGCAGGAAGAGCTGCGCGACAGCCTTTACCCGGCGAAAAGCTTTGTCGAGGCGGATGCCCGCATTGTCTGGGGCAGCGACTGGCCGGTATCCACAAGCAATCCGTTTCATTCCATTGAAGTAGCGGTTCTGCGCAAGGACCCTTTGAATGCTGAAGACCAGCGCTGGATTCCCGAGGAGGCGCTGAGTGTTGATGATATGATCCGTGCGCTGACTATTAACGGCGCCTACCTGATGGGGCAGGACGATATCCGTGGGTCTATTGAAGTGGGCAAGGAAGCAGATTTCATCATCCTGGACGCCGACCCCTACAAGATTGTCCCGGAGACGATCAGCGATATCACGGTGATCAACACCTTTATTAGCGGGGCCTGCGTGCACGGCTGTAAATAAGGGATAGCAGAATAGGAAAGGGGCACCCTCGGGGCGCCCCTTTTTTTGCTGAACATCAGCAGAAAGTCAGATGGGGATTGGCTCAGATAGGGTCTGGTCCGGCGCCCATATTGTCTTCAGTGAAGGCATTCAGGCCGATGATCGTGTAGGTGTCCTTGACGCCTGGCGTGGTTTGCACCTGCTGCGTGATGAAGCGGCCGATCTCCTGGTCCGTACCCAGCTGGAACTGGGCCAGAAGATCATAGTTGCCGGATGTGGAATAGACACTGCGAACCTCAGGAATTTCATCCGCCAAATGAGCCGCAACATCATAGGTGCGACCCAGTTCACATTTGATCATAACAAAGACGGTCTTCATTGGCTGAAACCTTAATTGACAAAGAAACTTAATCCGCTTGTAGCGAAAAGGGGCGCGACTGTGAAGGGTAGATTTGGCAATCGGAAAGCCGCACCTGCAAAAATGCCATTGCCCGCACGCAAGGACTGTCGTACCCAACCTGTGGGGACTTTTTTGAGGGAGTGAATCTATGTATGACGTGGCAATTGTCGGCGGTGGCCATAACGGCCTGACCTGTGCAGCCTATCTGGCCAAAAAGGGCCTCAAGGTGGTAGTGCTTGAACGCCGTGACATGCTCGGCGGCGCCGCGGTGACAGAAGAGTTTCACCCGGGTTTTCGCAACAGCTCTGCGTCCTATACCGTCAGCCTCTTGAACCCCAAGGTGATTGCCGACCTGGAATTGCACCGCCATGGTCTTAAGCTCGTGGAGCGGAAGTTGGCCAACATCTTCCCGATGAAAAATGGCGATCACTTGGCTTTTTCCTATGACAGCGAGGAGCAGAAGAAAGAATTCGCCCGCTTTTCCAAACATGATGCCGAGGCGCTGGACCGCTACAGCGCCGATATCACCATGGTGGCCGATGAGCTGAGACAGCTTCTGCTGCAGGCGCCGCCAAATGCGGGCGGCGGACTGCGTGACATTATGAAGGCCGCCAAGCTGGGCCTGAGCGCCATACGCCAGCCGATCGAGGCACAGCGCCTGCTCTTGGACATGGCAACACAAAGCTGCGCCGATATGCTGGACCGCTATTTCGAAAATGATATGATCAAGGCGGCCTTCGCCTTTGACGGGATTGTTGGCGCCTACACCAGCCCCAATGCGCTGGGGACGGCCTATGTGTTGCTGCACCATTGTTTTGGTGAAGTGAACGGCAAGAAGGGTGTGTGGGGGCACGCTATTGGCGGCATGGGCGCAATTAGTGAAGCCATCGCCAAGTCTGCGCTTGAGGCCGGTGCCGAAATTCGGGTTGAAAGCCCGGTCGCGGAAGTCATCACGGAAAAAGGCAAGGTCTGCGGTGTGGCGCTGGAGGACGGCACCATTATCAAGGCGCGCGCGGTGGCGGCCAACGTGGCGCCGAAGCTGCTTTTTGGTAAGCTGGTGGACCCTGAATTGGTGCCGGAAGATTTCGGCAAGCGTATCAAGCATTTGAAAAGTGGGTCAGGCACCTTCCGCATGAATGTGGCGCTGTCGGAACTGCCGCAATTTACCTGCTTGCCAGCCAATGGGCAGGCGCCCCATCATAGCGCCGGCATCGTGATCGGCCCGGGCATGGACTATCTGGACCGCGCCTACCTGGATGCGCAGCTTCAGGGTTGGTCCAAAGAACCCATAGTCGAGATGCTGATCCCCAGCACGCTGGATGATACACTGGCGCCGGAAGGCCAGCATGTGGCCAGCCTGTTCTGCCAGCAATTTGCCCCAAACCTGCCGGACGGCAAGAGCTGGGACGACCACAGGGAAGAGGTGGCTGACCTGATCATTGATACCGTCAGCAAGTATGCGCCCAATTTCAAGAAGGCCGTTATCGCGCGCCAAATTCACTCGCCACTGGACCTGGAGCGAAAGTTCGGCTTGATTGACGGTGATATCTTCCATGGCCAGCTGACACCGAACCAACTGTTCGCATCCAGGCCCGTGCTTGGACATGCAGACCACCGCATGCCGGTTGATGGGCTTTACCTGTGTGGTTCGGGTGCGCATCCGGGTGGCGGTGTAACCGGTGTGCCGGGGCACAATGCGGCGGCGGAAATCATCCGGGATTTCAAGCGTCGGCGGGTATGAGCCCAAATCCCTGAGGGTTGGATGGCACGCCGGCGTTGTACGCTTGTTGTGATTGACCGCCTATCTTATTGAATTATTAAAGTTTTGACGCATAATACCATCTGTGGGTTGGGTGTTATTTCCAATGGGCAGGTGGCCTGGGTCAAGCCTTGGTTGTCTACCCCGTCATTTCAGGCTTTCTGGGCCGAAGGGGGATTTTTATGGAATACCGCATCAAGGATTCAGAGGATGGTGCAATCACAGCGACCTTCACGGGCGACATCACATTTTCCGAAAATGTTGCGTTCCGGCAGTTGCTGAAAGACCTGGCAGACCGCGATATCACGTCCTGTGTGTTTGACCTGTCAGCCGTTGATATGGTTGATTCGGCAGGCCTCGGCATGTTTCTCATTGCCAAAGAGCAGGCCGATACGGCGGGATGGAAGCTGTCTGTTTCCGGCGCGCAGGGGCACGTGGCAAGCATGTTAAAGCTGACCAAGCTTTCTGACCTGCTGCAGTCTTGATGCAGCGTCTGGCTGCCAAGAAACGGCTGCAACGGTGAACAGCGTTGAGAATACGGGCATACCCGGCCGGGTCGAGGAACTCGCAGCCGAAGTTCGGGGTGCCACCATCCTTATTGTGGATGATATGGCGATCATGCGCCAGATCATTGGGCGCTGCCTCGAGCAAGCGGGATTTACCGAACTCTTTTATGCTGCAGATGGTCAGGATGCGCTTGATTTCATTAAGGAAACGCCGCCTGACCTGTTGATTCTTGACCTGAATATGCCAAGGGTTACCGGCTATGAGGTTTGCCGGATATTGCAGGCTGACCCGAAAACGGCTGGAATGCCCATTCTTGTTCAGTCAGCCTCGGAAACCGCGGAAGAGCGCGTGAAGGTTTTCAGCAGTGGCGCGACAGATTTTGTCTCCAAGCCCATCAACCAACCGGAACTGCTGGCCCGGGTGTGTATGCACCTTGAAAACAAGTTCCTGATCAAGAACCTGAGCGATTTCCAGACCCGTATGCAGTCCGAGCTTTCCATGGCGCGGGACATGCAGCATTCCCTTCTGCCCGACAAAGAGTCCCTTGACGCGCTTGAACATATCTCGGGTATGGCGTTTGAAACCCACTATAAGGCCTCGTTTGAACTGGGCGGCGACCTGTGGGGCGGTTGGGCGCTCTCTGACGACGAATTCGGCGTTTTTGTGCTGGATGTTTCAGGCCACGGGGTAGGGGCTGCGCTGAACACCTTCCGCCTGCATGCGACCATGACCCGGTTCGAGATGTACCGCGACGACCCGGCCAGCTTCCTGACGTGCCTGAATGGTGCACTCAAGCCCACATTCCCGCTGGGGCACTTTGTGACCATGTTTTACGCGGTGATCAACCACCGGACCGGCGATATTGTTTATGCCGGAGCCGGCGCGCCAAGGCCGATGATTGTGAATACGGAGGGCAAGGTGCGCCTGCTGGACAGTGCGGGCACGCCGGTGGGTATTCTCAGCCGTCCGG
This sequence comes from Kordiimonas sp. UBA4487, assembly GCF_002389025.1. Taxonomy (NCBI): domain Bacteria; kingdom Pseudomonadati; phylum Pseudomonadota; class Alphaproteobacteria; order Kordiimonadales; family Kordiimonadaceae; genus Kordiimonas; species Kordiimonas sp. UBA4487. Next base: position 174,451 of record NZ_DGNR01000015.1, read on the forward strand.
GATATGAAAACAAGACAGCCTGCCTGCGCGCCGGCGAAACGCTCATCTGCTATTCGGACGTGCTTCTGGAAGCTGCGGGGCCGGATGGTGCCTTTTTGGGTGAAGACGGCTTCGTTGCGGAAGTTGAAAGCAAAGCAAAGGCAGGTAAACGCGAAACACTATTGGACCGGTTGCTGAAATCATTCTACGCCAAGTTGCCCGGCGAACTGCCCGATGACCTGACAGCTCTGGCCATTCACCGTGATCAGCACAGTGCGATTTCAGACGATGCTGCCACGGATGGGGTCAAGGGGCGGGTTCTGGTTATGACGCCTGACAACAGCACGCTAGCTGAAGTCGTGGGCGTCAGCCAGCCGGTAGAGTTTGAGTGCCTGCGCGTGGCCGATACCGCCAGTCTTGCAAACGAGGTGCACGGCGATTTGCCTGTGGTTGGGTTTGTCACAGACGCAGAAACGGCACGCCGGGAAGGGCCTGCGGAAATCTGTTTGACGTTGGGCGACGCCTTCATCAAGGCAGGCGGCCCGATTGTGCTATGGGCGGATATTGACCGTGAGCCGGATTTGAAGCAACTGCAGTTTGACCTGAATGTCAGCCGCATTGTCAGCCTGGGTAAGGGGGCTGACGCCTTGTGGGCGGCTGTGCACGCCGAGGCGGACGACTATCTGCTGCGCCTGTCAGCCGCAGATGCTGTTGGGCGGCGGACGGCAGAAATTGGTGATGTGGACCTCGCCAGCTACCGCTTCAGGACGCGGGAAGAGGCCAAGAATTTGGCCACCATGCTCGCGGGGGCGTGCGCGGAACCGGTTCCGGTTGCGCTTGGGTTGACTGAATTGTTCGTCAATGCTGTGGAGCACGGCTGCCTCAACATTGGTCACGGCGAAAAAGGTCGGCTGATCGAAAAAGGTCGGCTGTCGGAGGAAATCAAATACCGGCGGTCATTGCCCGCTTATGCAGACCGGTATGTCACAGTGGAATTTCGCCGTACGGACACTGATATTCTTTTCCGCATCACAGACCCTGGTGAAGGGTTTGATCATCAGGCTTTCACAGGCGTGGAAGGCGGCCACACCAAAAAGCATGGTCGGGGTGTCACCATGGCGGGTGGCTGTTTTGATGAAGTCACCTACATGGGCCGGGGCAACGAAGTGTTGGCCCGATACCGGCTGCGCTAGCTAAGGCCTCAGCTTTTCTTCACCAACAAGCGCTCTGGGCGGCGGTTTTCCGCCTGACGGAACAGGCTGTATGTGCGGTTGGTATAGTTGGATACATCCAGCACCGACTGCATATAGTCCTCAAGTTCCTTGGTGCGCTCGGCCTCAAAAATCCGGACGTTCTGGGTTGGGTCCTGCGTTTCGAACCGGACATAGAACCAGGGCTCGCCGCGCCTGAGGATCAGGTCCTGCGTGGTGTCATGCCATTCGAACGCCCACATGAAGGGGCGCGGCCAGATATGGATCGGAAAGCGCCCGGAAATCATCAGGCCGGGGCGCGGTGTTTTCAGGTAATCCAGATAAGGTGGCAGCTGGTTGATCCACACCGGTTCGTCAGAGATGAACACATAGGGCGTTACGAACTGCAACAGCGGCCTGTCGGGGTGGCGCCATTCGCTTTGCGGGTGCATCAGCATGATCTGGCTCATGACGCTCGAGCGGATCGCCGAATTGGCGCCCTGGACGTTCAAGAGCTGTGGTTTCCCGTCCGGTGAGCGCGTCAGGCGCAGATGCAGGTCATAGGGGCATTTGACCACGAAATGACGGCTGTCGAAATCGATCGCGCCGGGGCATTTCTGTACAGATTTCGCGTCGGGCGATTCCGGTACATTCTGGCGGAAGGGCTCGGGCTCATACCAGACAACACCAGCCTTGGGGGCTTTCATGACCCAGCCAACATCCACCGTACGGCGCATTTTTGCGACACGGTCCCGCCGGGCATAGAGTTTGTTCAGCATCATGTCTTTTCCCCCTGAGGTACGCAGAAATGGCACACATAAAACTTGTCTGGAATGATCTTTAGGTCATGTTGCCGTGCCGTTCAACTGCCTTGGGTGGCTGATGCGGCCTATGGCCCTCAAGCAGCGCCCGCGAAAGCAGCCGCATTGTCCTGCAGCAGGTCCCCAAGATAATCATACATGGCGCGGATGCGCGCGCTGCGCCTGAGTTCCGTGTGGCTCACCAGCCAGATATCTGAGCTGAAGACCACATAATCGTCAAACAGGCGCACAAGGTCAGGGTCGTTGGCGGCGGCGAGGCATGAATAGGCGCCGATGCCATAGCCAGCCTTCACCGCGGCAGACAGCGCCACAAGGTTGTTGGACCGGAAAGCGGCGCCCTTCGGTGCGCCGATGCTCTTGCGGTGCTCGGTCGAGGTGTAGGCGAGAATTTCGTCGTGCGGCAGGATGAAGTCATATTTCTTCATGTCGGACATGGTTTTGGGCATGCCGTGCTCAGCCAGATAATCCTTATGGGCATAATAGCCGTAAGCCATTGAGACCGTGCGTTTGCAGATCAGGTCATTCTGTACTGGGCGGAACATCCTAAGGGCGATATCGGCCTCACGCCTGAGGAGGTCAGACACCGCATTGTCCACCTTCACATCCACTGTGATGCCGGGATACTGCTTGCGGAAACCGATCAGTTTGTCCACAAGCCACAGGGAGCCGATGGCTTCGGTGCAGCTGATTACAACTGACCCCTGCAGGCTACTGTCGTGGCCGGTGATCAGGCGTTCGATGGCGTGCACGTCATCCTGCATGTGGCGGGCGTGGTTCATCATCTGCTCGCCAAGGGCGGTCATCTCAAGCCCCGTACGGGTGCGGGAGAAAATCTCGGCCCCAACATTTTCCTCAAGCGCGGTCAGGCGGCGCGACAGGGTCGGCTGGCTGACATTAAGCTTGCGGGCTGCGGCAGACAGGCTGCCTTGTTCGGCCATGGCCAGGAAGTATTTCAGATCATCCCAATCCAGCATGGGAAGCCTCCACAGAAATCTAGAACAATTCAATTATGAATAGCTAATCTGCATAAATTGTCAATTACATCCAAAAATGAAATTCACATATAGGCCCTATGACACGGGCAACCCTCCCTGAACCCCATTTGCCCGCGTCACGACATGCGACGAGGAGACAAGACATGTGGACGACACGTAAATCACTGGTGGCCGGCGCGGTGCTGGCGGTAGCAAGTTTTTCCGCAGCAGCGAATGCGCAAACCTTTTACGCCGGTCCTGACCGCAATATCGAGCGCGGCACAGATGCCCTGATGCAGGGTGACCTGAAAACCGCTTCCAAATATTTCCACCGGGCGGCGGAGACCAACCTGGGCAAGGAACGCCTTGTACCGCTTCTGAATAACCTGTGCGCCGTTGACTATGCGCTTGGCAAGCTGGATAGTGCCGAAGAAGCCTGTAGCCGGGCTATCGCGGAAGATCGCCATTTCTGGCGCGCTTATGTGAACCGGGGCAATGTCCTGAAAGCCAAAGGCGATTATGCCGATGCGCATCAGGACTATGCCAAGGCTGTACGGCTGAAGCCGAAAAGTGACATCGCACAGCGGGCGCTGGCGCGGCTTCAGGAGGAGCAACCGAAACTGTTTGCTGCGGCCAAATAGAGGCCTGGCAGACCACCAAGGGGGACCATCGGTGGACAAGGCAATTTTCTACCCAATGCTGGGCATGGCGGCGCTGACTTTCAGCGTCGTCACTTTGTTGGCCAAGCGGCGCTTTGCGGCCGTGAAATCTGGTGAAACCAAGAATCCGGCCTTCTTTAAAACTTTTCGCGGTGAAAGCCCGGAGCCCCCGAGCGTGCAGGCAGTACAGCGTAACTTTGCCAACCTGTTCGAAATGCCAATGCTGTTCTACCCCGCGTGTGTGGCCGCCGGAATGCTGGACAAGGTTGATGCCATCAGCCTGAGTCTGGCCTGGGCCTATGTGGCGCTCAGGGTCATCCACACATTGGTGCATGTGACAGGCAATGATGTGCCTACGCGCTTCAAGATATTTTTCCTGAGCAACGTGCCGCTGATGGCCTTGTGGATCTATATCGCGCTCTAGGGCGTCAGGCCTGAACTATTAGGACTGTCCTTTAGGGAAACCGCCCGCGTGCGCCACCATAGAGGGCACCGGGCGGCCCAGTACCTCTTGAACCCAGGCCGAGAGGGCGATCACCTTATCCAGGTCCACGCCTGATGTGATGCCTGAGCGGTCGAGCAGGTAAAGGAGGTCTTCGGTGCCGATGTTGCCAGTGGCGCGCGGCGCGAACGGGCAACCGCCCAGGCCCGCGACCGAACTATCCAGAATGCGCACGCCAGCTTCATACGCCGCCCAGGCATTGGCGATGCCGGTGTTGCGGGTATTGTGGAAATGGGCGCGGAGCGGCATGCCCGGGAGGGCATCCCTGACGGCTTCGAATATCTCGCGCACCCGGATGGGCGCCGCCACACCGATGGTATCGGCAATCGCGATCTCACGCGGGCCGGCGTCGGCCAGTTCCTTGGCCATATCCACCACCACAGAAGGGGGTACCTCGCCCTCGAACGGGCAGCCCCAGGCGGTTGAAATGGTGACCTGTGCCTTGAGGCCTTCCTTGTTCGCCAATCGGATGATGTCCTTGCTGACAGCCACAGACTCCTCCCGTGACTGGCCCTGGTTCTTTTCACCAAAGGTGTTGGAGGCGGTGGCCACGCAGCCCACTTCATCCACGCCGCGCTTGTTACCCTCACGGGTCGCCAGCGCGCGCAGGAGGCCGCGCTTGTTCAGTACCAGGCCGACATATTCAACGCCTTTGATATCCGGCAGGTCAGCAATGACCGCTTCGGCGTCGGCCATCTGCGGGACCAGTTTGGGGTGAACGAAGCTTGCCACTTCAAGACGCTTCAGTCCGGCGTCCATCGCGCGGGTGATCAGCGCCACCTTCTGGTCGGTCGAGAACATGACTTTTTCGTTCTGCAGGCCGTCACGCGCGCCAACTTCAACAATTTCAACCGTTTGGTTCGTCATGGTCCCGTCTCACTCCTGAACATTCCGCAGGGAAAAAGCCTACACATACATGATAAGTCAGCTTCCGATGGTCAAGCGGTTTCACGCTCGAAGGTCCGACTCGGCAACTGGATTTGTCGTGGGGGCGTCAAAGGGCAGGGCATCTGACCTAATAAATTGTGGAGTATGCACAAGGGGTTGTGAACCGTCGTTGCGGCAGCTCCAGTTTTTTTGCGGTGCGCCGTCGCCTCTGGTAGGCTTTTTATCCGCTTACGAAGAACAACATGCCTGTGCCTCGGTCGCTGGTGGAACATTCGGTTTCACCCGGCGGTAAACACGTTTGGGACGGAGGAACAGATGGCCAAAGGCACTCTACACGGCCCGCGGGTGGTTGCGCTCGTGGGCCCCTATTCAAGCGGTAAGACCACGCTTCTTGAAAATATTCTTTTTTTGACAGAAACAACCCGCCGCCGGGCAAATGGCGAGCGGGTTTTTGGTGACGACAGTGTGGAGGCCAAAGCGCTTTCCATGGGGGTCGATACCAATATCGCCTCTGTCCATTATCTGGATGACCGGTATATTTTTCTGGATTGCCCCGGCTCCATCGAATTTATGCAGGAAACAAGGAATGCCCTGCATGCGGCAGATGTCGCCGTGGTGGTGGCTGAACCGGAGCCTGCGAAAATATTCGCCTTAAGCCCCTTGCTCCATGAGCTGGAAGCGGAAGGCATTCCGCATCTGATGTTCATCAACAAGATTGACCATTCGGATGTGCATATCCGCGAAATCGCTGCAGCGCTCGATGAAGTCAGTGCCTTGCCGGCAGTGCTGAGGCACGTACCCATCCGTGACGGCAATGACATCACCGGCTTCGTCGATCTGGCGTCCAAGCGGGCCTACAACTACGGCATGGACGGCAGCAGGGAAATCAAGGACGGCGCCGAGAGCATCCTGGAGCAGATTGCTGAAGACCGCTTCCATATGCTGGAGACGCTCGCGGATTTCCATGACGACCTGATGGAAGAACTGCTGGAGGAGGTAGACCCGCCGAGCGACGAGGTGTTCGCCGACCTGGCCGATGACCTCAAAGAGGGGCGCATCATGCCGGTGCTGATGGGCTGCGCGACGCAAGCATACGGCCTGAAGCGCTTGATGAAGGCGCTGCGGCATGAAATGCCCGGCTTTGAGCTGGCGTCCAAGCGCATGATGCCCAAGAAAACCAAGGAAATAGCCGCCTATATTCTGAAGACACGGCATCTGTCCCATATGGGCAAACTGTCTTTCGCGCGTGTGCTCAAGGGCTCTGTCACTGAAGGGCTGCATGTTGATGGCAACAAGATCAGTGGCCTGTTCAGGATAGCTGGGACGGATCTCAAGAAAGCCACCATGGCCGATGTGGGGGACCTCGTGGCGGTCCCGCGGCTGGATGGGGTCAATACCGGCGAAACGCTTGGTGGCAAGGACGCTCCGATGCCTGAAAAGCTTCAGCCGGTTTATGCCCGCGCCATCGAGGTCAGCGACCGCAAAAATGAAGCGAAGCTGTCTGAAGCGCTGACCAAGCTTGTGGAAGAAGACCCGTCTTATGAGGTGGAGCATAATGAAGATACAGGTGAGCTTCTCCTTTGGGGGCAGGGCGAAATCCACATGCGGGCCGCGATGATACGCCTCAATGACAAATTTGGTGTTGAGGTTCGGTTCGCAGACCCACACGTGGCCTATAAGGAAACCATCCGCCGCAACAAGGTTCAGCACACCCGCTACAAGAAGCAGTCAGGCGGGCATGGCCAGTTTGGCGATGTGGTGATCGAAGTGCGGCCCCGTAGCCTGGGGGCAGGCTTTGAATTCCAGGAAAAGGTCACGGGCGGTGCGGTGCCCAAGCAATATATCCCCAGCGTCGAGGCCGGCGTGAAGGAATATTTGCGCCAGGGCCCGCTTGGCTTCCCTGTGGTTGATGTGGAGGTGACGTTGCAGGACGGCCAGCACCACAGCGTGGACAGTTCCGACATGGCGTTCAAGACAGCGGGCCGCATGGCCATGGCTGACGCGATGCCCGAGTGCGATCCTGTGCTCCTGGAGCCGATTGAGCATGTCCGCGTGATGGTGCCCACAAGCTATATGGCCAAGATCAACGGCATGATCAGTTCCCGACGGGGGCAGATCATGGGCTTTGACGGCCGGGACGGCTGGCCCGGGTGGGATCAGATCGACGCAAAGATGCCCGCGTCCGAAATGCAGGACCTGATCATTGAGCTTCGATCGCTCACGCAAGGCGTCGGCACGTTCGAGCATAAGTTCGACCATCTGGCCGAACTGGCGGGCAGGCAGAAGGACCAGGTCCTGAAGAACCATACGGTGGCGCGCCGCACCGGGTGACGTGCCACGGTAAAATAATCCTGTAAGTTTTTTCGTCCCCTATGGACTGAAAAGCCAAGTGCGTTAGAAACACATAAGGCCAATCACCAGGGGGACGAATTCGGTGAAGACTTTTTCCAAGATCACGACAGCAGGACTGCTGGCGCTTGCGGCGATACTGCCCGCAGGCGCCCAGCAGGATAATGATGCGGCAGGCCAGGACGGTCTGGAACCGTCAGAAGCTTGCTTCATCAAAGGTGTGCGGGAGCGGGTACGCTGCCTTAAAATGGATGTGCCGCTTGATTATGCCAGCCCGGAAGGCGAGCAGATCACGCTGCACGCGGCGATCATTCCGGCCAAAAGCAGCCGGTCGGAACCTGACCCCATCTGGGTGTTTGCGGGCGGGCCGGGTCAGGCCGCCGGTGAATATGGCGTGCTGGCGTCCGCGGCATTTCGGGAAATCCGCCAATCACGCGATATCGTGCTTGTGGACCAGCGCGGCACCGGCAAATCCCACGGCTTGCGCTGTGAGGTTGAGCCAGGCGAGATGATGTCCAGCCTTGACGACTGGACGGCTTTCGTCGCCGATTGCCGCAAAGAGAATGACATTGATGTGCGCCATTTCACCATGGAAAATGTGGTGCGTGACATGGAGGCCGTGCGTCAGGCGCTTGGCTATGACCAGCTGAACCTGTGGGGCGGTTCCTGGGGCACCCGGACGGTCGGGCTCTATCTGAAGCGTCATCCTGAGCATGTGCGCAGCATCATCGTCGATGGTGTCGCGCCGCCGGACGTTTCCCTGTTTGAAAGCGCGCCAGTCTCGGCAGAGCGCGCCAAGCATATGCTGGCCGAAGACTGCCGCAACAGTGAAGCCTGCGCCAGCCGCTATCCGGACTTTGAAGCGCAAGTCGCAGCGTTTCTCGACAAGGCCGCTGCAGGTGATTTGCGCTATACCGGCAATGACCCAATGACAGGCGACGCGCTTGACCTTGAAATCAGCTTTGTGATGGCGGTGGAAAGCATCCGCTCTGTCATGTATTCGGCCGACGCGACTGTGCTATTGCCCTTTGTGGTGGACGCCGCTGCGAAAGGTGACCTGGAGCCACTGATCGCCCTTTATGCGGGCGGTGCCTCTGTGTCCGATAGCATGTATCTGGGGGCCACCCTTTCTATCCTGTGCGGCGAAGAGGTCCCGCGGACGGATATGGATACGCTCGCTCGCGCCGCCGAGGACAGCTTCGCGAAGGATAGCTACTATCAATATTGGAATGCAGGCTGCAAAGCATGGGATGCGCTGCCTGGTGCGCCAGACGCCCATGACGCTGTCACCAGCGATGTGCCTGCGTTGATCCTCAGCGGGGATCTGGACCCCGTGACCCCGCCTTCGATGGGCGAGCATTGGCTCAAGGGCTTCCCGAACGGTCGCCATATCGTGGTCGCGGGCAATGGCCATATCACCAGCAACACAGCCTGCATGCCGCACCTGTTGGATGAATTCGTGACCACACTTGATGCGGGTGCGCTGGACACGGCATGCCTTGGGCATTTGAAACGCCTGCCGGTGGTCACTGGCCTCAATGGTACTGTGAAGTAAGGGGGGGTAAGTTATGATTATTGTTGATAAAATTGCGAAAAATTTTGGTGAGATTCAGGCCGTCAGGGACGTCAGTTTCACAGCGAAGGACAGCACCATCACCACGCTTCTCGGCGCGAACGGGTCGGGGAAATCGACCACACTTCGGACGGTGGCCGCGCTCCTGAAGCCCGACCACGGCCAGGTCACGGTGGACGGCATTTGTGTCCAGAAAGACCCACTTGGGGCGCAGAAACTGCTGGGCATTTTCCCGGACCAGTTTGGCCTCTATACCCGGCTGACGGCGCGCGAGCATCTGGAATATTACGCGGAGCTTCACGGCATGCAGGGGCCGGCGCTTAAAAGCGCCGTGGATGAAGTGATCAGCCTTTTGCATATGGAAGATATCCTGGAGCGCCGCACTGAAGGCTTCAGCCAGGGGCAGCGCATGAAGGTGGCGTTGGCGCGGGCCATCATCCACAAGCCGCAAAATATTGTGCTGGATGAGCCCACGCGGGGTCTCGATGTCATGAGCATCCGGATGCTCCGGCAGATCCTTTTGGAGCTGAAGGCTGCCGGCCACTGTGTGCTGCTGTCGTCCCACGTGATGGCGGAAGTGGAAATCCTGTCGGATCATGTGGTGATGATCGCGGACGGCGTCGTGTGCGCTGACGGCACGCCTGCGGACCTGGTACGCGAAGCGGGCCAGCCGAACCTTGAAGAAGCCTTCGTGGCGCTGACTTCTGCGCACGGGAGGGCCGCCGCATGAACCGCTTGATCAAAGTTGTGTACCGCAAGGAAATGAAAGACATGCTGCGCGACAAGCGCGCGGTGCTGGCCATCGCGTCCTATGCGTTTGGTGTGCCGCTTCTGATGGCCTTCATCTTCTTCCTGATGGCTGACGACCGGGCAGAGACGGCAAGGTCGACCCTCGCGCTTTCAGGCGGGGAACAGGCGCCGGGCATGGTGGCTTTCCTGGAGAAACAGGGGCTTGAAATTACGCCCGTGGTGTCACTCACGGAACCTGACACCCTGCCAGACGGCGCTGACGCCATGGTCGTGCTGCCGGATGACTTCGCACAAAAGCTCCGCATGGGCGAAAGCGTGCCGGTGCAGCTTTATGTGAATGAGGCCTCGCGCCAGCAGGCGGACAGAGGCGGTGAAGTGCGCGCGGCGCTTGATGCCTATAGCCAGCATGTGGCGGGTATTCGGCTGGTGACACGTGGTGTGCCGCTTGGGCTGATGGCGCCGATCATGGTCAATACGTCAGACCTTGCGCCCTCCAGCTTCATCAACAAGATGCTGGGTAACAGCCTGATGCTGGTCTTCATGCTGGCGCCTTTTGTGATGGGCATGAGCGTTGCGCTGGACGCGCTTGCGGGTGAGCGCGAGCGCCAGAGCCTGCAGTGTTTGATGGCGCAGCCCATTTCCACCGGCCATCTGGTGGCGGGCAAATGGGCCATGGTGGCCAGCTTCTGTTTCGGCGGCACGATGCTGGCAGTTACCGTTGACCTGATCCTGCTTCAATTCGTGCCGGCGGATGTGCTGCCGTTCAAGCTGCAGCTGACCGCGGGCGGCTTCGCGCTTGCGGTGGCGGAACTGGCAGCGCTCAGCATGTTTGTGGCGTCGGTCCTGCTCGCGGTCAGCATCCATGCCAAAAGCTTCAAGGAAGGCCAGACCTATATGTCCATGATGATGATGGCGCCGGTGATTGTGGGCTACGCCAAAATGTACGGCGAAAACAAGCTGCCGGCGGTCACCAAATATCTGCCGATCTTCGCGGATGTCGAAAGCCTGGGACGGATTTTCTTCGATGGCACGCCTGATCTGGCGGTCACGGGCTCAGCCTTCCTGTCGGCCATTTTGGGCACCGCCGTGTGCTTGTGGTTGACAAGCCGCCGGCTTTCCAGCGAACAGATACTGTCTGAAGCATAGGGCAAATTCGGTAGGGGCGGGGCGACAAGCGCGTGGATATCAAGGCAGTCTTGCAGGAGCACGGCAACATGCTGGGGCGGATCGTGGCGTCGTATGAGGCCGATCCGTCGCTTCAGGAGGAGCTGATGCAGGAAGTCTCATTGGCCCTGTGGCAGGCGCTGAGGAAATTCCGTGGCGAGGGCAGCCTGAAAGCCTATGCGGCGCGGATTGCCCAGAACCGCTGCATCAGCCATGTGGCGAGGGCGGTGAAGGCCCCGCGTCAGACCGTGCTGGATGACGCCCTGCCAAGCGAGCGGGCAGGGCCCGAGGAGGACGTGGCAAAAGCCCAGCAGCGTGAAGCGCTTCTCTCTGCCGTTCGGGCGTTGCCGTTGCCGCTTAAGCAGGTAACGACGCTGGCGCTTGAAGGCTTCTCCCGCCGGGAGATCGCAGACGCGCTGGGGATCAGTGAAAACAACGCCATGGTGCGTTTCAGCAGGGCGAAGACGGCCCTGAAAGATTTGATGCAAGCATCAGTTGGGAAAGAAGGGCGATGACGGAAAACAGCAACATGCCCGATTGGGATGACCTGACAGACATCTGGAAGCAAAGCCCGGAAGTCGACATGGACAAGATGGCCCGCCACGCCCGCTTCGTCTGGTGGCGCATGCGTATCAATTTCGCGATCGAGGTGGTCCTGTGCCTGGGCGGTATGGCGCTGTTCGGCTGGCATCTGGTGACCGGTGATGCGGCCGATAAAGTGGGCGGTACGGCCTTGTCTATTGCTATGCTTGTGCTGTGTGGCCTCGGCCTTTGGACATCCTGTTTCATTCGCGCGGGCGCCTGGGGGCAGGCGGACGGCACGGCCCAGTCCCTTGTCGACCTGCAGATCAGGCGCGCCCGCTCTTCTGTCCGCTATATGGTCGTGAACAACTGGGGCTGTGGCCTCGGCCTGTTGACCTTCATCTATATCTATTGGTCGTTGATCGAGCGATATGGGGCGATTGATCACCCGGAATTGACCGTCGCGAATTACCTGATGGTAGGCACCATTCTGTTTTTCCTGCTGTTTCCCTTTTTCACCATACCGTTCCTGAAGCGCAAGCGGGATGAAATCGCCCGACTTGAAGCCTTGGCGCAGCAATTGGTGGATGAAGGCGACAGGCCAGAGGACAGTCCAGAGGACAGTCCAGAGGGCACCTAAGCTTTCGAGCGCTTGAGGGTGCGCACCAGGTCACGGAGCGGATGCAGGGGCGCGATCAGGTTGTCCGGCAGCGGCAGCGGGTCACCGCAGATCATGGCGGCCAGATAGTCCCCCAGAATGGGGCCGTATTGATAGCCCTTCGATCCCAGCCCTGCGAGCATATAAAGCCCGTCATGAAGGGGCGGCAGGCCGAGACCGCCCAGTTTAGCGTCCTTGGCCAGTGGGGCGTATTGAGCCCGGGCCTCACCACCTTTCGGGACCGGCCCCGCAAAAGGCAAATGGTCGGCCGTGGTGGCCCGCACGCCCGCCCACGAACGCTCAACCACATCTTCCGCGATTTTCACCCCGACGACGTCATCCAGCATGGACAGGATGCGCGAACGGTCCTCGGTGCTCGGCTCATAGTCGTCCTCAGACACAGCCTCCATCCGGTCGAAGGTGGAGCCGATGGTGCGGAAGCCGTCTGTGGTCGCTGTCACGTAACCGCCATAGGCGATGCTTTCTTCGGGTAGTGTCGGGGCCACATCGGCGCCCACCAGTTCCACCTGTCCGCGGTTGGGCCTGAGTTCAGGGCAGTCTTCTGTTTCCAGTAAGTCTGCTGTGCCAATGCCGGCAGCCAGCACCACAATGTCTGCTGTCAGCACCTGACCGTCCTCGCCGTGCAGGCGCCAGACCGGGCCAGCCTTCTCAATCTTGGTGACGGTCACCTGGGTCTGGGGCACACTGCTGCCGGTTTCTTCAAGGGCCAGACTGGTGTCCACCGACCCGCCGCGCGGCAAGAGGAACCCTTGGTCCGCAGCGCTGAGCCAGTCGCTGCCCCAATGAAGGGCGGTGCGGATTTCATCCAGCCGGTCCGCGTCTGCGGCATTTTTCGGCATCTGATGTACGCCGGGCGCCTCTGCCCAGGCGTTCCGGTAGGCCGGAAAGGCGCAGCTGTAGGCATAGGCGCTGGTGAAAAACTCTGCCGCCGGTGTGCGCTCCCGCATGAAACGCGGCGACAGGATTGCCGCGGGCACCTGGCTGGCGCAAGCGCGGTCTGGCGTACTGACCAGCGTCACTTTGCGGCCGCGCGCCTGCAGGGCCGCGGCTACGCTGGCGCCCGCGATGCCCGCGCCGATGACGGCGACCGAACCCTCAGCGGGTTGGCCGAGGTCTGCCCATTCAGGGCGTGTTGAGGGTTGTGGGTCCAGGTCGTGCGGGGCTTGTGCCTCGCCAACCAGGCGTTCGCGCTTGCGGCCATAGCCGGGTGTCTTCTCAACCAGAAAGCCGCGATCGCGGAGGGCCCGTTTGACAAAACCCGCCGCCGTGAAGGTTGCGAAGCGCGTTCCCACATGCGAAAGCCGCGCAATCTGGTCCATGAGTGCGTCAGACCACATGTCTGGGTTCTTGGCTGGGGCAAAGCCGTCCAGGTACCAGGCATCGACGCTGGCGTTCAGGCGCGCAAACGCTTCCGCAGCTTGGCCGAAGATCAGGATCAACCTGATTTTGCCGTTCGCGAACGACCGGGCGTGAAATCCCGGTGCAGCGGGCGGCCATGCCGCTCGAAGTTCGGCGGCATAGGGCGCGATTTCAGGGAATGTCTGGTGCGCTTCCTCAAGCGCGTCTTCTGACAGCGGGTAGCCTTCCACAGAAATGAACGTCAGTCGTCCTTGGGTGTCACTTTCTTCCCATTTCTTCCAGGTCGCCAGGAAATTCAGCCCGGTGCCGAAGCCGGTTTCCGCAATGACGAAATGATCTTTGTCAGCCCACACTTCAGGCGCGCCAATGCCGGAAAGGAACACGAAATTGGTTTCTTCCAACCCGTTTTCAGCCGAGTAATAGACATCGTCAAACGCTTTTGAGACTGGCGCATTTCCGCGCCATTCAAGCTGGGTCGTTTGATCTTTTGTCGCTTCTTCGTCTGTCATCTCGCACTCGTTCGGAGGTGGAGCCCACAATCCAATGTTGGGCTTTCAATCAGTTTCCTCTATGCTAGCGTGATACTGGGAATGTGTCTGATTTAAAACCTAAATAGAGATTTAGTGCATGATTTATGAACTTGATGGCGTAGCGCCGGAGTGCGCAGACGACAGCGTCTGGATCGCCCCGAATGCAGCCGTGATCGGCAATGTGATCCTCAAAGCCGAAGCCAGCGTTTGGTTCGGTGTCACGATCCGTGGCGACAATGACCCGATCACTATCGGCGAGGGCAGCAACATCCAGGATAATTCCGTTTTACATGCGGATCTGGGCGCGCCGTGCGTTGTGGGCAAGGGCGTTACTGTTGGCCATAAGGTCATGCTGCACGGCTGCACCATTGGCGATCACACCCTGATCGGCATGGGAAGCACCATTTTGAACCATGCCAAGATCGGGGCGGGTAGTATTGTTGGCGCAAACAGCCTGATTACCGAGGGTAAGGAGTTCCCGGAGGGCGTTCTGATTGTAGGTGCGCCAGCAAGGGTTGTGCGCAAGCTAAAGCCTGAAGAACAAGAAATGATTAAGATGTCTGAGCGAATATATACAGATAACGCAGCAAGATTTGCCAAGGGTCTCAAGGAAGTCAGAATTGACTAGGAATTTGCCGTCAAAAAGGGTATCTGGGCGCCAGCCATTCAATGGGCGTGTGGGGCCGATAGCTGTTTTGGGTAGGATCGAATGAGCGTTAATATCAATGATGTCGAAGAATTGAGGCATGTGGATCTGGCCGCCCGCGTGGAGATCGCGCGCAAGGTTGGCAAGATTCTGGCCAAGCAAAACGGTTCTGGCGACAAGGCTGACGCGCTCGAGCTTGCCCAAATTCTGATGGAAGACGCTGCGGTTTCTGTGCGCGAGGCCCTGTCACGCGAGCTCAAAGTCTGCAGTTTTCTGCCCAAAGACCTTGTAGCCAAGCTGGCGCAGGACATCGATCAGGTATCCATGCCGTTCCTGATGGCCTCACAGGCCATGGATGATGCACTGTTGGAAGATATCGTGCGCAGCTGTAGCGAAGGCGCGCAGGAAGCCATTGCGCAGCGTGTAGGCCTGTCTGAAGCTGTCAGCTATGCCATCAGCGATGTCGGGTGCCAGAGCGCGGTTGAATCGCTCGTGGGGAACGACACAGTTGAACTGTCTGAGCGCAGCTGCAATCGGGTTGTTGACCGTTTCCCTGAAGAACGGTCGTTGATGGAAAAGCTGGCCCAGCGGGCCGATCTGCCGGCCGCGGTTGTTGAGCGCATCATCTTCAAGATTTCAAAGCGATACGGCGAATATCTCTCCAGCAAATTCGGCCTGGCGACAGACTATGCGTCTTATCTGGTCTCCATGGCGAACCGCCAAGTGTTTTCACGCACGCTGGAAATGGCGCCGCTGAGCGAGGTCGAAAATTACCTGAAGCAACTGGACCAGGTTGGCAGCCTGACATCAGACGTGCTTCTCAGCTACCTGCAGAATGCCAATGTGAAGCTGTTTACCATGGCGATCGCTGTTTTGCTGGACCGCCCGTATGATGCTGTTGAAGCGCGGCTCAGCAAGGGTGACAAGAAAGTCATGGCGCGTCTTCTCGAGGCCGCTGGCTTTTCCAAATCGGTTATCGGCGTGCTCCTGATCGCCTATGACCGGTTGATCCGCGGCAATTAGCTTTTCTATAACTTTATATTGGAAAAATTCTATTGGTTCCTTGGTTGCCAGCCCTTACCGTGGCTGAAAACAGGAGCCAATAATGATCCTTCCAGCGCAGCGAGACCTTTTCGATATTCCCCGCGACGTTTGTTACGTCAACGCTTCCTATATGACACCGCTCAGCCGTGCGCAGGTGACTGCCGGAGAGCAGGCCCTTCAGCTTTCCTCCCAGCCCTGGCGTATTGGCGCGGATGATTTTTTCAATACCGCTGCTGACGTGTGCGCTGCAGGTGCCGCCTTGATGAGGGCGAAAGCGGATGATGTTGCCATTGTGCCGTCCGCCAGCTACGGCATTTCCACGGCCGCGAAGAACCTGCCAGTGTCCGCGGGCGGCAAAGTATTGGTGATGGCCGAGGAATTCCCGTCGAATGTCTATCCCTGGCAGGAAAGCGCCAAGGCGGCCGGCGGTGAGGTGTTGGCGGTGCCGCAGCCGTCAGACGATGATTGGACATCGGCAATACTCGAGGTTATGGAGCGCGAAGGCGAGGCCATCGATATCGTTTCTGTTGCCAATGTGCATTGGTCGTCTGGCGCGGTGGTTGACCTTGTGGCTGTTTCCGCTGCATGCAAGCGGGCCGGCGCGGCGCTGGTGCTGGACCTGAGCCAGTCGCTGGGTGCCATGCCGATCGACATACCGGCCATCGACCCGGATTTCATGGTTGCTGCGGGCTACAAATGGCTTTTGGGGCCCTATAGCATCAGTCTGATGTATGTGGCGCCGCGCCATCACGGGGGCGTGCCCATTGAAGCGGGGTGGATTACCCGCGAGGGCAGCCGGAATTTTGCCAACTTGGTGAATTACCGCGACGGATTTGAGCCTGGCGCCCGGCGGTTCGATATGGGCGAGCGGGCCAATCATGTTCTGGCCCCCATTTTTCTTGAAGGATTGAACCAGCTGTTGGGCTGGGGCGTAGAGAATATCTATGAAAGCCTGGGTGCCATCACCGGGCGGATGGCAGCGGTGCTTGCGGCCAGGGGCATGGAACCAATCGCATCCGAGCGCAGGGCAGCGCATATCCTGGGCGTGCGTGTCGGCGATAAGGGGCCTGCGCTTGAGGCGACGCTCAAGGACGCCGGTGTGTCGGTCAGCCTGCGGGGGGATTTGCTGCGCTTGTCACCCCATCTGTGGGTCGATGGCGAAGACGAGGATCGGTTCAACAAGGTAGTCGCTGCGTTATAGTATCAAAATGGCACATGTATCATTTTGATACACGATATCGAAATGGTCCAGTGTCCTGATTTGGGACGAAAATATCTATCCAATTGAAATATAAGGGATTTCATTTCTGGCACACCCCTTGCGATTGTTAGAGTACCTTAAAGATTTTTGCCTGAGATCTGCTAAGGTTACTCGAATGAGTATTGGCGCGTTCGCCTTTTGCCTGAGGGTGGATGCCGCACGAACTACGAGGCGGACGGGACCTGGTCCTGTCCGCCCGTTTTTTATTGGGCGCACAATCCGGGGTCGATAGAAAAGCTTGGCGTGTGGGCGGTGCCCGACTATGCTGCGCAACCTTTTTTGTTTGTGAGGCCCCCTGTGTCCAACAGAGTAATCTACGAAAACCGGTTCTTTTCCGCGCTGCTGTATCATACCGGCCGCCTCTTCCTGAAGGCGTTTGGTTGGCGCGTGATTGGTAGGTTCCCAAGTGACGCCAAGTTCGTTGCGATCGCGGCCCCCCACACCAGCAACTGGGATTTCCCCGTATTTATGGCGGCTGTCGGATATTTGAAGCTGCATATCAGCTTCCTGGGCAAGCACACCCTGTTTGAAGGGCCGCTGGGCTGGTTCTTTTACTGGTTGGGCGGCATTCCGGTGAGACGGGAAGGCAAGTCGGCGGCCGATGCAGTCGACAGGGCCGTGGAAGAATTTGAGAAGCGCGACCGCCTGGTGCTGGGGCTGGCGCCGGAAGGCACGCGGTCCAAGGTTACCAAATGGAAAACCGGCTTCTACCGCATTGCCGTTCAGGCGGGCGTGCCGATCCTGCCGGCCTACCTCGATGCCTCGACCAAGGAAATTGGCTTTGGCGACCTGTTTTACCCCACAGGTGACATGGAAGCGGACCTGAAAGTGCTGCAGGCATTCTATGAGGGCAAGCAGGGCATCAACCCCAGGAACCAGTAGTCGCCTTAAACCAAGAGATGTCAGCCGAACAGCGCGCCGGGGTTCAGGATGTTGTTGGGGTCAAGTGCTGCCTTGACGGCGCGCATGGCCGCAAGCTGGGCCGGGTCCTTCAGGCGCGCCAGTTCCGCGCGCTTGAGCGTGCCAATGCCGTGCTCAGCCGAGATCGACCCGCCATAACGGGTCACGATATCATGCACCATGGCGTTCATGGCTTCCCAGCCGTCCAGGAACGTCTGCTTGTCGCCGCCCTTTGGCTGCATCACATTGAAATGGATGTTGCCGTCGCCCAGATGGCCGAACGGTGTCAGGCGTGCACCGGGGCAGGCAGCCAGGACCGCCGCGCCCGCTTCTTCAAGGAAGGCTGGCACTTTCGAGACCGGCACGGAAATATCGTGCTTGATGCTGCCGCCTTCATGCTTTTGCGCTTCCGACATGGTTTCGCGCAGGCGCCACAGGGCTTCGCGCTGTGCCAATGTGCTGGCCACAACGCCGTCCTTGATGGTGCCGGCGGTCATTTCCCGTTCCAGCCAGTCGTTCACCTGACTTTCAAGGGCAGGGTCCATGCTGCTTGATGCGATGTCCGTCAGCACATACCACGGATGGGCTTCTTCAAGCGGATCGGTGGTGCCGGGGATATGTGCCAGCACCAGCTCCAGCCCGAAGCGCGGCATCAGTTCAAAGGCCGATACCCGGTCGCCCGTGGCTTCCCGCGCGCTCCTGAGCAACCTGAGGGCATCCTGGGGGCTGCCCACGGCCAGCCAGCAGCTGTGCAACTGCTTCTCCGCGGGTGCGAGCTTGAAAGTGACTTTGGTGATGACGCCCAAAGTGCCCTCCGCGCCGACCATAAGCTGGGTCAGGTCATAGCCTGTATTGTCTTTCCGAAGCGCCGAGAGGTCGTGCAGGATGCTGCCGTCTGCCAGAACCGCTTCAAGCCCCAGTGTCAGCCCCCGCGTCGTGCCGTAGCGCACCACATGCACACCGCCCGCGTTAGTGGACACCACGCCGCCCGCCGTGCAGCTGCCTTCTGACGCCAGCGATAGCGGGAACAGCAGGTCATGGTCGGCCGCCGCCGCCTGCATTTCCGCGACCGTAAAGCCCGCGTCTGCCGTGATGGTCATGTCATCGGGATCAACCGTGATGCTGCCGCGCATGCGTTTGGTGCTGAAAAGCACTTCATCACGGCCCTCAAGCCCTGGAATGCCCCCGCCCACCAGGCCGGTGTTGCCACCCTGGGGCACGATGGCGATCTTATGGTCATTACAATAGCGCACTAGTTTTGCTGCGGTCGCCGTATCAGCGGGCGCCAGCATCAGGGGCGTCTGGCCGTTGAATTTGTCGCGCCATTCCCTCAGATGCGGGGCAATCTCGCCTGCGTCTGTCGACGCGCCCTTAGGGCCGGCGAGGGCGACTAGCGCATCAATGTGCTTCTGGTCAGTCATGCATCTTTCCTGGGTGCGGCGGCGCGCTTCAGGCGGTCATTGATGGCGATACCAATCCCTTCATTGGGGACAGGGGCAACGGCAATGCGTGTTGATATTTTATCAGCATTTCTTATGGTTTTAAATAGGTTATGGGCGGCTTCTGATAAATTACCTGAGGCACTGAGACTGATATCGCCCTTGATGTCACCGAAGCCGATCAGCAGCTCGCCGTCCCGTTTCTCAGTCGCGTTCAGGCGCACGCTGGCCTCCGGCGCATAGTGACTGAGAAGCTGGCCCGGGGCCGAGATTTCATCTTCATTGCGGTCCAGCACCGGCTGGCCGAGGCGCTCTGCGATTTCGTCCGCGGTGATGGTGCCGGGGCGCAGCAGATAAAACTTTTCGTCTTTCACACCAATGATGGTGCTCTCAATCCCCTCGGGCGCGTCGCCGGCATCAATAATCAGCGGCAGCTTGCCGTCAAGGCTCGCCAGCACGTCCGCCGCGCTGGTAGGCGACAGCTTGCCGGACGGGTTGGCACTGGGCGCCGCGATCGGCTTGTCGAGTTTCCTGATGATCTCCCGCGTGATGCGCTTGTTGGGGCAGCGCACAGCGAGCGTGTCCAGCCCGGCAGAAACTGGCGCCGCAACGGGCGAATCTGGTCTGGCCGGCAACACCAGCGTAAGCGGCCCGGGCCAGTAGATTTCCATCAGTCTTGAAGCCAGTGCCGACACGGTGACAATTTTTTTTGCCATGGCCACATCGGCCACATGGCAGATCAGCGGATTGAAGGAGGGGCGCCCCTTGGCTTTGTATATTTGCTGCACTGCGGCATATTCCGTAGCGTCAGCTGCAAGACCATAAACGGTTTCAGTTGGGATCGCGACCAGGTTTCCAGCAGCCAAATGCTGGACAGCAAGGGAAACAGCCCCATTTTCCGTTTCAGAAACCACTTGTGTTTTAAATGTTGCCATGCACAATTTCGCATTCACGGGACAAAGCAAGTTGGGTCGCAACGCGGCCCGGCCACCTATGCTGATAGGCCAGGTGGCATCATCTGACAACGGAATTTAACAGGATTTTCGGATAATGACTGACTATCGCGCGCCGCTTGAAGAAATACGCTTTGCCCTTGAAACCGCTGGAGGCCTGGCGGACTGGACGTCCATCCCCGCTTTCGAGGAAGCGGGCGACGACCTTGTTGCAGCAATTCTAGAGGAAGCCGGCAAGCTGGCCGGCGGAGAGATTGCGCCCACCAATGTGCCAGGTGACCAGATCGGCGCCAAATGGACGGAAGAGGGTGTCATCAGCCCGGACGTGTTCAAGCCCATGCACCAAGCCTATGTGGAAGGTGGCTGGTCGACACTGTCGGCCAAGCCGGAGCTGGGCGGGCAGGGGCTGCCAAGCACGCTGTCGACCGCCGTTGACGAGATGGTGACATCCGCCAACATGGCCTACAGCCTGTTGCCGATGCTGACATCTGGCGCGATTGAGGCCATTGATGCCCACGGCACGGATGAACAGCGCCACCTGTATCTGCCCAAAATGATCACCGGCGAATGGTCTGGCGCCATGAATTTGACAGAGCCCTCAGCGGGTTCTGACGTCGGCGCCCTGCGCGCCAAGGCTTCAAGGCAGGCCGATGGCAGCTACCTGATCACCGGCCAGAAGATTTTCATCACCTGGGGCGACCATGACCTGGCGGACAATGTGATCCACCTTGTGCTGGCGCGCCTGCCGGACGCGCCGGCAGGCACCAAAGGCATTTCCATGTTTCTGGTGCCGAAGGTACATGTGAACGCGGATGGCAGCCTGGGTGAGCCGAACGACGTCAAATGTGTGAGCATCGAGCATAAGCTGGGCATCCACGCCAGCCCCACCTGCGTGATGAGTTTTGGCGATAACGGCAACTGCGTTGGTTATATTGTGGGCGAAGAGAACCGCGGCATGGCCAATATGTTCACTATGATGAACCATGCGCGCATCAGCGTGGGTCTTGAAGGCGTTGCGATTGCTGAGCGCGCCTACCAGCACGCGGCCTCTTACGCGCTTGAGCGTGTGCAGTCGGCAGCCATTGGCGCCAAAACACGCGACAGCGTCACCATTATCAACCACCCGGATGTGCGCCGGATGCTCCTGACCATGCGGGCGACGGCTGAAGCGTCCCGCGCGATCATTTACCGCAACGTTTGGGCGCTTGACCGGGCGCACGCACTTGAAGATGCAGAGGCCCGCGCTGCTGCGAAGGGCGAGGCTGATCTGCTGACGCCGATCTCCAAGGCTTATTCGACCGATATCGGTGTTGAAGCCGCGTCACTTGGTATCCAGGTGTATGGCGGCATGGGCTTTGTCGAGGAAACCGGCGTGGCACAATATTACCGCGATGCTCGTATCGCGCCGATATATGAGGGCACCAACGGCATCCAGGCGCTTGATCTGGTGGGCCGCAAGCTGAATGCGGACGGTGGCGCCCATTGGCGTGCCCTAATCGCAGAAATGCGCGATTTCGCGGCAGGCGAGGG
Source organism: Kordiimonas sp. UBA4487 (assembly GCF_002389025.1). Lineage (NCBI taxonomy): Bacteria > Pseudomonadati > Pseudomonadota > Alphaproteobacteria > Kordiimonadales > Kordiimonadaceae > Kordiimonas > Kordiimonas sp. UBA4487. Next base: position 196,163 of record NZ_DGNR01000015.1, read on the forward strand.
CAGCACCTATGCGGGTGATCTTGCCCCAGCCGTTGATGCGCTTGAAGACGCTGCCAACACGCTGTTCGAAAACGGATTCGACAAGATTGTCGATACAGCTGCCGCCGCGACACCATACCTTCGGCTGTTTGGCACCGTCCTGGGTGCCTATATGCTCAGCCGACAGGCCGTTGAAGCAGAAAAGCGCCTGGCTGCAGGCGAGGGGAACCCTTCGTTCCTGAAGGCGAAGGTATCCACGGCGGCATTCTACCGCGAACAAATCTTGCCTTCTGCCGTTGCGCTTCTACCTTCAATTAAGGCGGGGGCACGCCACATCACAGATATGGCCGAAGAGGCCTTTCTGCGCCACTAGGGGGTCATGGGGCCCTTTGTATTGAGTATCCAAGCGGGACAAGGGACATATGACCAAAAACAAAGCAGGTGTGAGCAAGGGTGAGGCCAAAGCTCTGGCACAGGCGTCGGTGGCAGACCACCGGCGCGGTGTCGTGGAAGACGACGGCCTTTTGTACCCGCACGGTGATGCGGTGCCTGAAGGCAGCACCGTTATTCCGGTAGCCGACGGTGTCTATTGGGCGCGTATGCCGCTACCGTGGTCGCTGGACCATATCAATGTCTATCTGTTCGATGAAGGCGACAGTTGGTCTGTCGTCGATACGGGTTCCATGGGCAAACGCGGCATCGCGGCCTGGGAAGCGCTTGAAACGGATTTCCTGGGCGGTAAGCCAATCTCTCGCGTCATTGGTACGCACCTCCACCCGGACCATATCGGCCTCGCGGGCTGGCTGGCGGAACGCTTCGGTGCATCGCTCACCATGACCGCCCTTGAGTATATGACGGCCTCCAACCTGTGGATGGGCGGCACCAAGGAAGTGCCTGACAATGAAATCGAGTTCATGCTGAAATCCGGCGTGGACCCGCAGTTCGAGCCCATGATGCGCAGTGCGCGCTTTGATAACTACCGCCGCGGTGTGCACCAACTGCCGCCCCGTTATATCCGCGTTGAGGACGGCAGTGACCTGATGCTTGGTGGCCGGCGCTGGCGCGTGGTGATTGGCCGCGGCCATTCGCCTGAGCATGCCTGCCTGTCGTGCCTGGACGAGCCGCTGTTTATCTCGGGCGATCAGGTTTTGCCCAACATCACCTCGAATGTGTCCGTGCATGCGCGCGAGCCGGAAGCCAACCCGCTGGCGCACTGGATCACGTCCCTGGAGCGGATGAAGGGCATACCGGGAGACCCGTTGGTGCTGCCGAGCCATGGTCGGGTATTCAAGGGCCTGGAAACCCGTCTGACCGCGCTCGTGGACAGCCATCTGGGCAAACTGAAGTCCCTGCATGACTGGTGCAGTGAGGCGCGCACCCCGGTTGAAACTTTCCCATCCCTGTTTCGGCGCAAACTGACGGGCATGGATTTCTATATGGCGCTGGGCGAAGCGCTGGCGCACCTGCACCTGCTGGAATCCTTGTCGCTGATGAAGCGGTCGTTTGATGGTGACGTCTACCGTTTTGAGGCAGTAGGCACATATGATGCCAGTCTGGTGGTAAGCCAGGCCAAGGCGTTGCCCGGCGTCGCCCTGCGTGAGTTGGCCGACATCTACTGATAGAAATCCGCCATTTCTGGCCCTAAAATGAGAGTGGTTCGCAGCAATAACCTTTGCGTCTCGGCATGGGCCATCCTATAACAGCCTCAGATTATGACACACAGGCAATTCTAAGGGCTGAAGGTTCCGGACAATGAACGAAACAGGCAAAGATACCAAAGATTTAAGTGCGCTGAGCTTTGAAGAAGCCATGGCGTCCCTTGAGCAGATTGTGGCCAAGCTTGAATCCGGAAATGCGCCTCTTGAGCAGTCCATTGAGCTTTATACCCGCGGTACCCAGCTGAAGGCTCACTGTGAAGCCAAGCTGAAGGATGCCCAGGCGAAGATCGAAAAGATCACGCTGGACGACAGTGGCGCCGCTGCCGGCACCCAGCCTCTCGAAGTCGAATAGGCGGATTGCTCGTGGAAGATAATGGACCTCTTAACGATGCCCTTGCTGCCACCTCTGCGGCGATAGAACGGGTTCTCGATCCTATTCTGGCACGGAATGGTGGCCCTGAAGACCGCGTGGTGGAAGCCATGCGCTATTCTGTTTTCTCCGGCGGCAAGAGGCTCAGGCCTTTCCTTGTCCTTGCGAGCGCTGAATTGTTCGGTGTGGACCGCCCCCAGGCGCTTCGTGTGGCGGCGGCAATCGAATGTATTCATTGCTATTCCCTGATCCACGATGACTTGCCTGCGATGGACGACGATGACCTGCGCCGTGGCCAGCCGACCGTCCACAAGAAATTTGATGAAGCCACGGCAATCCTGGCCGGCGACGCCCTGATGAGCGTGGCATTCGAGATACTGTCGAGCGACGAGACCCATTCCGACCCCTATGTGCGGCTGGAGCTGGTGAAGCACCTGGCGCGGGCCTCGGGGCACCGCGGCATGGTAGGCGGCCAGATGATTGATCTTCAGGCGCCGGAGCTGGAACTGGACGAAATGGACGTGCAGCGCCTGCAGCAGATGAAAACCGGCGCGCTGATTTGTTTTTCTGCTGAAGCGGGCGCTATCATGGGTCACGCTGGCAAACAGGCGCGGGCATCCTTGCATGGCTATGCCCGTGACTTGGGTCTTGCCTTCCAGATTGCCGATGACCTTCTGGATGTTGAAGGCACTGAAGAACAGGTTGGTAAAGCCATCGGCAAGGACCAGGATGCCGGTAAAGCCACGCTGGTTGGCCTGATGGGCGTGAAGCGTGCCCGCAAGCAGGCCCAGATTTTGGCGGATCAGGCTATTGAACATTTGGCGCAATTCGACGATAAAGCATCGCTTTTGCGCGCCGTCGCGCATTTTGTTATAAATCGCAACGTTTGAGGCCTTTTGGGCCAAAGCGAACCAAGCCTGCGCAGACAGGCCTGTGCCACATGGGCAGATTGCCCAGAGGCTGAGAAGGATAAGAAGTTGAGCGTACGCCCTGAAACGCCTTTGCTGGATAGCGTGCAGACCCCGGTGGATCTGCGCAAGCTCCCCAAGGAAAAGCTGCAGCAACTCGCAGACGAGCTGCGGGAAGAGATGATCAGCGCCGTATCTGTGACCGGCGGCCACTTTGGCGCGGGTCTCGGTGTTGTGGAGCTGACGGTGGCGCTTCACTATGTGTTCAACACGCCAGACGACCGCCTGATCTGGGACGTCGGTCATCAGGCCTATCCGCACAAGATTTTGACCGGACGGCGCGACCGTATCCGCACCATCCGCCAGGGCGGCGGGCTTTCGCCTTTCACCAAGCGTGGTGAAAGCGATTATGACCCGTTTGGCGCCGGGCATTCGTCCACGTCCATCAGCGCCGCGCTTGGCATGGCTGTCGCCAACAAGATGGCGGACAAGCCGGGCAAGGCGATTGCCGTGATCGGTGACGGCGCCATGAGCGCCGGGATGGCCTATGAAGCCATGAATAACGCCGAACAGGCGGGCAACCGTTTGGTGGTGATCCTCAATGACAATGATATGTCGATCGCACCTGCTGTGGGTGGCCTGTCGGCCTATCTGGCGAAGATTGTCAGCTCCCACACTTTCCTGAGCCTGCGCGGCTTCGGCAAAAAGATCATCGAAATGCTGCCAAGGCCGCTCGCGGACCGGGCGCGGCAGGCCGAGGAGTATGCGCGCGGCATGGCTGCGGGCGGCGGGACGCTGTTTGACGAGCTTGGTTTCTATTATGTCGGCCCCATTGACGGCCACAATATGGAACACCTGCTGCCGGTGCTGGAAAACGTGCGCGACGCCATTGACGGCCCGATCCTGGTGCATGTGGTGACGGAAAAAGGCCATGGCCATCCGTTCGCAGAACCGAACCAGGAAAAATATCATGCCGTGCCGCAGTTTGATGTGGTGACTGGCGAGCGTAAGAAATCGACGCCCAAGGCACCGACCTACACCAATGTGTTTGCTGACGCACTGATCAAGGAATCTGAAAAAGATGACAAGATCTGTGCCATCACGGCGGCCATGCCGTCGGGTACCGGCCTCAATAAATATGGCGACCGCTTCCCGGACCGCACATTTGATGTGGGGATCGCGGAACAACATGCTGTGACATTCGCGGCGGGCCTCGCAACCGGGGGCTACAAGCCGTTTGTGGCCATCTATTCCACCTTCCTGCAGCGCGCTTATGACCAGATTGTGCATGACGTGGCGGTGCAGAAGCTGCCGGTGCGCTTCGCCATCGACCGGGCTGGCCTTGTCGGCGCGGACGGCCCGACACACGCGGGCAGCTTTGATGTGACATACCTGGCCAGCCTGCCGAACATGGTGGTGATGGCAGCGGCAGATGAGGCCGAGCTGATGCATATGGTGGCAACAGCCGCTTCCATTGATGACCGCCCGTCCGCTGTGCGCTACCCGCGCGGTGAAGGCTTGGGTGTAGAGCTGCCGGATGAGGGCAAGGTGCTGGAGATCGGCAAAGGCCGGATTGTCAAGAAAGGCAGCAAGGTTGCGATCCTGTCGCTGGGTGCGCGCCTCGGCGAAGCATTGAAGGCCGCCGAAGACCTTGAAAGCCGGGGCCTGTCTACAACAGTGGCCGACGCCCGCTTTGCCAAGCCGGTGGATGACCAACTGATCCGCGACCTTGCGGCAACTCACGACGTACTGATCACGCTTGAAGAAAACGCCATTGGTGGTTTCGGCGCCCATGTGATGGATTTCCTGGCGGAGGAGGGCATTCTGGATGGTGGCACCTTGAAGGTTCGCGCCATGAAACTGCCGGACCAGTTCCAGGACCATGACAAGCCCGAGAAAATGTATGAGGACGCGGGTCTCAATGCGTCCGGCATTGTCGCGACCATTTTGAAAACGCTGGGCCATAACGATTATGGCCAGGCCCTAGGGGACAGCGCAGCCGCGCAGAAACCATAAGGCCGGGGAGGCTACCAGTGGCAGCAAAAGTCAGGGCAGATGTGGCACTGGTGGACCGCGGCCTGGTGGAAAGCCGGGCCAAGGCGCAGGCGCTTATCATGGCCGGCGTCGTTTTTTCAGGCGAAACCAAAATCCTGAAGGCAGGCCAGCAGATCAAAGATGGTCAGGCGCTTGAAGTACGCGGCAAGGAACATGACTGGGTCAGCCGCGGCGGCCTGAAGCTGGAAAAAGGCCTCAAAGAGTTTGAGGTGGACCCGACGGGGCTTGTTGCCATTGATGTTGGTGCGTCTACGGGCGGCTTTACAGACGTACTGCTGCAAGGCGGCGCCCAGAAGGTCTATGCCGTTGACGTGGGCCACGGCCAATTGGCCTGGAAGCTCCGGCAGGATGAGCGCGTGGTGGTGATGGAGAAGACCAATGCGCGTTATCTGGACGCGGAAGCCATCCCTGACCCCATCGATATAGTGGTATGTGATGCCAGCTTTATCTCATTGAAGACCGTGCTGCCCGCCGCCATGGCGCTGGTGAAGCCCGGTGGACGGCTTATAGCACTCATCAAGCCGCAGTTTGAGGTGGGGCGCGAGAATGTGGGCAAGGGCGGCGTGGTGCGCGACCCTGAGCTCCATACGGCCGTCTGCGAAGACATGCAGACCTGGCTGAATAATGAAATGGACGGCTGGACCGCCTGCGGCTTGACCGAAAGTCCGATCAAGGGCCCCGAAGGCAATATTGAATTCCTCCTGTATGGCGAGAAGGCCTGATGGCAAAAGCAGAATTGTTTGACGTTGAAATCACCGCGCTGGGCGCACAGGGCGATGGGGTTGGCGAGCGGGACGGCACGCCGGTGTTTGTGCCCGGCACCGTGCCGGGCGATGTGGCGCGGGTGGCGGCAAAGGACGTGCGCCGGAACGGCATTTATGCCGACCTTGTGGACATCACGAAGGAGAGCGCGGACCGAACAGCGCCCGCGTGCCAGCATTTCGGCACTTGTGGCGGCTGCCAGCTGCAGTTCCTGAAGCCCGATGTCTATGCCGCCTGGGTCAGGGACCGCACGGCTATGGCGCTGGCGCATCACGGCTTTGACGCGAGCCTCGTGCGCGATCCGATCATCACCCCACAGGAGAGCCGCCGCCGGGTGGCCCTGAAGGCGCTCAGGGTGGCATCCGGTGTGGTGCTGGGCTTCAATGCGCGCCAGAGCCACCAGATTGTGGACGCCAAGGAATGCCCGATCGCGCGGCCCGAGCTGACGCGCCTGTTTGCGCCCTTGAGGGCATTGCTTGTGAATATCCTGCCGCAGCGCATGGCAGCGACCGTGCATATGACCGTCACGGCTTCCGGTGTTGACCTGTTGATCGATGCCGCGAAAGCGCTCGATCTGGCGGACCGCGAGGCACTGGTGGATTTTGCCAACACCCACGATATCGCGGCCGTTCACTGGCAGGACCAGGGCTTCCTGGACCCGGTGGCAATCCGCCGCGAAGCGGTGATGGATTTCGCGGGCGCGCGTGTGCCGCTGCCGCCCGCCGCCTTTATCCAGGCGTCGGATGAGGGCGAAGCCGCGCTTGTGAAGGCTGTTGTGGATGCCTGCGCAGGCCATGGCCGGGTGGCGGACCTGTTCTCGGGCATCGGCACCTTTACCTTCCCGCTGGCCAAAGAGCATCAGGTGCTGGCGGCCGAAGGCGCAAAGAACGCGCTGGATGCCATGCAGGCAGCCGCCAATGTGGCCACAGGCTTCAAGCAGATTGTGGCCAAGCATCGGGACCTGTTCCGCAGACCTCTGACGACCAAGGAGCTTGAGATGTTCGAGGCTGTCGTCTTCGATCCGCCGCGGGCAGGGGCCAAGGACCAGGTGGAACAGCTGGCAACATCGACTGTTTCGCGCATCGTAGCCGTGTCCTGCAATCCCAATACTTTCAGCCGCGACGCCCGCACGCTGGCCGATGGCGGCTATGAGCTTGAGAGCGTCCAGCCCGTTGATCAGTTCCTGTGGTCACCCCATATGGAGCTTGTAGGTATTTTCTCAAGAAAATAAAATAAGGCATTATTTTAAATATGAAAATTCGCTTTGAACTCCTGATGTCCATCACCGCCATGATCACGGCAGTCGCTGCTGTGGTGGTGGCTATCGTGCAGACACAGGTGATGCATGACGAGGCGATGATGGAGCGCGAACATGCCCGCCTTTCGGTGCTGCCGAGCATCATGGTGTTCACCGGCAGCCATGTGGGCGACGAGGAGGGCAGCTTCTATATCGGGGCGACCAACCAGGGCATTGGTCCGGCGTCCATTGAGGGGCTGACTGTCAGCGTTGATGGCAAAGCACAAGCAACCTGGACACAGGCTGTGGCGTTGGCCACAGATGGTGCAGTACGTCTGGACGGGCCGGAGCGAAATGTGGATTCCATTGCGGTTACCGATCTGGACCCGGGCGCGCTGATGCCTGCTGACGTCCGTGTTCAGATGATCAAGATGGACACAACGCCCGAAATTGCCGCGCTTATGAGGGGGCAGCTGGATTCTCGTGTCACCGTATCCATGTGTTATTGCTCGCTCTACCGCGAATGCTGGACCGTCGACAATATCAATACCCGGCCCAAGCCGGCGAACAGCTGCAAGGCCCTGGAGGCCGCCTTCTTCCGCAACGAAGAATAAACGCCGATATCAGTCCTGCAGGTCAGCGACGAAGCTTCTGACAGCCGTGGCCGAAATGGCCGGAATTTCCTCCATCGGGATATGACCGATGTTGGGGTAGGTCACCAGCTTGGCGCCTTCGATCTTTTCTGCCAGTATTTGCCCAACTTCCATGGGGATCAGGCTGTCGGCTTCGCCCCAGAGGATCAGCGTAGGCAGGTTGATCTGGGCCACATCAAGGTCAGCCCGGCCGCCGTCCCTGTACCAGGCGAAACGGATGCCAGTGGCACGGCGATTGCCCGGATGGCGCACCAGCTCCCAATAGCGGTCGATCATGGCGTCGTTGATCAGCGTATGGTCAACGATGGAGGTCTTGAGGCCTTCCTCAACAAAGCTGCGCGGGGTGATATTCTCCAAGATCCAGTCGCTGTACCAGCGGCCTGCCAGGTCGAAGGCTTTCGGGCGCTTTATGGGGATTTTGGTGTCTGCGGGCGGGTTCACTCCTGCGGCGTCCACCAGAACGATGCCCTGAAGCTTTTCCCCGTGCGCCAGCGCATAAGCCAGCGTGACACCGCCGCCCATCGAGTTGCCGCCAAGGATGAAATCCTGAAGATTGAGGGCTGATGCGAACTCATCCACGAAAGCCACCATGCCGCCATAGGTGTAATCGTCCGCGGGCGTCGGCCCGGTGAGGCCGTGGCCGGGCAAATCAACGGTGACAACGAAATGGTCTTCGTCAAGCGCGTCCACCCAGCCTTCCCAGGTGTGAAGGGACGCGTTCGAGCCATGCAGCAGCAGGATTGTCGGTCCTTCCGCATTGCCCTGCATGCGGAAATGCGCGCGGGCGCCAGACGGGAGTTCGATGAAATCTGAAGCGCCTGTGGCATATTTTTCGGCCAATGTTTCGTGCGGTATATCCGGCGTCCAGGAAATATAGACCACCAGCGCAAAGCCAAGCATCAGCGCGGCCAGCAGGTATTTCAGCCATTTCATCATCTGTCACTCCCCCGTTTGGCGGGAGCTTACCTGAAGGGGCCTACACGCGCCAGCAGCGATTTTCAGCGCGCTAAACCTTTGGCCCAGTGACAGGCGCGGGCGCGGCTGGTAATGTTATGTCATAACTTTGTGGAGCATGTCATGGAGTCAGGCAAGCAGATGGACCGTCCAATGGACCGCCGGATGGACAGGCGGACGGTTCTGGCGATGCTGGGGGCCGCCGGGCTGTCGCTGGCTGGCCTGGGTGCTGCGCCTGCTGCAAGTGACATGCTGCTGAAACGCATCCCCTCAAGCGGGGAAGCCATTCCGACCATCGGCCTCGGTAGCTGGATCACCTTCAATGTCGGGAATGACCCTTATGGCCTTGAGGCCAGCCAGAAGGTCATCGCGGCCTTCCTAGAGGCGGGCGGTCGCATGATCGACAGCTCGCCCATGTATGGCTCATCCCAGGCCACCATTGGGCGGGCGCTGACGGCCTTGGGCGCGCCGCCCATGCTGATGGCCACCGACAAGGTTTGGATCAACGGCGCGGGCCAGGGCAGGGCGCAGGTTCAGGCGAGCCTCAAGAACTGGGGTGTGCCGCGTTTCAGCCTCTTGCAGGTGCATAACCTGCGTGACTGGCAAGCCCATCTGCCTGTCCTCTTTGAGATGAAGGCCGCCGGTGCCATCGATTATGTAGGCGTGACCACGTCGCACGGCAGGCGGCACGGTGAGCTGGCGACGATCCTTGAGCGCCAGCCGCTCGATTTCATTCAGCTGACCTACAATATGACCAACCGAGAGGCGGAAGACCGCATCCTGCCGCTTGCGCGCGAGCGCGGCATTGGGGTGATCGTCAACCGGCCCTTTGACGGCGGGCGGCTGATCCGCGCGGTCAAACGCCACCCGTTCCCCGCCTGGGCGAAAGCTGAGGGCTTCAAAGGGTGGGCGGATTATCTTTTGAAATTCAACGTATCGCATCCGGCGGTCGTTTGCGCCATCCCTGCCACCACGCAAGTGGCGCATGTGCGGGAAAATATGGCCGCAAGTAAGGGCCGACTGCCGGATGCGACCCTGCGGGCCCGTATGGCTGCCTATGTGAAGGACCTGTAGATGTCCTTCTGGGAGACCCTGCAAAGCTATGAGCTGGCCGATTTCCTGATGTTCTCGCCTGCTGTCTATTTCCGCATGGTGGAAGCCTATGTGGGCAGTTGGTGGCCCCTTGCGTTGGCTTTCGTGCTTGGGTTCTCCGGTACGCTGTGGCTCTGGTACCAGAAAGGTCAGGACTTGCCGGTTTGGGGCTTGTTGGCTGCTGCCTCGGTCATGCCGGTGCCACTGTTTTTTCTTGGCCGTTACGCCGAAATAATGACAGCAGCGCCCGCCTTTGCCACGCTATTTGCGCTTCAGGGGGCTTTGCTGCTGATTGCGCGGGCACATCCTGTCAAAGGTCCGGCGCATGTGTCACCCATTGGGGCGTGGGGCGGCGCTGCTCTTATGATAGTGGCGCTGGTTCTATACCCTGTTGTTGCCATGCTTGCGGGCAGGGCGCCTGCCGCGTTTGAGGCCGTGGCTTTGATGCCCGATCCCGCTGTTCCACTGACGCTTGGCTGGTTCCTGCTTGTGGGCGAACGGCGGCTTCTGCTGTGGGTGATCCCGTTTTTGTGGGTGGTTATATCCGCAGGCATACTGCACACCATGGGCGAGCCTGATTATTGGCTGCTGCCAGTCCTGTTCCTGCTGGCTGCTGTCGGGGCCTTTCTGCTGCCGCGCAGCGGTGCCATCAAAAATTGACACTTGCCAGATTTGACCTTTGTCAGAGACACTTGGGGCCTGACACGGCAACAAGGCAGCATGATGCAGCATATTCTTACCGCCCTTGGGGGCATTGGCCTGTTTCTGTTCGGCATGACGGTGCTGACAGAGGGCTTGCGCGCGCTGGCCGGCGGGGCCTTGCGGGCGATCCTCGCGCGCTATACCACCAATCCGGTCTCAGGCGCTGTCACCGGTGCCCTGACAACGGCCGTGATCCAGTCCTCCAGTGCCACCACGGTGACAGCCGTTGGCTTTGTGGGGGCAGGGCTGATCACCTTCTCGCAGGCCCTGGGGGTCATCTTTGGTGCCAACATCGGCACCACTATCACCGGCTGGCTGGTGGCGCTAATCGGCTTCAAGCTTGAGCTTGGCCTGATGGTGATGCCGCTTTTGCTTGTTGGTGTGCTGATGCGCCTGTTTGGCAAGCCAAAGTTTCGCCACGCGGGCACGGCGCTTGCGGGTTTCAGCCTGCTGTTTATCGGCATTGAAACGCTGCAGCACGGCATGGCAGCCTTTGAAGGCATTGTCACGCCCGACAGCTTCCCGGCGGATACCCTTCTGGGCCGCCTGCAGCTTGTGCTGATCGGTGTGGGGATCACGCTTGTGACCCAGTCATCAAGCGCCGGTGTGGCGACGGCCCTTGTGGCGCTGTCGGCCGGGGCGATTTCCTTCCCGCAGGCGGCGGCCATGGTGATTGGTATGGACGTGGGCACCACCTTCACAGCCGCCCTCGCGACCGTGGGCGGTTCAACCGCCATGCGCCAAACCGGCTTCGCCCACGTGATCTATAACGTCATGACGGGTGTCATGGCCTTCTTCCTGGTAGGGATTTACACCAGCTTTATGGACGCCTGGGTGGCGGGCGGCGCGACGGGCAATGCCCAGATGGCCGTCGTGGGCTTCCACACCATGTTCAATATCCTGGGCGTGATCCTGATACTGCCCTTCACCGGTGCCTTCGCCCGCTTTATCACCCGCCTGGTGCCTGAACAGGTGCCAGCGCTGGAACGCGGGCTGGACAGGCATCTCCTGCAGGAACCCGGCGTGGCCATGGCCACAGCGCTTGAGGTTGCCCGCAGGCTGGGGCAGGAAGCTTTTGCCATCCTTCATAGTCAGTTGCGGCCGGAAACGCGGCAGGCGAGCCAGACGGCAAGACTGGAAGCGCTTCTGCGCGCCACGGAAAACACCCAGCTCTATGTGGAGGAGATCTCATCGAGCGCGCTTGACCCCATGTCGGCGGACCAACAGGTGGCGGCGCTGCATGCGCTTGACCATATCCGCCGCCTGCATCACCGCTGCACGCAGATCACCCGGGTGGGGGCCTTGTCTGCTGACAGGCGGCTGGCACGCTATACGGCCGTGCTGGCGCATGCTGTGGGGCGGTTTGGGCTTGATGGTGATATCTCGGCGGGCAGGGCGGCGTTTGAGCGCCTGCACGGCTTCATGCGCGTCCAACGCCACCGGTACCGCCAGTCAGAGGTGCATAGTTCCATCAAGGAGCATGGTCCGGACACTACGCTGATGGCGCGGCTGGATGCCATGCGCTGGCTGCAGCGCGTAGCCTACCACGTCTGGCGCATAAGCTATCATCTTGGGGAACGAGATCAGCAGGCGGAACCGTCAGCAATCAACCACGAAGATTAACCGCACTGGGCGCGGTGCAGCATCATATGGTCGGCCAGCACCACAGCCATCATGGCTTCGGCGATGGGTACGGCGCGGATGCCCACGCAGGGGTCGTGACGGCCTTTGGTGACCACATCAACGGCTTCGCCACGCGTGTTCACGCTTTTGCGCGGCGTCAGGATGCTGCTGGTGGGCTTCACGGCGAAACGGGCCACGATGGGCTGGCCGGTTGAAATGCCGCCCAAAATGCCGCCCGCGTTGTTAGACATGAATTGCGGCCCACCGTTCGCGCCGGGGACCATTTCGTCGGCATTCTCTTCGCCCGTCAGGCAGGCTGCTTCCATACCGGCGCCAATTTCCACGCCCTTGGCGGCGTTGATGCTCATCAGCGCGGTCGCGAGATCCGCATCGAGCTTGCCGTATACGGGCGCGCCCCAACCAGCGGGCACGCCTTCGGCCACCACTTCGATCACGGCACCAATGCTGCTGCCGGCCTTGCGGATAGCGTCCAGCTCGGTTGCCCACTCTTCGGCGGTTTTCGCGTCCGCACAGAAGAAGGGATTGCGGTCTACCTCAGCCCAGTCGAACCGGCTGCGGTCAATCTTGTGGGCACCCATCTGCACCATGGAGGCACGGATGGTGATACCGTCCCCCAGCACCTTGCGGGCGATGGCGCCTGCAGCCACGCGGGCCGCGGTTTCGCGCGCGCTGGAGCGCCCGCCGCCGCGATAGTCACGGATGCCGTATTTTTCCATATAGGTGAAATCGGCGTGGCCGGGGCGGTAGCGTTCCGCGATGTCGCCATAGTCCTTTGAGCGCTGGTCGGTGTTTTCGATCATCAGCTGCACAGGCGTGCCGGTGGTTTTGCCTTCAAACACGCCCGACAGGATTTTCACAGCGTCGGGTTCCCGGCGCTGTGTGGTGTATTTGCTCTGGCCAGGCTTGCGTTTGTCCAGAAACACCTGGATTTCCTCTTCCGTGATCTCCAACAGTGGCGGCACGCCATCGACGGTGGCGCCCAGCGCCGGTCCGTGGCTTTCGCCCCAGGTGGTGAAACGGAAAAGTCTGCCAAAGGTGTTATAGGACATATGAAAGCCTAGTCTTTGTCTTGTTCGTCGAGAATCTTGATGAAAGCCTTCATCGCGTCATCGTCTGTCGGCATGCAGGTGGTGGAGAAACCACTGTCCACATGGTGGGTTTCGCCGGTCACGCCGGAAGACAGGTCAGACAGGAGGTAAAGGCCGGCACCGGCCACATCATCAAGTGTGATGTTACGGCGCAGCGGTGCGTTTTTCTCGTTATACTTCAGAAGCATACGGAAATCGCCAACACCGGAAGCCGCGAGCGTCTTCATCGGGCCGGCGGAGATGGTGTTCACCCGGATGCCTTTTTCGCCCAGGTCACGGGCCATATAGCGGGTGCTGGCCTCAAGCGCGGCTTTCGCCACGCCCATCACATTATAGTGGGGCACAACCTTTTCCGAGCCATAGTAGCTGAGCGTGACCATGCTGCCGCCGTTGGTCATCATCTTCTCAAGGCGCTGGCCCACGGCGACGAAGCTGTAGGCTGAGATGTTCATGGTCATCAGGAAGTTGTCGAGCGTGGTGTCGATATAGCGGCCGCGCAGCTCGTTCTTGTCGGAATAGCCAACGGCGTGCACGAAGAAGTCGATGCTGTCCCATTTTTCCGCCAGCTTTGCAGCCATGGCGTCGATCGACGCGGCGTCGGAGACATCACACTGTACCAGGAAATCGGACCCAATGGATTCCGCCAGTGGCCGCACGCGTTTTTCCAGGGCTTCACCCTGATAGGAAAAGGCAACCTCGGCGCCTTGCTCCGCGCAGGCCTTGGCAATGCCCCAGGCCATCGAGCGGTCGTTTGCGACGCCCATGATAAGCCCGCGTTTTCCTTCCATCAATTTGGTCATATTCGCCCCCTTTTTATATCTGTTAGGCCGAGAATTCGGCGCATCCTACACGAAGCGCCCCGCCCGTCAATTGTTTTGGCGGAAACTGATTATGCGTCGGTTTCTGCCGGTTTGTCATCGCCATTATTGGCCGCGTCCTTTGCCGTCCGCTTGCTGGCGCGTGCCTCTGCCTTTGCCCTGTCTGCCTCGTCGAACGTATAGGCTGCGTTCAGTTCCGCGCCCAGCACAAAACCGAGGCTGACAAGGAAGCAGAAAAGCTGCATCACCACCACGCCCGCGAGGCTGCCGTAGGTGACGTCATAGTTGCCTGCATATTTGAGGTACACCGACATGCCCTTGGCTGTTGCGATCAACACGGCGACGCTGAGCAGCGTGCCGGGCAGGCGCACCACGTTCTTCACCTTCCTGGGAGTCAGCGACAGGTAGACCATATAAAGCCCCAGCGTCAGCACAGCCGGGCTGACCAGAAGGCTGAGGTATTTCCAGGTGGTGTTGACCCCGTCCATCATGGCGTCCGGGAACAGGCTGGTGATGGCCTTGAGGACCGCCGGGCCCAGCACCATGATCGACATGGCAATCACGATGGCAATGGCGCCAAAAACCACCACGCCCAGGCTTTCAAGCCGCCGGATCCAGATGGCGCGCGCGTGTTCCTTGCCAAACGCCTTGATCAACACTTCCCGCGCTGCTTCCACGCCGTTTCCGGCGGTCCAGATGGCCAGCAGGATCGAACCGGTCAGGATTTCGGCGCCGGTGTTGCTGACAATACCCTTGATCGGGCCGGCGACAACGCTTGAGACTTCGGGCGGCAGGATCGAAAGCATATACTGGATCGCTTCGTGCCCGCGCTCGGATTGCCCCATGAAGCCGGACACAGCGACAAGGAAGATGATGAAAGGAAACAGCGACAGCATCGAGAGGAAGGCCATGTTACCGGCCGCCGCCATGCCCTGATTGCCGAAAAACAGGACGAGGGCACGTTTCCAGGCCCGCTTATGCCGCTCCAGCTCTACCATGTATCAGTATAGCCCCGCTTTCTTGCGGAGGTCAGCACCGTTGCCGCCGGACCATTGTTTCATCAGCTTTTCAAGCTCTGCGTCGCGGTCGGTCGGCAGCATCAGCTTCAGGTTGACATACATATTGCCCACCTCATCACCGCGCTTGACACCCTTACCCTTCAGCCGCAGGCGCTTGCCGCTGGAGCTGTTTTTGGGAATGCGTACTGTCAGGCGGCCTTTGGGGGTCGGCACTTCGATATCACCGCCCAGCACCGCTTCATCAAGTGAGATTGGCAGCTCAAGGTGGATATCCAAATCCTTGCGGGTGAAATAGGGGTGGGGCGCCACGCGAATTTCCACGAGCGCATCGCCCTTGGGGCCCTTGCCGAAGGCCGGGCCGCCTTGCCCGGAAAGCCGGATCACCTGGCCGTCCTTGATGCCGGGTGGGATCTTGATATCCACGTTGCGGTTGTCGTTGAGCGTCAGGCGCCGGGTGCTGCCGTTGATCGACTCGTCAAAACCGATGGTGATCTTGTAGCTGAGGTCCAGACCCCGCTTCCGGCCTGACTGTTCAAACGGGTTGTCCCCGCGCGATGGGCCGCTGCGCCGGCTTGAGGAGCGGAAAAATTCGGTGAAGATATCCTGGGCTTCGTCAAGATCGAAATCGTCGAACCCTGCAGATGCCCGCCGCCTGCCGCCGCCGCCAAACCCAAAGGGGTTCGAATAGGCGCGCTTCTCATTGCCGGTCTCGTCAATCTCGCCGCGGTCATAGCGTTTGCGCTGTTTCTCATTACCCAGAATGGAATAGGCCGCTGACACTTCCTTGAACCGGTCAACAATCTTGGGATTATCCTTGTTGGCGTCTGGATGGTATTTTTTAGCCAAAGTACGATAGGCCTTCTTGACGTCATCCTGGCTGGCGTCGCGGTTTAGGCCCAAAATATCATAAAGGTCGCTCATAGGATTGTATCAAACCCAAAAAACAGATACTGAATCACGTGTCTTGCTATCATATAAGGGGCAGGGCACGGCGTGCAATATTCTTGCATTTATAGATGCTTAGATTTGATATAGCAGACTGTGCAGCCGACGTGCGGAAAAAGATTTTTTTTGACAAGGAATAAGACCGGTGTCCGACAAGCGTGCTTCTTTTGAAACCCCGTTCGAGCAAGTCAACGCCTGGCTTGCCGAAGCCACGGAAAGCGAGCCCAATGACCCGACGGCCATGGCGCTGGCAACAGCAACGCCAGACGGCTTCCCGAGCGTGCGGATGGTGCTTCTGAAGGGCTGCGATGCAGACGGCCTTGTTTTCTATACCAACCTTGAAAGCCGCAAGGGCAGGGAACTGGCAGAAAACCCAAATGCCGCGCTTCTGTTCCACTGGAAAACGCTGCGACGTCAGATTCGGGTCGAGGGTGCTGTCGAGCCGGTAACAGACGCCGAAGCCGATGCCTATTTCGCCTCGCGCCCGCGCGCCAGCCGCATCGGCGCCTGGGCGTCACAACAGTCGCGCGAAATGGAAGGCCGGTTTGAGTTTGAGGGCGCCATCGCGAAATATACCGCCAAGTTTGGCGCCGGCGATGTGCCGCGGCCTGACTATTGGTCCGGCTTTCGGCTGAAGCCGCGCTATTTCGAATTCTGGCGCGACCGCAAGTTCCGCCTGCATGAGCGCATTACCTACCGGTTGGATGAAGCCGCTCAGGACTGGCAGCTGGCGGAGCTTTACCCCTAATATTTCCGTTGTGTGACACCTTATATTGCCCTTGGGGCAGAAGTGTCACTGAAGTGAAATATATCTGTCACAATAGGGATTTACCTTTTCCTCGCACAACAACACTGTGGGCCAGCACGCGTGGCAGGCACCGCATAGCGAGGGTCACTCCATGCGTCTTTCCGTTCGTCTTCGGATTCTCATCGGCTTTGCAGCCGTCATCGTTACGCTTGCGGCGGCGAACCGCATTTCCTCATCCGGTTTGCGCGGGCTCGATACCGCCTCTCAGGCGATTGCCGACAAGACTGACATTGTCAGGCACGTCAATGATTATGCGGCCGATATCGCGGCACAAACCAGCGCGCTCAGGACTTACGCATTCTCAGGCCGGGAGGAAGACAGGCAGCGCCTGACCGAGGCCCAGGCCCGGGCGGAAGAAACCCGCACCGAGGTGGCCGACATCCTGACCCAAACAGGCGAAGCCGAGACGGCAAAAGCCCTTGAGGCCGCGTCCCATGATTTTGATGCTGTTTTCACGGCAGTTGAAAACCGTCTGGGGAACGAAGAGGACGCCCTTCAGGTTGTTGCTGTTGGCATTGGCAAACTGGAAGTGTCAGCCGCCAAGCTGGCCGATTTCCTGAAGTCCAGGGGCGGTGAGGCAGCTGCACTTGCAAGCCAATTAGGGCCGCTTGTGGCACGCTATAACCAGGCCAGCATTGCCTATGTGGCATCGGGCCGTACCGCAGACTTTTCCGAGGCCATTGCCGCAGGTGAAGAACTGGACGGTTTGATCAGGACAGCACAGGTGGCGCTGAAGGGCATACCGCGGCGCGACATGCGGGTGCTGATCTATGCCCGCCGCGACAGCGACGTGATCCGCCAAAGCCTGCGCGCCAAGAATGCGGCAGCCACGTCCTTGCAGGATGCCATGACCCAGCTTGAAGGGGCGGCAACGGCCATTGCAGACATTACGGGCAAGGCAAAACTGGCTGCCCGTGATGAGCAAGGGCTTGCGCTGACCGATATGATCGCAGCCGTGAACAGGGCTGTGGTCCAGAGCCTGATTGGATTGATCGTTGGCGCCGTGATCGCAGCCATTATGGCCTGGTATATCGGTTTTTCGGTCGCGCGCCCGCTTGGCCGTATTACTGACGCGATCAGTAGGCTGGCGGCTGGCGACAAAATGGTTGAAATCCCGGGTCGGGACCGCGGCGATGAACTCGGCCGCATGGCCGAAGCCGCAGGCATCTTCAAAGACAAAACGTTCGAGCTGGAGCGCCTGGCCGAAGCCAAACGCGAGGGCGAGCGCCGGGAAGCTGAAGCCCGGCGCCTTCAGGAAATCGAAGACGCCCGCCGCCTTGAAGAACACAAGCAGGCCGAAGAGCGCGCGCGGCTCGAGCGGCAGGAGGCGCGCCAGCAGCAACGCCTGCAGATGGCCGATGCGTTTGAAGTGGGTGTGATGCGCATCGTGGAAACGGTGGCGAGCGCATCCCGGAACATGGCGGGGGCGGCCAATAAGCTTGTCGGCAACACCGAACGCACTGCGTCGGAAGTCAGCGCGACCCAGCATGCAACGGACGAGGCATCGCGCAACGTTCAGGCCGTGGCAGGGGCGACCGAGGAACTCTCTGTCTCGTTCCGGTCCGTGAGCGATGAGCTTGACCATAGCGCGAAGGTGGCCCTGAGCGCCGTTGATGAAGCCAGCCGCACCACGGAAACCGTGGCGGGCCTGTCGGAGGCCGCACACCAGATTGGCACTGTGGTCAAAATGATCCGCGATATCGCCGATCAGACCAACCTTCTGGCGCTTAATGCGACCATTGAGGCCGCGCGCGCCGGTGACGCAGGCCGAGGTTTTGCTGTGGTGGCGTCCGAGGTAAAGAACCTGGCAGCACAATCAAGCAAGGCAACCGAAGATATCGCGGCCTATGTGGAAAAGATCCAGCTGGTGTCAAACGACGCGTCGGGAGCGATTGAGCGGATCGGCGACATTATTGGCCAGATGAATGATGTGACGCAGTCTGTGGTGGCGGCAGTACAGCAGCAGGCCGCAGCCACCGGCGAGATTGCCCAGAATGTGCAGCAGGTTTCGGCTGGGACAGAACAAGTCCGGGCCAGTGTGTCGATTGTGGACGCGGCCGCCTTTGAGACCCGCACCATGTCCAGCGACCTGCAGACAAGTGCGGAAAGCCTGATGTCTGAATCGGATAGCCTGAAGCGCGAGGTGGATCGGTTCCTGGCTGAAGTGCGCGACACAAAAGAAGAAGAGGCCGTAGCGTCTTCCGACAACGCCGATGAAAAGAGCCACAAGGGCGCAGAGATACATCTGTTGCGGTCAGCCTGATTACTTTAATCATGAAACTATGGAAAAGCCCGCATCTGTGCGGGCTTTTTTCGTTTTGGCCTTTGAAGTCCGGCGCTGCCGAACTACACTTTAATGGAACACATTGCCTTTGGGGAAAGGCAGCTTTTCAAAGGGGGAAAAGACCATGGACGGCATGACGCTCAACGAGACGCCAGCGGAAGACATCGCAGCCAAGCTTCAGGCCCAGCGCCACAGCTATCTGGCTGAAGGCTTGGTAAGCGCGGATGTGCGCAAGGACAGGCTGAGGCGCGCGCTTAAATGCCTGATGGATCATAAGGATGACTTTATCCGCCTGATTTCGGAAGATTTCGGTAACCGGTCCGCCGAGACCACCTTGTTCGCTGATGTAGCGGCAAGCTCTGGCGCCCTCAAGGATGCCATCAAGCATGTGGACAAGTGGATGAAACCCTCTAAGCGTAAGCTGCAGTTCCCGCTGGGGCTGTTGGGTGCCAAGGCGCAGGTGGTGCCGCAGCCGAAAGGTGTTGTGGGGCTGATTACGCCCTGGAACTTCCCGCTGACCATGGTTTTCGTGCCGCTTGCACAGATGCTGGCGGCGGGTAACCGGGTGATCATCAAGCCAAGTGAGCACACACCGCGCACTTCCAACTTCTTCAAAGAAGTGTTCGCTCAAAACTTCGATGAAACCGAAGTGGCGGTTGTGACAGGGGCGGTGCAAACCAGCCAGGCCTTCGCCAGCCAGCCATGGGACCACCTGATGTTCACGGGCGCGCCGGTGGTGGGCAAGCTGATCATGCGGGCGGCAAGCGAGAACCTCACGCCCGTGACGCTGGAGCTGGGTGGCAAAAGCCCTGTCGTGGTGGGCAAAAGTGCGGACCTGGATATGGTTGCCGAGCGTGTCGCCACCTTCAAGCATATGAACGCCGGACAAATCTGCCTGGCGCCCGACTATATCAATATTGATGCCGACCGGCGCGACGCCTTTGTCGACACATATACCAAAACAGTTTCGCGCATGTATCCAACCATGCTGGCAAATGATCAATATACCTCGATCATCAGCCCGCGGCACCGGGAGCGGCTCGAAGGCTATATCGAGGACGCCAAGGCCAAGGGCGCGGATGTACGCATCATCAACCCCGCGGATGAGGACTTTACAGGCCAGAACCAGGCCAACAAGCTGCCGTCAGCCCTGATCCTGGACCCGACCGACGACATGAAGGTGATGCAGGAAGAAATCTTTGGCCCGATCCTGCCAGTGCGTACCTATGAAAAGACGTCTGAGGTGATCGACTATGTCAACGCGCGGGAACGCCCGCTGGCGCTGTATTATTTTGGTGAGGACAAGGCCGAGGAAGCCGAAGTGCTGACGCGCACGACATCCGGCGGCGTGACAGTCAACGATGTGCTGTGGCACGGGGCCCATGAAAACCTGCCGTTCGGCGGTGTGGGTAACAGCGGCATGGGTCATTATCACGGCTATGACGGTTTTCTGGAGTTCAGCCACCAGAAATCGGTGCTGAGGCACCCGAAACTGTCGATCGGCAATCTCCTTGGGATCGTCCCACCATACACGGACAAGCTTCGCAAGAATGTGGAGCGTCAGATCAAGTAACAGGTTAACCAGCAGTTAGGAGTGGCGGACATGATCGCCTATAATTTCAACAGCGTCTCATCGATTTTGGTTGAGGACGGTGCGGCCCACAATTTGGGCGCAACCCTCAAGGCCCGGTTTGGGTGCCAGAAACCCATGGTCATCACGGACATGGGGTTGGTGCGCCTTGGCATGGTCGGGTCAGTTATGCAGGCGCTGGAAGAAGCGGAATTGCATCCGTCGCTCTATGACGGTGTGGAGGCCGACCCGTCTGAGAAAGTGGTGCTGGAAGCCGTGAAGGCGGCCAAGGCGCACGGCTCTGACCTGATTGTCGGTTTTGGTGGCGGCAGTTCGATGGACGTGGCCAAGCTGGTGGCGATCCTGTGCACAGGCAAACAGGCGCTTGGCGATATCTATGGCCTTGACCAGGTGTCTGGCGGGCGTCTGCCGCTGGTGCAGGTGCCGACAACGGCGGGCACGGGGTCTGAAGTGACGCAGATTGCCATTGTCACGACGGGCGAAAGCACCAAGATGGGCGTGTCCGACAAGACGCTACTGGCGGACCTGGCCATCCTTGATGCGACGCTGACGAAAGGTTTGCCACCCCATATCACGGCGGCGACGGGTATTGACGCCATGGTGCATGCCATTGAGGCCTACACCTCCAAGATCAAGAAGAACCCCATTTCAGACGGCCTCGCACGCCAGGCGCTTCTGATGCTGGGCGCCAATATTGAGGTCGCCTGCAAGGAAGGCGACAATATGGAAGCCCGCCGGGGCATGCTGGTGGGAGCAACGCTGGCAGGGCAGGCCTTTGCCAACGCACCGGTCGCGGGCGTGCATGCGCTGGCCTATCCGCTGGGCGGGCATTTCCATATCCCGCATGGGCTTTCGAACGCGTTGGTGTTGCCGCATGTGCTTCGGTTCAACGAACCGGTAGCGGGCGGCCTGTATGCCGAACTGGCCGAGCTTGTGGGGGCTGGGAACAGTGCCGCCGCGCTGATCGACTGGCTCGAACGTATCGCGGATGATGTGGGTATTGAAAAGCGCCTCAGAGATGTGGGCGTGAAGGAAGGGGCGTTACCGATGCTGGCGGATGATGCCATGCTTCAGGAACGCCTGTTGGTCAACAACCCGCGTGAGATTACCCGGGGTGACGCCCTCGCGATTTATGAGGCGGCCTGGTGAGCGAGAAAGTAGCCCTGCGCAGCGTGACCGCATACCCGCATGTGTCTGATATCCAGACCCGCTGGATGGACAATGACGTCTATGGCCATGTCAACAATGTGGTCTATTACAGCTTCTTTGATACCGCCGTGAACCGCTTCCTGATCGAGGGCGGCGTGCTGGATATCCACGAAGGCGGGGTGATAGGCCTTGTGGTGGAAACCAACTGCCGCTATCTCAAACCGCTTGAGTTCCCACATCCCGTGCGCGCCGGCATTGCGGTCTCTCACATTGGCACCTCCAGCGTGCGCTACGAGATCGGTCTGTTTGCCGGAGACGCGCAGGAACCTGCCGCGCAGGGACATTTTGTCCATGTTTATGTGGACAGAAAGACGCGTCGCCCCACTTCATTACCAAAGGACTTCAGGGCCTTGTTGGAGACCATCCATCTCGGCCCCTGAATATTGCCAGGAGGGGAGTTTGTAATGGATGTGAAAGACAAGGTTATTGTGGTGACAGGCGGTGCCAGCGGTATCGGTGAGGCGCTCGCGAAGCTGTTTGCCGCCGAGGGCGCGAAAGCTGTTGCCGTGGCGGATATGGACGCAGCGGGCGCAGAGCGGGTGGCCGGTGAGATCGGCCCGAACGCCAAGGCCTACAGGCTGGATGTGACCGATGAAGCGGCCGTGAAGGCAATGGTTGAGGATGTCGAAGCCTCATCTGGCCCTGTCGACCTCTACTGCTCGAACGCAGGCATTATCTTCTCCGACGCGCCAGACTGGACGGTGATCAGCCGTTCGAACGCCGAATGGCAGAAAATCTGGGAAGTCAATGTGTTCGCCCACATCTTGGCGTGCCGGGCAGTGTTGCCGGGCATGGTTGAGCGCGGCTCAGGCGGTTTCCTGATCACCGCAAGCGCGGCCGGGCTCCTGAGCCAGATTGGCGACAGCAGCTATTCCACCACCAAGCACGCAGCGGTGGGCTTTGCCGAAAGCCTGGCCATCAGCCATGGCGACGACGGCATCTATGTCGGTTGCCTGTGCCCACAGGCCGTGACCAGCAAGATGACAGCCGGTGCAGAGAAAAGTTCTGCCGCCGCAGACGGCATCATGCCCGCCGAGGAACTGGCGAGCCGCACACTTGCCATGATGCGGGAAGGGCGCTTCATGATCCGCCCGCATGAGCAGGTGGAAGGCTATTTCAAACACAAGGCCAATGACTATGACCGCTGGGTGGGGGGCATGCGCAAATTCCGTCGCCACCAGCTGGAAACCACCGGTCGTCCGATCTGATTTCAGGGAGTATTCTCAATGGATTATACCAAACTAATGGATTTCACCGACAAGGTGGTTTTTGTCTCCGGTTCCTCGCGCGGTATTGGTGAAGCCATCGTGCGCGCTTTTGCCGCCAATGGGGCGAAGGTCATCGTCTCCTCCCGTGACCAGGACGCCTGTGAGGGCGTTGCTGAAAGCATCCGGGCGGATGGTGGTGACGCCAAGGCCAAGGCAGCGCACGCCGGCAAGATGGAAGATGTGACGGCGGTGTTTGAATGGATCAAGGCGGAATATGGCCGCCTGGACGTGCTGGTGAACTGCGGTGGCACCAACCCCTTTTATGGCCTGATTGGCGAAACGCCGGAAGCCGCGTTCGATAAAACCATCGACGTGAACCTGAAAGGCCCTTTCTATCTGTCCGCTGAAGCGGTGAAGATGATGAAAGAGCAGGGCGGCGGCGCCATTGTCAATGTGGCGTCCATCAACGGTATCTCGCCGGGGCACTTGCAGGGCATCTATTCAATGACCAAGTCGGCCATGATCAATATGACCAAGGCCTACGCCCGCGAATATGGCCATGACGGCATTCGTGTGAATGCCATCTGCCCGGGGCTGGTGGATACCAAGATGACGGCCGTGTTCACGTCGAATGAAGATATGCTGTCCCAATACACCAGCCAGTTCCCGATCCCGCGCGCGGGCAAGCCGGAGGATATGGTGGGCGGCGTTCTGTATCTGGCGTCTGATGCGGCGGCTTTCACCACCGGCACCACGCTGGTGATGGACGGCGGTTGGACGGCGTAAGGGAGGCAGACATGACAGAATCGCTCAATAAAACGGTCAATGTGCGTGAAGGCGAGGAGCTGGACAGCCATCTGATCGACAATATCATCAAAGAGCATATTGGCGGGCTTGAAGGCACGCCGACGATCCGCCAGTTCGCCAGCGGCCATTCGAACCTGACCTATTCGATCCAGTACCCGAACAAAAGTCTGGTTCTCAGGCGCCCGCCACATGGCACGCGTCCCAAATCAGGTCACAGCATGATCCGCGAGTATAGCGTGATGAATGCCCTGAAACCGGTCTTCCCGGCGGTGCCAGAAACCTACTTCCATGTGCCGGACGAAGGCAGCCCCTTGGGCGCTGAATTTTACGTGATGGAACAGGTGGACGGCCGCAAGCTGGACCGCACGATCCCCGCAAGCTGGGGTTTTGGCGAAGAAGAAGGCCGCAAACTGTGCCTGTCTTTCTTCAACAAACTGATCGAACTGCATCAGGTTGACTATAAGGCGGCGGGACTTGGTGACTTCGGCAAGCCTGAAGGCTATGTGGAACGCCAGGTGACAGGCTGGAACCGCCGCTATGAGCGCGTGATCACCGATGACGTCGAAGATTTTGCCGATGTGCGCAAGTGGCTGGAAGACCATATGCCGCCGGGTGAGGTTGGCCACGCGGTGCTGCACGGCGACTATAGGCTCGATAATGTGATCCTGTGCGAAGACAACCCGTTCGAGATCAAGGCGATCCTGGACTGGGAAATCAGCGCGCTGGGCGACCCATTGATGGACCTTGGTAACACGCTGGCCTACTGGTCGCAGCCCGGTGACCCGGACGAGATGATTGCCATGTGCATGCAGCCTTGCATGGCGCCCGGTATGCTGACCCGCGAGGAAATCTGTGAGCTCTATGCCGAAAAGACCGGCTATGACCTGGCCAAGTTCGACTACTATCTGGTGTACGGCGTGTTCCGCCTGGCGGTGATTTTGCAGCAAATCTATTATCGCTATTACCATGGCCAGACCAAGAACAAGGCGTTTGCAGGGTTTGGTGGGCGAACCAACCAGATCGGCAACTATGCTCGCTTACTGATTGAAAAATCTGGCATTTAGCGAAAAATCTATGGTATAGGGTGAAGCCTTCGGTGCAGTGCGTCGGAGGCTTTATTCTTTCAGGCAAATATTCTCAGGCTTTCGTACTCAGCTACAATTGTGGCGAGTTGTTTAACATTGGTTCACTTTCTGTCGTTATTCTGCGGCTTATGGACCAAGCACGGCAGAGGGGACATTTGTGGCTGAAAAACTAGCTTTCTCGCTCGCACTGGATTTGCTCTTCAATGGGCAGAATATGGACTATTGCGAGCGTCCGATCAGCCTGGACATCATCGAAGACATGGCCATGTTCAGTGACCTGCCCGGCAGGGCGCGGGTTGGTGTGATTGGCCCGGGCGGCGGACGGTTGGTGAGAACCATGGTCGAGCGCGGTTATACGGTGGATGCCTATGAGGGCAGGGTCGAATGCCGCGAGCACTTGGAACGTATGTTCGTCGGCACAAGTGCAGCCAAAATTCATCCGGCCCATCATCTGGACGACCCAATGCGGCGCGAGAAGATGAAGTTTGACGCGCTCTTCTGCATGGATGACCTGCGCGCTTTCCGCGAAGACCATGAATGGACGGCCCATGTGCAGGCCATGGTGCGCGCGGACGGTTATTTTGTCTATTCACAGGTCTCAAACAATCTGCCAGCCAAAAAGAACACGCTGGATCAGTATTTTGATCTCGTCGGCAACTATAATGTCAGCGAGGAAACTGCTGTGCAGATTCGCGACAGCTATATGGCGCTGGATACGTGGGAACCGGACGAGAAAGACAAGAAAATGGCCATCGAGACCCTCGATATGGTCAAGTCGGCCTCAGGGCTGAGGCGCAGTATCATGAGCGGCGTTGAAGTGCGCTATGTGGTCTGGCGCAAGAAATACGGGCTCAAGTAAGCCCCCAAACAAGTAACAAGCCAAAGAGGCCCTTCCGGTTAGGAAAGGGCCTCTTTTTCTTCTTGTTTGAGCCGCAGCAGGCACTCCTGTGCCGTGGAGGCCAGCAACCGGCCCGTGCGGTCATAGAGCGCACCCCGGGCGAGGCCGCGGCCCTTGCCGGTCCAGTAGCCGTCAGTTTTGTAGTAAATCCAGTCGTCCACACGGAAGTTTTCCCGGTGGAACCACATGCCGTGATCGAGGCTGGCCACAGTCTTCAGGCGCGGATCGCGCGGGATCATGGCGTGCGGCCTGAGGTTCGCTGACAGGAAAGCGAAGTCGGAGATATAGGCCATCAGGCGGGCATGCAGCGCTTGGTCACCATCAATTTTTTCCTTCAAGCGGAACCAATAGCCTGTTTCCGGGCTTTTGGGCTGCGGGTTTTCAAGGTCCATCCGGTCAATGGAGCGCATCTCGAAAGGCATGAAAGGCTTGTCCTTGGGCTGTTTGCCAAAGGCGCGCAGCACGCGGGCATAATAGGCCTCATCATCGTCCAGGTCTTCCGGCTGGGGCACATCTGGCATATCTATCTGGTGTTCAACGCCTTGTTCGCCCACATGGAAGGACGCCGCGATCGTGAAGATCGCCTCACCGTTCTGGATGGCAACGACCCGCCGGGTCACAAAACTGCGACCATCGCGGATCGGGTCCACATCATAAAGGATCGGTTGGGTGGCGATGCCCGGCCGCAGGAAGTAGCAGTGCAACGAATGCAGCTTATAGCCTTCCCCGACCGTCAGCGTTGCGGCTTCCATGGCCTGCGCAATAACATGGCCACCAAACACATGCTGGTTCGGCCACTGGTTTGGTGTGCCGCGAAACAGCAGCTTATCCAGCCGTTCAACGGCCAGTTGGTCAATAATCGGTTGAACCTTGGTCATAAAACCCCTGGTGTTAAATCAAAAGCTAGTCACGGAAGCTTGGGTCAAGCCGTTCCATTTTCCTCAGAATAGCGGGCCAGACGAAATTGTCAGCCCCGTTTGCACCGGCCACGACGCGGAGGTCCCGAAGGGCATTGTCGATCGATTCCTGGCTTGGCTTATAGATGGCAGCGCCGGTGGACTGGGTCAGGATCTGGATTTTACAGGCGCGCTCCAGGAACCACATGGCTTCAAACGCTTTTGCAACCGTGTCACCGACTGTGAGCGTGCCGTGATTCCTGAGGATCAGGGCGTTCTTGGTGCCGAAGTCTGCAACCAGACGCTCTTTTTCGCCGTCGTTTACCGCAAAGCCTTCATAGTCATGATAGGCCACCATGGCCCAGGGCACGATGCTGGTCTGGCACATGGGCAACAGTCCATCTTTCTGGTTCGATACCGCAATGCCGTAATCTGTATGCAGGTGCATCACGCAGTTGGCGTCATCGCGCGCCTCGTGGATGGCGCTGTGGATCACGAAACCGGCAGCGTTGGGGATGAAGGGTGTGTCCATCAGCTGGTTGCCGTTCAGGTCTACCTTCACAAGGCTTGAAGCCGTGATTTCCTCGAACATCAGCCCCAGCGGGTTGATCAGGAAATGGTGGTCTGTCCCCGGAATGCGCATCGACAGGTGGGTGTAGATCAAATCGTCCCAGCCCATATAGGCCATCATGCGGTAAGCGGCGGCAAGGTCCACGCGGGCCTGCCATTCTTCTGCCGATACCTGATCCTTGACGCTTCTGATGTCCAGCATGCCTGGTTTTGCCATTTTCCCCTCCTTTGATTGGGGCCGTGCCCCGACGTCTTCCAGTCATGAAACTAGGCCAATTGGGGGCCATGTCCAAAGCTTGGCTGTAAATTTGTGATTATGGCTGTTTTTCTACGGTTTCGCGGCGGCCAAAGAAGCTGCGGACCGGGCCGCGGCTGATGCCCGCCACTGACTGCAGTGCGCTTGGCGCATGGGGGTGGCGCTCCATCTCCGTCCAGTCGACCCTGCGGTACCGGCGCACCAAAAGGGCTGCCTTGATGGCATAGTCACCCACGATCACGCTATACATGGCCTCAACCGGGCCGCCCAGGGCCAGCACAGCGAACCCGACCGAAAGGCGCCCGACAATCATGCCGCAGAATGTCACAAACAGCGGGTAGCGCGTATCGCCCGCGCCCCTTAGTGCACCACCAATGGCAAATTCGATTGCCATCAGCGGCTGGATCAGCGCCAGGATCAGGATGAAGAATTCCGTGTCTGCCCGCACGACAGGGTCTGCGGACAAGATATTGGCCAGGGGTGTTTTGAAGGCGTAGGTGACGACCGCGAGCGCGCACATGCCCACCATGGCAAGGCGCATGGCGGCCCAGCCACTGGCGACGGCTGCGTCGTGCTTTTCAGCGCCGATCAACTGGCCCGAAAGTGTCGCGCTGGCGGTGCCGAAGCCCAGGCCCACCACGATGGTGATGCTGAGGATGGTGATGCCGATGCCGTAGGCGGCAAAGGCCGCGGTGCCGTAGCTGCTGATCAACATCATGAACAGAAGGAAGCTCATCTGGATCAACACCTGCTCGATCGCGGCAGGCGCCCCGATCTTGACCAGTTGCCCGATCCGGCGTTTTCTGAGCGCCCCTTGAAGGTGAGGGCGGAATACATATCGCCCGCGCAGCCAGTTGACGAGGAACCAAAGGACAATCAGGGATTGCCCAGCAGCGGTTCCCCAGGGAATGCCGGCAATGCCGACAGCAGGCGCCCCAAAAGCGCCGCGCACCAACGCATAGGATAGGATTATCGCTGCGGCCGCCCCGACCGCCATATAACGCAGCGGCCTGATCACATCGCCAATGGCCCGGAAGGCTGTGGCGATTGTCAGCATCAGGGCGAAGACGATATTGAGGAGCGCCGCCGGCTGGATATAGGCCACCGCAAGCGCGGCGGTCCTGCCGTCCAGGCTGAACATTTTCACGAGAATAGGCGCTGCAAAATAGGTGGTGATACCCAGCACGATTGAAATCATGATCGCGAGCGCGAGCGAACTGGCGGTGGAGGCCGACGTCTCATGCGTGTCATCCGCGCCCCAGGCACGGGCCACTACAGCAGTTGTGGCAACCGATAGCGCCATGGCGGCGGCCATCAATAGAAAATGCACCCGCCCTCCGGCGACAACGGCGGCGCTCATTTCCGGCCCCAGAGGCGCCACGATCCAGAGATGCGCGAAGGAGATGGAGACCATCAGGATATTGCTGACAATATTCGGCCCAGCGAGCCGCCATACAGTTTGATAGGAAAATCCAGCCATAAGCCTCATTCTTGCGCGCGCTGCCGGTCTCTAACGACAGGATAGACGGACAGTTAGATAGGATTGTTTTCAGCTTAGGCCAGCCGATCAGAAGTTTTTTTGACGTTACGGCCAGTTCGGCCAGAAACTTTCGCTCCACGCCTTGCCGTGGGGCAAAACCGCCTTACTCCTTACCCCTGAGACTTGTATTGCCGCCCGGGAAGGGGCGACGTCTGGGGAGACTGGTATAATGAGTGATCTTGAGGCATTCCGCGCCGAGACGCGGGCCTGGCTGGAAGAAAATTGCCCTGCATCGATGCGCACGCCTGCGCAAGGCGAAAAGGACATCTGCTGGGGCGGTCGTAATTTTGTGTTCCAAAGCGAAGACCAGAAGCTGTGGCTTGAGCGCATGGGCGCGCGCGGCTGGACGGTCCCGACCTGGCCAAAGGAATATGGCGGTGGCGGCCTTAGTAAAGACGAAGCCAAAATCCTGGCGGAAGAGATGAAGCGCATCAAGGCTCGCTCGCCGCTGACCAGCTTCGGTATCTGGATGCTTGGCCCGGCGCTTTTGAAGTTTGGCACACACGAGCAGAAGCTTGAGCACCTGCCGTCCATCGCGCGCGGTGAGATCCGCTGGTGTCAGGGCTATTCCGAACCCAACGCGGGGTCTGACCTTGCCGCTCTCGCCACCAAGGCTGAAGACAAGGGTGACCACTATATTATCAACGGCCAGAAAATCTGGACGTCCTATGCTGACAAGTCGGATTGGATTTTCTGCCTGATCCGCACGGATGCAACAGACAAGCATAACGGCATCAGCTTCATCCTGTTCGATATGGCGTCCGAGGGCGTGTCGACGAAGCCGATCCAGCTGATTTCCGGTTATTCGCCCTTCTGCGAAACCTTCTTTGACGATGTGAAGGCATTTAAGAAGAACCTTGTGGGCGAAGTGAACAAGGGCTGGACGGTTGCGAAATACCTGCTGACGCACGAACGCACGGGCATTTCCGAAATGGGCCTGCCGGTGCCGCTCAACCGCCTCGCGGTCGACAAGCTGGGTACCAATGACGCCGGTGAGCTGCCGGAAACCATGCTCCGCCACCAGATTGCCGAGCATGAGATTGACGCTATGGCTTTCATGTTCACCATGGAGCGCGCCAAGGACGAGGCCAAGGCCGGCAACGAGATGGGCGCTTATTCGTCCTTCCTCAAGGCTTACGGCACGGAACTCAACAAGGATCGCCACGAACTGATCGTCAAGATCAACGGCTCTGACGCGTTTGAGTGGGAAGGCCAGTTCTCGAACAACGGCGAAATCCCGCGCACCTGGCTCCGGACCAAAGCCAACTCCATTGAGGGTGGCACCACCGAAATTCAACACAACATCATTGCCAAGCGTGTGCTTGGCCTGCCGAGTTAAGGGGGAGTTTCACCATGGCAATGGTATTGAATGAAGAACAGCAGCTTCTGAAAGAATCCGCAGAGGGCTTCTTCGCAGAAAAAGCACCGATCACCCAGCTCAGGAAGCTGCGTGATGACAAGGATGAGACCGGTTATTCCGCTGACCTGTGGCAGGAAATGTCCGAGATGGGATTTGCCGGCCTGATGGTGGATGAAGACCACGGCGGCACCGGCTTCGGCTGTGTCGGCGCGGGTATTGTGGCGGAAGCCATGGGCAAAACGCTGTCGGCCTCGCCTTTTCTGGCTTCGAGCGTGGTGGGCGCATCGGTTATTGCGGCTGCTGCAAGCGAGGAACAGAAGGCAGCGCTGCTGCCTGCCATCGCATCCGGCGAGCTGATCGTGACGCTGGCGATTGACGAGACCAGCAAGCATGACCCTGAAGGAACGGCACTCAAGGCCGCTGGCGGCAAGCTGAACGGCCTCAAGACTTTCGTGCCGGACGGGCATGTGGCTGACAAGGTCATCGTGCTGGCCCGCACCTCGGGCGAGCCGGGTGACCGGGACGGCCTGAGCCTCTATCTGGTGGACAAGGGCGCATCCGGCCTGATCGTCGACCGTGTGATCTCCATGGATAGCCGTAATTGGGCCAAGCTGACCTTCGAAGGTGTCGAAGCCGCTGAGCCTCTAGGTGCTGAAGGCAAGGCCATGGATGTGCTTGAGCCCGCGCTGGACCGGTGCCGGATCATCGTGGCGGCGGAACTGCTGGGCATCGCGCAGCAGACGTTCGAGGTCACCATGGAATATATCAAGGAACGCAAGCAATTCGGCGTGCCGATTGGCTCCTTCCAGGCGCTTCAACACCGGGCCGCTGAATGGTTTGGCGAGATTGAAGTGACACGGTCAGCCGTCTTGAAGGCGCTGCAGATGGCGGACGCGGGCGGCGATATCCGCTGGTTCGCAAGTCTTGCCAAGGCGAAAGCCAGCAAAACGGCGGAGCTTGCGACCAAGGAAGCGATCCAGATGCATGGCGGCATGGGCGTGACCGATGAGTTCGACCTCGGGTTCTTCATCAAGCGCGCGCGGGTGCTTCAGCATCTGTTCGGCGATTATAATTATCACGCAGACAGGTTTGCAGCCTGCTCAGGCTATTGAGCCGGAGGGGGTAGAGAATGAGTGCATTTGATAATCTGAACCTGCCAAGCGTCGACCCATCGACGCCGTCCGATCAGGTGATTGGCATGCTGACCCGCGAGGGCATGCCGTTCGAGACGACGGAACAGGAAATTAATGGCGTAACACACACAGTGTTCGCCAACCAGCCGCCCAGCCTGCGGGAAGCCTTCATGATGTTCCTGGGGCACGGCGACAAGGAATTCTTGGTCTATGACGATGAGCGCCTGACCTTCAAGGATACCGTTGCCCGTGCTTCCATGTTTGCACAGGCGTTGGTTGACGATTTCGGCGTCAAGAAGGGCGACCGGGTCGCACTTTCCATGCGCAACTATCCGGAATGGCCGATCGCCTATATGGGAATCATCGCAGCCGGCGGTATTGCTGTGGTGATGAACGCATGGTGGACAGAAGAAGAGATCACCTGGGGCATCAAGGACAGCGGCGCCAAAGTTGCCGTGACCGACGGTGAGCGGGCGCTCAGGTTCATGACACAGGCCGATATGCAGATCATTGTCGCGCGCGATGCCGCGCCGGAAGCTGCCAATGTGACGGCCATGGCTACCACGCTTGAAGGCAAGAAGCCGTTTGTGTGGCCAACGGTGGACCTAGGGCCAGAAGATCTGGCCATGATCATGTACACCAGTGGGTCATCCGGCTTCCCGAAAGGGGCACTTTCCACACACCGGGCGGTGGTCAGCCTTTTGATGAACTGGGTGTGTATTGCCCTGTCGCTCAAGATGTTGGGGCGCCTGAACCCGGACCCGGATTTCCAGCCTGTGATGCTGGTGGCCGTGCCGTTTTTCCATATCACAGGGCTTTTGCCGGTCCTGTTTGTGTCAGCCACCATTGGGCGCAAGCTTGTGATGATGTACAAGTGGGACGTGGAAGAAGCCTTTCGCCTGATCGAGAAGGAGGGGGTGACCACCTTCACCGGTGTACCCACCATGTCTTACGAGATGGCGGCCTCGGACCTTCGCGGCAAATATGACCTCTCAACGCTCACAGACATCGGTGGTGGTGGCGCCGCGCGCCCGCCCGAGCATGTCAAACTGATCAAAAAGTCTTTCCCGAACGCCAACCCTGGTATCGGCTATGGCCTGACAGAAACCAACAGTCTGACCGCCGTGCTGTCGGCGGACGAATATGTCGACCGGCCCACCAGCACGGGTAAACCGACGCCGCCGCTGATCCATGTGCGGATCACCGACCCGGCGACCGGCAAGGAACTGCCGGCGGGTGAGCCCGGCGAAGTGTGTATCAAGAGCGTGGTCAACATCCGTGAATATTGGAATAACCCTGAAGCTACGGCGCGGGCTTTCAAGAACGGTTGGTTCCATTCCGGCGATGTCGGGTATCTGGACGACGAGGGGTATCTCTATATCGTTGACCGCCTGAAGGACATCATCATCCGCGGCGGCGAAAACATCAGTTCGCTTGAGGTTGAGGGCGTGCTGCACGCGCATGATGCAGTCGATGACGTGATGGTCTTCAGCCTGCCGGATGAACGCCTTGGCGAACTTGTAGGCGCTGTTGTGTCCGTCAACCGGGATATCAGCGAGGCTGACCTGAAGGCCGAGGTGGCCAAACACCTGGCCGCCTTCAAGGTGCCTGAGAAAATCTGGATCACGCATGAGCCACTGCCGATCATTGCCTCGGGCAAGATCGACCGCAAGGGCATCAAGGAACAATACCGCGGCCTTTGGGCGGCAGCGGCAGCATAACAATAGAGTTAAGAGAAGAAGGAATTAGTCATGTCTATGGATTTGGGGCTTAGCAAACGCGGCCAGGAACTGAGAGAAAGAGTTCGCACCTTCATCGATGAGCACGTTGTGCCAGTTGAAGATGAATATCATCACGAAGTGGGTGGTACGGGCGACCGGTTCGAATTCACGCCGCGCATGACGGAAATCCTTGAGGACCTCAAGGCCAAGGCGAAAGAGGCTGGTCTGTGGAATTTCTGGCTGACAGGCAGCAAGGAAGGCTATGGCCTGACCACTGTCGAGTATGCCTATCTGGCGGAAGAAATGGGCCGGTCTCACCTGGCAGCGGAAAGCTTCAACTGTTCCGCGCCCGACACCGGCAACATGGAAGTGATCGAGCGCTACGGCACGGATGAGCACAAGGAAAAATGGCTTAAGCCGCTCCTGGAAGGTAAAATCCGCTCGGCTTACCTGATGACGGAACCAGACGTAGCCTCGTCTGACGCCACCAACATTGCCATGACGGCCGAACTGGACGGCGACGAATATGTCCTGAACGGCGAGAAATACTGGGCGTCTGGCGCCGGTGACCCGCGCTGCGCGGTCTATGTGACCATGGTGAAAACCGCAGGCGACGAAGCGCCGCGCAAAAGCCAGCACAGCATGATCCTGGTGGAAGCCGGCATCCCTGGCATAGAAATCCTGCGCCCGATGATGGTGTTCGGCCATGATGATGCGCCGCACGGCCACATGCATATTCGCTTTACCAACGTGCGCGTGCCGAAGGAAAACCTGGTTCTCGGCGAAGGCCGTGGCTTTGAGGTTTCCCAAGGCCGCTTGGGCCCAGGCCGTATCCACCACTGCATGCGCTCCATCGGCGCGGCGGAACGCGCACTTGAATTGCTGATCAAACGCTCGTTGTCGAAGGAAGCCTTCGGCAAGACGCTTGTGAAGCTAGGTGCCAACTATGACATCATCGCCGAATGCCGGATTGAGATCGAGATGGCGCGTCTTCTCTGCCTCAAGGCTGCACACATGATGGACACCATCGGTACGCAGGCCGCACAGCCTTATATCAGCCAGATCAAGGTGGTGGCACCGCGCATGGCGCTGAAGGTGATCGACGAAAGCATGCAGATGCATGGCGGGCAGGGCATCAGCCAGGACTTCCCGCTGGCGGCTATGTGGCACGGTCAGCGGACGCTTCGTTTCGCCGACGGCCCGGATGCGGTGCACCGCATGGTGATCGCCCGGACTGAGTTGAAGAAATACCGCTCAAACAGCGTTTAAGCGGGCTTGAAGGATAAAGGCATGGAGATTTCCAACCTTTTCAGCATCGAAGGCAAAGTGGCGCTGGTGACGGGCGGAGGCTCGGGCATCGGCACCATGGCCACAGAGGCGCTCGTGCGCGCCGGATGCAAAGTCTATATTGCATCCCGGCGGCTGGAGAGCTGCGAGGCCGTTGCTGCTGAGCTGAATGCCGTCGGCCCGGGTAAGGTGATTGCGCTGCAGGCCGACCTGAAGACAGAAGAGGGCACGGCCCATCTGGCGAAGGCCATGGCGGCGCATGAGGACAAGCTGGATATTCTGGTGAACAATTCCGGGATGACATGGGGTGCCCCGTTCGAGGAGTTTCCCCGGTCCAAATGGGATGAGGTCTTTACCCTGAATGTCACGGCGGTTGCCGACCTGACGCGTCGCCTTTTGCCGATGCTCAGGAAGTCAGCAACAGCGTCAGACCCGGCCCGGATTGTTAATCTGGGCTCCGTTGTGGGTACGCGGCCTGTGTCGAACACGGCCTACAGCTATGGTGCCTCCAAGGCGGCGGTGCATCACCTGACGCGCATGCTGTCGAACGAGCTTGGCAGCGACAACATTACCGTGAACGCCATTGCACCGGGGCCTTTCCCCAGCCGCATGATGGCCCATATAACGAGTGACGAAGCGCGCCGCAAGGCGATGGAAGAAGGTGTACCTCTACGCCGCTGTGGCACGCCAGAAGACATCGCGGGCGTGCTTCTGATGCTGACGTCAAAGGCAGGCAGTTACATTACAGGTGGCATTATCCCACTGGATGGGGGTCTGTCGGCGCTGCCGTGACGAAGGACAAAACGACGCAGAAACGAATCGGATGAAGTAGACTGATTCGAATCGTAAAAAATGAGTCGGAACAGATACTTGTTCTGCATTGTTGAATCAAAGCTCCAAAGTGGAGTTTTCAAGGATTGAGAGGGGGCCGAAATGGCAGAAATGGTCGCAAAGGAAGACCTTCAGAATTACATCGGCAAGGAGACAGGTGTCTCTGACTGGATGAAAATTGATCAGGACCGCATCAATAAGTTCGCGGACGTGACAGACGATCACCAGTTCATTCATATCGACCCAGAGGCCGCCGCCAAGACACCGTTCGGCACCACCATCGCGCATGGCTTCCTGACGCTGTCGCTGCTGACGCCGCTTTCATCCGGCGCATCGCTCCGGGTGAAGGATACGGTGATGGGCATCAACTATGGCTGCGACAAGGTTCGCTTCATGAGCCCCGTGAAGGTGAACAGCGAAATCCGTGCGCGGGTCAAGCTGGCCAGTGTGGACGAAAAGCCCGGCAACCGGCTGCTGCTGAAAAACGAGATTACCATCGAGATCAAAGGCGAAGACCGCCCGGCGCTGATCGCCGAGTGGCTGACCATGATCGTGGTGGGCGAATAGATTTAGGTTAGGAGACATTTCATGAGTATCAGTTTCGAAGGCCAGGTGGCGATTGTAACCGGCGCGGGTGGCGGCCTTGGCCGGACCCACGCACTTGAGTTGGCGCGCAGGGGTGCCAAGGTGGTTGTGAATGACCTGGGCGGCGATGTGCACGGTCAGGGCGGCTCATCTGCGGCGGCTGAAGCCGTTGTGAAGGAAATCACCGATGCGGGGGGTGAAGCCATCGCCCACGGCGCCAACGTGTGTGACGCCGAGCAGGTCGCCGACATGGTGAGTAAAACCATGGACAAATGGGGCCGCATCGATGTGCTGATCAACAACGCCGGCGTGCTGCGCGACAAGACGTTCGCCAAGATGACCCTTGAGGATTTCGAATTCGTCATGAAGGTTCACGTGATGGGCTCGGTTACCTGCACCAAGGCAGTGTGGGAGATCATGCGCGAACAGGCCTATGGTCGTATCGTCATGACCACGTCGTCTTCGGGCCTCTACGGCAACTTCGGGCAATCCAACTATGGCGCGGCCAAAATGGCGCTGGTGGGCTTCATGAACACGCTGTGCCTTGAAGGCGGCAAGTATGACATCCGTGTCAACTGTCTGGCGCCGATGGCCGCCACGCGCATGACAGAAGGCCTGCTGCCGCAAGCGGCGCTAGACCTTTCGACACCTGAGTCCGTGACGGCCGGCCTGATCACCCTGTGTGACCGGGACGCACCAAACCGCACCATTCTGGCGGCGGGTGCAGGTGGTTACGCCAAGGCTGTGGTGTATGAAACCGACGGCATCTACCTGAAGCCTGAAGACCAGACGCCGGAGAATGTCCGTGCCCAGTTCGACGACTTGTCCAACCCGGAAGGCCAGCAGGAGCTGGTGCAGGGCGGACAGCAATCCATGAAGTTTATCGGAAAAGCCGCGAAAACACTCGGCGTGAAAATGTAACGCGCCTGGCGCTTAGACCAAACAAGGAGAACTCCCATGCGGGAAGCAGTAATCGTATCAACCGCCCGGACGCCGATCGGCAAAGCCTATCGCGGGGCCCTGAATGCCACTCTCGGACCAACCCTCGGCGCGCACTCAATTGCTCACGCGGTGAAGCGTGCTGGCCTTGAAGGCGGCGAAATCGAAGACGTGGTATGGGGCAGCGCCCTGACCCAAGGCTCCCAAGGGGCCAACATTGGCCGTTTGGCAGCGCTGCGCGCGGGCCTGCCGGTTACCGTATCGGGCATGACCATGGACCGTCAGTGCTCATCTGGCATGATGGCGATCGCGACGGCGGCCAAGCAGATCATTTCTGACGGCATGGACATCGCCATTGGTGGTGGCCAGGACAGCATCTCAGTGGTGCAGAACGAGCATATGAACCGCTGGCAGGCCGTGGACAAGTCGCTCGTGGAAATGCACCCACACACCTATATGCCGATGCTGCAGACGGCGGAAATTGTGGCGGAACGCTATGGTATTGGCCGTGACGCCATGGACGAATATGGCCTGCAGAGCCAGCAGCGCACGGCTGCGGCGCAACAGGCTGGCAAGTTCGACGACGAAATCGTGCCGATTTCTACCAAGATGGTGCAGGTGAACAAAGAAACCAAGGAAATGACCTTCCACGATGTGACGCTCGACAAGGACGAAGGCAACCGGCCTGAGACCACGCTTGATGGCCTGAATGGCCTCAAGACCGTGATTGAAGGCGGTACCATCACGGCAGGTAACGCCAGCCAGCTGTCTGACGGCTCGTCTGCATCCGTTCTGATGGAAGCCAAGGAAGCCGAAAAGCGCGGCCTGAACCCGCTTGGCATCTATCGCGGCATTGCGGTTGCTGGCCTTGAGCCGGATGAGATGGGCATTGGCCCTGTGTATGCCATTCCAAAGCTTCTTGAGAAGAACGGCCTGAAGATGGATGACATCGGCCTGTGGGAGCTGAATGAAGCCTTCGCTGTGCAGGTGCTTTATTGCCGTGACAAGCTGGGCATCCCGAATGAGCTTCTGAATGTCAACGGTGGTGCCATTTCCATCGGCCACCCATATGGCATGTCAGGTGCGCGCATGGTTGGTCACGCGCTGATCGAAG
This sequence comes from Kordiimonas sp. UBA4487, assembly GCF_002389025.1. NCBI lineage: Bacteria > Pseudomonadati > Pseudomonadota > Alphaproteobacteria > Kordiimonadales > Kordiimonadaceae > Kordiimonas > Kordiimonas sp. UBA4487. The sequence continues at coordinate 234,169 of NZ_DGNR01000015.1, forward strand.
GCAAGCGCCGCGGTGCCAAATATGTTGTCTGCACCATGTGTGTGGGCGGCGGTATGGGCGCAGCCGGCCTCTTTGAGGTGGCATAAGCCAATATCTGATGTAATACAGGGCGGGCCTCAAGGGGCCTGCCTTTTGTTTCCGGGAGAGAGAGATTATGAAAGCGGTTCGCTGCCACGCGCTGGGCCACGCCAGCAATCTGAAAGTTGAAGAGATCGAAGATCCAACCCCAGGCAAGGGCGAGGTGCTGATCGACGTTAAAGCAGGGGGGCTGAATTTCCCTGACGTTTTGATGGTGGCGGGCAAATACCAGTTCCAGCCAGACCTGCCGTTCACGCCGGGCGGCGAGGGCGCGGGCGTCGTTGCCGAACTGGGCGAGGGTGTCACCAATGTGAAGGTCGGTGACCGGGTGATTTTCTTCAACCAGCAGGGCGCGTTTGCCGAAAAAGCCGTGGCGCCTGCCATGACTTTGGTGCCAATGCCCGACAGCATGCCCTTTGAAGTGGCTGCCGGTTTCACCATCACCTATGCCACCAGCTATCACGCGCTGAAGCAGCGCGCGGATATCCAACCGGGCGAAACGCTGCTGGTTCTGGGGGCCGCGGGCGGTGTGGGCCTCGCAACCGTTGAACTGGGCAAGGCCATGGGCGCGACCGTGATCGCGGCGGCCAGCACAGACGAAAAGCTTGAATTCTGCAAGAACGCGGGCGCTGATCACCTGATCAACTATTCCAAGGAAGAGCTGAAGGACCGGGTCAAGGAAATCACCGGCGGTAAGGGCGTGGATGTGATCTACGATCCCGTGGGCGGCGATTATACCGAAGCCGCGCTCAGGACCATGGCGCCAGGTGGGCGTCATCTGGTGATCGGTTTTGCCGCAGGTGATATCCCGCGTCCGCCGCTCAATCTATGCCTGCTTAAACAGTGCTCCATCGTTGGCGTCTTCTGGGGCAATTTCGCCCGCGCTAACCCGAAGGTGCAGATGCAGAATATGATCGATATGTTCGGCATGTTCGAAAAAGGCACCATCAAGCCGCTGGTGAACGATGTGTTTGCCCTGGACGATGTGGTGGATGCCTTCGCATGCCTTTCCGAACGTCGGGCAAAGGGCAAAGTGATCCTGAAGCCATAAGCTTATTGCATGCCTGAATGTGGAGGCCGCGGCAGTCATGTCGCGGCCTTTGTTTTTGACAATTGTTTTTTCTGGAGCGTCATGGCAAAAGGCACGCGACTGATGTGAGGGGAACCATGGCGCGTGTAACCGTCGTTATTGCAACACATAACCGACCGGCGCTGCTGCGCAGGACGATCCAGTCTGTCCTGAACCAAACGGTCAAGGACTGGGTTTTGCTGGTGGTTGGTGATTGCTGTGGTCCTGAAACCGGCGAGGTTATTAGTGCCTTCGACGATGAACGCATCTTCTATGTCAATCTGGAAGAACGCTGCGGAGAACAAGGCGGCCCGAACACAGCTGGCATGTATGCGGCCCAAACAGAATATGTTGCCCTGGCCAACCATGATGACATCTGGTTGCCTGATCATCTCGAAATTGCGCTGAAGCGGCTGGAAAAAGAGGGCGCTGACTTTCTTTGCAGTGCCGCAGCGATTTCTGTGGAAGCGCTTGATGCGTCTACCGGTAAAATGAGGTTTGGATTCCGGGGACGAAGCCCGGAAGGGCGCAGTTTCAAAGAAGGCTTTGCAATGGGGCCGGTTTATTTTGAGCCGGTTTCCTGCTGGGTTTTCCGGTCTGACCTGTTGCATCGGGTAGGAGCCTGGCGGCCTGCTACAAATATTTATCGCACGCCGCTTGAAGACTGGATACTGCGCGCCTGGCGCGCAGATGCCGCTATAGTTTTTGAAGACACAGTGACGGCAATATACTGTTTTGCTGAAAAGACCTTCAAGCAGGGCAAGCTCGATAAGACGGATACCTATCTACAGGAAAGCACCGAGCAGGAATATTGGCTTGATCTGTTAGCGAATGAAGACCTCGCTGTTTTTCGGCGACGTGTTGACCGCGATGTATCGATTTTGCGGCAAAGTGCCGATCTTTTTTCCCACACTTTCGAAAAGCAGGATGACTTCTGGATTTTCGAAGCGCTTCAAAATGATCAGACAACCCGCTTATACAAGGAAAAGGGTTGGGACGGATTTGCTGCGGCCTGCAACATCATTGGGCTTAAGCCCGGGTTTCGGATCAAGAGACTGTTGCAACATAGGACTGGCGAAACACTTCCGGTTAGGAAAGATTGGAAATCGGTTGCTCATTTTGTGAAAGATGCGTTGGCGACCGATGCCCGTTGGAACAAGGGCCTGAGCGAATGATCCCCTGGTTGCGTTTCCTGCGCGAGAATAGCCGTCATAGCCATACGCGAATCGCCTTTGCCGACAGCAAGGAATGGCAGATGAATGAGGGGCGACTTGTTCATAAAACCGGTGGGTTCTTCTCGGTTGAGGGGATGCGCACTACAGCTGCGCTTGATGCGCTGAACGGATGCACCCAGCCGATCATCAACCAACCTGAAATAGGCATTCTTGGTTTTGTGGTTCATATTGAGGAGGGCGAGGCCCTATGGTTGCTGCAGGCGAAAGGAGAGCCGGGAAACACAAACAGCATCCAGCTTGCGCCCACTGTTCAAGCCACTTTCAGCAATTATATGCGCCGACATGGCGGGGCGCCAACCCTGTATCTGGATCACTTTGTCGGCGAGGGCGACTATCTGAGCGATAGCCTTCAGTCAGAACAGGGCACGCGGTTTCTTCGCAAGTTCAACCGCAACATCATGGTGCAGGCGTCCGACCGACTGCCGATCGAAAGTGATGCGTTCGGATGGTGTTCAAGTCAGGACCTCAGCGAAGTGCTGCTGGCTGACTATGCCATCAATACTGATGCACGGTCAGTGATCACCACGGGCCCCTGGTCTGTCGTGGGGGCTGGGCGGGATATGTTCAGAAGCAATAAGGCCCGGTCCCTTTTTGGTGAAGCGCTTGCCGTGTCATACGACCAGAAATGCCGGGACGGGTTAGCCACTGACCTGCAGGTCCTAGTCGAGAGCATTCGGCATGAGGTGTCCTTGGTTGTTCACGCATGTCCGCTGGATGCGCTTGAAGGCTGGATCATGACAGAAAAACACATCTCATGTGCGCATCAGCATCGCGAGTTGGTGGTGGAGCATTTTGAGGTCTTTGCGCCTGGCCGCGAGCGCAGCCAGTGGGACCAGCCCTTGTTCCGGTCAACGGGCGTGGATGAGGTCATCCTTTTCTGTCAGAAGCGTGATGGCCTGCTAAAGTTTCTGTTGCGCCCCACTCTTGAGCCCGGACTGACCGGCGGCGTGGAAATCGGGCCCAGCTTTAAACGGGAAAGCGCAAAGCATTTGCCCACCTGGTTGCAAGACCTGGCCGCAAACCCTTCGGGTGGTGCTTCTATCGAAGTGGCGCAATCGGATGAAGGCGGACGCTTCATGGAAAGTCGATGCCGATATCGGGTTGAAGAGCTGGCCACCGGCAAAGCCGTTCCTGAAGATCCCTGGAACGTGTGGGTCAGCCTTTCGGAGTTGGAACTATTATGTCGGACGCCGAAATTGCTGACCAACGAAGCGCGCTCCGTGGTATCCATCCTTCTTGGTCTGGCTTAGTAGCTTTTCCTTCGGCAGTTTTTTAAATTTCTGGACTGGTTAGTCTTGAAAAAGATCGCGAGGGCTGTATCTTCCTTTCCGTGAACGTAAACCACGGGCACAAACAGGAATGGGGAGTGTATGCAGGCCTTACGTCTGATCGCAGGAAAAGAAGCGCGCCGCCGCATAGAGGAAAAGGGGCTGACCCCGGACCTGGTGCGGCTTGTTGTTGGCGCCTCGGGCGGCCCCAAGTGGCTGATCCTGCGCGGGCTGGACCAATTTGTGTTTGGTGACTGGCTGAAGGATGCCAAAGGCCCGATCGACATGGTGGGCTCCTCCATCGGCGCCTGGCGCATGACGCTGGCGTCCCACCCGGATGCTGGGGCCATGTTCAACGCCTTTGAGGATGCCTATTTCAGCTACCGCAAGGAAGACGGCGCCACACCCGAAGCCGTGACCAAGGCATCCTACCGCATTCTGAACCAGATTATGGGCGCGGATGTGCGGGACGCCATCATCGCCAACAAAGCGCGGAACCTGAATATCGTTGCAGTACGCTGTTTGGGCGCAACCGGCAGCCAATCGCGTTTCCTTGAGGGCGCTGGGCTTCTGGGCGCTTTCGCCGCCAACAGCATCAGCCGGCCGCTTCTGGGGAACTTCTTCCAGCGCGCCGTGTTCCATTCGGGCGACCGTGTGGCTTGCTCAGGCGCCTGGGCAGATTTCGGCCGGATCGATGTGAAGCTGCAGGCTGACGCGATCCACGATGCGCTGATGGCCTCAGGCTCCATTCCTTTCGTGGTGGAGGCTGTGCGTGATATCATGGGGGCGCCCAAGGGCGTATACCGGGATGGCGGGGTGATTGACTATCACTTCGAAATCCCGTGGCAGTATGACGACGGCATTGTGCTTTATCCGCATTTCTACGGCCATCTGGTGCCGGGCTGGTTCGACAAGGCGCGCGAGAGGCGGCGGGTGACAGGCGACATGCTGGACCAGCAGCTGATCCTGGCGCCAACAGACGAGTTTGTTGCCAGCCTGCCAAACGGCCGAATACCGGACCGCAAGAATTTTACCGATATGGAAGACAGTGAGCGCCTGCCTTATTGGCGCCAGGTGGTGGATATGAGCTACCGCATGGCAGACGAGTTTGGGGAACTTTGCCAAAATCAGGACGCGCTGATGAATAGACTTGAAGCCGCCCCCGACTAGTGGGCTATTATTAGGGAAGTGGGAGTAACATGGAGGGAACGTTGATGGACGAGGTGCCGTTTACTGAAAAGGACCTGCTTGCGGGGCACCTTGGCGAGATGGTGGACAACTGTGTGCGCGCCCACGGGGGCAAGTCTGCTTTCAGTTGTGTGCTGCCCACAGGCCACTCCCACACCATGACCTACACGGAACTTGGGGAATATTCCGACGCTGTCGCCGCCTACCTGCGCGAAGACCTGGGGCTGAAGCCAGGCGACGTGGTAGCGATCCAGTCTCCCAATACGCTGGCCTATCCGGTGTTAGCTTTCGGCATCATGAAGGCGGGGCTGATTATCACCAATGTGAATCCGCTCTATACGCCGGACGAGACCAACCACCAGCTGAAAGACAGCGGCGCCAAGGTCTGGTTTGTGATTGATGTTTTCGGTGACCGGGTGCAGGAGTCCATCAAGGACACGGACGTCAGCCGCATTTACCCCATTTCGCTGGTTGATTTCTTCCCCGGTATGAAACGCCACCTGCTTGGGTTTGCGCTGAAGTATATCAAAAAGGCCGTGCCTGATTTTGGCGCGGAAAAGGCCGGTTCGATCCACGGTATCATCCGTAAGGGGCGCAAGCATCTGGCGACCGGCGTCAACATTCAGGCTTACCGCGAAGGCGCGACCCTCGATGATGTGGCGATCTTCCAATATACCGGTGGCACAACAGGCCGCAGCAAGGGCGCGGAGCTGACCCACCGCAATGTCGTGGGCAATATTTCGCAGGCCAATCACCGGGAGGGAGCCTTTTCGGCGCAGCCTGATGACGCGCTGATGCTGATCTTGCCGCTTTATCACGTTTATGCACTGGCTGTTGGCGCCATCAACAGCATGCATCTGGGCATCCATGTGGTGCTGGTGCCGGTTCCCAGGCCGCTTTCAAATCTGAAGCCGGTGTTCGAGAATTTCGATATCACCATCATGCCGGGCGTGAACACGCTGTATCTGGGCCTGATGCAGGAAAAATGGTTTACATCCAATCCACCAACATCGCTCAGGCTTTGCATGTCTGGTGCGGCGCCCCTGCAGCCTGCAACAGCTGACGCCTGGGAGGACATCACTGGTGCGCCTATTTATGAAGGTTACGGCCTGACGGAAGGGACCTGCATTGTCGCGTCCATGCCGCTGGATCAGCCGCCCAGGCGGGGGACTTGCGGTCGCCCGATCCCGGGCACTGAAGTGCGGATCGTGGGCGAGGACGGCAAGGATCGTCCGCGCGGCGAACCGGGTGAGCTTTGGTTGAGGGGCCCACAAATCATGAAGGGCTACCTGAATAATGCCGAGGCCACCGATGAAGCCATCAATGATGGCTGGCTCAGGACCGGCGACGTGGCGATCTTTGACGAAGAAGGCTACCTTTCCATCGTGGACCGTATGAAGGACATGGTGATCGTATCGGGCTTCAACGTATTCCCAACTGACATTGAAGACGTGCTGACACGGTTCGACCGGGTCGCGGAAGCCGCAGTTGTCGGGGCACCGGACGGTGAGACCGGTGAAAAAGTCGTGGCCTATATTGTCAAGGCAGATCAAGACCTTACAGATGACGAAGTGATCCGTCACTGCAGAGAACACTTGACCGGATACAAGGTTCCGAAGACTGTATGCTTTGTGAACGAGCTTCCCAAGTCACCTGTTGGCAAGGTGCTGCGCCGCGAACTGCGGGATTTGGCAGCATCGCTTTAGGGGAAGCCTCAACAAGGGGCTGATTATGGATCTGGGTCTTAAAGGCAAACGCGTCATCATCACAGGTGCCACGCGCGGTATCGGTCTGGCCATTGCCCAGACCTTCCTGGCGGAGGGCGCCAAGGTGGCTTTCTGTGCCCGAAATAAAGATGAAGTGGCTGCCCGGCTGAAAGACTGGACCGACGCCGGTCATGACGTCTGGGGTAGCGCCGTGGACGTCCGGCAGCCTGAGGCCTATCTGGCGTGGCTTGAAGAAGCCGCGAAAGCGATGGGCGGTGTTGATATTTTCGTGCCCAATGTATCTGGAGGCGCCGGGCAGGGGGAAGAAGGCTGGCGTACGGCTTTTGAGGTGGACATGTTGGCCACTGTCCGGGGCTGCGAAAGCCTGTTGCCGCAACTGGTACAGGGCAGTGACGGGGCAATTGTCATTATTGCCAGTATCGCAGGCGTTGAAGCCATGGGCGCCCCTGCGCCCTACAACACCGCCAAGGCCGCCCTTATATCCTATTCTAGCCAGCTCGGTGACCTGGCGGCCCAGCACGGGGTCAGGGTGAATGCTGTGTCTCCCGGCCCGGTTCATGTTGACGATGGTTTCTGGGGGCAGGTGAAGGCCGCCCAGCAGGAAGCCTATGACGGTGTCGTGGCCAGGCACCCTTTTGGGCGGCTTGGCACAACACAGGAAGTCGCAAACTGTGTGGCGTTTCTGGCCAGCCCGGCGGCTTCCTGGGTAACCCGGACAAACCTGGTGGTTGACGGTGGATTTACCCGTCGAATCCAGTTCTAAATACCCGATCTGGTTACATATATTGCGATTTTGGCTTCGACGCATTAGTCTGGCAAAAACAACCACCGCTTTTATGGCTCAACGCATATGACCCGAATGGTCAAAGTCATCCCCTGGATAGCAGCGATATCCGCAGTTGTGGCTGCGGGGCCTATTTACCTGTTCGCCACCGAAGCGGTTCCGCCGGTTTGGCCGCTGGTGGCGACCGCCGTGATTGGCGGCATCGCCGGGTTTGCGCTACGCCAATATATCGAGGCCAATATGATTGAGCCCGAGGGAGACTTCCTCAAGCACCTGCATAGCTGGGTGGCGGGCGATAAAATACAGTATGCCGAGGCATCGGAAGAGCTGATCAACCGGCCGGATCTGCAGCAAGCCCTGGATACGGTACGCACGACGGCGGAAAAAGCCCGGGCCCGATTGATCGAGTTTTCCGAGGTGGAATATAACCTGCAGCAAGTGGTGCAGGATAAGCGCCGCAACGAGGCGGTGCTGAAGGAACAGCGCGAGGCCTTCGCCAAGCTCGCGAATGAACTTTCGAAAGCGCGTGATGCCGCCGAGGCGGCCAACGTTGCCAAATCCGAGTTCCTGGCCACTATGAGCCATGAAATCCGGACGCCGCTTAACGGTGTTATTGGCATGATCGATCTGTTGATGGACACGCAGCTGGATGAAAGCCAGATCTATTTCGCCCAGACGCTGCAGCAATCCGCCCAGACACTGCTGACTGTCATCAACGATATTCTGGATATTTCGAAACTCGAAGCCGGGAAAGTGGAACTGGATTTTCACGCTGCCAAAATCGAGAAAGTGATTTCCGACACCATCCATTTCCTGGAGCCCAAGGCCAAGGAAAAGGGCCTGGACGTTACCTGGGAATGCGGGGAAGACGTGCCAGAAGTGGTTATCACGGACCCCACGCGCCTGAGGCAGATCCTGTTCAACCTGGTGGGTAATGCCCTCAAGTTTACGGAAGTCGGTGGTGTGACCATCCATGCGTCACGCGATTATGGCTCTGGCGGTGACCTGGGAATCAAGATTGTGGTCACCGATACAGGCATTGGTATCAGCAAGGAAGCACAGCGGCGCTTGTTCCAGAAGTTCACCCAGGCCGATGCGTCCACGACGCGGCGTTTTGGTGGTACCGGGCTTGGGCTTGCCATCTGTCGGCAATTGACGGTGCTTCTGGGCGGCGAGATTGGTGTCGAAAGCGAAGAGGGCGAGGGCAGCAGCTTCTGGTTCACCTTTCAGTGCCGTGAGGGCAGTGAAGAGGATCTGGTTGATGACTTTGGCTATGACTCGTCCGATATGGCGGTGCTCGAAGCCTCTGCCAGCCGCAAGCTGCGTATCCTGGTGGCCGATGACAATCTGATCAACCAGCGCATCATCGACAATATGCTGGGCAAGCTTGGCCATGAGCTGGTGGCAGTGGAAAACGGCGCGCAGGCCTGTGGGCTGGCGGAAGAACAGGATTTCGATCTGATCCTTATGGATATTCAGATGCCGGTTCTTGGCGGCATTGATGCCACAAAATGGATTCGCGCCATGGACGGTGACAAGGCCAGGGTGCCGATTGTGGGGTGCACGGCGGACGCGTTCCCTGAACAGATCGAACGGTTTCGGCAGGCCGGCATGGAGGATGTGGTGACCAAACCCATCAACCGCAAACGGCTTTTGATGGTGATCAACCAGGTGCTGGGCGAAGAAATCCACGCCATCGTCAAGGAAGGCGTTGCCACAGACATTCCTGCAGCCTTGCCTGAAGCGCCGCCCAAGGCGACGAAAAACGGCGCGCCTGAAGGCAAAAAGGCACCAGTCCGCAAGGGCAGCATCAATGAGCCTGCCAGCGCGCCAGACAAAAGTGGCGTAGACGCCCTTGATGGTCTTCTGGATGAACTCGGGGGTTAGCCCCTAATCCTTATAAATTGCGACGCCGGCTTCCGTTTTGCTGCTGACGGTGCCGCGGAACATGCCCAATGTGTTGAAGGTCATGGACATATTCCCGTCCTTGTCCACTGCAATAATGCCGCCGTCACCGCCCATTTTCACAAGCTGGTCCATCACCACACGGTCGGCGGCCTGCTGCAGGCTGAGATCTGCATATTCCATGAGCGCGCAGATGTTGCGGGCAACAGTCGCGCGGATGAAGAATTCGCCGTGGCCGGTCGCTGATACAGCACAGCTTTCGTTGTTTGCGTATGTGCCTGCACCGATGATCGGGCTGTCGCCCACCCGGCCGTGCATCTTGTAGGTCATGCCGCCTGTTGACGTACCGGCCGCCAGGTTGCCGTCTCTGTCCAGTGCGACAGCCCCTACGGTGCCGAACTTATAGTCGCCATTCAGGCCATCGTCTGCGCTGCTTGTCGCATCGGCTCCTTCAGCAGGCTTGCCGTCATGATCCAGCATGGGGCCGGCCTTTTTGGCTTTGGCGTCTTCATATTGGCTCCAGCGGTGATCAGTGTGGAAATAGGTGTCGTCCGCTGTTTCTATGCCTTGCGTCGCGGCAAAGGCTTCGGCGCCGTGCGCCTGCATCATCACATGGGGCGATTTTTCCATCACTGCCCGCGCCAGCAGGATGGGGTTCCTGATGTTCCGGACACCAGATACCGCACCGGCATCCAGCGTGCGGCCGTCCATGATCGAACTGTCCATCTCGTTCTTGCCTTCGGCGGTAAACACGGCCCCCCGACCAGCGTTGAAATGGGGTGAATTCTCCATGACCTGGATGGCGGCTGTTACGGCGTCTAACGCTTCACCACCATCCTTGAGAACGGCTTCCCCGGCTGCCAGGGCTGCCATCAGGTCAGCACGGATTTCGGCCTCCAGCTCCGGCGTCAGCTTGTCTGGCGTGATCGTCCCGGCACCGCCATGGATCACAAGTGCATACTCAGGCTTTTCCGGTGTTTCACTCATGCATGCCCCCAGTGTCACAATCGCCACTGCTGCGGCGACTTTTTTATACCACATGTTTCGCTCCCATTTGACAGACGCTGGATTGTTTCGCATGAAGGAAACAACATCAAGTCTTTGCTGCTGAACGAAAGTTATAAGGCGGCAATCGGCGCAAATCGGGAAGGGGACGATCCATGGGAGTATGGTTTAAAACTGGGGTGCTGGCATCAGCGATAATGCTGACAAGTGTGACGGCTTCGGGCATGGAGCGACGCGAAAGCGCCGAAGAAAAGTTTCAGCTGCTGATGCAGGATGAGCGCGCCTTCTATTACCAGGAAAACCCAGGGACTGGCCCGCGCGGCAAGCCGCGTCCTGTTGCAGACCGATTTCGCTCCCTTGCGCTTGAGGATCAAATGCGCCGGGCAGAAAAGAACCGGGAGTTCCTTGCGCGCCTGGACGACATAAAACGCAAGCGGCTGGATGAAGAAGGCCAGCTGAACTATGACATGTTCCGCTACATGATCGACAGCCGCCTCTTGAATTCCAAACACCGTACATGGCGCCAGCCGCTCTTTAGCGACAGCGGCTTCCACACTTATCCAACGCGTGCCTGGCAATCCATCAACTTCCGGACAGTGGCGGACTATCAGGCCTATATCCGCTGGATGAGGGACCTGCCGCGTTACCTGGCAGAAAACACGGCTCACATGCGCACGGGCCTGCAGGAAGGCTTCACCATGCCCAAGGTGGTGCTCAAGGGCCTGATGCCAAGCTTTGACGTGCTGGCCAAAGGCGCACCGGAGGACAGTTCCTTCTATGGGGCCTTTGTCAATATGGCAGCAAGCCTGACGGATGAGCAGAAAGAAGCGTTGCGGGCAGAGGCGCGGGCGGTCATCAAGGACGATGTCCTGCCAGCCTATGCCACACTCGCCAGCTTTATGCATGACGTTTATTACCCTGCTGCACGGGAAAGCCTGGGCATCAGCGAAGTCCCGGGTGGGGCGGCCTACTATGAGGATATGGTGCGCTACTATACCACCATTGATATTTTCCCCGATGAAGTGCACCAGATTGGCCTGAGCGAGGTTGCGCGTATCCGGGCAGCCATGGAAGCCATTATCGAAGAAGTTGGCTTTGAAGGCAGTTTTGCGGAATTCCTGACCTTCCTGCGCACCGACCCGCAGTTTTATGCCAAGACAGAAAAAGAACTGCTGATGGTCGCCAGCTATCTGGCCAAAAAGGCTGACGGCAAGCTACCAGCGCTGTTTGGCAAGCTGCCGCGCCAGCCGTACGGGGTGGAACCAGTGCCCGCCGTTCTGGCACCAAATTACACCACCGGCCGCTATTCGGGTGCGCCCTTGGATGCGCCGCGGGGTGGGGAATATTGGGTGAATACCTATGCGCTCGACAAACGGCCGCTTTATACGCTACCAGCGCTGACGCTCCATGAAGCAGTGCCGGGGCACCACCTGCAGATCGCGCTGTCGCAGGAGCTTGAAAACGTCCCTGAATTCCGCCTGGGCCAATATCCGCATGCATTCGGCGAGGGCTGGGGCCTCTATTCCGAACGGCTCGGCGAAGAAATGGGCCTGTATGAGACGCCCTATGAGCGCTTTGGCCGCCTGACCTACGAGATGTGGCGCGCCTGCCGCCTGGTGATCGACACCGGCATCCATTCAAAAGGCTGGACGCGGGAAGCGGCCATCCAGCTGCTTACGGAAAATTCAGCTTTGTCCGAGCATAATATTCGCACGGAAGTAGACCGCTATATTGCCTGGCCGGGCCAGGCGCTGGCCTACAAGATGGGAGAGTTGAAGATCGTGGAACTGCGCGAGAAGGCAACCAAGGCCCTGGGTGACAAGTTCGATGTGCGGGCATTCCATGATAAGGTCCTGTCTGCGGGGGGTATCCCGCTTTATATTCTGGAAAGCCGGATCGATGAATGGATTGAGGCACAACTGAACGAGGAAGAATGACCCAAGAGCCAGCGCCCGATAGCCTGGAAACCCTGATCGGCCTGTCCGTTCCGGCAAAGGTATATATCGGTCGTGATCTTGCTGGAAACAGCTGGCCCTTGGCGGACCGGTTCCTGGCGATGTGGCAGGACCTTCGAGGTAACAAGGTGGCCCCGCCGCGGACCACCTTGTCGCCTATGAATATCAGTGAATATCTGCCGTTTCTGACAATCTTTGATGTCAGCTATGATCCGTTCAGAATGAAGTGTCGCCTGATGGGGTCCGCCTTTGTGGGTGCCATCGGGTATGATGCGACCGGTCACTATGTCGACGATTACCCGAATACCGAACTGCTGATCCGCCGCGCCCGCTGGATGGTCTCCAAGGTGCAGCCCATGTTGATTATCGGCCTGCCACTGGCCTGGTCGCCTGAGAAGGACTATAAAACCTATGACACGCTGTGCCTGCCGTTTCTTGACGATGGGGATACGGTGGACACGATCCTCTATCTGAACCAATTTCACGTGTCAGAGAAATAAATTCCAGCCATCACGAATTATTGGGTTGATTTTTTTCTTGAAATTGTCAAAACGCTAGCCAATTAAGAAAGAGTTTCTTTTGGAGAGTTCATCATGACGGCCCAGACTGGCGCGCTTGCCGCAATTGGCAACACCCCGCTTATCAAACTGAAATATGCGTCAGAACTGACAGGCTGCACCATTTTGGGCAAGGCGGAATATGCCAATCCCGGTGGGTCGTTGAAGGACCGCCCGGCGCTGAATATCATTGAAGATGCCGAAAAGAAGGGCCTTCTTGAGCCTGGCGGGCTGATTGTGGAAGGCACTGCCGGCAACACGGGTATCGGCCTGACGGTGGTGGCGAACGCCAAGGGTTACCGTACCCTGATCGTGATGCCCAACACCCAAAGCCAGGAAAAGATTGATACGCTGCGCATTATGGGCGCGGGGCTCGAACTTGTGCCTGCCGCCCCATATTCCAACCCGGGAAACTTTAACCATGTGGCCAAGCGCCGGGCTGAAGAGCTTGCCGCAACGGAACAGCATGGTGTGATTTGGGCCAACCAGTTTGACAATGTGGCGAACCGCGAGGCGCACATCAAAACCACTGCGCGCGAGATCTGGGACCAGACGAACGGCAAGGTTGACGCCTTTATCACCGCAGTTGGTTCCGGTGGCTCGCTGGTGGGTACGGGCATGGGACTCAAGGAATTCAACAAGGACATCGTTCTTGGCCTGGCTGACCCGATGGGCGCCGCCATCTATAACTATGTCAAGCATGGCGAGTTGAAGGCCGAAGGCAGCTCCATCGCCGAAGGTATCGGGCAGGGCCGGATTACGGCGAACCTTGAAGGCGCGCCAATTGATGAGGCTTTCCAGATTCCGGACGAGGAAGCACTGCCGATCGCGTTCGACCTGATGAAACGCGAAGGGCTGTGTGTGGGCTCCTCCACCGGGATCAATGTGGCAGGGGCCATTCGCCTGGCGAAACAGATGGGGCCCGGGCACACGATTGTGACGTTGCTGTGTGACAGTGGGCTTCGTTATCAGTCCAAGCTGTTCAACCCTGAATTTCTGAAGTCAAAGAACCTGCCGGTGCCGGATTGGCTCTAGCATTCGCATTATCGCATTTTGGGCGCCATTCGTCGCAGAACGGGTGGCGCTTTTTTAATGTCTGATAATGAGTCCAAAAATATCGCGTTTAGCATGATATGGAGGACATAATGCTGTTGATGATTTTAAAAATAGAAAAATACACCAATAATATAAGATTAATTGGTTTAATGGCGCTTTTGGTTGGGGTTGCGGCTTGGGTGCTTGACCTGACAGGCCTTGTTTATGAGTGTCCCTATTGCCGGACGCAGCGTACGGTCATTGCCTTGCTTGGCATCATACTGATGCTGCCTAATCCGCGCCATTGGCTATTGCGCTACATTGCTACCTCTGTGGCGTTTCTTGGCGCCCATGTCGCCGCTGCACAGCATTTTGCCGGATGGCGGAAGATTTCCGGTGGCACATTTTCTTTCAGCGATCAGATCTATATAGACCCATTCCTGCTGTCTGGTTGCGCCCTTTTCATGATCGTGGGGCTCGCGTCGCTGCTGTTTGTGTCACAGCCTTCAGATGATACCCAGTAGCAGTGTCAGCCTTCCTGGGCGGGCAGGGGCAGCCTTGTCCGTCTCAGCACATTCCTGAGCGCGAAACTTGAATGCACGCGCGCCACGCCGGGCAGGCGGGTGAGAATATTGTGGATGCGCTCATAATCCGGCGCATCCTTCACCGCCACGCGGATCATATAGTCCACGTCGCCGCTCATCAGATAACATTCCATCACCTCCATCACGCCGCGCACGGCTTCCTCGAACCGGCGGAGCTTTTCCTCCTGCTGGTCTTCAAGCGAGATGCGCACAAACACCGTGCCGGGCAGCCCGACGGCGCTGGCGTTCAGGTGGGCGGCGTAATGCATGATCACGCCCTTGTCGTCCAGGTTCTTGACGCGCCTGAGGCATGCGGATTCCGATAGGCCAACCTTGTCAGCCAGCTCAACATTCGACAGGCGGCCATCCTTCTGCAGGGCATCCAGGATGGCACGATCAATCTTATCAAGTTTAATCATTCGCAGATTCCTGCGTATATATTTTAAATAGCACAATAATCATGCAAAATGATCAATCAAAACGCATGTCTTTGCAAGGACATTCTAACGGCTTTGGAGTAAATTCCCTGCCAGAGAAGTGAGGGGACTGGAACGACCGATCATAAGGCCGTCAGGCGATCCCTTGCCGCACAAGCAAAACCAGTTTTTAGGAGGGCAGAATGCTTGTAGGTGTTCCTAAGGAAATTAAGAACCGTGAGTATCGTGTTGGTCTGACGCCTGCGTCTGTACGTGAGCTGATTGCACACGGCCACGAGGTTATCGTTCAGAATAATGCCGGTTTCGAGATCGGCTTCACCAACGACATGTATGAAGCTGTTGGCGCCAAAATCATCGATACGGCTGCTGAAGTGTTTGCGAAAGCCGACATGATCGTGAAAGTGAAAGAGCCCCAGGCAGTTGAATGCGAAATGCTGCGTGAAGGCCAGATCCTCTATACTTACCTCCACCTGGCTCCGGACCCCCAGCAGACCCAAGGTCTGATCAAATCCGGTGCGATTGCGATCGCATACGAAACAGTAACCGACGACTTTGGCGGCCTCCCCCTTCTTGCGCCAATGTCTGAGGTTGCAGGCCGTATGTCGATCCAGGCCGGTGCTCATGCTCTTGAGATGAGCCAAGGTGGTCGTGGTATGCTGCTGGGCGGCGTGCCGGGCGTTGCGCCTGCCAAAGTTACCGTGATCGGTGGCGGTGTTGTGGGCACAAACGCAGCGCGTATGGCTGTTGGCATGGGCGCGGACGTGACGATCCTTGACCGTTCGATCCGCCGCCTGCAGCAGCTGGACGACATCTTCAAAGGCACGGTGAAGACTGTGTTCTCCACGCAGGATGCCGTTGAAGAGCATTGCCTGGCGTCTGACCTGGTGGTTGGCGCGGTTCTGATCCCGGGTGCGGCGGCACCGAAGCTGGTGACCCGCGAGATGATCGGCAAGATGATGCGCGGTAGCGTGCTTGTTGATGTGGCCATCGACCAGGGTGGTTGCTTCGAGACGTCCAAGGCGACGACTCACGAGAACCCAACCTACATTGTTGACGAAGTGGTGCATTACTGCGTTGCCAACATGCCGGGTGGTGTTGCCCGCACCTCCACGCTGGCGCTCAACAACGCGACGCTCCGTCATGCTGTTGCCATCGCCAACAAGGGCTGGAAACAAGCGCTGGCGGACGACAAGCACCTGCTGGCGGGCCTGAATGTGTGCGAAGGCAAGATCACGTATGAAGCCGTTGCACGCGACCAGAACCTTGATTACACGCCAGCGCTGGAAGCTATTGGCGCGTAACGTCAACTGGTATATATGGCGGGTATGAACAAGAAACCCGTCATCCAGGTTTTCGCCCTCGGCGGAACCATTGCGATGACCCCCGGCGCAAGCGCGGGGGTCATTCCGTCTCTGACCGCGCGCGACCTTATCTCGGCCGTGCCGGGCCTTGAGGATTTGGCCGACCTGCACGCTGAAACGCTGGTGCAGAAGGGCAGCGCCAATCTCACCATGCCGCTGATCGCCGATATCATGGACCGTGCCAGCGCCTGTGACGCAGATGCTGTCGTTGTTACCCAGGGCACTGATTCGATGGAGGAAACGGCGTTTCTGGCCAGCCTCATGAACCAAAGTGATAAGCCGGTTGTCTTTACCGGCGCCATGCGCACGCCCAATCAGCCGGGGGCCGATGGACCGGCGAACCTTTATGATTCCGTACTGGCGGCAACCGACAGCCGGTTGCGCGGCGTTGCGCTTATGATGAACGGCGAGCTTCACGATCCCTGGCGTGTCGCCAAGGAGCACACGTCGAGCCTGCAGGCTTTCCAGTCAGAGCAAGGACCGATGGCTACGGTTGCAGAAGGGCAGTTGCATTGGCGCAAGGATTGCCCAGTGCGCGACGTAAGTCTTTCTGGGGTCAAAGAATTTGCGCCTGTGGCCCTTGTGAGTGCCGTGATAGATGACGACGGCCGAATGCTCGATATGGTGGCCGAGGCTGGCTATCAAGGTCTGGTGATAGAAGCCTTTGGGGCGGGGCATCTGTCTGAGGTCTGGGCCGACAAAGCTGAAGCGCTCGCAAAGGTCATGCCCGTTGTTTTATCAACTCGCGCGCGTGGCGGTAAGATATTCGAAAGGTCTTATGGCTATCGTGGGGCCGAAATTGATCTGCTGTCCAGGGGACTTGTCCCTGCTGGATGGCTGCGGGCAAGAAAGGCTCGCTTGCTTCTTTCTGGCCTCTTGGGGCAGGGGGTAACAAATTGGAAACAAGCCTTTACCCGGGTGGTGAAAAGTGATTGAGTGTGAGGCCATAGTGATAGTTAATATCAGACAGCTTGAGGGGTCGAGTGTTGCCTGATCAGTCTTTGTTTCCAATTGTCTCAGGTTTGGGGCATGCCTTTTTCTGGTGCTATGACGAGCATCTGAGTGACCGTCTGCGCGCCATTCTCATCAAGGCTGGGTTTATTGAAGTGCCAACGGGCGAGCCGCTTGTTGTCTGCTTCCTTGCGGACGATATGGAATCGGTTTTACCGGTTCTTGAGCAGGCCTTCGCCTCCAAGGAGCGCCGCCTGATCCGGGCGCTGCTGTCAGGAAACGCCAAGCCGACACTGCAGGAATTTGGCAGTATTCATACCGTTGAGGAACTCGGTCTGCGCCTGTCTGCCCAGTGGCTGGGTGATTTGCTGGTCGACCGCCGCTACAAATCCTTGCTGCAGCCGATTGTGTGTGTTGAGGACCATAAGAATATCATGGGTTATGAGTTCCTGATCCGCGGCCTGCACACGGACGGCATGGAAATCCCGGCGCCGGTTTTGTTTGAAACCGCCGAATCCGCCGGAATGCTTTATGCCCTTGATATGGCCGCCGGTGAGTGCGCGACCCGGACCGCAAAGGGTTTCGGCCTCAAGGAAAGCGTGTTTGTGAACGTTCTGCCCTTCACCATCGACACCGAAGACGGTATGGAAGCCTGGCTGTCGAACGTGCTGGGTGAAAGCGGGCTGGCCGAAGACCAGCTTGTGTTCGAGATTGTCGAAAGTCAGCAGCTGTCTGACCTGGAAACCGTGCGCAGCCTGGTGCGCCGCCTGAAGGACCGGGGCATTCGCATTGCCCTTGATGACTTTGGCACCGGCTTCAATAACCTTTCGGGTATCACGGAAATCCAGCCTGATTTCATCAAGCTTGATAAGTCGCTGACCCACGACCTGAATGATGATGGCCGCAAGTGGACGCTGGTGGCCAATATTGTTGATTCCGCCAAGCAATCAGACATCAAAGTGATCGCAGAAGGCGTTGAAGACAATAAAACCGCCCGCATGCTTGAAAGTGCGGGCGTGGACTATCTGCAGGGCTATCTGTTCGGGATGCCGGATGCAGAGCCCGTAAAGGCCGATTAAGCCTGCAGCTGGATCGTCTCCAGTTTATCAAGAAGGCTCGTGAGGGCCTCTTTTTCCACAGCACTCAGTTTCGCGAGAATTTTGCCCTCATAGCCCAGCGCAATGGGAATCACTTCGTTATAGATGGTGCGGCCATCGGTCGAGAGAGCGAGAACGGACCGGCGCTTGTCCTCCGGCGAGAAGTGGCGCTCCAGCCGGCCGCTGTCCAGAAGTTTGTTCACGGCGCGGGATACAGCCACTTTATCCATGGCCGTGCGCTCGGCCACCTGGGCTGCCGAGAGGTCGCTTTCTTCCCCCAAAACCGCCATAACCCGCCATTCAGGCAGGCTCAGCTGGAATTTTTCTTCATAGCCGTCGGCAATCGCGCGGCTGATCCGGTTCGATAGTACCGACAACCGGTAGGGCAGGAAATCCGCAAGGCAGATCGCGTCCTCTGAATTTTTTTTCATCGTTCCCTCACACATGCTCTTGCAATTAGTTTCGTATGAAACTAATATAGGTTCAAGAGAAATTAACACGGCGTCCAAAATTCCGGAAATTCCGGGAGCAGATTTTTGTACGCCTTTCCATTTTGTATATAGGACATATAGGAGAGTTGGAAGATGGCCGATCTCTTTGAGAACCCAATGGGCCTTTGCGGCTTTGAATTTGTTGAGTTTACGGCACCTGAAAAAGGCATTCTGGAGCCGGTATTCGAAAGCATGGGCTTTACCCACGTGGCCAATCACCGCTCCAAGGACGTGACACTGTGGCGTCAGGGCGACATCAATTTCATTGCGAACTATCAGCCGAACTGCCCGGCGGCCTATTATGCTGAAGAGCATGGCCCCAGCGCCTGCGGCATGGCTTTCCGTGTGAAAGACGCCCACTTTGCCTATGAAGAGTGCCTCAAGAAGGGCGCGCAGCCCATTGAAATGCCAACGGGGCCGATGGAACTGCGCCTGCCTGCCATCAAAGGCATCGGCGGTGCCGCGCTCTATCTGATCGACCGCTTCGGCGACGGCAACAGCATCTATGACATTGATTTCGAGTGGATCGAAGGCGTGGACCGTCACCCTGAAGGCTGTGGTTTCCACACGCTTGATCACCTGACACACAATGTCTATCGCGGCCGCATGGCATATTGGGCTGATTTCTACGAGAAGTTCTTTAACTTCAAGGAAATCCGCTATTTCGACATCAAAGGCGAATATACCGGCCTGACGTCGAAAGCCATGACCGCACCTGACGGCAAGATCCGTATTCCGCTCAATGAAGAAGCGGCTGGCGGCAATGGCCAGATTGAAGAATTCCTGATGGCCTATAACGGCGAAGGCATCCAGCATATCGCTTTCTCATGCGACAACCTGCTGGAGTGCTGGGACCGCCTGAAGGCTAAAGGCGTGCCGTTCATGACCGCGCCTCCGGAAACCTACTATGAAATGCTGGAAGAGCGTCTGCCAGGCCACGGCGAGCCCGTGGACGAGCTGAAATCCCGCGGTATCCTGCTGGACGGCACGACCGAAGGCGGCGAACCTCGCCTGCTGCTTCAGATTTTCTCTGAAACGCGCCTGGGCCCTGTGTTCTTCGAATTCATCCAGCGTAAGGAAGATGACGGCTTCGGTGAAGGCAACTTCAAGGCGCTGTTTGAATCCATGGAACGCGACCAGATTCGCCGTGGTGCGCTGAAGGTCGACGAAAACGCAGCCTAACCAAATCACAGTCGGGCAGGGGCCTTGTGCCCCTGCGCAACAGGTATCAAGTATTCGAAGGGTGAGACCAATGAAGCTTCAAGGCGTTCATCACGTGGCGTACCGATGTCGGGATGCCAAGGAAACTGTGGAATTTTACCAGAAGAACCTGGATATGGATTTCCAGCTGGCGATTGCGGAAAACGAAGTGCCGTCAACGGGCGAGCCTGATCCCTACATGCATATCTTCCTGGATGCCGGGAACGGCAATGTGCTGGCTTTCTTCGAGCTGCCGAACCAGCCAGAGATGGGCCGCGACACCAACACGCCTGAGTGGGTGCAGCATATCGCCTTCAAACTGGGCAGCATGGACGAGCTTCTGGAAGCGAAGGACCGTCTTGAGGCTGCGGGCGTTGAAGTGCTGGGGCCGACAAACCACACGATCTTCAAGTCGATCTATTTCTTTGACCCCAACGGCCACCGGATTGAGCTGGCCGCCAACACGGACGAGCCCGGCATGCTTCAGGAGCTGAAGCGCGTGGGCCCGGAAATGCTGGAAGAATGGTCGAAAACCAAGAAAGCACCAAAGACGGCAGCCTGGCTGCACGGCGAAGGTGAATTCCCCGGGTATCACGGGTAAGATCTGGCAAACGCCCACGGGTGCGGGACCCATGGGCGATCTGGAACAAAAAAGTTTAAGGAACAGAGTTTATGAAACTTGCGTCTCTCAAGCACGGCCGCGACGGCAAACTTGTTGTTGTGTCCAAAGACCTGAAGCGTATGACATCGGCAGCAGATATTGCGCCGACCCTTCAGGCTGCCATTGATGATTGGGCCACAGCGCTGCCGAAATTGCGCGCGCTTTATGAATCGCTGAATTCCGGCGCGGTTGAAGGCGAGGCCTTCAATGAAGCGGATTGTGCTTCACCGCTGCCACGTGCCTACCAGTGGGCTGACGGTTCGGCTTACGTCAACCACGTTGAACTGGTGCGTAAGGCACGGAACGCGGAAATGCCGGAAACCTTCTGGACTGACCCACTTATGTACCAGGGCGGCTCCGACACGTTCCTGGGCCCACGCGACAAGATTGTGATGCCACAGGATGAGGGCTTCGGTATCGATTTCGAGGCTGAAATTGCTGTGATCACTGACGACGTGCCGATGGGCGTGTCGGAAGCCGATGCGGCGGGCCACATCAAGCTGCTGATGCTGGTCAACGACGTATCGCTGCGGGGCCTGATCCCGGGTGAGCTGGCGAAAGGCTTCGGCTTTTTCCAAAGCAAGCCTTCGAGCGCTTTCAGCCCCGTGTGCGTAACCCCTGATGAGCTGGACGGCGTATGGGAAGATACCAAGCTGCACCTGCCGCTGGTGTCCCACTATAACGGCACGATCTTCGGCAAGCCCGAAGCCGGCATCGACATGACCTTCAATTTCGCCAAGCTGGTGTCGCACGCCGCGAAAACCCGTCCGCTGGGCGCTGGCGCCATCATCGGCTCCGGTACTGTGTCGAACAAGATGGACGGCGGCCCGGGCAAGCCGGTTTCAGAGGGCGGCGTGGGCTACAGCTGCATTGCCGAAATCCGCATGATCGAGACGATCGAGGACGGCAAGCCGTCGACCAGCTTCATGAAGTTTGGCGACTCGATTCGAATCGAAATGTTTGACCGTGACGGTGCGTCGATCTTCGGTGCCATCGATCAGGTCGTGACCCAAGGATAAAGCGGGGAATATGATGCGCATCCTATATGGTTATTTCCGGTCTTCGGCAGCCTTCCGGGTGCGCATTGCCCTTGGGCTGAAGGGGCTTGACTATGAGCACCGCGCCATCAACCTGAAGCCGGGTGTGAGCGAGCAGAAATCCGAGGATTATCTGAAGCTGAACCCGCAAGGGCGGGTGCCGTACTTCATTGATGGCGATGTGGCGCTGAGCCAGTCGCCTGCCATCCTCGAATATCTGGATGAAGCCTACCCACGGCCATCGTTGTTGCCGGAAGGCATGGCCGACCGTGCCTATGTGCGCCAGCTGGCGAGCCTGATTGGTTGCGATATCCACCCCTTGAATAACCTATCGGTGCTGATGCGCATCAAGGGCCAGCTGGGTGCGGATGAAGATGCTACCAATTCGTGGTATCATCACTGGGTTACAGAGGGGTTCACGGCGCTTGAAGCCATGCTGGCGTCAAGTGAGCACCGAGGCCGCTTCTGCTTTGGCGACACGCCGAGCATGGCTGACATCTATCTGGTGCCGCAGGTTTGGAACGCGCGGCGTTTCGGCACGCCACTTGATGCGTTCCCAACCATTCTGTCCATCGATGCCGCGTGCCAGCAAGAGCAGGCCTTTATCGCAGCCGCGCCGGAGAACCAGCCGGACGCGCCGCAAGCGTAACGTTTTTTGTTAGGAGGGACCCATGAAAATCAAGACACGTCTTGGCCGGGAAGTTGAAGTAAACGAAGACTATACGGTTGACCAGAATTGGGAGCATTTCACCGACGAGGAGCATGACCGGTGGGACCGGCTGTATGCCCGTCAGGAACAGATGCTGGAAGGCCGCGCGTGTGATGAGTTCATGGAAGGGCTGCATTCGCTGAAGCTGTCTGATGGCGGCATCCCGCGTTTTGATGAGCTGTCCTGCCGTTTGAAAGAAATCACGGGCTGGACGGTTGTTGCGGTGCCGGACCTGGTGCCGGATGATGTGTTCTTTGACCATCTGGCGAACCGCCGCTTCCCGGCGGGCAACTTCATTCGCCCGGAAGCGCAGCTGGATTATCTGCAGGAACCGGATGTGTTCCACGATGTGTTCGGCCATGTGCCCTTGCTCGCGAACCCGACATTTGCTGACTATATGGAAGCGTATGGCAAGGGCGGCCAGCGCGCGGCTGGCCGTGGCGTGTTGCAGAACCTGGCGCGGCTTTACTGGTACACCGTGGAGTTCGGCCTGATCAATACCCCGAAGGGCATGCGCATCTATGGTGCCGGGATCGTCAGCTCTAAATCCGAGAGCATCTTCTGCCTTGAGGACGCGAGCCCGAACCGCATCCACTTTGACCTGATGCGCCTGATGAAAACCGACTACCGCATTGATGACTTCCAGCAGACCTACTGGGTGATCGACAGCTTCCAGGAGCTGCTGGACGCCACATATCAGGATTTCGGCCCGATCTATGACGAGCTGGAAGCTAACGAGACTGTCTATACACCAGACACAGTGCTCGACACAGACAAGGTACACAATAACGGTACGCAGGCCTATGCGAACGCGGGCGGACGCCTGGCGAAGGCTGCGAGCTAGAGAGACGTCACAACAATAATAATTTGGGCTGGCCTGAGGGCCTAATTGAGGCTGCCACACCTGTGGCGGCCTTTCTTTTTGCTGTAGTGCGAAGGGGCGGGCAGGGGGCTCATATGCCATAGAAAAAAGGCCCCCGCGATTGCGGGAGCCTTCAGGAACTTTCTGGAGGAAAGTTTCAGTTCTTGTTGTTATTCAGCTGCCGCAGCCAGCTTGGCTTCGTTGGCACGGCGAATGATGTCTTCAGCCATTTCGTTGGCGATCACACCCGTTGGGCGGCCTTCCTTGTCACTGGCATTGAAGATCTTGGTCAGCGTGTCACCGATACGCAGAACCTTGGCTTCACGCTCTGCAGCGTTTGGCTTTTCCTTGTACACTTCGGATTCAACCGAAATGATGCCGCCAGCGTTGATCACATAGTCAGGCGCATACAGAATACCGCGTTTACGCAGTTCTTCGTCTTCCCGGCCTTCAGTTTCCAGCTGGTTGTTGGAGGCACCCGCAACGATGGTGGCTTTGATGTCACCCAGCGATTTCGGGTTCAACACGCCGCCAAGGGCACAAGGCGCGAACACGTCACAGTCCACAGCGTGGATGGCGTCAGGCGCAACCACTTCGGCGTCACCTTTTGCCAGAACCGCTTGGATGTTGGCGTCAACAATGTCAGTCACGACGATTTTCGCACCGTCACCGCGCAGGTGGTCAACCAGATACTGGCCAACGTGGCCAAGGCCCTGAACCGCAACGGTCACACCATTGAGGCTGTCTTTGCCCAGGCGGTGTTTCACAGCAGCTTTGATGCCGGTGTAGACGCCCAGTGCCGTGTGCGGGGATGGGTCGCCCGTGCCGAAGTCGCCGCCCTCGAGGCCACACACAAAATTTGTGGTCTCTGCGGCTGCAGCCAGCATGTCAGGGCTGGTGCCAACGTCTTCCGCGGCATAGTAGCTGCCGCCCAGACGGTTGATCATGCGGCCGAAGGCGCGCATCAGCTCTGGCGTGCCCAGCTCTTTCGGGTTGCCGATGATGACGGACTTGCCGCCACCAAGGCGGAGGCCAGCCATCGCGTTCTTGAAGGACATGCCGCGCGACAGGCGCAGGACGTCATAAACGGCATCCTGCTCGCCGCGGGTTTCGGCCACATCGATTGGCGCGGAACGACGGTGGTTTGCAGCATAGTCCCAGAAGCGCGTGCCGCCTGTGGCAGGGCCGAGGGCAGTGGAATGCACAGCGATGATGGCTTTCAGGCCAGAAGCTTCGTCAGAACAGAATACGACCTGTTCGTGGTTCTTGAAGCTGCGTGAATCGAAAACGGGCATAGTCGAAATCCTTCCCAATTAATCCCGTGCCGGGTTTCCCCGGTTACTCGTCATACCCTGTCGTTACCTTGGGGGCTTTAGGGGCGTTCCCACGGGGGCCGGCATGCTTATTGTTTTGGCTGGGCCGGGCCGTCTGGTAACCACATCTTCCGCTTCCCGGTGGCATATTCGCCGAGAAGCCAGATCTCTAATCTGGACGAATTATCGCACTAAACTTGGGAAATGAGCTTTCGAAGATTTCTGAATTTCGCAATCTTAAGATAGCTTTTGGGGGCTTTTTTGTAATTTGTGATCAAGCACAAGTAATTTTTGCCAAGTGCCTAGATTTCCTATGCATTCCGTAAGGGGAACCCACGACTCAGATGCATGGCATTGACGACAGATGAAGCTACGGGTAGCATAAGTTCGTGTCTGGTAGCCCACATGACCTGTCGCCGAGTCAAACGTTACCCTTATCCTATTCTTCATCCATGTTTTTCAGGATGGCAGTGTAATCGGCGGACTGACATCGATTTGAAGGAACATGAGATGACAATTCTCATAACACTTAAGCATGCCCAGCTGATCAAGAAGGAACTGGGCCTTAACCTGCCGCATATCAAATCCTCACACCGGGCGGAAGCCATGGCCCGCGGCCTTGGCTGGAAATCAAACGCGGCCTTGCGCGCGGCCCTGATGTGCGGTGATGCTGAGTGCGAAGTGAATGATGATGCTTTCATAGGATACTTGACAGATAAGGGCTTCGAAGGCGTGACTGGTTGCCGGCTGTCGGCCGTTGTTGAAACGGCGATTGGGGAGGGAACCCTGACAGAGGATGAGACACCTGCCGATTGCCCGGTAATCAAGACAGTTCGTCCTTCGGCACAGGCGGCCATCAGCAGCAGATGGAGCACTCTGGCTTTTGGCCTGTTTGCTGTTGTCTGTTATCTGCTTCTGACAGTTCAAACAGCGGACGAGTATCTAGAACAGGCCGTGGCAAGAAGCCTTGATGTGGCAGAAACCGCGGGTACGCGATCAGTGTTGATCCTGGATGCGGATCTTAGCCAGGAGGTTGTTTCTGGTCTAATGGAATATCCCTATATCTCCAGCGCGGAGATATTGGATGACCACGGGAGCCAATTGGCCGCTGGACAAAGGACAATCCAGCCTGAGACGTTTTCTGAGCGCTTGCAGGCTCTGGTTGCCCTGGACCAAGAGATAGAATACAGCCGGATTCTGCAGATGCCGCCAACCATGAATGAAAAGGGCGGACTACTTAGGGTTACTGTCAATAAGCCAAAGGCTTTGTCGCTGATACCCGGGCCGACTTGGGGCGGAATGATCTTCTCCTTGCTGCTTGGGGTCGGGCTGCTTGCATTATTGATTGCAGGGCAATCCGCGTTCAGGGGCTGGATGCGGCTTTATTTGGACCAGCACTACAGGCTGGCGCATAACTGACAAAAGAAAAGCCGGGGTGGTTGCCCCGGCTTTCTCAATTCTGTGTGGTATCGCAGCTTAGATATGCAGCGCGTGGCCGAGGGCCTTGAGGGCGGCTTCCTGGAAGCCTTCCGACTGCGTCGGGTGCGCATGGATCGTGCCAGCGATATCTTCAAGGCGCGCGCCCATCTCAAGGGCGAGCGAGAAGGCTGCTGAAAGCTCAGACACACCTTTACCCACAGCCTGGATGCCCAGAACCACGTGATTATCTTTACGGGCCACCACACGCACGAAACCGGTTTCGGCTTCCATGGTCATGGCGCGGCCGTTGGCCTGGAACGGGAACAGACCGATCTGCGTCTCATAGCCGGCGTCCTTCGCCTCATCCGGCGACAGGCCGGCGGTGACGATCTCTGGGTCCGTGAAGCACACAGCCGGGATCGCAACTTTGTCGAAGGTGCGGTTTTCGCCAGCGATGATCTCTGCGACCATTTCACCTTGCGCCATGGCACGGTGCGCCAGCATCGGCTCGCCCGTCAGGTCGCCGATGGCGTAGACGCCGCTCATGGATGTCTGGCACTTGTCATCAATGGCGACCACGCGCCCGTTCATCTTGAGGTCCAGGCCTTCAAGGCCCCAGCCATCGGTTTTGGCGCGGCGGCCCACAGTGACAAGGATTTTGTCCGCGGGCAGGGTCTCTTCTTGGCCAGTCGCTGTTTCAACCACCAGGCCGTCCTGCTTTTTGGTCGCTTCCTTGGCTTTGGTGTTCAAGAGAACCTCAACACCCAGCTTCTTTAGGCTTTCGGCAACCGGCTTGGTGAGCTCTGCGTCATACTGGGGCAGGATGCTGCCCATGGCTTCCACCACGGTTACTTTTGCACCCATCTTGGCGTAGGCGATGCCAAGCTCGAGCCCAATATAGCCGCCGCCGATGACAACAAGCCTTGAGGGCACCTTGTCGAGCGACAGCGCTTCGGTTGAGGAAATAATATTGCCGCCATAGGGCAGGCTTGGGATTTCCACAGGCACGGAACCGGTGGCCAGAATGACATTCTTGGCCTTGATGGTCACCTTGCCGTCAGCGGTTTCGACCTCACAGGTCTTGCCGTCCAACATGGTGCCCCAGCCTTCAACAGACTTGACCTTGGCTTTCTTCAGAAGGCCCGCAACGCCACTGTTCAGGCGCTTCACGATGCCGTCTTTCCAGCCAACGGTTTTCTTGAGGTCAATCTCAGGCTTTTGAACAGTGATGCCAAGGTTGTTCTCATAGGTATAGTGAACAGCCTTTTCATACTCTTCCGCTGCGTGGATCAGCGCCTTGGAGGGGATACAGCCCACATTGAGGCAGGTGCCGCCGGGCTTATTGCCTTCAACGATGATCGTGTCGATGCCAAGCTGGCCTGCGCGGATTGCGGCCACATAGCCGCCGGGGCCTGCGCCTAGCACAAGCGTGTTGCAGTTCATGGTCGTCATTTAGTCCTCCATGAACAGGGTGGCTGGGTTTTCCATCAGCTCCCTGATTTTCTGGATGAATTCAGCAGCGTCCCAGCCGTCGATGATGCGGTGGTCGAAGGAGGACGACAGGTTCATGATCTTGCGCGGAACAAAACCACCGTCTTTCCACACGGGACGAACAGCAACCTTGTTGACACCAACAATGGCGACTTCCGGGCTGTTGATCACCGGCGTCGAGACGATACCGCCCATCCGGCCGAGGCTGGAGAGCGTGATCGTGGAGCCGGTGAGCTCTTCCCGCGTGATCGAGCCGTCGCGCGCAGCTTCCGCTAGGCGGCGGGTCTCATTGGCGATGCCCCAGATGTCCATGGCTTCAGCGTGCTTGAGCACAGGCACCATCAGGCCGCCCGGCGTTTGCGCGGCCATGCCGATGTGCGCGGCGCCAAACTGGTGCACCACGCCGTCGGCATCATAATAATGCGCGCTGCATTTTGGGTAGACCTTCAGCGACTTGACCATGGCCAGCATGATGAAGGGCAGGATGGTCAGCTTTGGCTGATCCGCCTTCCTGGTTGCGTTCATGTGCTCGCGCAGGCTTTCAAGCTCGGTCACATCCACTTCTTCCACATAGGTAATGTGGGGGATGCGGCTTTTGGCGTCCTGCATGCGCTCGCCGATCTTGCGGCGAAGGCCAATAACCTTGATTTCCTCAACGCTGGTGTCTGCGCGGCGGCTGGAGCCACCGGCAGGCGCGCTGGCGCCGGAGATATAATCTTCCAGATCTTCGTGCGTGATGCGGCCCGCCGGGCCCGTACCGTGCACATATTGAAGCTTCACGCCGGCATCCATGGCGCGCTTCCTGACAGCAGGCGACGCCAGCGGCTTCTCGCCTTCGGCGCGCGGTGCACCGCTTGGGCCAGCCTTGGCTGGAGCCTTGGCCTTGGCCTTGGGCGCGGACGCAGCAAGCTTGGGCGCGGAGGCGCCGGAAGAGGCTGCTGCAGCTGCCTTGGGTGCTTCATCCGATGGTTCTTTCGGGGCTTCAGCTTCCGGGGCGGGCTCAGGCTCTGCCACAGGCGCATCCGGGATGTTGTTGCCTTCGCCTTCGACCTCAAGCGCGATGATCACGCTGCCCACCGGCGTCATGGACCCGATCTCACCGAGGATTTCGGTGACGGTACCATCAACAGGGGAGGGGATCTCAACGGTTGCCTTGTCGGTCATCACGGCGGCAATCACGTCGTCTTCCTTCACGACATCGCCAACCTTGACGTTCCACTCAACGATTTCGGCTTCGGTAATCCCTTCGCCTACGTCTGGCATCTGGATCTTGTGAATGCCCATTATACGGCCTCCATCATTGCTTTAAGCTCGCGGCCAACGCGGGCCGGGCCAGGGAAATAGTCCCATTCCTGGGCGTGCGGGTAGGGCGTATCGAAGCCGCAGACGCGCACAACAGGTGCCTCAAGGTGGTAGAAGCAGCGCTCCTGCACCTGGGCCGACAGTTCAGCGCCAAAGCCGGAGGTTTGCGTTGCTTCATGCAGCACCATGCAGCGGCCGGTTTTCTTCACCGATTCCACGATCGTATCCACATCGAGCGGCATCAGGGTGCGCAGGTCGATGATCTCGGCGTCGATGCCGGTTTCCTTCTTGGCGGCTTCTGCCACGAACACCATGGTGCCGTATGTCAGGATTGTAACGTCCTTGCCTTCACTGAACACAGACGCCTTCCCGATCGGCACCGTATAGTGGCCTTCCGGCACGTCCCCCAGCGGGTGCTTGGACCAGTTCGATGCCGGGCGGTCATGGTGGCCGTCGAACGGGCCGTTATAGAGACGCTTGGGCTCAAAGAAGATCACCGGGTCATTGTCTTCAATGGAGGCGATCAGCAAGCCTTTGGCGTCATACGGGTTTGACGGGATCACCGTTTTCACGCCAGAGACGTGGGTGAACAGGCTTTCCGGGCTCTGGCTGTGGGTCTGGCCACCGAAAATGCCGCCGCCGCATGGCGTGCGGATGGTGATCGGTGCAGTGAAATCCTTATTCGACCGGTAGCGCAGGCGCGCGGCCTCAGACACAATCTGGTCGTAGGCCGGATAGATATAGTCGGCGAACTGGATCTCGATGCAGGGGCGAATGCCATAGGCACCCATGCCGATGGCGGTGCCCACGATGCCGCTCTCGTTGATCGGGCTATCGAACACCCGGTGAGAGCCATATTTCTTCTGCAGGCCGTGCGTACAGCGGAATACACCGCCGAAATAACCCACATCTTCGCCGTAAACGACGACATCGTCGTCCTGGCCCATTTTCACGTCCATCGCATCCCGGATGGCTTCAATCATAGACATCTGCGGCATGGATTATACTCCCAACTTCTGGCGTTGTTCACGAAGGTGCGGGGGCATCTCTTCGTACACATCGTCGAACATGTCTTTCGGGCTCGCGCCGGACCCCATCACGCCGTAGCTTTCGGCTTCCTTGGTGGCGGCACGAATTTCATCATTATACTCGGCTTCGGTTTGCGTCTGGCGCTCCTCTGACCACAGATCGCGGCTGATCAGGTGATTCTTGAGCCTGAGGATAGGGTCACCCAGCGGCCAGGCGGATGATTCTTCTTTCGGCCGGTACTGGCTTGGGTCATCCGACGTGGAGTGCGGCGCTACGCGGTAAGTTACCCACTCGATCAGCGTTGGGCCGAAGCCGAGGCGCGCGCGCTCAACGGCCCACTTGGAGGCCGCGTAAACCGCGAGGAAGTCGTTGCCGTCGACCCGCAGGGCAGGGAAGTCATACCCTAGCGCCCGCTCGCCGAAGGTGGCGTGGTCACCGCCCGCGATACCGCGGAAGCTGGAGATTGCCCACTGGTTGTTCACGATGTTCAGGACAACCGGTGGCTTGTAGACGGACGCGTTCACGAGCGCGGCGTGGAAATCGGTTTCCGCGGTTGAACCGTCACCGATCCAGCCCGCAGCGATCTTGGTGTCGCCCTTGATGGCGCTTGCCATGGCCCAGCCAACGGCCTGGATGAACTGGGTCCCGAGGTTGCCGGAGATCGAGAAGAAGCCGTGTTCTTTCGAGCTGTACATAATCGGCAGTTGGCGGCCCTTCAGCGGATCGCGCGAGTTCGACAGAATCTGGCAGATCATGTCGACAAGCGGATAATCGGTCGAGAGCAACAGGCCTTGCTGGCGGTAGGTCGGGAAATTCATGTCGCCTTTTTCCATGGCGGCACGGAACCCGACGGCGATTGCCTCTTCGCCAGTACACTTCATATAAAAGCTGGTCTTGCCCTGACGCTGCAGGGTCATCATCCGCTCATCATAGGCGCGAACACGGATCATGTTCTTCAGGCCCTGGATGAGGATGTCGTCATCAAGGCCCTCAGCCCACGGACCAACAGCTTCCCCATCCTTGTTGAGGACGCGAACCATGGTGGATGCCAGTTCCTTCATGTCGGCGGCGCTGGAATCAACCGGAGGACGGCGCACACTGCCTGCCTCGGGAATCACTACACCAGAAAAGTCAGGCTCGTCGCCCGGGCGGCGCGGGGGCTCCGGCACGTGGAATTTCAAGGGCTTGTACTCAGACATGGATCTAGAACCTCAATCTATGGGGTGTCAAAATAACGTCAGCAATACTGACGTATTTTTGCCAAAAATCAATATATTTCTCTGATACTGTTTGGCGCGGGCGAAAGGTACAGGGCAACCGCGAGGGCACTATAGCGGATTCCGGCCAAAGAATCACATGCTGGGCTGACCCACAGGGATAGATTTGATCAATTGAACCGGTTGTTTCCAACCGCTAGACTGGAAGACCATGATAGGGGATGTGCATGCTCAAAGACGCCGGATTGCCACGTAGACGTTTTCTGCAGATTGTTGCGGGCGGTACCGCAGCCTTGGCCCTTGGCTCCTGCGGAGAAAATGCGGACAAGCGCAAAAAGCTGACACCCTATGTGTGGGAAGGCAGCCTCCTTGGGGCGGAAACCAACCTGACGCTCTATCATGAGCATGACGCTGCCTCGATTGCGGCGATAAAGGAAATCACGGCGGAGGTGAAGCGCCTGGCTGGCATTTTCACTATCTATGTATTCGGGTCTGAGCTGTCGCGCCTGAACAAATCTGGCATGCTTGCGCCCGCAGCCCCCGAAATGCTGGAAATCCTTGATGTCAGCCGCCGCCTGTGGCGGGAAAGCGACGGCCTGTTCGACCCAACCATCCAGCCGCTGTGGGAGCTGTATGCCGACTATTATGCCACACCGCGTGCACCGGATGATCCGGGGCCATCGCCAGAAGCGATCGCGACCGCGCGCGCCAAGGTCGGGCTTGATAAGGTTCTGGTTGATGACGGCAGTATCCGTTTGGCGGTCGAGGGCATGGCACTCAGTTTCAATGGTATTGTGCAGGGTTACCTCACGGACCGCGCCCATGAAATTCTGCGCAAACGGGGCTTTGACCACGCCCTGATCAATATGGGCGAATACCGTGCCCTTGGCGGCAAGCCCCAGCAGGACGGCAGCGTAAAGCCCTGGCAGATAGGCATTGCCGACGCGGAGGCGCCATGGCGCGTGTTTGAAACGCTGGAGGTGACAGACCGCGCGGTATCGACATCATCGCCCAGCGGAGCTGTTTTCAACACGGGAGGTGACGTGCATCATATCTTCAACCCCAAGACCGGGTTGAGCGCAAACCGCTATC
Organism: Kordiimonas sp. UBA4487; assembly: GCF_002389025.1. Classification (NCBI taxonomy): domain Bacteria; kingdom Pseudomonadati; phylum Pseudomonadota; class Alphaproteobacteria; order Kordiimonadales; family Kordiimonadaceae; genus Kordiimonas; species Kordiimonas sp. UBA4487. The sequence continues at coordinate 266,228 of NZ_DGNR01000015.1, forward strand.
ACAGCGTGACGGTGACGGCGCCAACGGCCACGATCGCGGACGGCCTATCGACGGTGCTGACAGTCGTACCGCCCGAGAAAGCGCCTGAGATACTGTCGAAATTTGAAGGCGCCGCTGCGTTTCTGCGGCCTCTGGAAGGCGATCCGATCCGTATCGGGCTTTAGGCCATTATTCCGCTGGCGGCATCAAGCGCTTGTTCTGGATGCGGGCCCTGCGCTGGCGCCACCACATATAGAAGCCCGAGAGCGACAGGAAGATCAGCAATATGGCGGCGGCATCCATGATGAAAGGCCCCCAGGGGCCAAAACTGCGACCGCTATGGAGGTCTGACACAAAGCGGTGCGTGGTCACTTCCGCCACACCGTGTACTTCCAAAGCCGTTTGCCGAACTGAAGCGGGCAGGGCCTGTGTGGGCGCGGACCAGCCGATAAAGTCGGCGGTCTCAAACTCTGTCGCCTGCCAGTCAAGGAAGTCGCCAGTGGTCTGGTAATACCCGCCAGCGCTTTCGATCACGACCAAATCATCCGAGATTTTGGCGATACGGTCTACAGGGCCGGGGAGTGCCGCGCTGTTTAGTGTTTCGACAAAATCACCGTCGCGGGTGAACAGCAGAATTTCATTTTGTCCCGCAATGGCAACCAGCATATCGGTTTCCACAACGCCGTGCAGCGTGCTGAGCTGTCGCGGAAGCGCCATTCCGTTCAGATACAGGGACCGGTCCAGCCAGACGAGCCAGCCCTGGCTCGTTTCCACGCCAGATGGTGGGGTGGCCGGTGCTGCGTCATAAAAGGTCTCAGCAAGGACGGGAGAAATGTTGGTTTCATGCAGGCGGAAGCTTTCCGCGTGTGACAGGATGATGCCGGTCACCGACAAAAGCAGCACCAATAAGGCCGCCGCGACCCCAAGGCGCCGGTGCCAGCGTACCAGCGATGCGCGTAGCTTGGCGGCCCGGCGGCGTTTTTCTGATGTTTTCGGGTCCAGGAACGGGGCGTTCATGACTTGGCCCCTTTGGCTACCACATGCCCATGGAGGAACAAGGCGAGCCGTGCCATCTTGCGCATGGCATTCACGGAAAGGGTGGCGCCGGAAATGCCGTCGATGTTGGTGTCCAGTTCGCGCGCATCATCCAGCATGGCGCCTGCGAACTGGTTCCTGAAGGCAGGATATTTCACTTCCCAACCCCGGCTTTCGCGGTAGACCAGCACGTTGGTTTCAACCAGCTTGTCGGCCTCCACAACAAAGCCTGCGGTGATGGGCTGTTCCTTGCCCACTTTTTCCAGAATCCAGGCGGTGCGGTCACCCTCGCGCCAATAGCGCAGCCGCAGGGCGCTGAGCGGCTGGTCCATGATGTCCGCGATCTGGTCCTGAAGGTCAGGCTTTAGCCAGAGCGTCTTAGGCCGCGGTGTTTTGCCGCCAAACGCGTTGGCGACAAAGGCTGCGGGTGGCTGATAAGTCTCTGCCTTTACGGTTTCGGCATTCAGCGGCAAGGGCATAAAGCCCCAGGCAAGCATGCTTATAAACAGGCAAAGCCGCCCCCTCGTGACGAGAGGGCGGAGCCATAGTGTGAGTTTGTCTTGTTTGGTCTCTTGTACCATTCAAACCCAATTTCTTTTAAGCCTCAATAGCTTAGAACTGGTAACCAACGCCGAGGTTGATGCGGTCGTCACCGTCCGCGCCGAAGCCCAGTTTTTGCGACTGATAGTCAAACTTAAACACAACATTGTTGTGTGGCCAATAGTTAAAGCCGAACGTTGTGGTTTTGTTGTTGCTGTCCAGGCCCAGGCCAGCTTCGGTATCCCACTGCTCGTGACGGGCAAAGATGCCGAAGTCACCGAAGTCTGGGGACACGGAGAAGCGGTAGCTTGGCTCAATGTACCAGCCAACCTGCTCATCACGGCCGATCGCTTCGGCGTCAGCGCTGTCGATATCCCAGCGGGCATAAAGGGCACGGAATCCAAAGCCGGATTTCTGGATATTGGCGTGTGCTTCAAACAGGTTCGCGTCAGCATCAGCAACGCCTTGCGTGATGTCATTCTGGTGCTGGAAGGTTGCGGCCAGTTCAACGCCAGGGATCGCGGTCCACTTCAGGCGCGCGGTGATCGCTGCGTTTTCTGCTGGTGCCTCAGCCACTTTCTTGCGGCCGCTGCGAATGTTGTAGGCTTTGCTGCCTTCGGTCGCCACAGCAAGGCCGGACGTGTAATAGATGTCATACGACAGGCCTTGGGTCAGTTGACCGTTCAGGCCGAAGCCGCCTTCCCACCATGTGGTCGGGATGATGTTCTTTTCAACGTTGTTGCGCTCAACGCCGAAGAAGGTGTTTGGCTCGTGCACTTCGTTGAGGATACCAACAGGCATCAGGAACAGACCGGCGCGGAAGTTGTGGCGGTCATGCTCGCCGAATTTCAGGCCCAGGCCGGTTGTCAGGTCCATGTCAATGAAGGCTTGCTCAAGCTCAACTTCACCTGGTTTGCCGTCGCCGGCCAGCGAGTGCTCAAGCTCAAGCTCGGACTGCAGCTGGATCCAGTCGTTGAACCGGTGGTTGGCGAACAGAACGAAACGGTGGAAATCGATCTCGTCCGCGTCGCCGCCATTATAGTGCAGCTCGCCGTAACCGCCGATGGTGGTGCGGCGGGCCCAGTCAGCGCCGCGGAAGTTGCGGAGCGCATTGTCTGGGGTGCTGCTGTCACCGTTAAGGGCGGTTTCAACAAGGCCGGTTGTAGCTTCAACAGCTTCTGTGTTGGTCGCTACCTGGGTGCGAAGCTCTTCAATTTCCTTGCGATCAGCGGCCGAGACCTGAACACCTTCCATGCTCAGCGCTTCCACTTTGGACTTGAGCTCAGCAATCTGTTTTTGCTGAGCCATCAGCATTTTCCACATTTCTTCCTTCGAAGGCATGTCGTCCTGTGCGCTGGCGGTCGTTGCAAGCGCAGCAGCCATAGCCATGGCGGAAACGGAGGTCTTGATGAGGTGTTTCATGTCATTCCCTGTTTCAAATCGGCCACCTTCATTTCGGGGAGGGAGGGTGGCTCTTAATTCTGCAATTAAAACTGATAACCATTATTAGTTAGCGTGATGCGCAGGATTTAGCCGGGCCCCGTGACATTGTCAAATAATTTTAATAATCATTCTTATTAAGATTAACGACAGTGCGGCGATGTCTTCGCCGGTGGGTTGGAAATGCTAGAAAAATCAGCGCCTTATGCTGGGTTTCTAGAAAAGATCGACTGGCTGCTTTCGGGGATGCGGCGAAATGTCGCCGTATGATTTTAGCTTCAGGTGGCTGCCTTGTGCTGGGTGATCAGGTTGGTGATGCTCTCGCGGATTCTTTGCTCGAACGCGCAGGACCGACGGGCCGCGGTATCCATATGGATGGCCGTCAGCTCGGATATGGCGGCGACAGTGCCGTCGGTATCGCGCATCAGTTCATGGCTGAACTTGATGATCTTGTCCTTGAGAATCTCGGTCACGCGGGTACGCACGCTGACAACATCACCAGCGACAAGCTCGGCCAGGTAGCGCGTGTTGATCTCGAGCGCGGCCATGCCGCGCCCGGACGATTTCAGGTAGGCGGGTGTCAGCCCCAAGCTGCTGAATAGTTGCCATGAGGCTTCGTCCATCTTTCCCGTGTACCACATGACATTCATGTGCCCCATATGGTCGCAGTGCCAGGGGTAAACGGTGCCTTTATAGGTAATGGGCTGGGCCATGATCAGGCTGTCTCTTTGAACAGCTCGCGACCAATCAGCATGCGGCGAATCTCTGATGTGCCGGCGCCGATTTCATAGAGCTTGGCGTCGCGCCATAGGCGGCCTGTTGGATATTCGTTGATATAACCATTACCGCCAAGTGCCTGGATCGCTTCGCCCGCCATCCATGTGGCTTTCTCTGATGCATAGAGGATGCATCCAGCGGCGTCCTTGCGCGTGGTTTCGCCACGGTCACAGGCTTCTGCGACTGCATAAACATAGGCCCGGCAGGCGCCCCAGGTAGAGTACATGTCCGCCAGTTTGCCCTGCATCAGCTGGAATTCACCGATGGCCTTGCCGAACTGGGTGCGTTCGTGAACATAGGGGATGACGGTATCGAGGCAGGCGCGCATGATGCCGAGCGAGCCGCCAGACAGGACAACGCGCTCATAATCAAGCCCGGACATCAGCACCTTCACGCCGTCACCTTCTTCGCGTACCACATTTTCAAACGGCACGAGGCAGTCTTCGAACACCAGTTCACAGGTGTTCGAGCCGCGCATGCCCAGCTTGTCCAGCTTCTGGGCGGTCGAGAAGCCCTTCATGCCTTTCTCAACCAGGAAAGCGGTGATGCCGCGCGGGCCTGCGTCGATGTCGGTTTTGGCGTAAACCATCAGGACATCGGCATCGGGGCCGTTGGTGATCCACATCTTGTTGCCGTTCAGCATGTAACCGTCGTTGCGCTTTTCGGCTTTCAGGCGCATGGAGACCACGTCTGACCCCGCACCGGGTTCTGACATCGCCAGCGCGCCGACATGCTCGCCCGTGATCAGCTTGGGCAGATACTTGGCTTTCTGCTCGGCATTACAGTTTTTGGTGATCTGGTTAACACACAGGTTTGAGTGCGCTCCGTAGCTCAGGCCCACGCTTGCGGACGCCCGGCTGATCTCTTCCATCGCGATCACGTGCGCCAGATAGCCCATATCGGCACCGCCGAACTCCTCGGGCGCCGTCATGCCCAGGATGCCCAGATCGCCCATCTTCTGCCACAGGACAGACGGGAAGGTGTTGGTTGCGTCAATCTCTTCGGCGCGCGGGGCGATCTCGTCGCGGGCGAAGCGGGCCACCGTTTCGCGCAGCATTTCCATATCTTCGCCGTGGCCGAATTTCAAATGGGGAAACTCAAACATTTTTCTTGTCCCTTATTGGCTTACTTATTCGTCACTGATCGTCAGCAGGGTGGCACCGTCTGCGACCTGGTCGCCTGCCTTCAGGCTCAGGCCGGTCACAACACCATCCCGTGGGGCGCTGATCGTTTGTTCCATTTTCATGGCTTCCATCACCAGAAGCGGCTGGCCGCGTTCGACCGAAGCGCCGTCCTCAACCTTCACTTCAAGGATTTTGCCCGGCATGGGCGCCGTGATGGTGCCGGGGCCGTCAGTTTCGTCGTCCGCGCCGCCGTCGCGCGCGTGGCGCTTGACCATCAGCGTGCGGTCATCGGTGACAATTGACACATGCGCGGCGTCAACCTCAACGAATAGCCGCTTCCTGAGGCCGTCCTGGCTGAAGGTCAGGATGCCGTCCACCAGATGCGGGCACTTATAGGCGAAGGTGTCTTCGCCCACGGTCACAGATACATTCTGGCGATCTTCCACTACATGGGCGGTGATGAACTCACCGTCGCCGCTGTCGAACCACAGCTTTTCGCTTGCGGGCAGGTTCAGGCGGAAATTGTCGCTCAGGGACCATGGGTCCGCGTCATGCGCCCGGGCGTGCCGCGCGGCAATGATAGCAACGGCTGCCGTAGCATAGTCGGCTGCTTTGGTAACTGGTTTGGCCAGCAGGGTGTCTTCAAAGGCTTCGATAAAGCCGGTGTGCACGTCGCCCGCACGGAAGTCTTCGTGCTTCAGGGCGCGCAACAGGAAATCGCGGTTGGTGGTCAGGCCCGTCACCGGTGTCTCAGCCACCAGGTTGATCAGCGCGTCAATTGCTTGCTCGCGGTCCTCGCCCCAGGCGATCAGTTTGCCGATCATTGGGTCATAATGGATCGAAACCTCGTCGCCCGCCTGCACGCCCGCATCAATGCGGCCTGTGGGGCCTGTGTCGGCAAATGGATCGAACATGCCAATGCGGCCTACGGCTGGTGCGAAATTATTGAACGGGTCTTCGGCATAAAGGCGCACTTCAACGGCGTGTCCGTCAGCCAGCACTTCAATCTCGTCCTGGCTCAGCGGCAATGGCTTGCCCTCGGCGATACGGATTTGCCATTCCACCAGGTCCTGACCGGTGATCATTTCCGTCACCGGATGCTCCACCTGCAGGCGTGTGTTCATTTCCATGAAATAGAAAGGCGCGTCCTCGAGCCCGTTTGCGACATCCACGATGAATTCAACGGTGCCAGCGCCCTGATAGCCAATGGCTTCGGCAGCCTTAACGCCAGCTTCACCCATGGCGCGGCGCATCTCAAGGCTCATGCCGGGGGCAGGGGCCTCTTCAACCACTTTCTGGTGGCGGCGCTGCAAGCTACAGTCACGCTCCAGCAAATGCACGGCATGGCCGTCGCTGTCGCCAAACACCTGCACTTCAATGTGGCGCGGCTTCTGGATGTATTTCTCGATCAGGAGTTCCGGGTTGCCGAAGCTGTTCTTGCCTTCGCGTGCAGCGGCTTCAATGGCGGCAGGCAGGTCCTTGGCGTCAAACACCTTGCGCATGCCCTTGCCGCCACCACCAGCCACAGCCTTGATCAGTACCGGATAACCTATTTTCTCGGCTTCCGCCGTCAGCGTCGCGACCGACTGGTCTTCGCCGTGATAGCCCGGCACTACGGGCACGCCCGCTTCTTCCATCAGCTGCTTGGCTGCACCCTTGAGCGCCATGGCGCGCATGGACGCCGCCGATGGGCCAACAAAGATGATACCGTTTTTGGCGCAGGCTTCCGCAAATTCCGGGTTTTCCGATAGGAAACCGTATCCGGGGTGCACTGCGTCCGCGCCTGTGCGCTTGCAGGCGTCGATGATCTTGTCACCCACCAGATAGCTCTCGCTTGCCGCTGCAGGCCCAATGAATACGGCTTCGTCCGCCATTTTCACATGCAGGGCGTGGGCGTCAGCAGCAGAATAAACGGCAACCGTCTTGATGCCCATCTGGCGGCAAGTGGCCATCACGCGGCAGGCAATCTCGCCCCGGTTGGCAATCAGAAGCTTCTTGATGCGGCTGCTCATGCGTCGATGCTCCATTCCGGTTTGCGTTTCTCTAAGAACGCCGACAGGCCTTCCTTGCCCTCGACACTGGCACGGCGCTTGGCGATGCGCTCGGCTGTATTGGTCCGCAGCTCTTCGGTGATCGGCTTGTTCTTGACCACAGATACCAGCGCTTTGGCGTCGCGCTGGGCGCCCGGCGCGCCGGCCAGGATGTTCTTGAGGAAGATGTGGGCCTTACTGAAGGCCTCCTGCAGCGACGGTGCGGTTTCATGCACCAGTCCGATCCGCAGGGCTTCCGCCGCGTCAAAACGCTCAGCTGTCAGGAAATAGCGTCGTGCCTGGCGCTCACCAATCGCGGCCACCACATAAGGCGAGATGGTCGCGGGCGTCAGCCCCAGCCGCACTTCGGATAGTGAAAATTTGGCGTCGTCCACAGCAATGGCGATGTCGCAGCAGGACACAAGCCCCACGCCGCCGCCAAAGGTGGCGCCGTTCACGATCGCGATGGTGGGCTTGGGGCAGCCATTGATTGTCGACAGCATTTCCGAAAGCGCGATAGCGTCCCGTTTGTTCTGCTCGTCTGTATATTCGGCTGCGGCCTTCATCCAGTTGAGGTCGGCGCCCGCGGAAAAGCTCTTGCCTGCGCCGGTCAGCACGATAGCGCGGACGTCGGTGTTTTCGCCCAGTGTCTTGAAGGCGTTCTTCAGTTCCCAGATCAGGTCATCGTTGAAGGCATTGTGCACATCCGCGCGGTTCAGCGTCACAGTCGCCACGCCGCGGTCATCAATGCTGCAAAGAAGGGGTTTTACATCACACATGGTTCGTCTTCCTTACATCCGGAACACGCCGAAGCGTGTTTCCTCGGCTGGGGCGTTCATGGAGGCAGAAAGGGCAAGGCCAAGCACCCGGCGGGTATCAGCGGGGTCGATCACGCCGTCGTCCCACAGGCGCGCGCTGGCGTAATAGGGGTGGCCCTGTTCCTCATACATGTCGCGGATGGGCGCCTTGAAGGCTTCCTCGTCTTCCGTGGACCAGTCCTCGCCGCGGGCTTCCATGCCGTCGCGTTTGACGGTGGCCAGTACGCCAGCGGCCTGTTCGCCGCCCATCACAGAGATGCGGGCGTTCGGCCACATCCACAGGAAGCGCGGTTGGTAGGCGCGGCCACACATGCCGTAGTTGCCGGCGCCGAAGCTGCCGCCGATCAGGATAGTAAACTTGGGCACATTGGCGCAGGCCACAGCTGTCACCATCTTGGCGCCGTCACGGGCGATACCGCCGTTTTCATATTTCTGGCCGACCATGAAGCCGGTGATGTTCTGGAGAAATACCAGCGGGATGCCGCGCTGGGCGCAAAGTTCCACGAAATGCGCGCCCTTGAGCGCGCTTTCAGAGAACAGCACGCCGTTGTTGGCCACAATACCAACCGGGAAGCCATAGATATGGGCAAAGCCGCATACCAATGTTTCACCGTACAGCTTCTTGAATTCATCAAATTCGCTGCCGTCGACAATGCGGGCGATAATCTCGCGCACGTCATAAGGGTGGCGACTATCCTTGGGGATCACGCCATAAATTTCGCGGGTGTCATAAAGCGGCGCACGAGTTTCGCGCACTTTCACAGGAATGCGCTTCTCGCGGTTCAGGTTGGCGACAATACGGCGCGCAAGCCCAAGGGCGTGATAATCATCCTTCGCCAGGTGGTCCACAACGCCGGAGGTGCGGGCATGAACGTCACCGCCGCCCAGGTCTTCCGCCGACACCACTTCGCCTGTGGCAGCTTTCACGAGTGGTGGGCCGCCCAGGAAGATGGTGCCCTGGTTCTGGACGATGATGCTTTCGTCCGCCATGGCAGGCACATAGGCGCCTCCTGCCGTGCAGCTGCCCATCACCACGGCGATCTGCGGAATGCCTTCAGCTGACATGGTGGCCTGGTTATAGAAGATGCGGCCGAAATGGTCGCGGTCGGGGAAGACTTCATCCTGGTTCGGCAGGTTGGCGCCGCCGCTGTCCACCAGATAGATGCAGGGCAGCTTGTTCTCGCGCGCAATTTCCTGGGCCCGCAGGTGCTTCTTCACGGTGACAGGATAATAGGTGCCGCCTTTGACAGTGGCGTCATTGCATACGATCATGCACTCAGTGCCCTCAACGCGGCCAATGCCGGTGATCACGCCGCCGGCTGAGATGTCCGCGTCATACATGCCGTAGGCCGCCAGTTGCGACAGCTCAAGGAACGCTGTGCCGGGGTCGATAAGTGTGTTCACCCGGTCCCGGGGCAGCAGTTTACCGCGTGACAGGTGTTTCTCTCGTGCGCGCTCGGGGCCGCCCAAGGATACCTTGGCGATCTTGTTTTTAAGGTCATCTACCTGGGCCTGCATATGGGCCGCATTGGCTTCAAAATCAGCGCTCCCGGCCTGAATGCCAGAATGGATGATTGACATGTATGAGGTCTCCCGTCCGCACCCTTGTGAAATCCGGGTGTGCTTTGGTTACGCTTGGCAGTTTACGGCAGATCGTGCTATCGGTACAATCGAATGGAAAAATAGAAACCATAGATGGCGTCTATCATGGATTTATACCTTCTGAAGTATTTTCTGGCAGTCGTGGAAACGGGCAGCTTCACCCGGGCGGCTGACCGGGTTTTCGTAACCCAGCCAACGCTTTCCGCCGGGATCAAGAAGCTTGAGACCCAGCTTGGGCATACGCTGTTCGAGCGCTCCAACAGGCGGGTTTTTCTGACGGATGCCGGCACGCGTTTTCTGCCGCGCGCCAAGGCCATCCTCCATGAATGCAATATGGCGGTGCAGGTGCTGGAGGCCGATGTGGCGGCACCGGTGCTGAAGCTTGGTATCCTGACAACGCTTTCAAACCGGGCGATGGGGGAAATGCTGGCAGCGTTCAAGCGCGCCGAGCCGCGGGCAACCATCGAGATTTTTGATGGCACGGAACAGGAGCTTTCGAACCGCCTGGATGACCGCAGCCTGGATTACGCGCTGTCGATCCATCGCGGGCAGGGGGCTGAGGCCGCACTGCCACTTTATGAGGAAGGCTACAGCTTCATCCTGGCGCCGGACCATGCACTTTCTGGGCGCACACGTGTGACTGCGGCGGACCTGGGCGAGGAATATATGATTGTGCGCAGCCGGTGCGAGGTTCTGTCTGAGACCAGCCGCTATTTCACCGACCAGAATATTCGCCCACGACTGGTGTACCGCACGCCAAATGACAGCCGCGCTATCGCCATGGTGGCCGCGGGATTGGGTGGCACCGTGGTTCCCACCAGTCTGGTGGATGACCGGGTGGCTGCCGTCCAGCTGCAGGGGTTCGATTATCGGCGCAAAATTGCACTTTTCCGGCCGGGGTACCAGCTGCCTGCGGGAGTGGCTGAAGTGGGCGAACGGTTCGAGGTGCATGTTCAGGATTATCTGCAGGCTTAAGCGGCGGAGCGCACGCAACTTCCGTTTATCGCAGCGACTGAACAGCCTGACGCAATTTTGAATGAAACCGATTAATTTAGAGTCACAAAGTCTCGCAAAATTGATGCTATAGTATCGCTATCTGTTTGAAGAACTTTACAAAAGCGTTGATTGTATAAACTGTTTTATGGGTTCGTTCGTATGGAATTCCGAACGGCTGCAGCAAGTGTGAGGCATTTATGAATTCGGGTCGATTGGTATTGGGTGCGATCTTTTTGGCGCTGGCAGGAACGGCCGCCTGGCTGTTGATGGCCGATGGCGCCGCAACAGAGCGGGGCCGGGGCCCACGCGCCGTCAGCGTTGTCACGACCCCAGCGACCCAGCGCACTTTCACCGATATTGTAGAAGCTCTGGGCACAGCGAATGCCCGTGAATCTGTCACGCTGACCTCGCGGGTGTCAGACACCGTGCGCGAAGTGCATTTTAGTGACGGCGATATCGTCAAGGCCGGCCAGGTACTCGTGGTTCTTGAGGATATCGAAGAAAAAGCCCAGTTGCAGGAAGCGGAAGCAAACCTGCGGGAAGCCGAGCGATCTTTCCGGCGCATCGAGAATCTGGTCAAGCAAGGCAATGCCTCGTCCGCTGCGCTGGATACTGAGCGCCGCCGTCTGGACGAAGCCCGCTTCCGCGTTGATGCCTCCGCCGCCCGTTTGGCCGACCAGCGCATCAAGGCGCCGTTTGACGGCCTTCTGGGCCTGCGGCAGATCAGCGAGGGTACGCTGATCACTCCCAACACCCCGATCACCACCATTGACGCAATCGATACCATCAAGCTGGATTTCTCCGTGCCTGAGCGTTTCATCGCCACGCTGAAACCCGGGCAGGATGTTGAGGCCAAGGTTTCCGCATACCCGGACCGCCTGTTCAAGGGCGTGGTGACAACCATCGATAGCCGGGTTGATCCTGTGACTCGGTCGGTCATTGTTCGCGCTGAAATTCCCAATGAAGACCATGCGTTACGCCCCGGTCTTCTGATGCGGGTTGAAGTGATCAACCGGTCCTGGCAGGCCATTGGTGTGCCAGAAGAGTCTGTCGTCCCCACTGGCGGCAAAACCTTTGTGTTCGTGGTCAAGGACGGGGAAGCCGAGCGCCGCGAGGTTACGCTTGGCTTGCGCCGCCCCGGCTATGTCGAGGTTACAAGCGGCCTTGAAGCAGGTGAGCGCGTCGTGACAGAAGGCACCATGCGCCTTGGCCGCATGGGCATGAAAGTGATCGATATGGCAGCTGACAAGGCCGCTGGAGACGCGTCATGATCCTGACAGATGTTTCGGTCAAACGACCGGTTTTTGCCACCGTTATCAGCCTGCTGCTGATCGCGTTTGGCGTGATCAGCTTCCAGCAGCTATCGGTTCGTGAACTGCCGGACGTAGACCCGCCGGTGGTGGGCATTCGCACCAACTATCCGGGGGCGAACGCAGCTGTTGTGGAAACCCGCGTTACCCAGATTATCGAAAGCGCCATTGCAGGCGTGCCGGGCATCAAGACGATTGAAAGCACGTCGAGCGACGGCCGGTCGAGCATTACCATTGAGTTCATGCTGAACCGGGAAATCGACGCCGCCGCCAACGATGTGCGCGACCGGGTCAGCCGGGTGCTGAATAACCTGCCCGAAGAAGTAGAGCCGCCTGAGGTTTCGAAGGCCGACAGCGATACGCGCCCTATCATGTGGTTCAGCCTCACGAGCCCAGTGATGGATATCCTGCAACTGACGGACTATGCCGAACGGAATATCGTTGACCGTCTTTCGGTGGTGGACGGCGTGGCGGGTGTGCGCATTGGCGGGCAGAAGCGCTATGCCATCCGCATTCACCTGGACAGACAGGCCATGGCCGCGCGCGGCATTACCGTGCAGGATATTGAAGGCGTCATGCGGTCTGAAAATGTCGAGCTTCCAGCCGGTAAGATCCAATCCATCAACCGTGACACCATCGTGCGCCTGAACCGCGAATATGCGCGCCCCGAAGATTTCAAGACCATGGTGATCAAGGAAGGCACAGACGGCGGCTTCGTGCGCCTCGGCGATATTGCGCGTGTTGAGCTGGGCTCGGAACGCGATGAGCGGACTTTCCGGGGGAACGGCATCCCAATCATTGGCCTGGGTGTGGTGAAGCAGTCCAAGGGCAATACGCTTGCCGTGGCGCAAGCCGCGAAAGCGGAAATGGAGCGCATCCGCGAAACCCTGCCGGAAAGCATGGAGCTTCTGGCGTCCTACGACAGTTCTGTCTTTATCGAAAAAGCCATTGATGAGGTCTATTTCACGCTGGCGGTCGCCATGGGGCTTGTGGTGCTGGTGCTGTATCTGTTCCTTGGGAACATCAAGACCGTACTGGTGCCTGCTGTCACCGTGCCTGTGTGTATCATCGCCAGCTTCTGGGTGCTCAATATCGCCGGCGTGTCGATCAACCTGATCACGCTTCTGGGGCTTGTGATGGCCATCGGCCTGGTGGTGGATGACGCCATCGTGGTGCTTGAGAATATCTACCGCCGGGTGGAGGAGGGCGAACCGGGCCTTCTGGCCGCTTACCGCGGCGCGCGGCAGGTGTCCTTCGCCGTGATCGCGACCACCATGGTGCTCATTGGCGTGTTCGTGCCCATCATGTTCCTGACAGGGAACGTGGGCCGCCTGTTCGGCGAGCTGGCCATCACCATGACGGCGGCTGTGGCCTTCTCAAGCCTTGTGGCGCTGACCCTGTCGCCCATGCTGTGCTCCAAGCTGGTGCGCCGGCGCAACAAGAAGCCGGCCTTTGCCAAGATGCTGGACCGCGCGTTCAAGCGCCTGCAGGAAGGCTATGGCAATATCCTCAAAATCTGTCTGGCCAATAAAGGCATTGTCACCCTGTGTTTCCTGACCTGCTTCGGTCTGATCGCGGGCCTGCAGCAGCGCATCCCGGCTGAACTGGCGCCGATTGAAGACCGCGGCGGCCTGTTCATGGTGATCCGTGGGCCTGAGGGCGCAAGCCACGAATTCATGGAAGAGCAGGTCTACAAGATCGAGGAGCAGGTTCAGCCGCTTCTGGACAGTGGCGAGCTGGTGCGTATCCTGCTGCGCGTTGACGGCGGCGGAGGCTGGGGCTTCCTGATCCTGAGCCCGTGGGATGAGCGTGAGCGCAGCTCTACTGAAATCCTCAACGAAATCCGCCCGAAACTGATCATGAATGTACCCGGCGCCATGGCGATCCCCATCGAAACATCGGGCCTGACCCGCCGGGGTGGGGGTGAAGCCTTCGAATTCGTTATCGGCGGTGATACCTATGACGACCTCGGGCGCTTCAAGCAGATCATGCTGGAAGAGCTGCAGAATTACCCCGGCATTGTGGGCCTGGACGCCGACTACCGCGAGACCCAGCCGCAGTTCAAAGTGCGGATCGACCGGGCGCGGGCAGCTGACATGGGCGTCTCCATCCAGGCCATTGGCCGGACGCTGGAGACCATGATGGGCGGCCGCCGCGTGACCACGTTCGTGCAGGACGGCGAAGAATATGACGTGATCCTGCAGGCCGAGGAGGCAGACCGCCGCCAGCCGCTGGATATGGAGAACATCCATGTGGCGTCAGGCCGCACTGGCGAGCTGATACCGCTGTCGAACCTGGTGAATGTGGAGGAAGTCTCCGGCGCAGGAAGCCTGCGCCGCTTCAACCGCGTGCGGGCGCTGACGCTGTCGGGCAGCCTGGGCGAGGGCTTCACGCTGGGTGAGGTGCTGGAGCATGTGGAAGGCGTGGTGCGCGAGCAGATCCCGGACGTGACCAAGATCGACTATAAAGGCGCCACCCGCGAGTATAAGGAAGCGGGCAGCGATATCTATTTCATCTTCGTGCTGGCGCTGGTCGTGGTGTTCCTGATCCTGGCGGCCCAGTTTGAAAGCTTCATCCACCCGTTCGTGATCATGCTCACTGTGCCGCTTGCGGTGCTTGGGGGGCTGTTGGGGCTCTATCTGGCGGGCAGTACGCTCAATATCTATAGCCAGCTTGGTTTGATCATGCTGATCGGCCTTGCGGCCAAGAACGGCATTCTGATCGTTGAGTTCGCCAACCAGCTTCGGGACGAGGGCGAAAGTGTGCGCGAGGCCATCCTGGACGCATCCAAAACCCGCTTGCGGCCGATCATGATGACGGGCCTCTCTACCGCCATGGGCGCCGTGCCCCTGATGATGGCGGCGGGCGCGGGCGCCAACAGCCGCATCACCATTGGTGTGACGGTCTTTGGCGGCGTGATTGTGGCCACCTTCTTCACGCTCTTCATCATCCCGGTCTTCTACGACTTCTTCGCGCGCTTCACCAAGTCACCCGGCCATGTGGCAGCGCAACTCGAGGACTATGAAGACAAGGAAGCCAAGGGCATCCCGGCGGAGTAGCTGTGAGCCGTATGATTTTAAAATGGCTAGCAAGGACGGTTGCCTTCTCGGTGGCTGTCCTTGTTGCATATTTGGGCCTGTTTTACCGCGGGGGACATCATGCTCAGATACAGTCCGGCCTCCTTGGTGAGGAAAGGGGTTTCCAAGTATATTTACCGGCGAGTTACGATGAAAGGGCAGGCAGTCACTACCCCGTGATCTATTCATTGGACGGTGAGAAAACCAGGCACGGCCAGCTGATGGCAGCAAATGCTCGCATGCTCTCTGCTCTTGTCGGCACGCCAGAGGTTATTCTGGTCGCCATCTATACCCATGGCCACCGTACGCGTGATTTTGCGCCAAACAGAGGCGCTGAAGCCTTTACTGCGTTTCTTGAGAGTGAACTCATGCCTCACATTGATGGCCGGTTTCGGACCTCAGGGCAGAATGTTATTTCCGGACATTCGTGTGGTGGGCTATATGCCCTCTATGCTTTTGCGGAGCATCCAGGGCTCTTTGATGCACATTTCGCCTATGTTCCCTCAGTCTTCCATTATGAACCAATTCTGGACCACGTGGGCCAGAGATTAAAGATGGAGACAGGTTCAAACACACACCTGTATCTCGTTAGTGGTGCTGAAAGTCAGGAGAAATTTTGGCGCGGCTTTGACGGGGTGATTGCCCGACTGACTAATAATCCCAATCCCGGCGTGTCGTGGAAAAGGGCGCATGCACCGCTGCCTCACCCTCTAAGTATGATACCGGGACAAATTATGGCCCTCCGATACCTTGCTGCTGAGTCTTCCGACTAACCCGCAGCCTTCCTCTTCTGCATGAATTCCTTGAAGGGCAGGTCCTTGACCAACAGGTCGCGGATCAGGGCCTTCTGGCATTCGTGTGCCAGCTCCGTTGGTGACAGGTTCTTGTCCTTCAGGGCCACAAGCTGTTTGAAGACATAGCGGTGATGGTCCCGGTGTTCACCCGCGGCTCTGTAGCCATGCATCTCCATGATCCGCTCTTCTTTTTCAAAGTGATTCATCAGTTCGGCGAGGAACCAGTCAAGGATATGGCTGTCGTCCATCAGGGATTTGCCATCGGTTGCGATGAATTCATTGAGTGTTTTGAACAGATGTCGGTGGTCATCATCGATTTCGGCAATACCCGTTTCCCATGCATGGGGGAAGCTGCCTTCGTAGGACATACGTGTGTCTCCCGGCTAAAAAACCATTATATGGTGTATTTAATTCCCTTAAAAGGGAAATAAAATTAACTTTTGGTTAATAGTTTCAGTTGACACCTTCCCCGGCTCACCAATAAGTTGATCATCTTTTTAGGGGAGGAAACTAAAAAATGCCAAACACTCAAACCACAATCGAGACTGATGAACTGCCCGGCGGCGAGGCTGTCACACTATGGGATGACGCCAGCACCTGGAACGATGGCAATCTCTGGCGCGACGGCTTCACAGGGGTAACGCCTGAAAGCTTCAATCTGGATGACTATGCCGGGTTTACCTTCAGGGACAAGCCGATCCTGGACCTGGACGGTGTCATCAACCAGATCGATTCGGGCAACAGCCAGCAGGTCAATGGTGGCACCATCACCTACACGTTCCTGGACGGCAATAACCTGACGGGCCTCTATAACAACCCACAGTATGGCTTCACGGCAGGCGAGGGGCTGACGCCCTTCACGGACGACCAGCGCGATGCCGCCCGCGACAGCATTCAGCTTTGGGATGACTTGATCGACGCCACTTTCGTTGAAATGAACGGCCGCGGGGCAGACATCCAGTTTGCAAGCTCGGCTGACCCGGGGCAGGCCTATGCCTACTATCCTGAATATGATTTCACCAATGCCCAGGGCTGGAAGTTCTTCGGGGATGTCTTCGTTGCTGACCCCGAAATCAACTGGACCAACAACTGGCTCGGCTTCAATGGTTATGGGGCCACCACGCTGATCCATGAAATTGGCCATGCGGTTGGCCTCAGCCACCCAGGTGCATACAATGGCGCTGGCGCGACCACTTATGTGGACCAGGCTGAATATGCCCAGGACAGCGAGCAATATAGCATCATGTCATACTGGAGCCCGTCCGAGACCGGCGCTTCTGTGATCGACTGGGGCACGTTCCTGTTCGGTAACGCCCAGACGCCGATGTTGCATGACATCCTGACCATCCAGGCCAAATATGGCGCGGATGAAGACACCCGGGCGGACGACACCACATATGGCTTCAATTCAACCGCTGGCCGTGACGTGTTTGACTTTTCGCTCAACGAATACCCGAACCTGTCGATCTATGACGCAGGCGGGATTGACACGCTTGATATGTCCGGCTTTGGCGCCAGCGTGTTCATCGACCTGCATGACGGTGCTTTCAGCTCAGCCGCACAGGCCGTGCCGGATGCGGATGTGATCAACGCCAACCGCGCTGACCTGTCCGACATTGCAGGCTTCCCGCTGGGCGATATCGGCCAGGCTACTGTTGATGCTGTGGCCGCAGGTCGGATGAACCTGGCAAGCAACCAGATTGCGTCTGAAACCGGCGTGTCCGGCATTGAGGCCACGGCGCTCTTTAACATCAGCATTGCCTACGGCACGGTGATCGAGAATGCCGTTGGCGGGTCTGAGCGTGACCTGCTGTGGGGTAACGAGGTTGACAATATGCTGGATGGCGGCGCGGGCGATGATGTGCTGCGCGGCTTTGAAGGCGATGACCTGCTGTTTGGCGGCTCGGGCGCTGACACCTTCACCTTTGTGGACGGTGACGGTGACGACATCATCGCCGATTTTGAAGACGGTGTTGACCTGATCGAGCTTTATACCGCAGGGCCGGTTTCGGTCGTGCAGGACGGTGACGATACAGTTATCACCTATGCCGACGGGTCGATCACGCTGCTGGACACGGATTACACCACAATCACGGCAGACGACTTCGCTTAAGCCAGTCGACTGGTGATCAAACAAAAAGGCCGTCCCGTTTGGGGCGGCCTTTGCTTTTTCGAATAATACCGGCGGTTAGACGGTCTTGGCGTAGTCCACCTTGAAGTCTGCTTCCTCCAGCGCGCGTACGAGCCTGAGCGCATGTTCCTGGTCCTTGGCTTCGACCACCAGTTCCATCTCGGTCTGCTTCAGCGACAGGGCGCCGAACTCGCGCTGGTGGCGCATCTCGATGATATTGGTGCCTACGCGGGCCACGATGTCGGTGACTTTCGCCAGCGCACCGGGCTGGTCCATCATGGTGATCCGCAAGCGCGCTAAACGGCCGTCGCGGGCCATGCCGCGCATGATGGCATTGGCCAGCATGCGGCTGTCGATGTTGCCGCCCGACAGCACGATGCCGACCTTATGGCCCTTGAACAGTTCAGGGTGGGTCATGACGGCTGCAAGGCCAATGCCGCCTGCGCCTTCCACGACCACCTTTTCAATTTCCATGATGGTGATGATGGCGGCTTCGATGGCGCGTTCAGGCACGGTGACGATTTCATCCACCAGCTTGCGCACCACATTCTGGGTGCGTTCGCCTGGCTGGTTCACAGCAATGCCTTCAGCGATGGAGATATTGTCGCCGGCCAGCTGCGTGCCGTCCATCTTCTCTTTCATCGCCGGGAAAGCTTCGGTCTGCACACCGACAATGCGGATGTTGGGCCGGAGATGCTTGGCAATGGTTGCCACGCCGGAGATCAGGCCGCCGCCGCCGATGGGCACCACAAGGGTGTCCAGGTCCGGCACATCCTGCAGCATCTCAAGCCCCACAGTACCTTGGCCCGCCATGACATGCGGATCATCGAATGGGTGGATGAAGGTGAGGTTTTCCTTGTCGGCGAGCTCGTAGGCCGCTTTGGTGGCTTCCTCGAAATCCTGGCCAGTCAGCACCACGCGTGCGCCCAGTTCTTCGGTGCGCTTCACCTTGTTGAACGGGGTGCCTTCCGGCATCACGATGGTGGCTGGAATGCCCAACCGCCCGGCATGGTAGCTGATGCCCTGGGCATGGTTGCCGGCGGAGGCCGCAACAACGCCTTTGGTGCCTTCGGGCAGCGACAAGAGGCGGTTGAGCGCGCCGCGCTCCTTATAGGCAGCGGTGAACTGGAAAATCTCGAACTTCAGCCAGCATTCTGCGCCGGTAATTTCAGACAGCGTAACGGATTTTTCCATGGGCGTGCGTTTCACGGCACCCCGGATTGCTTCTTCTGCATCGTAAACATCTTGCGCGCTTATCGGCAATAATTGTTCACTCATGCGTCACTCCCTGAAATAAAAATACAAAAAGACACGGCCCGCAGCTTTGCCACAGACCGTTTCTGGTGTCCATAAAAAGGTCAAAAAAATTACAGGAAGCGCCCGACAAGCTCGTCGATGGCCTGTTTGCACTCTGGCTCCCGCATCAGCGGCACGTGGCCGATGCCCGGTACGGTAACAGGCACCAGGTCCGGGTGCTCGCGCGCCATGCGCTCCAGTGTCTCAGCCGACAGGATATCAGAGATGCCACCACGCAGGACCACCATAGGGATGGAATGTAGCGTCTTGAAGTAGGGCCACAGGTCAGGTGAGGACTGGCTTTCTTCCGAATTGAAGTTCTGGCTGATCGCCGGGTCGTACATCACGGCAGGTTTGCCGTCCACGTCCTCATAGAGGTTTTCGGTGTACCAGCGCCAGTCTTCTTCCGTGAAGTTCGGATAGACGCCCGCGTTTGCGGTTTTCACGGCCTCCACGGCGGCTTCCCACGTTTCAGGCGGCGTCCCTTTGCCGACATAGCTCTTGATGCGTTCGATGCCCTTTGGGTCGATCTCCGGCCCGATATCATTGATCACGGCCGCCTGCAGCTTGCCTGGGTGCATGGCCTGGATCATGATGGTCATCAGGCCGCCCAGGGATGTGCCGATGGCGATCACCTTATCGACGCCCAGGTGCGCCAGCAGCGCCATCATGTCAGCCACATAGGTTACAGGCAGGTAGCGGCTGGGGTTCGGGTCCCAGTCAGACTGGCCGCGCCCGCGTTGTTCCACACAGATCACCCGGCATCGGTCGGACAGATGCTCGGCGATGGCTTCGAAGTCACGGGCGTTCCGCGTCAGGCCCGGCATGCACAGCACAACTGGGGCGTTGTCGCCGGCTTGGTTATAGTCGCGGTAATGCTGCTTCAGGCCGTCCGGGTTGGTGAAATATTCATCTGTATAGTCAGCCATAATTCTTGTCCCCATAGATGTCACGCAGGTCCCGCTTCAATATCTTGCCGTTGGCGTTGCGGGGCAGGGCGTCCCTGAACACCGCGCCGACAATCCGCTGCTGTTTGCCCAACCTTTCGTTGGCCCAGGCTGTGACCACGGCGGCATCAAGCGTGATGCCCGCTTCCAGCACGACGACCGCGAGCGGTGTCTCGCCCCAGGTTTCACTGGGTACGCCGATGACGGCAACATCGTTGATATCCGGGTGTGTGATCAATACGGCCTCTATATCCTGCGGGTAGATGTTTTGCCCGCCCGAGAGGATCATGTCCTTCTTGCGGTCCACGATATAGAGATAGCCTTCTTCGTCCAGCTGTCCAACATCGCCGGTGCGGAACCAGCCTCGGCCGGTCTCGTCGGTCCAGGTGGCCTCTGCAGTGGCGTCGGGGCGCTTCAGGTACATGGGCATCATGGTGCGGCCCACGCCGACAATTTCGCCTGACTGGCCCGGGGGCACTTCGCGGTCGTCATCCCCGATAATCTTGATGTCCGTCCCCAGAAGCGGTTTGCCCACCGATGACATGCGGCCATCGGCCTCTTCGGGGTCCAACGTGGTGATCAGGCCTTCCGTCAGGCCAAACAGTTCAATCACCGCCTTGGGACCAAGGCGCTTGAACAGCGCTGCTTTCAGGTCCGCGTGCAGCGGCGAACCACAGCTCATCACCGCCTCGATGGAGGAGAGGTCGTATTTTTCCTGGCCTTTGACTTCCAACAGGCGCTGATACTGGATCGGTACCATGGCAAAGTTGGTGATTTTCTCGGCCTCAATGGTCTTCAGAGCCGCTTCAGCGTCGAATTTCTCATGAATAAACATGGTGCCGCCAGAAAGGAGCGTACACAGCATGCCCACCCAACTGATGTTGGAATAAAGCCCGATGGTGAAAAGCGTTCGCGCGCCGCCGTGGTAGCGAAGCGCCACCGTCAGGTCATAGGCCCAGTCGCGGCGGCCCTGGTGGTCATGCAGGATGCCCTTGGGCATGCCGGTGGTGCCAGAGCTGTAGATCACATTTAAGGGGTCATCGCCGGAAATTTCGACGGACGGGGTTGCTGTATCGCCGCCATCGCGGAAACTTTCATAATTTTCGCCAACCACTAGCACCAGCGTGCCGGGATGGGCTTCAAGATAGGGCTGCAGCCGATCTTTCTGGTCCTTTGTCGCCACAAGGGCCGCTGCGCCCGCGTCCTCCAGCATGGCCATCAGGGCTTCGTCGCTGACGGACAGGTTGATGGGGACCGAGCAGGCACCGGATTTCATCACGCCCACGATGGTTTCAACCATGGCTGTGCCGTTCGACATCACGATACCCACCATGGCGCCGCGGCTGATATCAGCTTTGATCAGCACATTGGCCAGTTGGTTGGTACGCCGATCAAACGCGGCCCAGGAGATCTTTTCCGTGCCGCACACGAGGGCGGGCTTGTTCCGTTTCCATTTGCCGTGCAGCGACAGGATTTCGGGCAATAGCGGGGCATGTGTATCAAATGCAGCCATTTGACAATCCTATGGTCTTAGCGGGGTTGCCTGGGGGTTAGGGGTGCCGGGGGACGGAAGGGACCCCCGGCATCTGGATACTGGCGATCTAGAAACGCACCTCGAACGTCGCGGTGACGGTCAGAGGAGGGCCGTAGAACGTCGTGATGTTGTTCTCGAGCCCCAGCGTCGGGAAGTTGTAGCCAGCAGTTTTATACTGAGTGTCGAACAGGTTCTTGCCGTGCACACCGAAGCGATATTTTTCGCTTTCCGATGTCCAGACCACGCTTGCGTTCGCAATGTCGTAGGCATCCTGGTCAATTTCGGGCACCGGCGTTTCGAACTGCACGATCGAGCTTTTGTGCGACCAGTTGGCGTTGATGCTCAGGGTGCCGCTTGAAAGCTCTGTCGTGTAGGTCAGGCCTACGAAGGACATGAACTCAGGCGTGTTCTGGACTTCACGCTGGTCGGCGACATTCTCACCGTTCAGAATCCATTCCTTGATCTCGGCGTCCAGGAGGTTCAGGGACGCCTGTAGCGTCAGGTTTTCCGTCAACAGGAAGTTGCCTTCAACCTCGATGCCTTTGATCTCCGCTTTACCGGCGTTTGTCACCGTGCCGACGAAGCCGTCATTGGTGCCGTCACCGTCTGTGTCGATTGGCAGAGAGCCAGGGATTTGCATGTCTTTATAGTCGGAATAGAAGACCGCGATATTGGTCCGCGCACGCCCGTCCAGCCAGGTGGATTTCAGGCCGACTTCAAAGCTGTCCAGCGTTTCCGGGGCAAAGCCGTCTTCAACTTCAGGCGACGTGATGTTGGCGCCGCGCGGGTCGAAGCTGCCGGCCTTGAAGCCCCGGCTGAAACCCGCATAGACAAGGGCGTCTTCGCTGAGCTTATAGTCCAGCGCAATGCGCGGTGAGAAGTCCTTGAAGGTGCGTTCCGCTTCAAAGTCGCTCGATACCGCGATCTGGATGGCGTCTTCATTGCCAAAGAAAGGCGAGTTGCCGTTCAGGTAAGTGGCGCGGAAAACATCAGCAGAGCGCTTGTCGTTAGTATAGCGGCCACCAAGCGATAGCGACAGGGCCTCTGTGAAATCGTAGGTGACATCTGCGAACAGGGACCAGGCTTTGGTGTCAACCGTACCGCCCGTGTAGGCTGTCAGCTCTGACCCGAAGGCGACCCGGCCCAATTGGCCCAGAACGACGTCAAAGTCGTTCGCGGCAGACGCGTCCAGATAATAGAAACCGAATACGCCAGAAAGCTTGTCGCTGGTGTACAGCAGTTGGAATTCCTGGCTGAACTGCTCATTGTCATAAATGACCGGCGCATCGAAATCGTCAACGGCGAGGCTGTCGAAGTCGATCACGGATTCGGTATAGTCTTCACGGTAAGCGGTGACGGACTTGAATGTCAGGCTGTCGCTTGCGGTCCACTCGATTGAGCCCTGGATGCCTTTCGACGTCACTTCATTGTTGCCGCCGATGGCAGCTGTTGAAGCGTTTTGGGTGGCACCAGCATAGGTGTCATAGACACTGTCGGTTACCGGGGTGCCGCTGACAGCGCCAGGGTAGGGGCGGTAGCCCGCAACGGCGTTTGAATCGTCATTGGTATAGTCTGCCGCCACACGGATAAAGAGTGCGTCATTTGGCAGGAATTCAACGCTGGCGCGGGCGGCCAGGATTTGCTTGTTGTAGTTGTCTTCACCTGTTGTCAGGTTTTCACCGAAACCGTCACGGTTGAGGGACGCCACGGTGGCACCCACGCGGACGGTATCGCTGACTGGCACCGACCCTTTAGCCACCACATCCATCTGGTCATAGGTGCCATAAGAGAATTTCAGGCCAAACTCAGGCTCGTCGCTCAGTCTCTTGGTGACATATTTGATGGCGCCGCCCACGGCATTCCGGCCATAGAGCGTGCCCTGTGGGCCGCGTAGGATCTCAATGCGCTCGATATCATAGATGTCCAGTAGCGCGCCTTGGGGCCGGGCGATATAGACGTCATCCAGGTAAAGCGCAACGCCTTGCTCGAAGCCCGCGAGCGGATCCTGTTGGCCGACGCCGCGAATAAAGGCGGTAAGCGTGGTGTTTGTGGCGCGCGATGGCTCTAGCGTCACGCTTGGCGCGACTTGTGCGATATCGGTGATATCCGCTGCACCGCGAAGCGCCAATTCATCGGCGGAAAAAGCCGTTACCGCAATTGGCACATCCTGCAGGCTTTCCGTGCGGCGACGTGCTGTAACCTGAATTTCCTCAAGCGCAAAGCCGCTAACGGCATGGTCCTGGGCTACAGTCGGCACTGTGGCGGCCAGGCTGCCCAAACAGACGCTGGTCAACAAAGATACTCGTGTGGCGTTAAATCGTCTCATGGTTTCCCCTCCCAAGGAATGTAGATGAATTTTTCGACCTTCGACCTCATAAAAACTCAACATTTGTTGAATTGTCAATCAAAATTTCAACAGTCATTGAAAAATGAAAAAATAGAGATTTACGAATGACTGCAGCCTGGGCTACAAAAGAAGGGGTAATGAGGAGGGGGATGCATTGGCCAAAACCAAAGAGAACCGGCGGGTTAAGCGTAAAGACCGAATTCTTGATGCAGCTGAGGCGCTCTTTGCCAAGCATGGCTTCGACGGTGTGTCCATGCGCATGGTCGCTGTGAAGGCGGAGGTAGACTTGGCGCTCGCCAGTTACCATTTCGGCAACAAACGCGGACTTTTTGATGCGATTCTGCTCAGGCGGGCCGGGGTTTTGAACCAGACCCGACTGGAAGCCTTGGAGAAATGCCAGCAGGAAGCAGGAGAAGCTGGCCCGACGGTTGAGGCCATCATTGATGCCTACCTGAAACCGCTTCTGGCGTTCGGATATGAAGAAGACGAAGGCTGGCGGCATTATTTTGAATTGGTGGCCCAGGTGAACAACTCGCCGGAATGGGGTGGCCAGCTGATGACCAAATATTTTGACCCACTGGCCCGCAGGTTCATGGATGCACTAAAGAAAGCACTGCCGGATTCTGAGCCGCAAAATCTATACTGGGCCTATCATTTCCTTTCAGGCGCCTTGACGCTTACCTTCGCCAACACAGGCCGGATCGATAAACTCTCGGACGGCATCGCGCGGTCCAAGGACATGGTGGGGGCCTATGAACGCATGGTGCCCTTTATCACCGCCGGCTTCATGCAGATCTGCACCAAGAAATAAACAGACATGTGATTTGAGCCTGACCCTTTATCTTGCTAGGCGCGAGAGAGGACAGGTTCGACAGGGAGAAAACGATGAAACAGGGCTTAGTGGGCGCAGCCCTCTTGTGCACCGGCATGCTATGCGCGATGCCGGTGATTGCGGACGATGCCGAATTCACCAAGGGGCCTCTCATCACGGAATATGGCCCAGTGGTGGCTGTGCCGGGCGCCACGATGCTTTCCGCCGACAGCCACTTCAAGGTGGCTTTCGATGTGGTCGACAAGGGCGAAGAGGGCAAGGTCAGCCGCCGCTTGGAGAGCGCTGCACGTTTCCTGAATATGCATGTGGCGGCGGGCGCAGACCCCAAGAATATCAAGTTGGCTGTGGTGATTCACGGCAAGGCCGTTTTTGATGTCACGAACGACGCCAAACATGGCGGCCCAAACGCCAATGCCGACTTGATCCAAACCCTGATGGCACATGGCGTGACATTCCACGTTTGTGGCCAGTCCGCAGCCTATCAGGGCGTGAAGAAAGAAGACCTTCTGCCGGGTGTCGAGATGGCACTGTCGGCCATGACGGCTCATGCGCTGTTGCAGCAGCAGGGCTATACACTTAATCCATAACGAGCAATTTACTGTGCCGACTGCAACGACACTTGGGAGGTGTCGGCGACCAACGGGGACAACATAATGAAGAAAATGATACAGACCAGCGCTTCTTTTCTGGCGCTTAGTGCTCTCACGGCTGGGACGGCCGGGGCTGAAGACCTGACGATTGAACGGCTGGTTGGCAGCCCGAGCATCAGCGGACCAAGCGTACAGGGGCTTGAGATGTCGCCCGACGGGCGCCGCATCACCTTCCTACAGGGCAAAGCCGAGAACAAGGCCCAGCTTGATCTGTGGCAGTATGACATCGAGACCGGGGAGGCGTCCCTGCTGGTGGATTCCGCTGTCCTCCTGGGCGGCAAGGAAGAAGAGCTGAGCGAAGAAGAAAAGGCGCGGCGCGAGCGCGACCGGTCGCTCACCGGCAAGCGCGGGATCGTGAGCTATGAATGGAATGCGGACGGAACGTCCTTGCTTTTTCCCGTTGGTGGCGATGTTTATGTGCTGCCCATTGGTGGCGACGTCAAACGGCTGACGGACACGCCAGAGTTTGAAACAGACATCCAGTTCAGCCCGAAGGGACGGTATGTTTCCTTCATTCGCGACCGGGAATTATATGCAATCGACATTGAAAGCGGCCTTGAAATTCAACTGAGTTCTGGCGCAAGCGAGACCGTGTCGAACGGTATGGCCGAGTTTGCCGCGCAGGAAGAATTGGGGCGCTACACGGGCTATTGGTGGTCACCTGATGAGGCCGCTATCGCCTACCAGCAGGTGGACGAATCCCCGGTTGAAATCAAGGATCGCTACGAAATCCAGGGTGATGGCAGCGTCATCACGCACAAGCAGCGCTATCCTTCAGCTGGCACGCCGAATGTTAAATGGAACCTGAAGATTGTGCGGTTGAATAAGCCGGATGAGCCGAAGGATCTCGCGATGGCGGCGGATGTCGTCGTGACAGGCGGCGCAGAATATCTGGCGCGCGTGGACTGGCTGGCGTCATCCAACCTGTTGGTGGCCCAGACACTGAACCGCACGCAGACAGAGCTGACCTACAATCTGATTGCCGGGAATGGCAATAACCGGGTCTTTCCAAAGTGTGGGCCGGATGCAGACAAAAACTGGGTGGTCAAGCGTGACGGCAACATGTGTATGCGGTTCGCCAGGAAGCTGACCAGCGATGTCTGGATCAACCTGAACGACGATTTCGAAACCATTGGCTATGAAGAAGTGCTTGTCAGCCGTGACTGGCCGCAAGGCGACGCTGGCAGCTTCAACCATATCCTGCGGTATAAACTTGATACCGGCGAGTTTACCCCGATCACCTCGGGCAACTGGAGCGTGAACGAGATCGAGCATGTCGACAGGAAAGCCGGGTTGGTCTATTTCACGGGCTACAAAGACAGTCCGCTCGAGCAGCATCTTTATAGCGTGCCGCTCAAGGGCGGAGAGATCAAACGCATCACCCGCGAGGCCGGTTGGCACAAGGTGACGGTGGGCGAGGGCGTGTTTGTCGACAAGTTCGAAAGCCCTGACCAGCCGCCACAGGTAATGGTGCGCAACCTGGCGGATGGCAGCACGCGGTTTGCCATCCTTGAGAACAAGCTGGATGCCAGCCATCCGTTCGGGCCGTATCTGGATAGCCGGGTGAAAACCACTTTCGGCACAATCAAGGCGGATGACGGTACAGACCTTTATTACCGCATGTATCAGCCCGCCACTATGGACGTGGGGCGCAAGTATCCGGCTGTATTGGCGCCGTATGGCGGCCCGCACGGACAGAAAGTGCGGCATGACTGGCATCTGGGTTTCAACCATATTCTGGCGCGGAACGGTTTCGTTGTGCTTGTGCTGGACAACCGCGGCATGGCCAATCGGGGCCTGAAGTTTGAAAGCCATATCAAGCATGCCATGGGTACGGTTGAGGTGGCAGACCAGGTGGCCGGTGCCAATTTCCTGATGGGGCTCAACTATATCGACCGTGACAATATCGGCTTCTGGGGCTGGTCCTATGGTGGCTACATGACGCTGATGGCCCTCTTCCAGGCGCCGGATGTCTTCAAAGCCGGGGTGTCTGTGGCGCCTGTGACCGACTGGCGGCTCTATGATACGGCCTATACCGAACGCTATCTAGGTCTTCCCGACGCGCCGGGGAACGTTTATGAAAACTCTAGCGTTTTCAAATATATCGACGGCTTCAAGGGCAAGCTTTTGCTGATCCACGGCATGGCCGACGACAACGTCTTCTTCGATAATTCTGTGAAGCTGATGTCGACGCTGCAGAATGCCGGCAAGCCATTTGAGCTGATGACCTATCCGGGCAAGAAGCACGGCATTCGGGGAGAGGCCGCGCAGGCCCACCTGTATAATCAGGCGCTGGCCTTTTTCAAGCGAACGCTGCAAGCAGATTAAGGATGTGGAGAGGCCGGGGTACCCCGGCCTTTTCTTTAACCGAAGCGCACCTTGGCGATCACGATTGATGTCGCCAGCAGCAGCGTAACAGCATTGGCGGCGATGATCGGGATATCACCGAGCATCAAGCCGTAGACAAGCCACATGAAGACACCCAAAGACATCAGGCCGAACATGCCCAGGGAAATGTCGGTGGTGGACCGGGTGCGCCAGACACGGACAACCTGAGGCACAAAGGCGATGGTTGTGAGGCAGCCGGCCAGAAGGCCTATCAGGGTCAGGTATGGCACGGTTCAGTTCCAATCCTTGGGAAAACATTCTCTGGCCACATACTCTATCGTGATAGCGCTGTCATATAAAAAATTGTGTCAGGAGGCCTGATTAACCCAGCCGGAGGGCAGGGCGCGTTGGTCTGGTGGGCGATCAATGCATTTTTTGATAAAAAGTAGACTCATTAGTCTTGTATTAATTTTTTTCTGGACTATATAGTCCATTAAAGGCCTGACGCCGATGCCGGTCCCGTGAGACAGCACCGCAAAAGCCAAGGCACATGGGAACGCCCGCCGGTTGCTGGAGATTGGACTTCTTCCTTCCCCCTCCCCATCCGTGATCCACCCGAGCGGGCGTGAAATCTGAAAGGCCGGAGCAGCAAGCGCTGTTTCCGGCCTTCTTTTGTTTTCAGGGGCAAGATGGCCGGCTTACGCAGCCCGGTCCATTGTGAAGGTGCCTTCGACTGTCTCTTCGCTATCCATCAGTGTGTCGTGGATGATCTCGATCATGCGCTTGAATTTTTCCACATGGATCATGTGGTCGGCCCCAGGTACGGCAATGAAACGACCGTTCTTGAAGGAATTGGCCACTTTCAGGTTGGCCTCTACCGGCACGAAATGGTCATGCTCGCCAGTGAAGATGGTGGCCTCGACGTCCGGCATGAGGCTCAGGTCAGTCTTGCCGTCCAGAAGGATACGCAGCGTATTGTGCTTGAACTGTTCCTTGATGCCGGTGTTGGCGTTCAACAATGCATGTTTCAGCTTGTCGGCCGTCAGGCGCGCAATCCGGTTGGTCTGACGCAGTTCCGGGTTGGTCATCAGGTTTGTGAAGCCATCGGCAAACTCTTCAATGCGGTTCCATTCCAATTGGAACAGCAAGAGGTTGAAGTCATATTCAAGCTCGCGCGGCAGTTCCGCCATGGCAGACGCCAGGATCAATTTGTCGATGCCCAGGTATTTCTGGGCATAACGCATGGCAATAATGCTGCCGTAGCTGCAGCCCATGAGGTTGATCCGGTCTACGCCAAGCGACTTGAGCGCGCTGTGGATCGCGCGGCAGATGAAGTCGAAGCCATAGGTGTGGGGCAGGATACCGGTATCGCCGTTGCCGGGTGTATCAATGGTGATCACCCAGGATTTTTCAGCGATTGCATTGCTCAGCTTTTCGACCTGGGTGATATTCTGGAAAGCGCCGCCGATAAAGACCAGAGGGACTTCGGTCAGTCCTTTTGAATATTCTTTCAGGTGAATTGGAAAGCCTTCAAAGGAAAGGCGATGATATTGGTGATCGAAAGACAAACTATGTAATTTAGACACTATTCAGTTCCTCTGATAGAGTTCGAACGAAAATTTGCGCCTGATGAATCTTTATTTACTTTTTGTTTGCCTGATATTTTGGTTAATGCCTAATTAACCATGAGGGCGGGGCATACATTGAATCATCTTAGGTTGCAAGGCCTGTTGCACGCGTATGGCGGTCACTTTGCAAAAATGTTGCAATTTTGCAGCAGATTCAGCCTCAGTAGCCGGATTTCCTCTTTCAATCCCCGTAGAAATCGCTAGGGTGCCGACGAATTTCGGCGAGATAAGCGGCCTTTGGCGCGGTTGCCGGAAAGAAACATGAAAATCCAGGCGAATCGCCTGAAAACAGTTGGGTAGACTTGATGTCTCTGGCACAGCAAATCGAAAGAAGGCGGACGTTTGCGATCATCTCGCACCCTGACGCCGGTAAGACCACCCTGACAGAAAAACTGCTGTTGTTCGGCGGTGCCATTCAGGCTGCGGGGGAAGTGAAGGCGCGCGGTGAACGCCGCCGCGCCCGGTCTGACTGGATGAAGGTGGAGCAGGAACGTGGTATTTCTGTGGCGTCGTCTGTCATGACATTCGACTATCTCGAGCGCACCTTCAACCTGCTGGACACCCCAGGGCACGAAGACTTTTCGGAAGACACATACCGGACGCTGTCTGCTGTCGACAGCGCGGTGATGGTGCTGGATGCCGCCAAGGGTATCGAGACCCAGACCCGCAAGCTGTTTGAAGTCTGCCGCCTGCGCGATATGCCGATTGCGACCTTCATCAACAAGATGGACCGGGAAACCAAGGACCCGTTCGAGCTGCTGGATGAAGTTGAGCAGACGCTGGCCCTTGATGTGGCACCGGCCAGTTGGCCGATCGGCATGGGCCGCGATTTCAAGGGCTGTTACGACCTGATCCACGATCAGCTGATCCTGTTTGATCGCGGCAAGGGCGACAGCATTTCGGAAAGCATCAAATGCCAGGGGCTCGATGACCCCAAGCTGGATGAGCTACTGCCCGACTATGCGGTTGAAAAGCTGCGGACCGACGTTGAAATGGTGCGGGAACTGTGCCCCCAGTTCAACCTGAAGGACTATCTTGAAGGCACGTTGACGCCGGTTTTCTTCGGGTCAGCTGTCAACAACTTCGGTGTTCAGGAGCTTCTCGCAGGACTGGCGGACTTTGCGCCCCGGCCGCGCGCTGGCAAGGCGCTTGAGCGCCAGGTCGCACCGGACGAAGGCAAGGTAACAGCGTTCGTGTTCAAGATTCAGGCGAACATGGACCCCAAGCACCGCGACCGCATCGCGTTTGTGCGTGTTGTTTCCGGCCGCTTCAAGAAGGGCATCAAGATGAAGCATGTCCGCAGCGGCAAAACGTTGGCGATCCATAACGCGCAGCTGTTCCTGGCGCAGGACCGGGCCGTGGCTGAAGAGGCCTATCCGGGCGACATCATTGGCCTGCCGAACCACGGCAACTTGCGCATTGGTGACACCCTGACGGAAGGTGAAATGATCCGCTTCACAGGGGTGCCCTCCTTCGCGCCGGAAATCCTGCAGAAGGTCCGTCCTGAAGATCCGATGAAAGCCAAGCATCTGGGTCGGGCGCTCGAGCAGCTGGCGGAAGAAGGCGCTGCGCGTGTGTTCAAACCCGCGCTGGGCAGTGACTGGGTTGTGGGCGTTGTGGGGC
The DNA here is from genome assembly GCF_002389025.1 of Kordiimonas sp. UBA4487. Lineage (NCBI taxonomy): Bacteria > Pseudomonadati > Pseudomonadota > Alphaproteobacteria > Kordiimonadales > Kordiimonadaceae > Kordiimonas > Kordiimonas sp. UBA4487. Next base: position 297,066 of record NZ_DGNR01000015.1, read on the forward strand.
CACTGCAGTTTGACGTGCTGGCGGACCGTATTCGGACAGAATATGAAGTGCCTTGCCGCTTTGAAGCCACCAGCCTGATGACGGCTGAGTGGGTGGAAGGCGACCCGCGCGAGATCAAGAAGTTTTCTGACCAGAACCGGGCATCGATGGCGGTTGACCATGCTGGCGCGCCGGTCTATCTGGCCCGAAACAATTGGCATCTTGATAAGGCGAAGGATGATTTTCCATCGCTCAAGTTCCTGAAAACAAAAGAGGAAGTCTACTAAGGCTTCCGAAAGCCGATCCGGCGAATTCCAAGAGGCTCACTTTGACATCGGTCAAGGTGGGCCTTTGTCTTGATCTGCATTATACTGCCCATCAGACGTCCGCTTTCAGGGAGGCTATATGGGGCAGGAACTGGATACCAGCGAGTTTCGTGACGAGGATTATGAAGCGTTCGGCCAGCGCCTGAGGGCGGAAACCGACTTGGTTGAGACCTGGGAGCAGCAAGGGGCCTTGTCTAATGGCCCGGCTACCGCGGGATTTGAGCTGGAGGCCTGGCTTGTAGGCCCCAATATGCACCCGGTCCCCCAAAATGACGCTTTCATAAAGGCGCTGGATAGCCCCTTGGTGGTGCCGGAACTTTCCTGTTTCAACGTAGAGTTCAATGGCGACCCTGCGGAGCTGACTGGGGGTGCGCTATCAGACCTGCATGCCGACTTGGCTGGCCTGTGGGACAGGGCCGTTGATGCCGCTGCCAAGATGGACCTGAAGCTTGCCATGATCGGCATCCTGCCTACGGTCAAAGGCACAGACCTCTGTACCGAAAACATGTCTGCCGGCCAGCGCTATAAGGCCTTGAACGAGCAGGTTTTTCGCCTGCGAAAAGGGAAGCCGATCAAACTGGACATCGAAGGACGCGAGCACTTGGTAAGCGACCATATGGATGTCATGCTGGAAGCGGCTGCAACTTCATTCCAGATTCACCTCAAGGTCCCGAACGGTCGGGGCGTGGACTATTACAATGCGTCGAAGCTGGCGTCAGCGCCCTTGGTCGCGGTATCGGCAAACAGCCCCTATCTTTTTGGCAGGGACCTTTGGGCAGAAAGCCGCATTCCGCTTTTTGAGCAGGCGGTGTCGGTTGGGGACTGGGACTATGAGGAGCGCGTCACCTTTGGCGTTCGTTTCATTGAAAGAAGCCTTTCCGAAGTGTTCCTGGCCAACCGCCAACGCTATCCGATCCTGCTGCCGCATGTGACCGACCGGGAGGCCGAAAAGCTGGATCATTTCCGGCTGCAGAATGGTACGATCTGGCGCTGGAACAGACCGCTGGTTGGCTGGGACGAGGACGGCACACCCCACTTCAGGTTGGAGCAGCGCGTTGTACCCGCAGGCCCGACCATTGCGGATTCAATGGCAAATTCGGCCTTCTATTATGGGCTTGTCACCTATCTTGCAAATGCAGACACGCGGCCGCATAAGCGCGCACAGTTCTTCACCACGCGGGATAATTTCTACTTGGCGGCAAGGGACGGCTTGGGCGCTGTCATTCGCTGGGACCATCAGGACGGAAAGCCAATGAGGCAACTCCTTCAGGAAGTCTTTCTGCCTATGGCAGAGGAGGGGCTTCAGTCGCTGAATGTAGACCCTGCTGATATACATCGTTATCTGGGCATTATTCGGGGGCGGGCGGAAACCGGCCAGAACGGCGCAACCTGGCAGCGTGCGTTCGTGAGGACACACGGTGCCAGCATGGAGGAAATGCTCGAGGCCTATATGGCCAGGCAGCAAACAGACACGCCGGTCCACGAGTGGCCACTGTAGCCATGCTTCAATGTTTCGACGAGGTACCAGACACGTTTTTATCCTGCGGGGCGCACCAGTTGGCGGACATTCTTGGGGGCCCTTCGTTATTCTATCTGGAAGGCCTGCGAAAACCGCCCCTGTTTGTAACCGTATTGCAGCACGGCAATGAACCTACAGGGTTCGAGGCCGTTCAGGCCATATTGCGCAAGTATCAAGGCAGCCAACTGCCGCGTGCCATGTGGCTGTTTGTTGGAAATGTTGCGGCGGCAAAAACTGGCCGGCGCGTGCTCAAGGGGCAGCTTGACTATAACCGTTCCTGGCCAGGCACGGATATGGCGCCGGGGCCGGAGACGGCGCTGATGGCCGACGTTGCGGCAAAAGTGACAGCGGAACCTTTGTTTGCCAGTATCGATCTTCACAACAACACTGGCTGCAACCCGCATTATGGCTGCGTCAATTTCCTCGATACCGCTTTTCTTCAGCTTGCGTCGTTGTTTGCGCGCACGGTGGTCTATTTTACCCGGCCGCTTGGTGTCCAGTCCGCGGCAATGGCAATGCATGCGCCAGCTGTGACGCTTGAGTGCGGCCAGGCCGGTGAAAGCGCGGCGCTTGCGCACGCCACAGAATATCTGGATGCCTGCCTGCATATGCACCACATCCCGGACCATCCAGTGGCGCCGCGCGATATCCATCTTCTCAGAACCAAGGCAACGGTGAAGGTGAAACCGGGGCTGGATTTCACATTTTCGGGGCAGGGCAGTGATGTCTGTTTCCGGCCGGACCTGGACCATTTCAATTTCGGGGCCCTTAAGGCAGGAGCGGCGATTGCCCGTACCTCCGAAAGCCTGCCAATGCCACTGATTGCACTGGATGATCAGGGCCGGGATATCACCGAAGACCTATTTGCCCAGTCTGGCGGCACATTGGCGGTGCGAAAGGCACTTATTCCCTCAATGGCGACAACAAATGTTGATGTGGTTCGGCAAGACTGCCTGTTCTATGTTATGGAAGAAGTGTCACTGGCCGTATAGCCTGGTGCCACTGGTCCGAACTGAACAGGGGAGAGTATATGTCTGATGCCGAAGGGGTAATAACCGGTGTGGGCGGAATATTTTTCAAATGCCGCGACCGGGAAAAGCTTGTGTCCTGGTATCAGGACAAGCTTGGATTTCCCTTTGACGGGGCAGGTGCATCCTTTGTGTTCAGGGAAGATGATGACCCGGAAAAGCTGGGGTATTTTGTCTGGGGGCCTTTCAAGCGCGAAAGCGAATATTTCCGGCCGTCCGGCAAGGAGTTCATGATCAACTTGCGGGTCCGCGGCATTGAGAAGCTCGTCGAGCGGCTCAAGAAGATGGGCGTCGAGCAGATTGGCGAGATCGAAGAGTTCGAATATGGCAAATTTGCCTGGATCATGGACCCTGAGGGCACCAAGATCGAGCTGTGGGAGCAGCTGGGCGAGCCACCGATAATGGACGAGTGATTTTTTGGGGGCGCCTCGCTATCAAGGGCATGGGTGATCAAAAGGGGGACTTGATGAAAAAGATAATCGTTCGAGGCGCAGCTGCGGTTGTGGCCTTGCTGCTGCTGTTTATTCTGTGGCCGGCCAAGATTGATCCTGTTGCCTATACGCCGCCTGAAGGGCCCGGCTTCACCGGTGTCTATGCCACGAACGAAGCGCTTCTGGAGGCCGAGACCATCCCGCTGCAGTTCAGCCAGGGACCAGAGGATGTTGCCGTGGATGCAAGTGGCCGCATCTATGGCGGGCTGCATGATGGGCGCATCGTGCGTATCCTCATGGACAGTACGCAGGAAGTATTTGCCACCATTGAGGGCGGTAGGCCGCTTGGGCTGCATTTTGACGCAGCGGGCAACCTGATTGTGGCAGACGCCTGGAAAGGGCTTTTGTCCTTCGATACTGAAGGCGCCATGACGGTGTTGAGCACGGAAGAGGGCGGTGTGCCCTTTGCCTTCGCTGACGACCTGGATATTGCGAGCGATGGCAAAATCTATTTCTCGGACGCCAGCTTCACCTACAATCAGCCCGACTACCGCCTGGACCTATTGGAGGCGCGCGGTAACGGCCGGCTTCTGGTGTTTGACCCCGCCACTGGTGAGACCACCAAACTGCTGGGGAACCTCTATTTCGCCAACGGTATCGCACTGTCGCAGAATGAAGATTTTGTGTTGGTCAATGAAACGGGTCGCTACAGGGTGACGCGTTATTGGCTGAAAGGCGAAAAGGCCGGGACCTCAGACATCTTCATCGATAATCTGCCGGGGTTCCCGGACGGGATTTCTGCGAACCGCAAGGGGACATTCTGGCTGGCGATTCCATCACCCCGGAACCCGAAGATGGATGGCCTTCACCCGAAGCCCTGGGCCAAGGCGCTGGTATCGAAATTGCCTACGTTCTTGCAGCCGTCAGCCATTCATATGGGGCTGGTGATCGCGCTTGACGAAGAAGGGCAGGTAATCCGCACGCTGCAGGACCCGCGCGGCGATAATGTTTATATGATCACTTCTGCTGAGCAGGTGGGGGATATGCTCTATCTGGGCAGCCTGGAGGCCCCGCAGGTGGCGCGAGTCATGGTAGGGGATTAGTCCCCTACCTCTATGTCCCGACCCCGGGCGGCGGGGCTGTGCCAAAGCTTTGAACCAGCGAACCGGCCACCAGGTTCCAGCCGTCCACCATGACGAAGAAAATCAGCTTGAACGGCATGGCAATCATGACCGGCGGCAGCATCATCATACCCATGGACATGAGGATCGAGGCCACCACCATATCGATCACCACAAAAGGCACATACAAGAGGAAGCCGATCTCGAAGGCGCGGCGCAGTTCAGAAATCATGAAGGCTGGCACCAGAACGGTCAGTGTGATTTCGTCCCGCGTCTCCACCGGGCCGTCTGGCGACAGGTTCATGAACAGCTCAAGATCTTTTTCCCGCACCTGTGACATCATGAAATTGCGCATGGGTACAGACGCGCGGTCGAAGGCTTCCTGTTCGTCAATTTCCTCATTTATCAGCGGCTGGATGCCTTGATCCCAGGCAGCGGTTAGCGTCGGTGCCATAACATAGCCGGTGAGGAAAAGGGCCAGTGAAATCAATACGATATTGGGCGGTGTTTGCTGTGTACCCATCGCGCTCCTGAGCAGCGAGAAGACAATGATCATACGGGTAAAGCTGGTCATCATAATCAGGATGCTGGGTGCAAGGCTAAGGACAGACAAAAGCAAGATCATCTGTACGACGCGACCGCTCAGCGAGCCGGATTCCCCGAGATCGAGATTAAGCGATTGAGCGGAGGCAGGTGACGCCGTCATCAGCACGGCGGCAAGCGCCAGCGGCAGCAGAAACAGAAAACTATGGATGATCAGCTTGCGATGAAACTTAAGGCTTTTCACGTTGTGTTTCCTCTGCTAGCGCCTGTTCGAAGCCTGATGGGGCTTTATTTCCAGTCGGGCCGTCAATCAAGGTGACGCCGTGCTGCCCGGTGCCGAGAAAATAGTCTCGTCCGCGCCAATGCACAACCACCAAGCGGTTGCGGGCGTCCAGCATCTGGCTGTCGAGAATGGTAATCTCGCGTTTCTTGCCCGTCATGCGTGGCTGTCCGGGGATCAGCCCGAAACGTTTCACGGCCCAGGCCGCCAGGGCCAGGAAGCCCAACATGACAAAAAGGATGGAAAAGGCGCTAATGGCTTCGCTGGTCATTGGTTGCTTTCTTTCCCGTCGTCGTCATTGGTCTGGGCTGGCTCGTCAGCCGGCATTGGCTCCAAGAGCTCTGTGGTTTCGACTGTATCTGTGTCATGCTCGCGGGCTTCTGTCATGGCTTTATTTTCGGCATAGACACGCTCAAGAATGAGTGACACGGCATGCAGGGCCTCAAGCGGGACAGGGCTCTCGACTTCAAAAGCATCAAGAAGCTCGGTGAGGTCTTTGTCCTGGCGGACCTTGACGCCTTCGGCAAAGGCAATGTCCAGTATCTTTTCCGCATTAAAGCCGTGCCCTTTTGCAGTAATTCGGGGCGTAGCCTGTTCGCTATCCCTTTTTACTGCAACGGCTTTTGTGTCCGGCACCGGCTTGGGTGCATCTGTCGGTTTCTGGTCTGACATGGCGATATTGAGCGACAAATCGGGTCAAAATGCAAGCGCTTGCGGAAGGGGCAGTGGAAAAATATCGCGTGTTTGCAACTTGTTAACCGGTTCCGGTGCATGTTATGGTACGTTTAAATGAAAGACGCGCGCAAACAGAGACTGTTGGAAGCATGGATTTAACCAATATTCCCCTGATGGCTGCCCTTAAAAGCCGCATGAAATGGCTGAACACCAACCAGACGGTGATCAGTGAAAACATCGGTCATGCGGATACGCCGGGCTATAAGGCCAAGGAGCTGGACAAACAGAATTTTTCTGGTCTTGTCGACAACCTTGTCTCGGACCGGCCGCAGGGCACGCAAATGCGCACCAAGAATTCTCGCCACATGGATACGAGTGGTTCTTCTTCTGTGACAATGCGCACACGTGAGGTCAAGGACAGCGAGGAAACGCCATCCGGTAACTCTGTGGTGCTTGAAGAAGAAATGATGAAATTGGCTGACAACCAGATGAAATACGGCATGGTTGTCAACCTCTACAAAAAGAATATCGGGCTGTTGAATATTGCCCTAGGCAAGGGTGGCGGGCGCTAGAACAGCGTCATGACCCGCTTGAACCAGTGTAAAGGAACAAGCGATGGATCTCGAAAAGGCTATGATGGCTTCGGCGGCTGGGCTTCGTGCGCAGTCCGTGCGCATGCGCGTAATCTCCGAAAACATCGCCAACCAGAATTCGGTCGCAAGCGAACCGGGCGCAGACCCATATCGCCGCAAGATCATCACTTTCCAGACGGAGCTTGATCGCGCGTCTGGCGTTGAACTTGTGAAGCCGGGCAAGGTGGAATTCGATCAGAAGGAATTCGGCAAGAAATATGATCCGGGCAATCCGGCTGCGGACGAGGCAGGTTATATCAAGACGGCCAATGTCAATGGCATGATCGAGATGATGGATATGCGCCAGGCTCAGCGGACTTACCAGTCAAACATCAATGCGCTTGAGGCCAGCCGTCGAATGGCCACAATGACGCTTGATCTCTTGCGGTAGGGAGTAGGCCATGAATATCAAGCAACTTGATGCGGTCAATGCCTATTCACAGGCGACCAAGAAGATGCAGGAAACCGGCCTGGGTTCCCGCGACGGTTTGGACGGCGCGAAATCCAACAGCGCTTTCTCCGCCCTTGTAAACGACGCCGTTGGTGACGTGCAGCAGGCAACAAGCCATATGGAACTTACGGCGGCCAAGTCGCTGGTGAATGAAGCTGATATGGTTGACGTGGTGACAGCTGTTTCCAACGCGGAGATGGTTGTGAACACTGTTGTTACTGTGCGTGACAAGGTGATCGCCGCCTATAATGATATCCTCAAGATGCCAATCTAATCCAGCCGGGCGGGGGCGAGTATTCTATGGAAAGTGGTGACGTCATTGAAGTGGCGCGTGACGCCCTGATGACCCTTTTGCTGACAGCAGGGCCGATCCTGGCTGTTGGCCTGGGCGTTGGCTTGACGATTGCCTTCATCCAGGCGCTGACCCAGCTTCAGGAAATGACCCTGACTTTTGTTCCCAAAATCATTGCGGTGTTTGCCGTTTTGCTCCTCGCCATGCCTTACATGGGCCAAAATATGTCTGCACTGATGTTGCGCATTTCTGAACGCATCATCTCCGGCGGCTAAGCCATGCTGGGGGAAGTCCTTCCGGCAGAAGCATTCGGTTTCGTGCTCGTTGCAACACGCCTGATTGCCCTTGTTATGTTGATGCCGGTGTTAGGGGACCAGTCGGTTCCCGGTCGTATTCGGGCGACAATGGGGTTTGTGTTGGCGTTGGTGATCTATCTGGCCGTTCGCGAGAATCTGCCGCCAATGCCCGACAATGCCTTCGTTCTGGGTGCTCTTCTTGTCAGAGAAGCGATGATTGGAGCCGTCCTCGCGCTGGTTACCCGTATCATGCTTGCAGCAACTCACATCGCCGGTACGGTGATTGCGTTCCTGACAGGCTTAGCCGCAGCCCAGTCCTTCGACCCAAGCCAGGGTAGTCAGGGCGTTTTGGTCGGCGCGTTCATGACACTGGTTGCGGTCACGCTGATCGTTGTTTCGGATTTGCATCACCTCATGATCCTTGGAATGGCCCATAGCTACCTGAAGTTCCCGGTGGCGCTGGGCCTGCCTTATACGGATCTCGCCATGGTGATCGTTGAATATACCTCCAGCGCGTTCCTGCTGGGGTTTCATATGGCGGCACCGTTCATTGCGTATAGTATCATCTATAATGCAGGCTTGGGCTTGATTTCCCGTATGATCCCGGCCTTCCAGGTATTTTTCATCGGTATGCCTATCAACCTGTTTATGGGCTTTGCCTTGATGATGATTTTGATAGGCTCGATGATGGCACTCTTTATAGAGCGTTTTGAAGAACTGCTCGTGAGCTTTCTGGGGTAAAGAATGGCAGACGAAGACGAAAGCCAGAAAACTGAGGAACCGACGCCGAAACGCTTGCGCGAGGCCGAGGAAAAAGGTGACGTGGCCCAAAGCCAGGAAGTCAAAACCTTTTTCATGCTGGCCATTGCTGCCATTGTGATCGGAGCAGGGGGGGGCTTTATCGGTACGACAGTTGCGGATACGCTATATGTACATATGTCCACGCTGCATCTGATGGACACCGATCAGATTGGCCCGCTCGAAAGCCTGATGCCTACAATGTGGCGTGTGTTCCTGGTTCTGCTGGTGCCCTTTGGGGCGCTGGTGGTTGCCGCGCTCGCAAGCAATATGATGCAACATAAGACCACCATTACGTTTGAAAAGATCAAGCCCAGCTTCAAGAAGCTCAGTCCGATCTCCAACGCCAAGAAATGGGCGCCGGACAAACTGGGCGTGGAAGCCTTTAAACTGATCGCTAAGCTGACGGCCGTGTCTGCCGTGATTGTGATCATCGTCTATCCTGAGCGCGGCCGCATGGACACGTTGATGCTGTTGCCGGTTGTGGATGTTGTGGTGTTGATCCACTCCATGATCATCAAGCTGCTGATCGGTGTTCTGATTGTCATGGCTGTGGTTGCGGCCATCGACTTTTCCTACCAAAGCTATCAGCACATCAAGAAACTGCGCATGACCAAGCAGCAGGTCAAGGACGAGCACAAACAAACCGACGGTGACCCGAAGGTTAAGGGGCGCCTGAGATCCATCCGTATGGAACGGGCGCGCCAACGCATGATGTCAGCTGTCCCTGACGCCGATGTTGTGATCACCAACCCGACCCACTTCGCAGTGGCGTTGGAATATAAGCACGGCACCATGGATGTGCCGATGGTGGTGGCCAAAGGGGTCGAGGGGGTTGCCCTCAAGATCCGGGAAGTGGCGACCGAGCACGGCGTGCCGATCGTTGAAAACCCGCCGTTGGCCCGGGCGCTGTACGCGACCGTGGAAATTGATGAGGAAGTGCCGCCGGATCACTATAAGGCCGTGGCGGAAGTCATTAGCTATATCATGAAGCTCAGGCGGGCGGGGTTCAAACCATCGCGTTAACGGGCTTGCGTTCCCGCTCGGAGGGTGGCTACTCTCTGGGCCAGGTGGGCTGAACAGGGATCAAAGGGGTAGGCATATATGGAAAGCCGGTTGCCAAGACCGTTTCAGGAAGCGCTGCATCAAAGCGAGGCCAAGTCCGGTGTGAAACTGCTGACTGTCGCGCTGGCTGGCCTTATTGGCACCATCGGGATTGCGGCCCTGGTGGCCGTGACATGGGGCGCAGCGATTGCTGCTATCCTTGGCGGACTTCTCCTGATCGCGACGGCGCTTACGCTTCTGCGGGCGCTGGGCGGATTGCAGCAACCGATAGATCAAGTCGAGTTTGCCGACCGCGAGCTGGTTCAGACCCTTGTTTCGCTCGACCGGCGCGCGGTCGCACTAAGCGATTTCCGCGGCGAAATCACGGCCTCAAACGCGGCGTTCGACCGCCTCGCTATGGGGCGTGTGCGCATGATGGGCGACCTGTTTCGCAGCGACACAGTCAAGGAAGCGTTCGATAAAACGCTGGCGCTGGCGGCACAAACGGGCCAGTCGCGCGGCGTATTCGCCTGTGACCGCGCCGACACGGAAAAGCTGAAGCTCATTGGGCGACGGACCGGCTACCATATTCTGTGGCGCGCGTCCCGCGTGGGCGACCGCGAGCGGCTGGACCATGAACGCAAAATGATCGGCGACTGGGGCGCGCCACTGTTTGAACGCCTGGGCTGTGGCGTGCTGCTTGAGGATGCCTCAGGCAAAATTCATTATATCAACGATACGCTCCGGGAATGGATGGGGCTCAGCCCTGGTGAGATGCCGCTCAAGATTCAGCTGAAAGCGGGGGAAACCCAATTGCTGATCGGCAAGAAGCAACGGATGGACGTGGACGTGGTGGATATGCCGCTGCCGTCAAGAGAGGAAGACCGCAACCTGGGTCGCTACCGGTTTCTGCGCAAGCTGGATCAGATGCGGGGCCGTCTGGTGCCGGAAGACCGCGAGTTTCTGATCGATCCGATTTTTGATGCCGCCCCGATTGCCGTGGCCGTGGTCGCGCGCGACGGTGGGATCAAGGAATATAACCAGCCGCTGAAGCGCCACCCGGCCGGACAAGGCATTTCTGTGGGCTCCAGTGTACTGGATTTGGTGAAAGAAGACGACCGGGCCGAACTCAAGGAATTGATCGGCTTTGCCCATGACGGCAAGCCTGCCTCAACGCCGCTTGATGTGGTCTATGACGGTCAGCCTGAGCGGGTGGGGCAGATCTATTCGTCTGCCATTTCCAGGGGCGAGGAAACCTTCGCTATCCTCTATCTTATTGATACTACGCAGGAAAAAAGTCTCGAGCGACAGTTTGTTCAAGCCCAGAAGATGCAGGCGGTTGGCCAGTTGGCGGGCGGCGTGGCCCATGACTTCAACAACCTGCTGACAGCCATTATCGGTTTCTGTGACCTCCTTCTCGTGCGCCACGATGCGGGTGATCAGTCCTTCTCGGATATCATCCAGATCAAGCAGAACGCCAACCGCGCGGCCAATCTGGTGCGCCAGCTGCTGGCCTTCTCGCGCCAGCAGACGCTCAGGCCCAAGGTCCTGATGATGACGGACGTACTCGCGGAACTGTCCAACCTGATCCGCCGCCTGATCGGCGAAAACATCGAGCTCAAGGTCGTGCACGGCCGGGACCTGCAGCCGGTGAAGGTGGACCAGGGCCAGCTTGAACAGGTGATCATCAACCTGGCGGTCAATGCGCGCGACGCCATGCCGGGCGGCGGCAAGCTGGAAATCAAAACCAGCATGATCGGGCCCGATGACCCGCTGATCGAACGCTATGACGTGGTGGTGCCGGACGATTATGTGCTGGTGGAAGTCATCGACAGCGGCAGCGGCATCGCGCCGGAAAATATGTCGAAAATCTTCGAGCCCTTCTTCACCACCAAGGAAGTCGGGCAGGGCACGGGCCTTGGCCTCGCCACCGTGTACGGCATCGTCAAGCAGACAGGCGGCTTTGTGTTTGTCGAATCCGAGCTTGGCCACGGCACGCGGTTCCTCCTGTTCTTCAAGGCGCACGCCGCGGAGGCTGAGGTGGAAAGCGCCGCCCAGAAGCCGGAAGCCCCCGCGCGGGACCTCACAGGCAAGGGCACCATCCTGATCGTCGAGGACGAAGACCCGGTGCGCATGTTCGCCTGCCGGGCGCTCGCCAACAAGGGCTACAAGGTGCTTGAAGCCGCCTCGGGCGAAGCCGGGCTGGATATCCTCAACACCCACCCGGAACCGATCGATCTCCTGATCTCGGATGTGATCATGCCAACCATGGACGGCCCGACACTGGTCAAGGAAGCCAGGAAAAACCTGCCGAACCTGCCGGTTATCTTTGTTTCGGGCTATGCGGAGGATGTCTTCCGTCAGAACCTGGAAGCCGAAGAATTCCTGTTCCTGCCGAAACCCTTCTCGCTCAAGGACCTGGCAGGGCAGGTCAAGTCGATCCTCGGATAAAGGGAGCCCACAAGGGCACACAACAGGCAAAAGGGCACACGGAGGGCACACCCGTTGTGCCCTTTTTTGTTCCGCTGTTCCGGCCCTTGAGGGGCTATGAGAACAAAACAAGAATATTAGAGCTTGCCTAATGAGAACAAAATGGGTACAAGAGGGCAAGCGCAAAGGATTTAAATCATCCGTTGCAAGGGATATCAGCCTGTGGAATAAGGGAGCCCGATCATGGCAACAGCGGAACTACAGTTGGTAAAGGGAAACTCCATGGATAAGACAAAAGCGCTCGAAGCAGCGCTTGGCCAAATCGACCGGGCCTTTGGTAAAGGCTCTGTCATGAAACTGGGGCAGCGGGAATCGGGGATTGAGATCGACACCATCTCGACCGGCTCGCTCAATCTCGACATCGCGCTCGGGATCGGTGGCTTCCCCAAGGGCCGGATCATCGAAATCTATGGGCCTGAAAGCTCCGGTAAAACCACGCTGGCACTGCACGCGGTTGCAGAAGCCCAGAAGAAGGGCGGCATCGCCGCTTTCGTGGATGCCGAGCACGCGCTGGACCCTGTCTATGCCCGCAAGCTGGGCGTGGACGTCAATGAACTTCTGGTCTCACAGCCCGATACCGGCGAACAGGCGCTTGAAATTGCCGACACGCTGGTGCGTTCCGGCGCCGTAGACATCCTTGTGGTGGATTCGGTGGCGGCGCTGACACCGCGTGCGGAACTCGAGGGCGAAATGGGCGACAGCCATGTGGGCCTGCAGGCCCGGTTGATGAGCCAGGCGCTCCGCAAGCTGACGGCCTCCATTTCCAAATCCAACACCATCGTGGTCTTCATCAACCAGATCCGGATGAAGATTGGTGTGATGTACGGCAGCCCGGAAACCACGACGGGGGGTAACGCGCTGAAGTTCTATGCCTCTGTCCGCCTGGACATCCGTCGCATCGGCGCGATCAAGGAAAAAGACGAAATCGTTGGTAACGCGACCCGCGTCAAGGTGGTCAAGAATAAGCTGGCGCCACCCTTCAAGCAGGTTGAGTTCGACATCATGTATGGCGAAGGCGTCTCCAAGATGGGCGAGATTATCGACCTGGGCGTCAAGGCCGGCGTGGTTGAGAAATCGGGCAGCTGGTACAGCTACTCCAGCCAGCGTATCGGCCAGGGCCGCGAAAACGCCAAGCGCTTCCTGCTGGAGAACACAGACATCTCGAACGAGATCGAACAGCTGATCCGCAAGAACGCAGGCCTCGTCAATGAAGCCATGCTGGTAGATCCTGCGGTCGTAAGCGACGACGACAAATAAGTCCATGCGCGCAAGCGACATTGTGAAGAAGTAGAGAAAGCGGCTCTTCCGAGGGCCGCTTTTTGTTTTGAATGCGCAGACGGAGCTGTGTTGAAGGCGGCGTGTGCCAGGCGGATTTAAGGAAAAGTTAGCCATTCTGAGTTAGCGTAGCGTTTGCGTAACAGATGGGGTTCTGGGCTGTGGGGCAGTATGGCGATACGTTTTTTGTTTGTTCTTGTGCTTCTGCTCGGTGGCTCCGCGTCCCTTTTGGCGGCTGACAAGCCTGTCATTCATTGGCTCAGCCCGAATTTCCCCCCGGTCTTTATCGCTGACGGCCCACTGAAAAGGCAGGGCTATGGGGATCAGATCGTCCGCTATATATCAGAAAAGCTGCCCGACTACCGCCATGTGCCTGCAACCGCGAACCTGAACCGCACCTACAATCAAATGAAAATACATGACGGCGTCTGCAGCGTGGCTCTGTTTGAGACGCCCGAGCGGGCTGCCTTTGCCACCTTCAGCGATGTTGCCTATCATGTCATGACCAACCGTGTGGTGGTCATGAACCGAAACCTCCATCGCTTCAAGCCCTACCTGAATGCGGCCGGGGAGGTTGATATTGCACGGCTTTTGATGGCCAACGATCTTGCAGTCGGCGTTGTGCCGGACCGTTTCTACAGCAAAATGATCAATGATACACTCAAGACGATCGGCAGGCCGGACCATATGGTGGTGATCCCGTTTAACCGCTATGGTGCGCTCCTCGATCATGGCCGTATTGACTATACCTTTGGCTTTCCGGCGGAAGGCTATCACCAGTTCAGCAAGTTGGGGAAGGCGGAGGCCTTTGTGGCACTCCCGATTGCGGGGGCGGCCAGCTTCCAGTCCGGCGGCTTCAGCTGTAGCGACAAACCTTTGGGCCGCAAAGTGATTGCGGAGATCAACAGGTTGATCGCAACAGAAGACCTCACGGCCGTTTACGACGCCTTCTATGAACAATGGTTGGATGCCCGCTCCCTCAAAGACTATCGCAAACTCCGCGCCCAGATGGAGCGCTGATTTACAAGCAGTTCTGAAAGAATTGTTGTAGGGTTAAGGTCGTTTGATTGGTCTCGTGGAGGGGGAAGGGAATGAATAAAGGCGCAGAATTAGCATCATTGAGCGGGTCAATTTCTCTTGCTGAGGCAGTCCTACGAGGATTGTTTCTACTGAATGGTGGAGCTGCAATTGCCGTCTTGACCTTCTTGAGTAGTGCGGAGCTTCTATCGGATATGGCACTTGGTCTAGTTTTTAGTCTCCGCTTATTCATTGTAGGGCTAGTTCTGAGTTTGTTAACGGCAATAACTGCTTACTTTACACAGTTGACCATCACACATCGCATCGGATGGGAAAATTCGGAGCATATTCATGCAGGAAATCGGGATTATCACCTGCAGAAAAACGAAGTGAGTGAAGCTAAGAATGAGGAAAGGTTAAGACTGAAGGCCAACGATACAGCGGCCAAGTTATATCGGAAGGAAAATGTTGGCATATGCGCTTCCTTGTTTCTGGCGATTGCGTCTTTGGCAGGGTTCTCGTGGGGGGCCATAACTGGAGCTGAGGCTTTGATTTCTTAGTTTTGGCGTTTTGAAGTTCAAAACTTAACCATGTCCGATTTCATATGCATGCGTGATGCTCCCAAAGCTTGCCTTGCCCCCATACTCCCGCTAAAACGGCGGTAAGCACCGGTGCCGCCAGAATGGGCTAACCCCATGGTGGCGCCTGAATTTTGTTTTCGAGGACTTGAGGCCAATTCCATGACCGCACCAATCACTGGCGCCAACGACATCCGCAAGGCGTTTCTGGACTATTTCAAGGGGCAGGGCCACCAGGTGGTGCAATCCGCGCCGCTGGTGCCGCACAACGACCCGACGCTGATGTTTGTCAACGCGGGCATGGTGCCGTTCAAGAATGTGTTCACGGGCGCGGAAACCCGCGACTATAACCGCGCGGCCTCGAGCCAGAAATGCGTGCGCGCCGGCGGCAAGCACAACGACCTCGACAATGTGGGCTACACCGCCCGCCACCACACGTTTTTTGAGATGCTGGGCAACTTCTCCTTCGGCGACTATTTCAAGGAAGAGGCCATCAGCCACGCCTGGAACCTGATCACACGCGAATATGGTCTCAACAAGGACAAGCTGACCGTCACCGTGTTCCATGAGGACGATGAAGCCTTTGACCTGTGGAAAAAGATCGCGATGCTGCCGGAGGAGCGCATCATCCGCATCGCCACATCAGACAACTTCTGGTCCATGGGCGACACTGGCCCGTGCGGTCCGTGTTCCGAGATTTTCTATGACCATGGTGACCACATCTGGGGTGGCCCTCCGGGCACACCGGAAGAGGACGGCGACCGGTTCGTGGAAATCTGGAACCTCGTGTTCATGCAGTATGAGCAGCTGGCCTCCGGCGAGCGCATCAACCTGCCGAAACCGTCGATCGACACGGGCATGGGGCTGGAGCGTATTTCTGCCGTGATGCAGGGCACGCACGACAACTATGAAATCGATACCTTCAAGGCCATCATCGCTGCGTCCGTGAACGCCACGGGTGCCGGTGAGAACGACAAGACGCGCGCATCCCACCGGGTGATCGCCGATCACCTGCGGGCCTGCAGCTTCCTGATCGCCGACGGCGTGCTGCCGTCCAATGAAGGCCGGGGTTATGTGCTCAGGCGCATCATGCGCCGCGCCATGCGCCACGCCCATATGCTGGGCGCGAAGGACCTGGTGATGTACCAGCTGGCACCAACGCTGATCCGCGAAATGGGCCAGGCATTCCCGGAGCTCGGGCGCGCCGAACGCCTGATCGAGGAAACGCTGAAGCTTGAAGAAGGCCGCTTCCGCCAGATGCTGGACAAAGGCCTGAAGCTGCTGGACGACGAACTGACAAAAATTGGTGACGGCGCCGAACTACCAGGCGATGTGGCCTTCAAACTGTATGACACCTACGGCTTCCCGCTTGACCTGACGCAGGATGCGCTGCGGTCCCAGGACCGCACAGTGGACGTGGAAGGCTTCAACGCGGCCATGGAAGAACAGCGTGCCAAGGCACGCGCTGCCTGGTCCGGCTCCGGCGACGCTGCGACTGAGAAAGTCTGGTTCGATATCAACGACGAATTCGGCGCGACTGAATTTGTTGGCTATTCGACTGAACAGGCCGAAGGCAAGGTGGTTGCGCTGGTGAAGGACGGCGCACGCGTGGACGCCGCGGGCGAGGGCGACGAGGTGATGGTTGTCACCAACCAGACGCCTTTCTACGGCGAAAGCGGCGGCCAGATGGGTGACACCGGCACCTTCAAGGGTGAAGCGGTTGACGTAACGGTTACCGACACGCTGAAGATGGTTGGCGCCCTGCATGTTCACAAGGCCACCGTTACCAAAGGTGACCTGAAGGTGGGCGACACGGTTGAAATGCATGTGGACGGCGAGCGCCGGGCCAAACTGCGGGCCAACCACTCCGCGACCCACGTGCTGCATGAAGTGCTGCGCCGCGAACTGGGCGAGCATGTCACGCAGAAGGGGTCGCTTGTGGCACCGGATCGCTTGCGGTTCGATATTTCGCACCCCAAGGCCATGACGGAAGACGAGCTTGCCGCCGTTGAGCGCGAAGTGAACCGCATAATCCGCGAAAACGCGGCCGTTGAAACGCGGCTGCTGAGCTACGATGACGCGATTGAAGCGGGCGCCATGGCCCTGTTCGGCGAAAAATATGGCGACGAAGTGCGCGTGGTATCCATGGGCGACGAAGCAACCAGCAGCAAGCCGCACTATTCGGTTGAGCTATGTGGTGGCACCCACGTCAAGCGCCTGGGCGATATTGCGCTGTTCACCATCCTTTCGGAAGGTGGCGTGTCCGCAGGTGTGCGCCGGATTGAGGCTCTGACGGGCGAAGCGGCGCTTGAGCATCTTCTGGGCCAGCAGAAGCTTCTGAAGGAAGCCGCGGCTCAGGTGAAATCCAGCCCGGCTGAGCTGCCGGAGCGGATCGCTGGCCTGCAGGCCGACCGCAAGGCACTGGAGCGCGAGCTTTCGGAAGCCAAGAAGAAAGCGGCCCTCGGGGGCGGCGGTGCATCCGGCCCGACCGCGAAGGATGTCGGCGGCATCAAATTCCTTGGCCAGGTGCTGGACGGTGTCAGCCCGAAAGACCTGCGCGGCCTGGCGGACGACGCCAAGAAATCCCTGGGCAGCGGCGCCGTGGCGTTCGTGGCTGTCAATGACGGCAAGGCGGCGCTTCTGGTGGGCGTCACCGACGACCTGACGTCAAGCTTGAGCGCGGTCGACCTTGTGCGGGCCGGTGTTGTTGCGCTGGGCGGCAAGGGCGGAGGCGGACGGCCAGACATGGCGCAAGCCGGTGGCCCTGACGGCGCGAATGCCGCCAAGGCCCTTGATGCCATCGAAGCGGCGATCGCCGGCTAGGGCGCAGGGAAGGCAAAATCATGACAACGCAGACGGCTCGCCAACGCACTTACAACTTCCTCGAGATGGGAAGCTTTGCGGGGCGGAAAGCCGCTGTGTTCGAAGGTTTCATGATTGCCTTGATCCTTCTGAATGTATTGGCTGTTGTACTGGAAACCGTCGACAGCTTATGGCAGGCCTACAGCCCCTGGTTCCGGGCGTTTGATGCAATTTCCATTGGCATTTTCACGGTCGAGTATCTGGCCCGTGTCTGGGCCAGTGCCGAGCGCGAGGCCGTCCCCGGCGACACGGTCCTGGGTCGGCGCATCCGCTATATCTTTTCGCCGCTGGCGCTCATCGATCTGATCGCCATTATCCCGTTCTATCTGGGGCAGATGACAGGGCTTGACCTGCGGGCGCTCCGGATTTTCCGGCTTCTCAGGCTCCTCAAGCTGGTGCGGTATTCACCTGCGCTGTCGTCGCTGGCGCGCGTGATCTATGCCGAACGGCAGGCGCTTCTGGCGGCCATGGTGATCATGGTGGGGCTGGAGGTGTTTGCGTCCACGCTGATGTATCTGGTGGAACGCGAGGCGCAGCCTGAAGTGTTTGGCAGCATTCCGGCAGCGCTCTGGTGGGCCCTGGCCACCTTCACCACAGTGGGCTACGGTGATGCCGTGCCTGTGACAGATCTCGGCAAGGTCATTGGCGGGGTGGTGATGATCATGGGGTTCATCTTCTATGCTGTGCCTATCGGGATTATCGCCTCAGGCTTCACGGACGAAGTACACCGGCGTGAATTCGTGGTGCCTGTTGGCGTGGTGGATGACCTGCCAGCGCTGAGGAAGCTGCCGAAGGATATCGCCAAGGAGCTGGCGTCGCGCGTTCGGTCTGTCACGATGGTGCCCGGCACAGTGCTGACCCGCCGAAGTGACCGGGACAATGGCATCTATTTCATCCTGTCGGGCGAGATTACGGTCTTTTATCACCACAGGGCCATCCCCTTGAATGCAGGGGATTTTCTGGGGGAATGTTCGCTCATCAGTGACCGCGGCGCACAGCCGGCGTCTGTCGCGCGCAGCCGCTGCCGGGTCATGTGGCTCGACAGCACCGAGTTGCAGATTCTGATGTCCATCTATCCGCCGCTTCTGGACGAGTTGCGGGAGTTTGCCACTCGCCGGTTGATCGATCTTGTGGAAGATGGTCTGCTGAGCAGCGAAGAGCGCGCCACCATGATTGCCCACTATGATCATTGGGTGGGGCTCGCCCGGTCACCGCAAGTGTGATAAGCTGCGTTTAACTATCCGTTCGTTCTAGAGAATCCAGGAGCATGCGTCGGTGAAATCCTCCCTGATGCGCACAGTAATTTTTCCTTTCGCCTATCTGGCCGTGGCCATGGCGCCACCCTCGGAAGCAAGCGACACGATCGCTTTTCTTTATGAGGATTACCCGCCTTATACCTTCCAGCAAGAGGGCAAGGTTGTGGGGACCGTCGTGGCGAAAGTCGAAGCCATTGCGGCGGCTGCCGGCCTGACGGTTAAGTGGCGGCAGGCGACCTTCAGCCGCATGCTCCGCAGCATTGCAAACGGCAAGGGTACTCCTCCAGTGTGCATCGCGGGGTACGGAACAACGCCGGAACGGGCCGCGACATCCTGGATCAGCAAACCGTTTGCCATGTCGTCCGGTTCCGGGATTGCCGTGCTGAAGGATAATCTGGAAAAATTCAAGGACCACGAATCCATTGTCGACATCCTGACGGATAAGGCGATCAGTGGTGCCTTCCTGCAGGGGGCCACATACAGCGACGTGCAGACGCCCCTCATTGAAGCGGGCAGGGAGCGCCACCTGTTCATCGGTGGCGACGACAATGACCTGGCGGTTATGGTGGTGCGTGGGCGCGTGGATTTCGCCATGGTCAACCCGGACCAGGTGGAATACCTGCAAAGGGCTCTGCCGGGCGGGCAGCAGCTTGTCGCGCTGAAACCCAAGGGGATGCGACCGCCGGGGTCCGAACACATCCTGTGCAGCCGAAACCTGCCGGAGGGGATGAGGGACCGTATCAATGAAGCCATCGAGGCGCTGAAGCTGCTCCCCGGCATGGACGCGCCTGAGCGGGATACAGACCAGTAACCGATTGCGGACTTCACGGCACCGCAGGCCGCCTGCCACAGCCATTCTGCCACTTCGCAACTGAACATCTTTCATGTATGATCCATACATCCTGTGCAAATTGGGGGCGAAAGGAGCTAGCTGTGCGTCAGATTTCGGCGTTCCTGTACCTGTTTGCGCTGTCGGTATTCCTCATGGGCCAGGAAGCATCCAAGGCCGAAGAAGGCGGGAACACTCTCGTTTTCCAGTTTGAAGATCATCCGCCATTCCTGGAGAAAACACCCGAAGGTATTGGCGGATCGTTCGGCAAATTCGTGAATGCGGCTGCGGCGCAGGCTGGCATCGGCCTCATCTGGCAGGAGCGGGCTTTCCGGCGCACGCGCCGCGACCTGGAGGAAGGCAAGCAGCCGTTTTGCGTTGCTGGCCACAGCTATGACGCGGACCGGGCGCCCAAATTCCACTATACGCCGGCGATCGGGACGTTTGGCCGGTCCGGTCTGCTGGTCCGCACCGCGGATATCCAAAAATTTGAAGCGCTTTCATCCGTTCAGGCCCTGTTCGAGACAACCGATCTGGCGGGCGGCTTTATCGCAGAGGCGAAATATGCAGTGCCGTTTCGCCCCTATCTGGCAAACAGCCGGGGCAAGCATCTGTTTGTTTCCACCAGCCATGAAAACCTGGTCCAGTTGCTGGTAAGGGGACGGATCGACTTCCTGTTTGAAAATGAAATGATGGCGCCGCTGCACCGCGCAGCAACTGCTGGCGGGGAGGCCCTTGGGTTTGTCTCGCTGCCCGACATGCCAAAGGCACGCAAAGCGTATGTGATGTGCACCCAGGCTGTTGACCCCGGGCTTCTGGCGCGCCTGGACGCTGCCATTGAAGCCGCGGCAGATGTGAGGCATTAAAAAAAGCCGCCCCGGAATAGGGCGGCTTTTCTGATTGCTAACCGGTGAGGGGCTTAGCCCAGCTCGGCTTTCAGGTTCTCGTCGATCTTGTCGAAGAACTGGCCTGTGGTCATCCAGCTTTGGTTCGGGCCGATCAGGAGCGCCAGGTCTTTGGTCATGGAGCCGGTCTCAACGGTATTGATACATACCTTCTCAACCGCTTCCGCGAACTGGGTTACCTCAGGCGTACCGTCCATCTTGCCGCGATACTTCAGGCCGCGTGTCCATGCGAAGATGGAAGCGATCGGGTTCGTGGACGTTTCCTTGCCTTCCTGGTGCTGACGGTAGTGACGGGTAACCGTGCCGTGTGCGGCCTCGGATTCAACCGTTTTCCCGTCAGGCGTCATCAGAACGGAGGTCATCAGGCCGAGCGAGCCGAAGCCCTGGGCCACGGTGTCAGACTGCACGTCGCCGTCATAGTTCTTACAAGCCCATACAAAGCCACCAGCCCATTTCATGGCACATGCGACCATGTCATCAATCAGGCGGTGTTCGTATGTGATGCCGGCATCCTTGAACTTGTCCTGGAATTCGTTTTCGAACACTTCCATGAACAGGTCCTTGAAGCGGCCGTCATAGGCCTTCAGGATCGTGTTCTTGGTGCTGAGGTAAACCGGCCACTGGCGGTTCAGGCCGTAGTTCATGCAGGCACGGGCGAAATCGCGGATGCTGTCATCCACGTTATACATGCCCATGGCAACGCCCGATTCCTGGAATTCATAGACTTCGCGCTCGATGGCTTCGCCGCCGTCGGCTGGCTCGAACTTCATGGTCAGCTTGCCTTTGCCGGGCACCAGGAAGTCAGTCGCGCGGTATTGGTCACCAAAAGCGTGACGGCCGATAACGATCGGCTTGGTCCAGCCTGGAACCAGACGCGGTACGTTTTTCATGATGATCGGCTCACGGAATACGGTACCGCCCAGGATGTTCCGGATGGTGCCGTTCGGGCTGCGCCACATCTTCTTGAGGTCAAATTCCTCAACGCGCTGCTCGTCCGGGGTGATGGTTGCGCATTTCACGCCCACACCATGTTCCTTGATCGCGTTTGCAGCGTCGATCGTGATCTGGTCGTCTGTCTCGTCACGCTTTGTAACCGACAGATCATAATAGAGAAGCTCTACATCAAGGTATGGCTGGATCAGACGTTCGCGGATCCACTGCCAGATGATGCGGGTCATCTCATCGCCGTCAATTTCCACGATCGGGTTTTTTACGGTAATCTTGCTCATAGTTCCCTCAAATTTATTTTTTTCCCAAGGGGTAGTATCGCGCCGGGGAGAGGACCGGTGCGGAATTTGGGCGCACCCTATCACCAGAACCTGCAGAGTTGAAGGCCCAACCGCACTAAAAAAACGACTTTTTGCTGTTTTTATCGCAATCAGCCGGGTTTTCTGCTGTCAGCGTTGTCAATGCAGGCTTAAAAGAGTTCGCTTCTGGCGTCAGATGGGGCGGTCTCCATCTGTTTCAACAGCTCGATTGCGTCTTCTGCCGTTTCGACCACGCTGAGAAGTGTCGCATTCTCAGGCGCCGCGAAACCGGCCTCAACCACGTTCGAGACCAGATCAACGAGCGGCGTCCAATAGTCTTCATGGTTGATCAGGATGATCGGCTTTCTGTGCAGGCTCAGTTGCGCCCAGGTCATGATCTCGAACGTCTCGTCAAGCGTCCCAAGGCCGCCGGGCAGGATGACAAAGGCGTCAGACCGGTCAAACATCATCTTCTTGCGTTCATGCATATTCTGGGTGACGTGCAGTTCCGTCAGCCCGTCCTGGGTGATTTCAACCGCGTCCAGATGCTCAGGGATAATACCAATCACAGGCGCGCCACCGTCGCGGGCGGCGCGGGCCACCACGCCCATCAATCCTATGCTGCCGGCACCATACACAAGGCCCAGGCCAGCGCCTGCGATCCGGCCACCCAGGTCTTTCGCAAGTTGCTCATAGGACGGTTTATTGCCCATTCGTGACCCACAATAGACACAAACATTACGGATTGTGGTTGTAGGTTGGGGTGTCGACTTCATACAATACCTCACAAGAGATGGTGACCTGGTGGCCAAATTGGGAAAAACCCGCTAATTCAGGGTCATAAAGTTTAGTTGTCAAAGTTTTGACATGTTTTTAATAAATTCATCTTTCATTATATAGGCCCGATTGTTAAGGCTTTGTTGAACAGGATGTATGGTGAGTTATGGGCCCACTGGAAAGCAAGAGCGATGATATGCGCCGAATTGCCATCGGTGCCGTAAGTGCGGCCATTGGTGTCGGCGCTATCCTCTACGTGCTTTTCTCAGACGAGCCCGCGCCGCAAACGCCTGCATCCCCCACAGAAGTTTCCGAGAACCAGCCGACAGCGGAACAGGCCCAGAAGCCTGTGCCTGAGTTTGATCTTGTGCGAATCTCGCGTGGCGGTACCGGTGTGATTGCCGGGCGCATGGCGCCGGGCGCCCGCATTGAGCTGTTCGCGAACGGTAAGATGGTCTCGCAGGTCACTGCCGATGAAAACGGCGAATGGGTGATGATTCTTGAAGAACCGCTGGACGCTGGGTCTGTGGAACTGAACCTGAAGGGCCGCGAACGCGACGGGGCCGAGGTTTCTGAGGCCGACAACGTGGTGGTGGTTTCCGTACCCGAGCGCGACAATCAGCGTTTTCTTGAGCGTGAACAGAACGGCGTTGTGGCCGTGCTGACGCCGAAAAGCGGTGAGGGGGCTTCAACCGTCCTTCAGAAGCCGGGCGTGGCTGCCTTTGGCGAAGTGGGTGAAAGTCTGAGCGTGGACACCATCGATTATGGTGACGGCGGCGACCCCATTGTTGCAGGCCGGTCGCTTCCGCGGGTGGATGTGCGGCTGTATCTGGACGATGTATTCGTTGGCAACATGCGCGCGGGCGACGAAGGCCGCTGGCAGATTGCGCTGACGGGCCGGCCGCTGTCGCCGGGGCGCCATGTGATCCGCGTCGACCAGACGATTGGTGACGGTCAGGTGCAGCTCAGGATCGAACAGCCGTTTGAAGCCGGTCAGGCCATTGACCCAGAGGTCGCGGAAGGTGGCGTGATTGTGCGCCCGGGCAATACCCTGTGGCAGATTGCGCGCCAGCTTTACGGCTCCGGTGTGCGCTATACCGTGATTTTCCGCGAAAACAGCGAACAGATCCGCGACCCGGACCTGATTTACCCCGGCCAGATGTTCCGCCTGCCGCTCAACGACGAAAAGCCCACGGGCTAAGGCTAGAGTGCCCTATCTTGGCTTACCGGAATCCAAAGAGTCCCAGATCGCGAAAGCCAATCAATTTTATCAGAAGTAAAATGGTAGGATAGTTCTATTTGCTGAGGTAACAGGGTAGTTTCCCCACCTAAAAGGCGGCCCATAGTTTCTGTATTTTCGTCACCAAACAGGTCATTTGAATATAACGCTAATGACTCGCAGTCGGAAAATATCCGGGCTGTAATGGGTTGTCCTTGTGATAGGAAGAGGTAGCCAGAGAAGCTGTTTTTCAAGATCCTAATTTCGGCGGCCGCGCTGAGGAACTCGCGATCTTGAAAATCAATGTGTCTGTCCGTTGCATATAGCGGATGGGAGTTCGTTTGTTCCATCTTGGAGAAAAGGTTTTCTCTTAACCATACTGGGGTTAACTGTGGAAAGTCATCAAGCTCTTTTGGCTCGTAATATTCGCACCACACCAGGAAACGTTTAAGGTGAGCCTCAGAGAGCTCGCCAAAAAACATATGGAAGTCGCCGCGGCTCACCAGTTGCATGTGATGTATCGTCCTAAACCTAAACCGCCTTCAGGTGAGACCTGAGCGCCCGCAGGTGGCTTTCTGATTCCAGCAATATCAGCGTCAGCGCGCCCACCAGGTCATTGCCCTGAAGCTTCTGGTTGGTGGCTGTCACGCTGTGGTAGGTGACATCGCCTGTCTTGCTGATCTTGTAGGCGCCATCAATGCCGCGGTTGGTGGAATAGACCCGCTCGATCGCCATGGTGCGTTCCGCGGCATTCTCAACGGTGAAATACAGGCGGCCCAGCTTGGCATCCAGCTTGATGATCCCGGCGCCGTCCTGGCCGGTGTCTGCTGTTGCATGAAATTTGATGCCTTCCCAATCGAACTCAAGCTGGTCGAAGGCAGGATCGTCGAGGCTGTCGAGGTGCCCTTTGACCTTCTGCAGCGATTCGTGAAGTTTCATGTTGCCCCGTTTCCAAATACGCCAGTTTACTTAGCTGCCCCGCGGCCTGATCGTTTCGGGTGAATGCTTCCCCTTGCCGCATCAACAGGATCGCTGTGCGGGCTTAAACAACCGTTAAAGGCCTCCTATTTCTTTTGCTGTATCCGCTTCATCTGGACAAGATTTTTTTTCAGGCTCATGCGGAAAGCGGGTCACGCAGGTCGTCAGACTTGACGTGGAGGCTTCAAATCGCCAGTGTGTGCCAAATTTACCTACAAAAGAAGAAGGTTGCCGCCGATGAAGGCTATGGATGTAGTAATGACGCCTATCCACAAGGAAGGGCACATGTTTGTGGCAATTTTCTTTGCCGTGTCTGTTGGCCTGTTTTTCCTGTCGGAACCTCTTGGTTGGGCCGGTCTGATCCTGACCGGCTGGTGTCTTTATTTCTTCCGCGACCCTGAACGGGTGGTGCCGGATGAAAAGGGCGTACTTGTAAGCCCCGCCGACGGCACTGTGTGCCTGGTGATGGAAGCGACGCCGCCTGCAGAGCTGGGCATGGGCGATGAGCCGCGCACCCGCATTTCCATCTTCTTGTCGGTCTTTAACGTGCATGTAAACCGCGCGCCTGCGGCGGGGGAGATCACGAATGTGGCCTATGTTCCGGGCAAGTTCCTGAACGCTGCCGCGGAAGAGGCCAGTGAAGAGAATGAACGCCAGTTGATTCGCATGACCACGGAAGACGGCCATGACATTGCCTTTGCCCAGGTTGCGGGCCTTGTGGCACGGCGTATCCTGTGTGATCTGGAAGTGGACCAGACGGTAGAGCGCGGCGAGCGCTTCGGCCTGATCCGTTTTGGCAGCCGTACGGATATCTATCTCGACAAGGGCCAGAAGGCGACTGTTGCCGTGGGCCAGACCATGATTGGCGGCGAAACCATCATCGCCCGCAAGGCGCCAGCGCGCCGCAAAGCTGCCAGCGCTGACAAGTAAGATCAGGTAGCGGGGAGCAAACCACATGGGCGGTGAAAAACGGGCACTATTGTTCAAGAAGATCTCGATCCGGACGATCCTGCCGAATGTGGTGACGCTCCTGGCCTTCATGTCAGGGCTGACGTCGATCAAGTTCGCCCTGGCCGACAAGTGGGAGCTGGCGGTCTTTGCCATCCTGCTGGCGGGTATCTTTGACGGTCTTGACGGAACTGTTGCCCGGCTTCTGAAAAGCACCAGTCGCTTTGGTGCCGAGCTGGATTCGCTTTCGGATGTGGTGTCCTTTGGGGTGGCGCCGGCCGTGATCCTGTATCTGTGGGTGCTTGAGGGGCTTGACCGGCTCGGCTGGGCTGTGGCGCTGATTTACGCCATCTCGATGGCGCTCAGGCTTGCGCGCTTCAATGCCAAGCTGGATGACGAGGAAGAGCCCCGCAAGCGCCTGGGTTTCCTGACCGGTGTGCCGGCACCCGCGGGCGCAACGCTCCTTCTGATGCCGCTCATCGTCGATTTTGCACTTGAGGCCGTAACGGTTCAAAATTACGGCCTGGTTGTTTCCGCCTATGCGGTTGTGGTGGCTGTTCTGATGGTGTCGACCATCCCGACCATCTCGCTTAAGGCCTTCCGCGTGCCCAAGGCCTGGTTTGTGCCAGTGATGCTGGTCATCGGCATTGTCATCGCGGGCCTGTTCGTTCGTACCTGGGCGGTGCTGATTATCATTGCCATCGCGTATCTTTCCAGCATGCCGTTTTCTTATGTGGCCTACGAGCGCCGGCGCAAGCACAAGCAACTGGGTTGATGTGACCAGCCGGTAGGGGCTGCGCCTTTTTGCCATTCGTGGTATCATTGTCTTTATCGCCTTTATTGGCACTCCCTTTGCATATTCCACTGCTGAAAGAGACTGCCAAGTGAGGCATGGATGCAGCTTAGCCTTTGAAAATAAAGGTGAAAAGCAATGTGTAGAAAGGCGTGATCATGACACAGGGACTTAGCGCACCCACAGTATTTCCCAGAAAAGGGGCAATTGTTGCCTGCATGGCGCTGTTGACCAGCGCGTGTGGCGGCACCGGCAATCTTTGGCAGGGCGAGGAAGTTCTCGTTGAAGCCCGGCAGGTAACGCTGGAACGCAGCGTTGAAGGTGTTTCGGAAGATAACCGTGACCTCAAGGACCGCTTCAACGCGCTCGAGCGTCTCTATGTGGACCTGGTGAAGCATGTTAGAAGCCAGGATCAGGCGCTCTCAAACATGGAACAGAAGCTGGCGTCCCTGCAGAAAGATCCGGAAACCGAAGCAGCCCTTCGCCGTGTCAGGAATGACCTCTCCGGCGTTCGCACCGAAATCAAGTCGCTTGAAAACCGTTTGTTCTCCGTTGAGATGATTGACCGCAACGCGGCTTACCAGACCAAAGCGCCCGGCAAGACACAGCAACAACAGCAGTCGTCCCAGCCCCAGGCCGCGTCGCAGCCGGCTGTAGATAACACCCAGACAGCGCCAACAGGCACGTCGCAGACGGGTGCCGACGTCCAGACGGGTACGATTGACAACGGTACGCCGGCAACCAATGACGCACAGGACGACAGCCGTACCTATTATGGTGCGCATCTGGCGTCCTACCGGTCGAAGGACCAGGTGGACAGCGGTTGGTCAGCCCTTTACCGGGCGTTCGCAAGCCAGCTTGAAGGCCTTAGCCCGCGCATCTATACCCAGAACCAGGAAGGTATTGGCACATTCCTGCGCCTGATTGTGGGGCCGCTGGAGCGCGAAGAAGATGCCGAACTGCTGTGCGACAACATCCGCGCCGTGGGGGGCGAGCAATATTGCCGTGTGTCCGAATATCAAGGCGAACCGCTTCAGTAAGCCTTCAGAAAATCAACTGATGTTGAAATGAGCCGCCGTTTTCACGCCAAACGGCGGCTTTTTTATATCTTTGGTAAAAAAAGACGCAAAATTATGAGAAGCGACCTTGACAGAACCGACCAAATCCTATGGGATGCTGCAACCTTCACCGAATTCAGACTGGGATTGATCCATCTGGGGAGGTACGATCAATCTTCTGGCGCCCACGGATTAGGCAGCCACTGACGGAGAAGGCCGGGCACACCTGGGGGTTCGCTCGGATTAGGCGCGGTGCTTCAACCACCTTGTGGTTTGTTCGCCGCGCCTCTTACTTATGTCGGATAGAGTGTCGCCATCAGGATAGCCGCCGCGTGAACACGCAGGCGGTTTTTTCATGCCCGGACAGCACAGGGCTGGCGGGCAGGTGAGACGGCCCGGATAAGCCGCCCAAACCCAGAGTGCCTAGCGCTGGAAGAAAAGCGGGTCCGGAATTCGGGACTGGGGCTGTACGCGTGAACGAGGGGCCTTGGGCAGTTGCTTGCGCAGATGCTTCCACATCACGGACGCCCCATCCTGCATTGCGGCCATCCCCAGGCCCCCCAGCAAGATAAACAGCAAAAGAATGAGCAAATGTTCAAATCCAGGCATAGTGTCCTCCGTTCATCTTTTGTTCTTCTATCTCGGGAAATGTGGCCCGTCAAGAACAAAAGTGGAACACGGTGATATTCTGCAATTCGTTACATCTGAAATTTATTGCGCTCTGTGGCGCGCTGGTGCTAAAGATAGGGCAAGTGAGCAGAGCAGCCGAAGCCCCATCAGCCAGGCGCCTGCGACAAAAAAAGATAACAAGAGAAAAAGTATGTCGTTAGACCCACAGGCCCCATCGGCCGGGGCCGCGCCGGGCACCTCTCCTTCGGGAGGCCAGGCGGAGCACCAACAGAAGAATTCCGGCAAAAAACGCCGACCCCGCCGCCGCAGACGCGGTACCAAAGGGCAGGATGCGGCGCAAGCCAAAGGGCCGGGCCAACCTCAAGCAGCGCCAGCAAAAGGTCAGGGCGGCTCACGGCAGCCGGACCGGCCAGCGCGACCCGCGCAGCCTTCCGCCGCCCCCGCAAAGAAACAGACAGGCAGGCAGCCACAGCCGCCCCTGCGCGGTGTCTATAGCGCCATTGACCTGGGCACCAACAATTGCCGCCTGCTGATCGCCCGCCCCACGCGCGGCGGTTTCCGCGTCATCGACGCCTTCTCGCGCATCGTGCGTCTGGGGGAGGGGGTCTCTTCGAACAACCGCCTCTCTGATGAAGCGATGGACCGCACCATTGAGGCCTTGAAAGTCTGCGCTGAGAAAATCGCGCGCCGGGGCGTTACCTGCATGCGCCATGTGGCAACAGAAGCTTGCCGTGTGGCTGACAATTCTGACGAATTCATCGCGCGCGTGAAGCGCGAAACCGGCATCAACCTGGATGTTATCTCGGCGGGCGAGGAAGCCCGGCTTGCGGTGATGGGCTGCCAGTCGCTGATCGCGCCCGGTAACCGGAACGCGCTGGTGTTTGATATTGGTGGCGGATCAACTGAGCTGATCTGGGTGCGGGTGCACCCGGGGCAGCGCACGGAAATTTCCGGCTGGATGTCCATTCCCTGGGGCGTGGTGAACCTGTCTGAAAGCTTCGGCCGGCCCGGCGAGACTCTGCCGATCGAGCATTACAACAAGATGGTCAAGCTGGTGGTGGACCACCTGCAGGCCTTTGAAGATGCGCATCAGGTCTCTGATGTGGTCAGGAAACGCAAGACCCAGTTCCTGGGAACCTCAGGCACTGTGACGACGCTGGCGAGCCTGCATCTCAACCTGCCGCGCTATATCCGCGAGAAAGTGGACGGCGCCTGGATGAAATCGCAGGATATTCACGCCCTGTCACGCCGGGTGGCCACCATGACGCATGATGAACGTGCCGCCCAGGTTTGTATTGGCCCGGAAAGGGCTGACCTTGTTGTGGCGGGCTGTGCTATTCTTGAAGCCATCCTGGGGATGTGGAAGGTGCCAAGCCTACGCGTGGCGGACCGCGGCATCCGGGAAGGCATTCTGCGCGGCCTGATGCAGATGGAACAACCGCCCCGGCGGGCGCGCCCGCTTTACCGCGGCGACAAGACTCAGCAGGGCGACAGGGCACAAAAAAGGGTAGAGAAGAATGGCTAGTGGCTGGAACAAGCAATCGAACACCCGGAGCCGGGCGCGCGGTGCCAAGGTCCGCGTCAAGACGGCGCGTGGCCGCAAGAACAGCTCGACCCGCTGGCTGCAGCGTCAGCTGAACGACCCCTATGTCGCCGAGGCCCAGCGCCTTGGATACCGCTCCCGCGCGGCCTTCAAGATCAAGGAGCTGGCGGAACGCTATAATCTCTTCAAGGGTGTCAAACGTGTGGTGGACCTGGGCTGTGCCCCCGGCGGCTGGACGCAGGTGCTGACAGAAGAACTGAAAGACGGCGCTCAGATCATCGGCATCGACATTCAGGAAGTCGAGCCGATCCAGGGTGCCGACATCTGGGTGATGGATTTCCTGGCTGAAGACGCCGAGAAGCGCCTGATGGATGCCCTTGATGGGCCGGCTGATCTTGTCTTGTCTGACATGGCCAACTCGGCCACCGGACACCGCCAGACAGACCAGATCCGTACCATGGCGCTCTGCGAAGCAGCGCTTGATTTTGCCGTCAAGGTGCTGGCACCCGGCGGTACGTTCGTGGCCAAGGTACTGCAGGGCGGGGCCGACAATGACCTGATACTGGCGCTCAACAGGCACTTCACCAGCGTCAAGCACGCGAAGCCGCCGTCAAGCCGGCAGGATTCCAAGGAATGGTTCGTGGTGGCGACCGGCTTCAAGGGTCGAAAAGAGGCCGTTTCCGAATAGTTTTCATCTGATTTTCCTCTGGGTGAAGTTTAACGTTGATTTTTGGGCGGCCTTCGGGGTATTGAACGGCGAATATCTTAATCCGGCGGGGCAATTTTGGGCCCCCAAAGCGCGCACAATGCGCCCACAGTGAAAGCAGGATCGCCCTAATGGATATTCGCCTCGGCCTTACTTTTGATGATGTTCTTCTTGTACCGGCAGCCAGTGATGTCATGCCTGCGCAGGTGGACGTTCGTACCAAAATCACAAAATCAATCGAACTGAACCTGCCGCTTCTTTCCGCGGCGATGGATACCGTAACCGAATCCCCTATGGCGATTGCCATGGCGCAGGCGGGCGGTGTTGGTGTGCTGCACCGGAACATGACCGAAGAAGAGCAGGCCGAAATGGTCCGCCAGGTGAAGAAGTTCGAAAGCGGCATGGTGGTGAACCCGGTGACAATGCACCCGGATGAGACCCTGGCCGCAGCCATGCGCCTGATGACGCAGCATAAGATTTCCGGGATTCCGGTGGTTGAGCGCAACGGCGCTGTTGGCCCCAAGAAGCTGGTCGGCATCCTGACCAACCGCGATGTACGTTTCGCCACCAATATGGAGCAGCCGGTTTCCGAGCTGATGACCCGTGATGTGGTGACCGTAAACGAAGGCGTTTCCTTTGAAGAAGCCAAGGGCCTCTTTCACCAGCACCGGATCGAGAAACTGATCGTTGTTGACGAAGGCTACCGCTGTGTGGGCCTGATCACGGTGAAAGACCTTGAAAAGGCTGTCGCCAACCCGAACGCCGCCAAGGACAGCAAAGGCCGCCTGCGTGTGGCAGCTGCGACAACCGTTGGCGACAAGGGCTTTGAGCGCGCCGGCATGCTGGCAGACGCCGAATGTGACCTGATCGTGCTGGATACGGCCCACGGCCATTCTTCCCGCGTGATCGAGCAGGTTGCCAAGATCAAGAAAGCCTTCGGTAACGTCCAGCTTGTTGCAGGTAATGTCGCAACCGCTGACGCCGCCAAGGCACTGATTGATGCGGGCGCCGACTGTATCAAGGTTGGTATCGGACCAGGCTCCATCTGTACCACGCGGATCGTGGCCGGTGTGGGTGTGCCGCAGCTGACAGCAGTTTCCGACGTTGCCAAAGTGGCGTCCGCCCAGGGCATTCCAATCATCGCAGACGGTGGCCTGCGCACGTCTGGTGACGTGGCCAAGGCCATTGCCGCTGGTGCGAACGCCTGTATGGTGGGTTCACTGCTTGCAGGCACCGAAGAAGCGCCGGGCGAAGTGTTCCTCTATCAGGGCCGGTCCTACAAGGCATACCGCGGCATGGGCAGCGTAGGCGCCATGGCGCGCGGCTCTGCAGACCGTTACTTCCAGGATGATGTCAAGGACACGCTGAAGCTTGTTCCGGAAGGCGTTGAAGGCCAGGTGCCATACAAAGGCCCATCGGCTGCTGTGCTGCACCAGCTGATTGGCGGCCTGCGGGCTTCCATGGGCTATACGGGCGCGAAATCCATCCCGGAAATGCACGAAAAAGCGCAATTTGTTCGCATCACCAATTCGGGGCTGAAGGAAAGCCACGTGCATGATGTGACGATCACGCGTGAATCCCCGAATTACCCTGCGAAATAAGCTGGCGACCTGATGCAGCCCGCCGCGCGCCTTTCCGCCGCCATTGAACTCCTCTTTGACATCGAGGAGAAGATGGCGGCAAAAGCCGCGCCTGCGGACGTGCTTGTCACCAAATTCTTCCGGGCCCGCCGCTATGCGGGCTCGAAGGACAAGCGCGCGATTTCCGGCTACGTGTACGGCATCCTGCGGGCGAGGGGCCTTTACCATTGGGCGCTGAAGGAACTTGGCGCCAAGCCCACTGTCCGCAACATGATGATCGTGCATCTGGCGCGCCATGAAAGCGACAGCCTGAAGCATTTCGGCGAGGAAAACCCCTTCGCGCCCACCCGTCTGCACGAGGAGGAAGAAGATTTCCTTCGGAAGCTGAGGCGGATCGATTGGCACGCGGCCCCCGTTGAAGCAGCCTATAATCTGCCGGACTGGGCGTTGCCGGGATTGAAGCGGCGGTTTGGTAAAAGCCTGGCCACGGCGGCGGCAAGCCTGAATGAAACCGCCCCGCTGGATATCCGGGTCAATAGCCTGAAAGCCAGCGGAAAAAGCTTCGATGAAATTCTGAAGAATGATGCAGAACTATTTGAAAAAAATGAATTTTCCTGCCTCGGATTTCGCGCGAAAGGGCCGATCAACCTGGGCGCCCATCCGGCCTTCAGCGACGGCCTGATCGAGGTACAGGATGAAGCAGCACAGGTGGCGTCTAGCCTTGCGGATGCCTCCCCGGGCGCTCAAATCGTGGACCTGTGCGCGGGCGCAGGCGGCAAGACGCTGGCGATGGCGGCATCAATGGAAAACCGTGGCCAGATCCACGCGTTCGATATTTCGCCCAAACGGCTGTCCAGCCTGAAGAAGCGGATGCAGCGCGCGGGCGCACGCACCATCCAGGTGCATCAGATTGCGGCGGAAGGCGCGGGGCGCGAGATCGCGTTCGGCCCCATGGAAGGCAAGATGGACCGGGTGGTGGTGGACGCGCCCTGCACGGGCACGGGCACCTGGCGCAGAAGCCCGGACCAGCGCTGGCGCTTTGACGAGGCTAGCCTGAAGGCGCAAACCGCGCTTCAGGGCAGGTTGCTGGCGGAAGGCGCAAAGATTGTCAAACAGGGCGGCAGGCTTGTCTATATGACCTGTTCTGTCTTGCCGGAAGAAAACGAAGACGTGGTTACGGCCTTCCTCGCAAGTGAGCCAAAGGGCGCATGGCAGCTGATGGACTATAAGGCCATCTGGGCAGACGCACTGCCCGGCAAACCCGCTGAAACGCTGGCGCTGACCCCTGAATGCCTGCAATTGGCGCCCCACGCGCACGACACAGACGGCTTCTTCCTGGCGGTTCTTGAACGCGTCGCCTGACAGCTTTTACCAATTGTTTGGGTTTTGAAGCCTACACTGGCGTTATGGCGGGCTGGTGCGGCACAGTTTGGCGCACGGCGAACACAGCTCATCTCTTGTTGCAATCGCTGCGTAAAAATGCGGTTATGGTGGCAAGAAGAACAAGAAGAGGCATGGTATGCGTAATTCCAACCTGATTCTGGCCCTGGGCCTGAGCGCCATGATGGCGCTGCCAGCTGCGGCCCAAACCAGCAATAAATTCCAGTCCCTGTCGCGGGAGCTGGTGGCTCAGGCCACCGTGGCCCTGCACGCGGAAAAGCCCGGTGATGCCCGGCTTCTGTTTGAACGCGCGCTTGTGGCTGATCCCGCCAATGTGGCGGCGCTTGTTGGCCTTGGCCAGACGGCGGAAGCCCAAGGCCTGACTGGCCGGGGGCTGAAATATTATCGTCGTGCGCTTGAGATTGAGCCCAACCACAAGGTGGCGCTTGAAGCCCAGGCGCTGGCGTTCCTCAAAAGGGACATGGCAGACCGGGCTGAAGGCAACCGCGACAAGCTGGCGCGTCTGTGCATGAACGGCTGCGAGGCGCTTACGAGCGTGACAAGCGCGCTTGAAGAATATCACGCCGCAAACAACCAGACAGCGATTGCACAAAAGGAAGGCTAGGCTTTCCACAGTAGCCTAAAGTGAAACGGGCGCCTGACGGCGCCCTTTTTGTTGGGGGCAGTCCTGTGCCTCCAGCGTGTGGTATCACCGGTCGGGTGGAGACCAGTTGCTTTCGACCGCCTTCCGGCGGCTTAACCGCAGCGCATAGCCAACCGATACCCCCACACCGATGGCAACTGTCAGGTCGACCAGAACGGTCAAAATGAAGGTCAGAAGTAAAAGCATAATGTCGCTTTTCCGGCCCCTGCCATATTGACCCCATTTATGGGGTTCAGACATATTCCAGGCCGTTACAACCAGGAGGGCGGCCAGCGCGGGCATTGCCAGGTAGCTTGCCAGCGGCGCAGCAAATAGCATGATCAGTAGTAACACAGCTGCGTGAACGAGCCCCGCTACGGGTGTTTTGCCACCCGCTTTGATGTTTGTTGCTGTACGGGCAATCGCGCCTGTTGCCGGGAGGCCGGTGAAAAGGGCGGACCCAATATTGGCCAGGCCTTGGGCTGTCAGCTCAGCATTTGGTCTATGGTGCCCTTCGATCATCTTGTCTGCGACCAAGGCTGACAGCAGGGATTCCACCCCAGCCAGAAAGGCGATGATGAAGGCGGAGGGGACAAGTTCGATGACTTTCGACAGTGAAAAGTCCGGCATTTGCGGCCAAGGCATCTGGCTGGGAAGCGCGCCAAATTGGGAGCCTATGGTTTCAACAGGCAGCGCCATCACGAATACCAGCAAGGAACTGGCGCCGATGGCAAGGATAAGCCCGGGAAAACGGGGCGCCATTTTTCGCAAACCCACGATCAAGACCAGTGTGCCAACGGCAATGGCAAAGGTAGCCGGGCTGAAGGTCGCGCGCGCCTGCCAGAGGGTAGGTATCTTATCAAGAAGGTCAGCTGGCATGTTCTCGACGCTCAGCCCCATGAAATTCGACAGCTGACTGGTGGCGATAAGGACGCCGATACCAATGGTGAAGCCATTGACAACGGCCTCGGGCACGAAGGAAATCAGGTTTCCAGCGCGGTAATATCCGCCAATGAGCAAAATTATGCCCGCCATAAAGGTTGCCAGAACAAGCCCGTCATAGCCGTGTTCTGCGATCACGCCGAACACAACGACAATGAATGCCCCTGTTGGGCCGCCGATCTGCACGCGGCTGCCGCCAAAAAGAGAAATCAGAAATCCGCCTACAATAGCGGTAATAACGCCCTTCGCCGGGTCAGCACCGGAGGCGATGGCGATAGCCAGGCTCAAGGGCAGGGCAACCATGGCAACGGTAACACCTGCCCAAAGGTCACTGACAAAAACCCGCCAACTATATGACTGAAATGTCGTGATGATCTTTGGTTGACGCATGGTGATTGGCCACTTTTAGGTTTGCGCGGTTTTTCAGGGTCTATAGTTGGGCGGCTTCTTTGATTTTAGTCCTTCACCACAAGCGTGTCGTGGTTATCGACCACGTGAGACCAGTAATAATCCGCCATCGGGAAGATGATCAGGTCTTCGGTTTCGATCACCGGTTTGCCGTCTGTCATGCTGCAGGTACCGGACCAGTTGGTGATGCCGCCAAACTCGCCGAAGCTGACGGTCACGCTGACGGGTACTGCATAATGGGCTTTGCTGTCATCCTTGCCGTTCGGATTGACAAAACCCGTGAGCGGGAAGGACATATCCGGGTCAGATGCCGGGATATACTGGCCCGAAACCATACCGGTTTGGCCGTCAACCTTCTCGAACCGCATGGTGGCGCCAATGTTAGTGGTCCAGTCTCCGATGATGCCGTCGCCGCAATCGCGGGCGAAACTGGGTGCTGTGATGAACAATACTGCGCCTGCGGCCAGTACCGTGAGTGATTTTACTGTCATGTGTTTGTCCCCCAATGTGCAATGCACGGTTTAATTTCAACGTTTTTCTAACGTGAAAGTAAAGTCGGGCACGCCAAAGCCGATGTCAAGAAATTCGGCGCCGCCAAAATGCTTGTAATCAATGCTGACAGCACGCTGGCTGGGGGCGAGGGCGAAGCTTTGGCGCCCGGCGTCACACAGGGCGGCGCATTGAAATCGATTCCATGACAATGAGGGATGTCGTAAGACGCCCTAGCTTGGGGAGGCTCATATCGCGCCTGAAGGGGATTTCCGCGCCGCGCAGGTCCTGCCAGACATCGTATAGAAAAAGGAGCGCCCCGGGGGACGCTCCTTCTTATCATTTAGAGCCCTAGCGGAAGTCGCCCGGCCATTCGGCGGCGATATAGGCGAACACCACCCAGGCCGCCACATTCTGCTTTAAGGCCTCGGGGTCAACCTTATCCAGCGTATCGTCGGCGGTGTGGTGCAGGTCGAAATAATCGGTGCCGTCCTGCATCAGGTCGATGCCGGGCATGCCGATCTTGACCATCTGGCCGACGTCAGGCCCGCCGCCAGCCTCACGGCCATGGCGCACGACACCAAGCGGCTGCATCAGCTGCGCCATGGTATCAACCACATGAACCGAACCGGTGCTGACCTTGGATGCCAGCGCCCACACAGGGCCTGCGCCAAAATCTGATTCTGCGCCAATCACATGGTTGGCCACGTCATCCTTGTGGGCTTCGGCATATTGTTTGGCACCAATCAGCCCCAGTTCCTCTGACGCGAACAACACCACACGGAGCGTGCGGCGCGGGCGTTCCTTTGTCAGGTCCTGGATCATATCGGCAGCGGCCACCGTGATGGCAACGCCTGCACCGTCATCAATGGCGCCTGTACCCAGGTCCCAGCTGTCCAGGTGACTGCCCATGAGGATGACTTCCTCAGGCTTCTCCCGGCCCGTAATCTCGCCGATCACATTATGCATGGTCACGTCACCATGGAACTTGGTCTGGACATCCACGTGGATGCTGATGGGCTTGCCGCGATCGAGCATGCGCTCCAGGAGGTCCGCGTCCGGGTTCGACAGCGCGGCGGCCGCGATCGGCGGTGTGCCTTCCTCATAGTTCACGCCGCCGGTGTGGGGCAGACGGTGGCTGTCGGTGCCGATGGACCGGATGATGATGGCCTTGGCACCCTTGCGGGCGGCTTCAGCGGCCCCTTTACCGCGCGCCTGCACAGCGGGGCCATAGCCGGCGCCGGTCTTGAAGCGTTCCATGCGGTTGGAGATAAAGACAATCTTGCCTTCAATGTCTGCCCGGTCGGCTTCCAGAAGCGCTTCATAGGTCGGGATATGGACAATCTCAGCCGTGATGCCGCCCTCTGGCGTCGCCGCCGATTTCCCGAGCGCCGTGATGCTCAGCGGCTGGGTGTAGGGCGCTACAACAGATGCGCTTTCGCTAATTCGCTCCCATTTGGAAACGGTCACTGGTTCGGTATAGACCTTATCGAACCCCAGCGCCTTCAGCTTGGCTACAGCCCAGCGCGCGGCTTCGGCTTCTTTTTCGCTGCCACCCAGGCGGGGCCCGACCTCTGTGGTCAGGCTTTCAAGAATTTCATAGGCCGCGTCGCTCTTCAGCGCCTTGTCGCGCAGCATGGCGGCGGTTTCCCGCGTGTCGTCGGAGACGGGAACCACCTCGGCCTTCAGTGCCGTGGATGCGGATAAAAGAAAGGCCACCCCTGTGGCGGCCTTCAGAAACATATGCTTGGTCATCGCTGCCCCTTGTTAACTAGGTTATCTTGTGGGCGCAGAGTGGGGCGAAACCGCCCCACGGTCAAGCTAGCTGAGTTCACATATCCATGAGCTCAGCTCATCTAGTGCGCGGCGGCTCATGGCCGGCTTGCGCTCTTTCTTGTGGACTTTGCCTTCAAGCGGCGGAAACAGACCAAAATTCACGTTCATCGGCTGGAAGGTTTTTGCGTCTGCGCCGCCGGTAATGTGGCTGATCAGCGCGCCGAAAGCCGTGGTGGCGGGCGGCGGCGTGGGTGTCTGGCCCTTGCGCTCTGCCGCGGCCATACGGCCGGCCATCAGGCCCATCGCGGACGATTCCACATAGCCTTCAACGCCAGTGATCTGGCCGGCGAACCGAAGCCGCGGGTCTGCCTTCATGCGCATCAGGCCATCGAGCACCTTTGGGCTGTTGAGGAACGTGTTCCTATGCAGGCCGCCCAGGCGCGCGAACTCAGCATTCTCAAGCCCCGGGATCTTCTTGAAGATGCGGGTCTGTTCGCCGTACTTCAGCTTGGTCTGGAAGCCTACCATATTGTAGAGCGTCCCGAGCTTGTTATCCTGCCGAAGCTGCACGACGGCATAGGGTTTTTCGTCCCAGTGCGGGCAGGTCAGGCCCACCGGCTTCATCGGGCCGAAACGAAGGGTTTCAGGGCCGCGTTCCGCCATCACTTCAATCGGCATGCAGCCTTCGAAGTAAGGCGTATCCTTTTCCCATTCCTTGAAGTCGGTTTTTTCGCCGGTGTTCAGGTCGTGGACGAATTCTTCATACTGCGCCTTGGTCATGGGCAGGTTGATATAGTCGGCGCCGTCGCCCTTGTCGTAGCGGCTCTGGTACCAGGCCGTGCCGAAATCGATGCTTTCCTTATAGAGGATCGGCGCGATGGCGTCGAAAAAGGCGAGGGCGTCTTCACCGCACAGCTCGAGCACGGCTTTGGACAGCGCCGGGCTGGTCAGCGGGCCGGTTGCGACAATCACATTATCCCACTCCTTGGGGGGCAGGCCTTCAATCTCGCTGCGTTCGATGGTAATCAGCGGGTGCTTTTCCAGCGTTTCGGTGACTTCGGCGGAGAAACCGTCGCGGTCAACCGCAAGCGCGGAGCCCGCAGGTACCTTGTGTTTTTCAGCTGCTGCCATGATCAGGCTGTTCATGCGGCGCATTTCTTCGTGCAACAAGCCAACGGCGTTATTCTCATAATCGTCGGACCGGAAGCTGTTGGAACACACCAGTTCCGCCAGATGGTCGGTGTGGTGGGCGTCAGTCTTCCGAACGGGGCGCATTTCATGCAGCACCACAGGCACGCCTTGCTCTGCCGCCTGCCACGCCGCTTCAGAGCCCGCGAGCCCGCCGCCGATGATATGGATTTCCTTAAACTCGTTTGCCATCACACTGTACCTTTACTGTACCTTTTCGGGGCCTGCCCATGGGGCGGCCTCATATACGTCTTCACTTGCGGCTTATTTACTGGACTTGGCACCATTTTGTAAGGGAAAAAGGTGATCAACCGAACGCAAAGACCAATCCCGGGGGAACAGGGGTGCTGACAGCACGCGAGATTTTTGAAAAACTCAGTGAATGGCCGCATCGCGGCTGCGGCAGCGAGAATGAGATGGAAGCACGTGAGGCCCTGATGGCGGCGCTCACCGGTGAATACGGTGTGGATGTGACCGACCAGGGCTTCAAATGCCCGCGCACCTATCTGCCGTTTTTCTGGATGATCGCCATCGGGCAGGCCATTGTGGTGCTGCTGTCGCCCAGGGCGCCGGCTTTCATGCTGGGGGCCGGGGTCCTGCTGTTCTTCAGCCATCTTCTGTATTTCGACTGGCGCACCAGCCCGATCATCTGGTGGGGCGCCCGCAGCGTGACTGCCAATGTGTCCGCTACCAAAGGCAGCGGGAAACGCCTGGTGATCCTGATGGCGCATCTGGATAGCGCACCGTCTTCCTATGCCTACCGCCCCGATCAGGTGCGGCATTTCAAGCTTTCCATCTATCTGGGCACCTTCATCATCGGGCTTGGGGTTCTGATCCCGGCCATGGGTACACAGGATGTTGTTTTGCCCCACTGGGCAGGCTGGATTGTGGCGCTGCTATTGCTGGGGCAGGCCGTGGTGGCCAGTGTTGACTTCTGGCGCTTTGGCTACACCCCGGGCGCGAATGACAACCTGACGGGCGTTGCTGCAGCCACGGAGGTGGCGTCCCGGCTGTGGAAGGTCATGCCGACTGACACGGAAGTGCGGCTGGTGATAACAAGTGGTGAGGAAGCCGGCATGCTGGGCGCCCAGCATTATTGGCGCCAGCATCGGGATGAGCTCAAGATGCGCGACACCCACGTTTTGAATTTCGACACCGTGGGGTTTGGGAACCTCTCATTTGTCACCGAAAGTGGCGGTTTCACGCCGGTTTACTATGACGGGCCGCTGGCGCGTACGGCGGCGGCAGTGACAAAGATCGACAAACGCTACAGCCATGTGAAGGCAGCCAAGCACCATGTGGGTGATTTTGACAGCGTCTGGTTCGCCCGTGATGGGTTTTCGGCGCTGACCATCGCCGCCTATGACGACGAGGGCCTGATGCCGCACATTCACACGCCGGACGACACGGCAGACCATATTGACCTGGAGATTGTTGAGGACGCAGTACGCTTCGGCGAAGCGGTCATCCGCACGCTTCCAAAAACATGACGATAAGGAGTTTAGACATGCGCCCAGAGGATATCCTGTATTTCTGGTTTACCGAAGCAGGGGAAGGCGCCTGGTGGCAGAAGTCCAAAACGTTTGACGATCTGGTCCGCCGCCGGTTCCTGCCTGTTTATGAAGTGGCCGTCGCGGGGGAGCTGGACGGCTGGCGGGCAAGCCCGCGCGGCAGGCTGGCCGAGATCATCGTGTTGGACCAGTTCCCGCGCAACATGTTCAGGGACACGCCGCAAAGCTTTGCCGCTGACCCGCTGGCCCTTGTGCTATCGCAGGAGGCGGTACGCGCGGGCGCTGACGCGTCTCTGGCACCGGATGAGTGCGCCTTCCTGTTGATGCCCTATATGCATAGCGAAAGCAGGGCGGTGCACGAAGAGGCCGTCCGGCTGTTCAGCCGTCCGGGGCTGGAGAATAACCTGGATTTCGAGATGCGCCACAAGGCGATCATCGACCGGTTTGGTCGCTACCCGCACCGGAATGCCATTCTGGGCCGCCAGAGTACGCCGGAAGAGCTGGAATTCCTCAAACAACCGGGAAGCGGCTTCTAGGTTCCTGCACATACGGTGGACGGGAAGGCGCTTCATTTCCCCGCGATTCCGGCGGACCAGTATTTTTCTTCGACGGGAAACAATACAGCGTATGCAGGTATGTCATTTAGTGATAAGCAAGCGTCATAAAAATGGCAGCAGGAGGCTTTGACGATGGATCTGGTAACAATCATAACTTTCATGTCGGTCTCGGCGCTGCTGGTTATTTCCCCCGGACCAAATGGTGTCCTGATCGCAAAGACGGTTCCAACCTCGGGCCGCAAGGCAGGCTTCGCCAACATCTTAGGCTTTATTGCAGCGTTCTATCTGCACGGCACACTGTCGATATTTGGCATATCCATTTTGCTGGTGCGGTCTGCGGAAGCCTTCTTCATATTCAAAATGGCGGGTGCGGCTTATCTTTGCTGGGTTGGTGTGAAGGCCCTTTGGTCTACCTGGAAAACCAGTCAGGATACTAATACTGCCGTCACCAAGGCTGCCAAGCGGACAGCCTCCTTAAGGGGAGCTTGTCTCGAAGGGTTTCTGACCAACGCCTTAAACCCTAAGGTTTCGATGTTTTACCTCGCAGCTTTCCCCCAGTTTCTAACTGTTGGCGACAGCCCTTTTCAGGCTTACGCGCTCGTTTCTGCGCATGTGGCGCTTAATTCCTTGTGGTTTTCCGCAATGATTTTGGTATTGGCGCGTTTCAAGACCATGGCAACAAGCGCCAGGTTCAGCAAGTGGCTGAAATCCCTTACCGGCGTTGTTTTCATCGGGTTCGGTACAAAACTGGCGCTATTGCGGCAGTAAGGTCGCAGCTCTGTCTTCCAACCTTACTGGGGTACTGGGGCCTTGCTGTCGGTCGTGACGGCCAGGCTTTTGCGGTAACCATTCCAGATTTCAGCGTAACTGCCATCCGCCCGAAGCCGGCGAAGGCCCAGGTTGAAAGCATCACAGACCTTCTGGTCATGGAAGCGGGCGACATAAAGCGATGGCTCCATGATCGGGTGGTGCTTGAGTTCCCGATACTCACCGGTCTTGGTGAAATGGCTTTTCTGTGCCAGGGCGAGGATCCAGCGGTCGCCGACGACGGCATCGAAGCGGCCACTGTATAACAGTTTGATGTGTTTGCTCTGGTCGCCTGATTCGGTATAGCGCTTGGTGTTGGCTACGGCTTGTTGAAATTCAGGGCCAAGGTAGCGTGTCGCACCGGAAAAGGACAGGATCGACAGGCCTTTGAGGTCATCCAGGCTGTCGATGGACAGGTTCTTGGATGCCATTGAAACAGCGATATTTTGATGGGCGATGTACCAGTCTGTTGCGCACCCAACTTCGGATGCCAGCACATTCTGGGTCAGGATACCGTTCATCTGGCCATTCTCAAACGCGGAGATCATCCGGACGCGCGGTTGCTGGACAAAGACAGGCTCATACCCGCTGCCCTTCAGGATGGCATGCACCAGATCGATTTCAATTCCATGCGCGGCACGGTCGACCACATAAGGCGGCAGGTTTTCGCGCGTGGCGATTTCAATCATTTCCGGGGGCGTGGCCGCCGTTTGCGCTGTCACCGGCGGTGACAGGCATATTACTGTGAACAGGACCCGAAGGGCATGATTGGTCAGGGAGGCACGCATCACAAAGCCTTTTAGCACATAATCAAGATCATTCGATTATCTAGTGCATTTGGCGTCAAAATACCACCTTTACGGCATTAAAATGGACGCAAAGCTGGGACGCATCCATTCTATTCATTAAGGCCTTGATTCAGCTGCGGTTCGTGCGCGTTTATTCAGCCGCCTGGCGCTTCAGCACAGGGGCCAGATACTGGCCGGTGTAGCTGCGGGCGACGGTTGCCACCTCTTCTGGTGTGCCGGTGGCGATAATCTCGCCGCCGCCGTCGCCGCCTTCAGGGCCCAGGTCAATGATCCAGTCGGCGGTTTTGATAACCTCAAGGTTATGTTCGATCACCACGACCGTATTGCCTTGGTCCACCAGCGCCTGCAGCACTTCCATCAGCTTCCTGACATCCTCGAAATGCAGGCCGGTTGTGGGCTCGTCGAGGATATAAAGCGTTTTGCCGGTCGAGCGTTTTGACAGTTCCTTGGCCAACTTCACGCGCTGGGCTTCGCCGCCTGAAAGGGTGGTGGCCTGCTGGCCCACCTTGATATAACCAAGACCGACCTTTTCGAGCATTTCAAGCTTGTTGCGGATCGCGGGAACCGCCTTGAAAAACTGCACGCCGTCTTCAACTGTCATATCAAGAACGTCTGATATCGACTTGTCTTTAAACTTGATTTCCAAAGTTTCACGGTTGTAGCGATGGCCTTTGCACTGGTCACACTGCACATACACGTCTGGCAGGAAATGCATCTCGATCTTGATCATGCCGTCGCCCTTGCACGCCTCGCAGCGACCACCCTTGACGTTGAAGCTGAAGCGGCCCGGCTTGTAGCCGCGCGCGCCCGCTTCCGGCAGGCCGGCGAACCAGTCACGGATCGGGCCGAAGGCGCCGGTGTAGGTGGCCGGGTTCGACCGCGGCGTGCGGCCGATGGGCGATTGGTCGATGTCAACGATCTTGTCCAGATGCTCCAGCCCCTCGATGGCACCGTGTGGGCCCGGGATGGTGCGGGAGCCATTCAGGTGCTTCGCCACCGCCTTATAGAGCGTCTCAATTGTGAAGGTGGACTTGCCGGACCCGGACACCCCCGTGATGCAGGTGAGCGTGCCTAAGGGGATTGAGCCTTCCACATCCTTGAGGTTGTTGGCTGTCGCGCCCTTGACGGTCAGGAACTTGCCTTTGTGGCCCGAGCGCCTGAGGGCAGGGATAGGCACCGCGCGCTTGCCGGTCAGATACTGGCCCGTGAGGCTCTTCGTGGACGCCATGACGTCAT
Source organism: Kordiimonas sp. UBA4487 (assembly GCF_002389025.1). Taxonomy (NCBI): domain Bacteria; kingdom Pseudomonadati; phylum Pseudomonadota; class Alphaproteobacteria; order Kordiimonadales; family Kordiimonadaceae; genus Kordiimonas; species Kordiimonas sp. UBA4487. Next base: position 340,918 of record NZ_DGNR01000015.1, read on the forward strand.
CAGGCGTGCCTTCAGCCACAATCGCGCCGCCGTGCTCGCCCGCGCCGGGGCCCATGTCGATGACATAGTCAGCCGTGCGGATGGCGTCTTCGTCATGCTCGACCACCAGGACGGTATTGCCGATGTCGCGCAGGTTCTTCAGGGTTTCCAATAGCCGGTCATTGTCGCGCTGGTGCAGGCCGATGGACGGCTCATCCAGCACGTACAGCACGCCCGTGAGGCCGGAGCCGATCTGGGACGCCAGGCGAATACGCTGGCTTTCGCCGCCGGAGAGCGTGCCCGACGCCCGGCTGAGCGTCAGATACTGCAGGCCCACGTTATTGAGGAAGCCAAGGCGTTCCTGGATTTCCTTCAAGACCTTTTCGGCGATGGCATTCTGTTTGTCGGTCAGCTTTTCGGGCAGGCCCATGAACCAGTCATGGGCGCCGCGCACGGAAAGTTCCGTCACGTCGCCAATTGTGCAGCTTGCGATCTTGACCGCCAGCGCCTCGGGCTTCAAACGCTTGCCCTCGCATGACGTACAAGTGGTGGAGGCCTGATATTTCGACAATTCCTCACGCATCCAGTTGCTGTCTGTCTCGCGCCAGCGGCGTTCGATATTGTTGATCACGCCTTCAAAGGGCTTGTTGACCTCAAACCGCCGCTTGCCGTCGGCATAGACAATGGTCACAGACTGTTTACCGGTGCCATAGAGGAAGGCCTGGCGGGCGTCCTCAGGCACCTTCTTCCAGGGCGTGTCGATAGAGATGCCAAAGTGGCGCGCCACCGCGTCCAGCGCCTGGAAATAGAAGGGCGAGGGGTTGTTGGCCTTGTTGGCCCACGGCGCCAAAGCCCCATCCTTGATGGTTTTGCTGTGGTCCGGCACCACCAGTTCAGGGTCGAAATAGAGCTTCTGCCCGAGGCCATCGCATGATGGGCAGGCGCCGAACGGGTTGTTGAAGGAAAACAGCCGAGGCTCAATCTCTTCGATGGTGAAGCCGCTTTCTGGGCAGGCAAACTTGGCTGACATCAGCTGGCGGCTGGCGTCTTCACCGTCGCGCGCAGCGATCTCCACAGCCAAGAGGCCGTCCGAGAGCTCAAGCGCGGTCTCGACACTGTCGGCAAGGCGCTGTTCGAGCCCGTCCTTCAGCACCAGGCGGTCCACCACCACGTCGATATCATGCTTGTATTTCTTGTCGAGCGTTGGCGCTTCCTCGATCAGGTAAAACTCGCCGTCCACCTTCACGCGCTGGAAGCCACGCTTCTGAAGCTCGCCGAACTCTTTCTTGTACTCACCCTTGCGGCCGCGCACGATGGGCGCCAGCAGGTAAAGCCGGGTGCCTTCGCCCATGGCCATGATGCGGTCGACCATCTGGGTGACTGTCTGGCTTTCGATCGGCAGGCCGGTGGCAGGGGAGTAGGGCACGCCCACACGCGCCCACAGAAGGCGCATATAGTCGTAAATCTCGGTCACGGTGCCGACAGTAGAGCGCGGGTTCTTGGATGTGGTCTTCTGCTCAATCGAGATCGCAGGCGACAGGCCCTCGATATGGTCCACGTCCGGCTTCTGCATCAGCTCCAGGAACTGGCGCGCGTAGGCGGAAAGGCTTTCCACATAGCGACGCTGGCCTTCAGCATAGATGGTATCGAACGCGAGCGACGATTTGCCCGAGCCCGACAGCCCGGTGATCACCACAAGCTTGTCGCGCGGGATGTCAACATCCACGGATTTCAGGTTATGTTCTCTGGCCCCGCGGACGGAAATCTCTGTGAGCATGCTGATCTCTTAAATCTGAACTAATGTTTCTGCGCTTCTTGTACGCCATCAATTGGCCTGTGGATGCCACGGTGTCAAGCCGCCTGACAATAATATGATGCCGTGAACAAAAAAAGAACATAATCCAACCTGCTGTCAGAAACTGTCAGGATATCGGTCCTGATCTGTGAACGTTTGGAAAAAACCAACAACAGCAGGAGATTATCTATCTTGACATCTTGCATGAAATGAGAACAAAAAAAGAACAAGCAAGCGAGGAGACACTCATGAGTCCAAAAACAGACCTGCGGACGGGCGGCTGCCTGTGTGGTGCCGTACGCTACGAAATCAACTTGGATGGTAGCGAGACCAACAATTGTCACTGCAGGGACTGCCAGAAGAACTCGGGTGGGGCATTCATGCCCTTCACCAGCGTTGATCGGGGCCAGTTCCGTTGGATCTCCGCGCCAACCGGCGAAGGTAAGGCCAGCGAGATTGCCGTGCGCCGCTTCTGTACCGGCTGCGGTACCCCCATGACTTGGGAAGGGCGGGATTTCCCAGACCGCATTTCCATCAGCACTGGTACGCTGGATGACACAAGCGGGATTGAGATCAGTGTCGAGATTTATACCCGCAGCCGTTGGGACAGCATTCCACCAGTGCCGGGCGCCCGGCAGTATGAAGCTGAGGACTGATCAGGACCAGTCCTTGGGGTCAATCCCGAGGGCGGTCATGCGTTGGTGCCACTTGCGGCGCGCGAAAGCCTGCATGTCTTCTACCGTATCCAGCTCATCCGTGATCTCGAGGCCCATCAGGGTCTCAATCACGTCTTCAAGCGTCACAAGGCCCTCTGTGGTTCCGTATTCGTCGACAATCAGCATGATATGGCCACGCTGGTGCATCAGCTGGTTGAAGGCGTGGGAGGCCTTCATGGTGTCCGGCATCATCGGCAGGTCGCGGCGGAAATCCTCAAGCGTCTTGTCGCTTTCGCCTTTTGCTGCCGCCATGAAGAGGTCCTGCTTCAGCACATAGCCACAGATGTCGTCTGTGTGGGCACCGTAAACCGGGATGCGGGAGAAGGGGTTTTCCGCGTGGGCTTCCAGGAACTGGGCAACGGTCCGGGCCATCGGCTGGCTGAACATCACCGCGCGCGGCGACATGATATCCTTCACCGACAGCTTATGCAGCCGCATCAGGTTGGCGACAATCTTCTGCTCTTTCTTGTCCAACAGGCCTTCCTCATGGCCGATCTGCGCCATGGCGGCGATCTCGTCCCGGCTGAAGGTGGTGGCCAGCTCGTCCTTACGGGCGATGGCGCGGGTCAGCTTCTGCGAAAGCCAGACAATCGGCAGCAACAGGCGGGTGAGCCACACAAGGCAGAAGGCGGTGGTGGGCGCCAGGCCTTGCCAATAAGTGGCGCCAAGGGTTTTGGGGATGATCTCTGACAGCACCAGGATCAGGAGTGTCAGCACGGCGCTTGTTGCAGCGACATAATTGTTGCCGAACACCACAGCAGCCTGCGCACCAACACCGGCCGCACCGACCGTGTGGGCGATGGTGTTGAGAATCAGGATGGCGGCCAATGGCCGGTCAAGGTTTGCCTGCAGGGCTGTCAGGTCGTCGGCACCCCGTTTGCCGCGTTTCCTCAGCGCCGCCACATAGGCTGGGCGCACAGACAGCAGCACAGCCTCCGCCACTGAACACAGGAAGGACACGCAGATTGCCAGCACCAGATAAAAAATAAGAAGCGTCATATCCGAACTCTATACGAGAATTCGCGTGCCTTGCCTAGAGATAGCAGCATGCCCAGTGACAGCTTTCCTGCCTAGAGGTAGCTGAGCCACCAGTCCTTCCGGCGCGCCTTGAGGTCCGCAAACCATTTGCAGGCTGGATAGAGCGCGACAACCACCCCGATCCAAACCAGCCACACCACCCAGATGGAAAAACCATAGCCCGCAGGCATGTTCCACATGGCGGTCGCCATGGTGCGCCACCCAAGGCCCTGCAGTTCTGCGGCTACCAGGGCCAGTGCATGCGCCAGATAGATGTGTGCGAGATAATAGAAGAAGGGCACACGGCCAAGGGTGACCATCCAGTCGATAAACCGCCCGCGCCAGCGTTCGGCGTAGGCCAGGACGATCAGGCCGGGCCCAACGGTCATCAAGAGGAATGCCAGAGACGGTGGATATTTCGCTGTATTGAGGAACGACCAGAAAGTGAACAGGCCGTTTTCCTGTTGGGACCAGGGGGCAGGGTTGCCGTAGCCGTTCACCAGTCGGATCAGGATAAAGCCGGCAATAAGCGCAAGACCCAGCCGGACCAGCAGGCGCTGGCGCGCTTGGGGCTCCAGCTTATAGGCTTTCGCCAGCACGTACCCCAGCGGCATCAGGCCGATCCAGGGCAGGAGCGGATACATGCGCCCGACCGGGAAGCCGAATGGCAGGCTGAAGCCTGGATTGTGCAGGATATGCCAGAAGGGTGTCGGCGCCGCCCAGTTCACCGGCGGGAAAAGGCCATAATCCAGCGCGTTATGGCCCAGCACAACAACAGCGCCAAAGCCCGCAATTGCCCAGAAGGGCAACCACACAAGCACGGCCATGATCAGCATGGAGGCGCCGATGACCCAGATAACCTGCAGGCCGATCGAGAAGGTCGCCAGATTGAACTGCCAGCCAAAACTGACCAGCGTGATTTCAATGGCGATCAGCCACAGGCCGCGGGTTGCCAGGAAACGACTGAGTTCTGCCGTGCTCTTGCGTTCATGCATCAAACCCGCGCTGATGCCGGATAACAGCACAAAGGTGGGGGCGCAGAAATGGGTGATCCAGCGCGTCAGGAACAAGGCGCTGTCGGTTTGCGTCAGATCAGCGGGGTCGAACCGGGCATCGGTGAAAAAGTCACGCACATGGTCAAGCGCCATGATTACCATCACCAGGCCCCGCAGGAAATCGATGGAAGTCAAACGGTAAGCCCGGTGGCTTTTGGTGTCGGTCGCGGTAAAATACTGGCTCGTGTCAGGTGACATTGCAAAACCCCCAAACTTTATTTGGGTTGTATTATTCCCTTTTTACTGGCGCGCGTAAAGCCCGTCGAACCATCCTTTCCACTTTTCTTCCGTTTCATCATACTGTTCAAAGAACTGGCGCACCGTGCCGTCTTCATTCGGGGTCCAGGTGCCACGGAAAGGGAAGCTGGTGCCGTTCGCATAGTAGGTAATGGTGCCTTCAAGCACCATGGAACCGTCGCGCAGCCCGCCTTCATAGTCAATCAGGTTGCCGCCCGCACCGGCGGAAACCCACACCTGCCGCCATTTTTTGCTGACCGGGTTATAATAGTTGATGCTCTGGCCCGTGCCGCCAGACACACTGGTCCATTCCTCGCGGATCAGGCAGTTTTTTTCCACCTTGGTCACCAGGTTGGTGCCGGCCTGCTGGCCGCCGTTGCGGGCGGTCACGTTCCAGTTGCCGACCCAGAAATCGAACTGATTGAAGCCAGGATCGGTTTCGCAGGTGTTCGGCGGCGGCGGTGTCTGTGTCTGTGTTTGGCTTTGTGCAGCAGCGCCCACGCTGGTTGTCAGGATTATTGCTGCTGCGGCTGTCAGGCGAACTGTCATGATATTTTCCCCACTGTTGGTTTTCCCCGACACTACCGTGCAGGCAAAAGCTGTGTCTTTGTAGTAGCTTGCGACAAAGCGAGCCCAAAAAGGGGCAGGGTGTGCCGAAGCGCGCTATGAGCCCGGGCTTGACCCGCAGCGCCCGCCTGACTACAATGAGAACAAAATAGGAACAAAAATGGCGCGGATATTTTTTGGATGTTCGGTCATGTTTCTCTTTGATGCGGTGGCTGGCATGTTCTATTGTCGCTGCCACACGGGCGCGGAAAGCGCCCACGAATGACGAATAAGGGGGCTCTGATGGCCGGTAGTGTAAATAAAGTAATTTTGGTTGGTAACCTTGGGCGCGACCCGGAAGTGCGCACGATGAATGACGGTTCACCTGTTGTGAATCTCTCCATCGCCACGTCCGAGACATGGCGCGACCGCAATTCGGGTGAGCGCAAGGAGCGCACCGAATGGCACCGGGTTGTCATCTTCAACGAAAACCTGGCCAAAGTGGCGCAGCAGTACCTCAAGAAAGGCTCGACCGTTTATATTGAAGGCCAGCTGCAGACCCGCAAATGGACCGACCAACAGGGCGTTGAGAAATATTCCACCGAAGTGGTGCTGCAGCGCTTCCGCGGTGAGCTGACCATGCTTGGCGGCCGTGGTGACAGCCAGGGTGGTGGCTTTGCCGACAATAACCAGTCCGGTTACGGCGGTGACTTTGCTGGCCCATCCGGTGGTGGTCAGGGCGGCAACCAAGGCGGCGGCTTCGGCGGCAGCAACCAGGGCGGTGGCCAGCAAGGTGGCGGCATGGGCGGCGGCGCCGACCTCGATGATGAGATCCCGTTCTGATTCGTGCTGAATTAGAAGTTTAAATAAGGCCCGTAACAAATTGTTGTTGCGGGCTTTTTTTGGAAGTTTTTTTGCGATGATGACGCCAGCTGAATTGGTTCAGGAACAATTGGAAGCCTATAACGCCCGGGACCTTACACGGTTCCTGGCGTGCTTCAGTGATGATGTCTGTGTCTATCGCCCACCGCTTGGTGAGCCGGTGATGGTGGGCAAGGCCGCGTTCGGTGACTTTTACGCTCGCGAACGCTTCGTGCATGAAGGGCTGCGCGCCGAACTCGTGAACCGTTTTGTCCTTGGGAGCAAAGTGTTCGACCACGAGTTGATCCACGGCATTGCCGATGAACCGATCAAGATGGCAGTCTGTTTTGTGGTCAAAGGCGGCTTGATCCGTCAGGTGATGGGCTTTTCGCCAGATTAAGCCGGGCGGGATGCGAACTTCCGGATGGCGCGCGCCAGTTTCTCTGGCGTGAAGGGTTTGGTCAGGACTGCGTTCATGCCGCTTGCGATGAATTTCCGGTGATGCTCCTCAAAGACATCGGCTGTCAGGCCAATGATGGGGACGTGTTTCCCGGTTTCCAGCAGGCGAATTTGTTTGGTTGCCTCGACGCCGTCCATATCAGGCATGTGCACGTCCATGAAGACCAGATCAGGGGTGGCTGTACGGAAAGCCGACACCGCGTCGATCCCATTTTCGGCATGGGTCACGGTGCAGCCAAGCTTTTCGAGCACTTTTCGCGCGATGGCTGCGTTAACGGGGTTATCTTCTGCCAGTAGAATATTATAATCCAGCCCAGTCATCGGCATATCGGGCGTTTCGCCCATGGCATCTCTTGGCGTGTCCCCCTTGGCGCCCCGGATCAAAGGCAAGGTTACAGTGAAGCAGCTGCCTTGCCCCGGTTTGCTTTGCACGGAAATCTCGCCGCCCATCAAGGTTACAAGTTCCTTTATGATCGATAAGCCTAATCCGGTGCCGCCAAATTTCCGGGTGATGGAGCTGTCTTCCTGTGAAAATGGCTTGAAAACCAGGTCAAGTCGGTCTGAGGCGATGCCGGGTCCTGTATCCGTCACCGTTAACTGCAAGGTAACCGGTTGTCCGGCGCCAATCTCCTCAGTCCTTCCCTCTTTCACACCGACCGAGACCGAGACGCGGCCCTCTTTGGTGAATTTGAGCGCGTTGCTGACCAAGTTCCACAAAATCTGCCGCATCCTCACCGGGTCCCCGATCAGCAGGTCGGTTTCGCTGGATGAGAGAGAGGTCCGCAATTGAATGTTTTTCTCCTCGGCCTGTGCTGCAAATGGCGTCATGGTTCCGGACACCAGATCCTTCAGGCTGAAGCAGGTTTCTTCGAGTTCGAGTGCACCGGCCTCAATTTTACCCATATCGAGCACATCATTGATGATGGCCAGCAAGGTATTGCCGGAGGTCTGAATAATCTTCAGCTGCTCGGATTGTTCTTCGTCAAGTTCGGCGCTGTCCATCAACTGCGCCATGCCAATGATGCCGTTCAGCGGCGTGCGAATTTCATGGCTCATGGTGGAAAGAAAACGCGATTTCGCCAGGTTGGCTTCTTCGGCTTGCAGCTTTGCCTCACGCAGGCGCTGGTGCTGGGCGGTGATCTTCCTGGCAATAGAAGACGACAGGATAATCGCGATAATGACAAACAGCGCCAAACAAATCAGCGTCACTGTCAGGCTGACCTTGTTGAGCTCGGTTGATGCAGCATCAACTTCAGCTTCCTGAATAAGGCCTATAAAACGCCAATCCAGCGTTGGCGACCGATAGACAGTAGCAATATACCGTGTTCCTCCCACGTTCATTGCGGTGCTGCCCTCATTCAGGGTTACGAGCGTTTTGTAGGCCCCGCCGTTTGCCTCAGTCAGTTTTTTGAACGTGTTTTCCGGCGTTGATCCATCGATCAGGATGTTGAGATTATCCTCAATAATCATCAGGTATCCGGTTTCCCCGTAACTGAACTTCTGCACCAGCGACATCAGATGTCCCAGGGATATATCCATTCCGATCACGCCGGTTGCTGTCCCCGTCATGTTGGATATTTTCTTCACGGTGGAAAAAGTCGTGGCGTCGTCCGCAGCCCAATAATAGGCATTGGTCAGGACAGGATTCCCGTTGGCTTCAATGGCCTGCCGATACCATGGTCGAACACGGGGATCATAGTTTTCAGTGATACCGGCGGCGGGCCACTGCAAATAGCCGCCCTGTGCATCGCCCATATAAATATACGCCAGGTCAGGGTGATCTGCGGCAAACCGCTCGAAAATATCGTATGCCTCAGCGGAGGGACCAGACAGACTGTTTGGCGCCAGCATCTGTCGAGACCGGGAATTCATGTAGCGCGGCGCCTCGCCAAGGGCCTGACGGATGCTTTCAAAATTGCTGAGGAAATTGAGGTTCTGCTCGACCTGTTCGAACAGCAAGGTAAAAGCGCGATCTATTTGCCGCACTTCGCCTTCAACCGAATTGATAAATGCCGTGCGTGATGCCGCTTTGATCTTGCCGGCGTTGATCCACTCAATGATGGTCACCGGCAATATCACAGATAAAATAAACGCAAGAACCAATGTCTTGTGCAATTTGGTCATATCGGCATCGACTTACTTGTCCGCCATGTAACCGCGAATTTCTATTTTAGCCATAGCTATGGAATAGGGTCGAAAGGTTAATTTAGGCCTACATTGATGCTAATTCATTGCAACAAGCTGTGCCAGCCTGGATTTCAGGAAGGGCAATGCTTCAGTTTCGAACCAGGGTTCCTCGTCAGTCAGATGTTGTTGAGGGGGCATCCGCAGGATAGCGCTCTTTGGTTAGCCAGGGCGTGCTTCGGTGACAATGCCTGTGTCTGTCGCCCACCCCTCCATAAACCGCGTGTTAAAGCGCGGGGAAAGCTTTGTGTTGGCGCGGCGTCTCGCCTATGATGGGCTGACCTTCAAGAATGGATAAACCGCAGGCCTATGAGCACCTTAAGTCTTGAGACGCTGGATTTTGTAATCAACGAGCCGCGGCAGGCGCGTGGCCGGCAGACCTATGACCGGCTGCTTATGGCTGCGCAGGAAATCCTGGTCGAAGGCGGCTATGATGCGCTCAATTCCAATGCCATTGTTGAACGGGCCGGGCTGACGCCGCCTGCCTTCTACCGGTATTTTCCCAACAAACTGTCGGTCCTGATGGTTCTGGCCATCCGGTTGATGGAGGCGCAGAACGATATTTTCGTCCAGCGGCAGGGCGTGCTGGTGGAAAACCGTGACCAGCTTGTGCAAAGCACGCTGGAGATTCTGACCCAGACAATTGATGTGACGCAGAATTTCCTGGCAGGCAGGGAGCTGTTGCTGCTGATGCGCGCGCTGCCGGAACTCCAGAAAATCAGGTGCCATTCGCGCGACGTAATGGCGGCTTTCCTGCAAGCCGAATTGTATCCGGTTGAAAATGAAGCCGACCGCCATCATGCACTGACCCGCGCGGCGCTGGCGATCGAACTTGGTTACGCGACCATGGAACTGTTGTTCGATACCGGTCTCAGGGACCGGGATGAGGTGCTGGCCCGCGCTGCCCACGCCATTGTCGCCATCTTTGACGATACGCTGCCTGAAGGCATGGCCGTCAGCTAGCGTCTGGGCGCCACCGTCTGGGCGCTGGTCAGGCAGATGCCGGGAAGACCGGCCAGAAATCGACAATTTCCCCACCGTCATAGACCGCGATATCGCCGAACTGCAGGAACACGGCTTCGCTTTGTTGCGGCCGGAAAAAGACAAATTCGTCGGGCTCAACATCAAGCGCTGGCCCGCCATTGAGCATTTCCTGGTTCGAAGACCGGCCAAAGGTGGCATTATAATCCAGGCCAGGTGGGTCAATGGGATCAGCCAGCCAGTGTCCACCATAGATGAAGACGGTTTTGCGGTAATTCGGGTCCCACATGCTTTTGATGCCGTCTGCGAATTCCAGTCCCGGCATACGGGTCTCGTCCACAGCCTTGATCACCGGTGTGGCGATGAAGCTGGCAGGTTGGTGCGGCTCAAGAAGCTCGCTATCGAAATGGCTGGGTTTGACAAGGCAGGAACCCGCCGACACTTCGTTGGCAATCTTTGTGTCACTGTAATAGCGGTAAGTGGGGCTGCCTGCGGCGTTGCGGGTCATGCCCTCAACCGCGCTGGCGCCAAACTGATCGCGCGCCTGCGTGAGCGCATCTGAGTAGATGCGCCAGGCCGCGTCCTTGACACTTTCGCGCCAGCCCAGGACCGACGGGATGGCCGGGATATGAGGCTCATAGCCCATGAAGCCGCCAAGGGCGAGATTTGGGCTGTCCTTGATGCTTTTGAGCATGGCGCCAAGCTCGGGGCCCGGTGTCTGGCCCCCACGGTGCAGGCCGACATCCAGTTCGATATTGATCCTGAGCGTTCGGCCCAGGCCTTGCGCGAGCGCGCGGTACTGTTCCAGCCGCTCGGGCGTGTCGATCAGCCATTCGATCCGGTCTGCGGCCGGCCCAGCGTCTGCGGGCAGGGTGTCGAAATAGTGCCGGGCGGCGGCCACCGGCAGCGGCTTGCCGATAAGCTGGCTTGCGTTAGGTTTCTGGATACTGAGCGTGGACAGCATGGGTAGGTTGAAGGTCATCAGCCGGTCGGTTCCGGCCCGCGTCATGATGTGCTCAAGCAGCTTCAGCGACGGCAGCGACTTGGCAACGATGCGGTATCCCATGCCGTCAGGCAGATGGCCGGTGAGCGTGTCAATATTGGCATTCAGGCGCTGACGGTCGATCACCAGCGTCGGCGTGGCGATTCCGGCCTTGATAAGCGCCGTCTGCAAGCTGAGGAAATAGGCCGCGCGTGGGCCGCTCCGGTCTTCTGGCCTGAGGGCGATCGCTGCAGCGCCTGCGACGGCGGCGCTGCCAACAAGGAAACGGCGGCGGGATAGTTTAGGCATCGAATGGCTCTCCGAATATCTTGGCCAGATGAGGATTGAGGAATTTGCCCGCAGGATCAAGGCTTCTGCGCAAGTCGCGGAAGGCCTCAAACTGTGGATAGAGCTGGCTAAGGTCTGCACGCCCAAGGGTGTGCAGCTTGCCCCAGTGTGGCCGCCCGCCATGGGCGCGGTAGATGGGCTCAACCAGCTTGAAGAAATGATCGTAAGGCTCGTCAGCCGACGCATGAACCGCGATGGACATGCGCTGCCCGCCCTCGAAGGGACTGAGCCAGGCATTATCGGGGGCGATGAAGCGTACTTCCATCGGGAAATAGCCGGCCTTCAAGTCGTCCAGTACCTTGATGACCTCACGGACAGCCTGAACGCCGTTCTCTCGCGGGATGTGATATTCGGTCTCGTTGAACTTGTGCGGCCTGGTGGTGGACAGAAGCTTTGGTGCCGCGTCGCTGATATCCTCCACCACGCCTTTGGGGAAGGAGGCTTGTGCCACCTGCTGCCTGAGCCACGGCCACCAGCCAAACTTGTCCCGAAGGGCTTTCAGGCTTTCAAGCAGGTCGTCGTCCTCTGCTGATGCCAGTCCGCCAGATACAGGCCCCTCGTGCAGGTCATGGGTGATGGTGGCAGCCATTCCGGTGCTTGGGAAATAATAGAATTCAAAATTGCGGTGTTTGTCTGCGAGCGCTTCGGCGTCACGGAGCACTTCTTCCACGGGCAGGGCGCGCACAATGCGGCGCAAATTGAAGGCGGGGACGGTCTTGAGCGTATATTCCGTGATCACGCCCAAGGCCCCAAGCGACACTTTCCCAGCCGCGAACAGGTCTGCATGACTTGCAGCTGTTACATCCAGTATATCGCCTGACGCTGTGATCAGGCGGAACCCGGCAATATAGTCATGCAGTGCCGTCAGCTGGGCCCCGGTGCCGTGAGTGGCGGTCGAGAAGCAACCGGCCAGCGTCTGGACATCGATATCCGGCATATTGGGCAGGGCCCGGCCGTGCGCTGCCAGGTCAGCCGCGACATCGAACAGGTGCGTGCCTGCGCCGAAGACCGCATAGCCGGTCTGGGCGTTGAATGCCCGCAGCCCCGACATGCTGCTGACATTCACCATCAGGCCTTCGCTGGGCGCGAGGCCGGTGAAGGAATGGCCGCTGCCGAAGGGTCTCACCCGGCCGGTTGCGGCCCTGATCTGGTCAGCAAGCATCGATTCCGTTTCCGGGTAGCTGATGCCTGTGGGGGTTGCCCGCTCGATACCCGACCAGTTTTCCCAACTTTCTTCGCCCGGAGGAGCGTCAGGGAAGTCGGGTGAATAGCCTGGCCGGACAAAATCTTTCGCCCCCCACATCAGATGTTGGCCCACTGGGACTGCGGCTGCGACACCGATGGCGGCAGCGCCGCCTTGCAAGAGTTTTCGCCGGGATATTGGCATGAGTGTCTCCAAACGATAGTTTTCACTATCATTATGGCGGCGCAGCATAATGTCAAGGCGGATTAAAGGGCCTCAACCCAACAGGGACTGGGCCCGGTCCATTATCGCAGGCAACGCCTCCGCATTGAACCAAGGTTTTACTGCTGGCGGACGGTGTTCCGGAATGACCTGTGTTTGGGCGCGAACCGCTGGAATTCGCGCCCTTCTTTTGATCAGGACAATACCCGAAAGCCAATCATCAATATTGCGGCCCAGGAGGCCAGGTAAACCGGCGTGCGCAGATATGGGATACCGAAGATATAGACGCCGGCGTGACCAAGGCGGGCGTAAAAGAACAGCTGTGTCCATTTTCCGACCGTTTCCGCGGCTGCCATGTCACCCTCTTTGAGAAAGGCTGCTGCCACCACCACGGCTATGAAGGCTGGCATGGTTTCCACCATATTGAGGTGCGCCCGTTGCGCCCGGGCGGCCCAGAGCGCCTGCGGCGGTTGGGATTGGGGGTATCCGTCCGGATAATTCTTTAAAAAGGTAACCAGGCCCCATTCAAAAGCCCGGGCGCCAATGTATGGCACCCAAAGCAGGACCGTGAGCAGGCCCGAGAGGGCCAGATAATGAAATGCAGTCGTCATGATTTATCCTTTCTGGTCTGTTAGCCTGCGAAACCGCCGGAAAGCGCTTCAAGCTTGTTGCCAAACGGGTCGCGCACATAAGCGGCATATACCTCTGCGTGCGGGTAGGCCCGTGGCCCAGGTGCGCCTTCACAGATGCCTCCAGTTGCCAGGGCAGCTTGGTGGAAGGCATCGACGGCTTCGGGGCTGGTGGCGCGGAATGCGATATGGGTGCCGTTGCCACCCGTTGGGGAGGCGCCGTCATAAGGCAGCATTGCGATGAATTCGATTGCGCCTGAACCATACGCTAGCAGTTGATCCGTCGCGGCAAGCAGGGTGATGCCCAGGCTCTTCAGCAGGGTGTCGTAGAATTTGCGGGCGAGATCAATGTCGCTTACGCCCACGCTAAGATGGTCAATCATTTTCGGCCTCTTCTTCGAGTTGTCAGGTAGCCGACGCTACGATTTTGACCGAGATTAACAATGCGCGGATGTCCGCCTTTTTTGTTCAATCGTCCAGAATTATTGCCGATGCCTGCTTTCTGCGCATAATGGCGGCATTGAAAAAGGAACCGCCATGGATGTTCTCAGCGACATACTCGATATCCTCAAGTTCAAGGGGAGCCTTTATTTCACCACGGACCTGACAGCCCCGTGGGGCATTGAAGTCCCCGACTATCAGAATGTCGCCCGGTTCCACATGGCCATAGGCGGCGATTGCTGGGTGCGGCTGGCCGGACAGGACAAGGCCATTCGCCTGACAGCAGGGGACATGATCCTGATACCCCACGGCAGTCGCCATTATCTGCTGGACAAGCCGGAGTCACCGGTCCTGACCCTGGACCACGTTTTGGCGGAGAGCGGCTATTCGGGTGACGGGTACCTTGTGTATGGCGGTAACGGCGACACATATTCAAAGCTTGTCTGCGGCCATTTCGAATATGATGAAAGCTTCAGTCATCCGCTGGTGCAGGAGTTGCCGGACCATATCCTGATAACAGGCCGACAGGCGATGGAGTTCAGCTGGTTCGACAGTGCCATGAAGTTCATGTCGTTTGAAAGCCAGACCAGCCATCTGGGCAATGACGCGATCGTCAAGCGGCTGGCCGAAATCCTGTTCATTCATTCAGTCAGGCTGTGGAACAGCACATCGGGCCGCGACAGCGGCTTTCTGGCAGCCATTGCAGACCGGCATCTGGGGCGCGGTATCGCAAAGTTTCATGAGCGGCCGGACGAACGCTGGACAATTGAACGACTTGCGGCCGAGGCGGGGCTCAGCCGATCTGTTTTTGCCAGCCAATTCCGGGACATGCTGGGGATGACGCCGATGGAATATGTTACCTTGTGGCGCATGCAGAAAGCCTGTCGGTATCTGCTGGAAAGTGACATGAGCACCGATGCGGTCGCGGAGCAGGTCGGCTACCAATCGCTCGCCGCTTTTTCCAAAGTGTTCAAGAAAGTCATTGGCGTTGGCCCAGGCAGCTACCGGCGGGAGCAGGGGCTGATGCAGGCTTCCTAGTGTGTCAGGGCCCTTACCCGGTGCCTGAGGACGGGCAGCAGCTCGACGTCAAACCAGGGGTTCTTCTTGAGCCAGATGTTATTCCGGGGGCTGGGGTGCGGCAGCGGCAGGATGCCATCTGGATAGGCCCGCCAGTTCCGGACTGTGTCTGTAAGGTTTTTTTTCCGGCGTGCTGGCAGGTGCCAGTCCATGGCGTATCCACCGATCACCAGGGTTAATTCTATATTGGGAAGCAGGTCCAGAAGCTGGCGACGCCACAAGGTTGCGCATTCAGGCCGGGGCGGTAGATCGCCGGACTTTCCGGTGCCCGGATAGCAGAATCCCATGGGCAGGATGGCAATGTAGCTGGGATCATAGAAGGTATCGCGCGTGATGCCCATCCAGTCGCGCAACCGGTCGCCGGATGCATCGTCAAAGGGAACACCGCTTTCATGCACTTTTCGTCCCGGCGCCTGGCCGGCGATCAATATTCTGGCATCCGCGGCAGCCTGCAATACCGGGCGCGGGCCTGCAGGCAGTGTCTGAGCGCAGGCGCTGCAGGCACGGACATCCGCGAGCAGGGTGCTGAGAGCCGTGTCAGTCAATGGTCAATCCTTTCGTTCTGTCTCCTTGATACGGCAATCGTCCGGGCAACGCCAAATCAAAAGACGATCGCGCAAAAGGAACGGACCTCCGCGCATGGATGCGGGTGACCGGGCGGATTATGTAGGGGCCATCACCTATACGAAAGGATCATGACAGTGCTTAATTCCATCTCTTCCACACTATTCAAATCTATTGCCACCATGGTGGCCGCGCTTATGCTGGCCTCCGCTTCATATGGGGGCGACACAATGGTACGCACCACCAATGTCAGCGACCATAAATTGGCGCTGAAAGGATATGACGCGGTTGCCTATTTCAATCAGGGAGCGCCGGTGGCCGGAAAAAGCCGCTTCAGGCATATCCACAAAGGCGTGGAGTACCGATTTTCGACGGCGGAAAACCGCGACCGTTTCGCGGCGAAGCCCGCAAAGTATGAGCCGCAGTATGGCGGATTTTGTGCTTTCGGTGCGTCTGTCGGCCTGAAGCTGGAAGTAGACCCAGAAGCGTTCGAGATCGTGGAAGGCAAACTATATCTGAATAATTCGCCCGAGGTACATGCCATGTGGCTGAAGGACCCAAGTGGTCGCATCAAGGCAGCGGACCGGAAATGGAAGAATATTCGCACCATGGCGGCGGCAAGCCTGAGCCCGACGCCCTATGATGAATAGCCTCCTGCGTTTGAAAGAGACAGGACCGGCCCTTGTGGCCGGTCTTTTTTTCAGGCTTCTTTCCGGTAGGTGATGCGGAATGCCTTTTGCCAACTGGCGCCGCCATCGTCAGATTTTTCAATATGCAGCATGCGCGTGGGAGACTTGAGTTCCAGCGTCAGGCGGAAGTTGCGCCAAATGCCGTCGCCCACCGGGAAGGTGGTGCCCGATTTGAGGTTGGTAAACACGATTGCGTCGCCTTCAAGCGTGCCTTCATACATATCCATGATGCCCCATACATCATCAATGGCGGCCTTGCGGTAGACATTCCGGTATTGGTCGAAGCTGATATAGGTTTCCATATGAAAGCCGGGACTTGCGGTATCTGCGGGGATTTCCGCCAAAATCATGCCCTTGTGGCGCAGATGCAGGTCCACCTCTGACGCGGGAAAGGCCTGCCAGCTTTCGCCGTTGTCTTCTGTCATTTCAGTGGTCATGGTCCAGCGGCCTTCAAGCGGCGCCAGCTTTTGCATCATGCCGTATGGTTTCTCAGAGACGGGCGGGCGCGCAGCATTGTCAGCCTGTACTGTCACAATGCCTGAAAACGCGAGAAAAGCGGTCAGGAGTGTGGCCAGAGGCCTAGTCAGCATTTTTCTCATGATATGATCCTCCCCTTATGCACAGCAGCATAGGGCGCACGGGCTTTGGCGCAATCGGGAAAATGGTTTAGGCCACCCTTGCAGAGGCCGCGCTTTTTTCCCATGTCAGGGTAGAGAAAGACAAAAAAAGGATAAACATGTGAGGATAGGATTGGCCCTTGGTGGCGGAGCTGGACTTGGCTGGGCCCATATCGGGGTTGTGCGCGCGCTGGCGTCCGAAGGTGTCAGTGCAGATATCGTGTCTGGTACCAGCATAGGATCAATCGTTGGGGCCTGTGTGGCCGCGGACATGCTGGATGAGCTGGAGCAGATCGCGCGCGAGATTACCCTCAGGGAAATGCTGGCACTTGGTGAGTTCGGTTTCAAAAGCGGCAGCCTGATTGGCGCGAGCAAGATTGAAAAGCGCCTGCGGGAGCATTTCGGGACGCTCACCATTGAAGGCATGCCCAAGCCTTTTGCGGCTGTGGCGGCGGACCTATACACGGGCGAACGTGTCGTATTCGATGAAGGTGATGTCGTGACTGCGCTTAGGGCTTCATCTGCCGTTCCGGGCGTCCTGCCGCCCATTGAAACGGCCCATATGCTGCTGGCGGATGGCGGCATGGTTGACCCGATCCCGGTTGCGGCAGCACGGGATTTAGGGGCCGATTTCATCATCGCGGTTGACTTGCAGAGTGACTATGAGGGGCGCGCGCGCCGCTACGGTGTTACGCCGGATGTCAGGAAAAACGGCCGGGCGCTGAAGACGGCGCGGGCAGGGTGGTCGATGGCATTGCAGGCGCTCAGCCGGGCCCGGCTCCAGATTGATCGCCCCAACGTCGTGATTGCGCCGAAGATTGGGCATATCGACATGGTGGATTTCACCCGGGCAAATGACCTGATTGACCTTGGAAAAAAGGCGGCGCTGGATGAATTGCCTTCCATCTGGGCCGCCATGGAGGCCATGTCCCGGACCGAGAACGTACGCTGAGTGCCAGTTGGATTGCTGGCTACTTCAATACTGTGACAACATCGCGTGTCTTTAAGCCAATTACTTGGGGTAAGCCTTAAGTAATTGGCAGGTTCGGGGTGACCGGTACAAATGATCCAATATTTGCGGCAGCCGTAAAAGCATTGGGGAGTAACTTCATCCCGGATTCTTGAAAATGTTACTAAAGATAGTACACTGATCTACTTATGGTGACATTTTAAGACAGCGAGGCATGTTCGTGTTGAGGGCTGTATTGGTATTGGCGGCGATTTTTATGGTGACCCGGCCGTCCGGTGCCGAACACTTCCGTTTAGCCATTGCGTCTGATGACGATCTGTACATCGGCGAAATCCTCAAATTCGCGCTGGAGAAACAAGGTGGCGGCCATACGATGGAGGTGGTCCGCATCGCCCCCATGGCGCAGGGTCGCGCACTCAGGATGCTGGAGGCCCGTGACGCGCGCTTTGACGTACTCTATAGCGGCTATACCGAAGCACGTGCGGGCCGGCTGGCGATAGTGGCGTTTCCACTGACACGCGGCATGCTGGGATACCGGTTGCTTGCCGTACGCGATGACCGTGTTGGCTTGCTCAAGCCCGACATCACCTTTCAACAATTGCAATCCAAGGTGTGCTTCGGTGCAGGAACCGACTGGCCCGACGCCCGTATCATGCGGGATGCCGGCCTGTGTGTCGTCACGGGTACGGATGAAAGCCTGTGGGCGATGCTGGTGCGCGGGCGTTATGATGCCTTTCCGCGCGGGCTGATTGAGGTAGTCAGCGAGATTGAAAGAGAAAGAAACCCGGTTAGAGGAGTCACCTTGACGCTCGACCCTTCCGTGATGCTGGCTTACAAGCAGGATTTGTTCTTCTATCTGCCAAAGCAGGCGGCGGAGCGGGCGGCTATCATCCAGGATGGCCTGGAAAAAGGCCATGCAGATGGCAGCTATGACCAGTTTTTCTACAGTATCCCGACAATCAAGGCTGCGCTGGCAGACATACAGGCCCACCAGCGAACCACCTTCCATCTGGGAGACTGTGCTGCATGCACGGGGTTGGCTGCCATTTCTGAAGACCACTGGCATTGCTTTGAAGATAAGTCAGCCTTCGCGTCCCATTTGACAGGCTCTGGCCCGCAGACCAACCAGTAAGTGGGCAATAAAAAAGCCGGCGCTGGAAGGGCCGGCTTTCTCTTGACTGGTTGTTTTCTAGCGGTTGATTTCCCGCGAGATCACGATGCGCTGGATATCTGATGTGCCCTCGTAAATCTGGGTCACCCGGACATCCCTGTAAATCTTCTCAACCGGATATTCGCTCAGGTAACCATAGCCCCCGAGCGTCTGGATCGCGTCGGAACAGATGGCTTCTGCCGCTTCGCTCGCGAACAGTTTGGCCATGCAGGCTTCCTTGAGGCACGGTTCGCCCGCGTCTTTCATGGCGGCGGCGTTGAGGACCATCAGTTCGGCGGCTTTCAGTTTGGTGGCCATGTCCGCGAGGCGGAATCCGACAGCCTGGTGTTCGATAATCGGCTTGCCGAAGCTCATGCGCTCCTTGGCATACTCAAGGGCATAGTCATACGCCGCGCGTGCCATGCCCACGCTTTGGGCGGCGATGCCGATGCGGCCGGTTTCCAAGTTCGATAGTGCGACCTTATAGCCCGCGCCTTCTTCACCCAGCAGGCAGTCGGTGCCGACTTCCATGTCATCGAAGGTGATGTAACAGGTGTCGGAGCATTTCTGGCCCATCTTGTGCTCAACGCTGGCGACCGTATAGCCTGGCGTGTCTGTGGGCACCAGGAAGGCGGAGATGCCACGCTTGCCCGCCGATGGGTCCGTCACCGCGAAGATGATGGCGGCGCCACCGATCTTGCCGGATGTGATGAACTGCTTGGAGCCATTCAGTTTCCAGCCTGAATTGGTGCGTTCAGCGCGTGTCTTGAGCATGGAGGCGTCAGAACCGGCCTGCGGTTCCGTCAGGCAGAAAGCGCCGATCATTTCACCGCGGGCGAGGGGCTTGAGGAATTTTTCCTTCTGCTCATCGGTACCATTTGCGAGCACGGCAGCACACACAGGCGCGTTATTGACGCTCATCAGCGTGGACAAGCCACCGTCGCCTGCAGCGATCTCAATCAGCGCGAGTGCGTAGGATACATAGTCCGTTTCTGCGCCGCCCCACTGTTCGGGCATGGTCATGCCCATGAGCCCGAGTTCGCCCATTTCCCGCAGGATATCAGCCGGGATTTCACCGGCTTTTTCCCACGCGGCTGCGTTCGGGGTGATGCGGTCGGCTGCGAAGGCGCGGGCCATATCCCGCACCATGCGTTGTTCTTCGGTCAAGATCATGGCCGTGTCCCTTTGGTTATCGTTTGGCCTAATCTAACTGTTATGCGAGCTCAATCGCAACGGCTGTCGCTTCACCGCCACCGATGCACAAGGATGCAACACCCTTCTTGAGGCCCCGTTTCTTGAGTGCGTTGATGAGCGTTACGCAAATCCGCGCGCCGGATGCGCCAATTGGGTGGCCAAGGGCACAGGCGCCGCCGTTCACATTGACTTTTTCAGGGTCGAGGCCCAGTTCCTGGATCGCCGCCATGGCGACAACGGCAAAAGCTTCGTTGACTTCGAACAGATCAACGTCAGCGACCGTCCAGCCAGCTTTATCGAGAACCTTTTCCATGGCTTTTACGGGCGCCGTGGTGAACCACTCTGGCGCCTGGCCGTGGTTGGCGTGCGCCACCAGCTTGGCCAGTGGCTTCAGGCCGCGTTTTTCGGCTTCACCGGCAGTCATCATCACAAGCGCCGCGGCACCGTCTGAGATAGAGCTGGCGTTAGCAGCCGTTACTGTGCCGTCTTTCTTGAAGGCAGGGCGCAGGCCCGGGATTTTGTCGAGACGGGCTTTTGGTGGTTGCTCGTCAGTTGCCACTTCCACGTCGCCGCGGCGGGACTTGACGGTTACCGGCACCACTTCACCATCGAAGCTGCCGTCCTCGATGGCGCGCTGGGCACGCTCCAGAGAGCGGATGGCGTAAGCGTCCTGCGCCTCGCGGGTGAATTGGTATTCTGCAGCACAGAGTTCTGCGAACACGCCCATGGGTTCGCCGGCATAGGCGTCCGTCAGGCCGTCAAGTGCCATATGGTCCAGCATCTGGGCGTTGCCGTATTTCACGCCGGTGCGGCCGGTTGGCAGAATGTGTGGTGCCAGGGACATGCTTTCCATGCCGCCCGCAACAACTACGCTGTTAGTACCAGCCTTAAGGCTGTCGTGCGCCTGCATCATGGCCTGCATGCCGGAGCCGCACATTTTGTTGATGGTAACAGCGCCTGTGACGTCCGGGATGCCGGCTTTGCGGCTTGCCTGGCGGGCAGGGGCCTGGCCCTGGCCGGCTGGCAGCACACAGCCCATGATCGTCTCATTGACCGCGTCACCTTCGATGCCAGCGCTTGCAAGCGCGCCCTGGATCGCAACAGCGCCAAGGTCTGAAGCGGGAACGGTAGACAGGTCACCCAGCAAACCACCCATTGGGGTGCGGGCCATACCAACGATTACAATTGCATCCTGAGACATGAGGGGCTCTCCTTCAATTTTCCGGGGCGCCTTCTAAACAGGGGCGCTCTCCCTAAATCTGATTGCCGACAATGTGCCAAAATTCCGGCTTTTCGCAAGTGCAAAATAAAATTCTTTTCGCACCTGCACAAAAAAGTGACATTTGACGGCACATGCACAGCCATATAAGAAGGCGTCAGCATATTTTGAAGGGACACTGACATGGCGACACGCGTTGGCTTTTTTCTATTTATCGGCTTTATCCTGGGCGCGGTTGTCGGGGCTTGGTTGCCGTATCCTGCCATTCTTGAAACAGTAGTCGGCGGCGCAGCCGGTGTTTTGCTCGCGGTATTGTTCGACTTTATTGGCAAGCGGAAGCGGCAAGGCTAGTCCGTCATTGGCGCTGCCTAATACCAGGTTTTGCATAGAGTGGCGGCGAACGCCTTGAACCATCGGCTATTCGGCGGCTTGGGGGGCGCCTTTTGGTGGGCTGTCGATTGAACCGCTGTTGGTTGAAGCCTGCCGTTCACGCCATTCAGCCTTGATCATATCGCTGGTCTTGCGGCTGCCGTCTGGTGTCCAGCCGGGCGGTGCGACGAGGAACATCAGCTTGGTCCTGAGCCCCTTGGCCTGCCACATGTCGGTGACAATACCCCACCATTCATGAAAAGCGACCCTGAGCGGGTTGAAGGTGCCCAGGTCGCGCACCAGGCCATAGCGGCACGGCTCGTCCCGGTCTTCCGGTACGAAGCTGCCGAACAGTTTGTCCCAGATGATAAAGACCCCGGCATAGTTGGCGTCCAGATACTTGGGGTTGTTGGCATGGTGCACCCGGTGGTGGCTGGGCGTGTTCATCACGGCTTCGAACCATCGGGGCATACGGTCGATGGCTTCGGTGTGGATCCAGAACTGATAGATCAGATTGAGGCCCGCGCAGAAGAAGACGATGCCGGGTTCGATACCCAGAATAAAGATGGGCCAGCGGAACAGGGCGCCCGGTGTCAGCTGGCTGGTCCAGGTCTGCCTGAGCGCGGTTGTCAGGTTATAATGCTGGCTCGAATGGTGGATCACATGGGCGGCCCACATCCAGCGGGACCGGTGCCCGAACCGGTGAATCCAATAATAGGCCAGATCGTCGAGCACAAAGGCCACTACAAACACCCACGCGGCGTGACCCCAGTGGAACAGGGCGAAATTCTCCCACACCCAATAGCTGACAAAGAAGGTAATGGACACGGTAATGGCACCGGAAACGGTGCTGCCAAGGCCCATGATCAGGGATGTGAAGGCGTCCTTGCCTTCAAATTTGGTGCGGCCTGTCTTCCAGCCATAGATCATTTCCACCAATACGAAAAAGACGAAGGCGGGCACCGCAAAATCGGTTGGACTTGGCAGGTCAAGCGGCATGGGTGGCCTCCTCACGGTTGGCGAAGCCATCAAGCAGCTTTGTTGCCTGGGCCAGCGTTGCTGCCGGCATGGTTAGCGTGATTTCGGGTTGGGTGAAATCGTTCAGCACAAGGGTGATGCGGGCATGGTCCTTATAGACCTTGCGGATGTCTGCTGACGTCAGCAGGCGGCACACAACCCTGTCCCCCAGCAGGCGCGCAAGGCCAAAACAGTCCGCAGGGGCATCAAGGGCGGCCAGCGCCACCTTGCCGGTCGCGTCAACCATGACATCAGCAACCTGGGCTTCGGGCGCGTAGCGCACAATGTTGCGCGCGACACGGTCAGCGTCCAGCCGCCCGGTGTTCGGGAACAGCTTTGCGGTCAGAAGCGCAAGAACAATGATGGCCACAAGCGAGCCCAGGGTCAGTCCCAAATCCATAATCGATCCTCCACCTTTAAAAGACCCTTGAATTATTGGACCGTCAAGTCTTGAATTTATCACGGGAAGCAGCATAGCGGCCAGTTTGTCACATTTTCCGGGCAGGGTGCTTTTCCTGTTTGCAAACTGCTTGAGGGGCGTATGGTTATGGATATGAGATTAAAGGCTTTTTTGGGATTGGCCCTGATATTGGTGGGAGGGACACCTGTGGTACAGGCAAATGACAGCGACCCTATTGTGATTGCTCACCGGGGGGCAAGCGGTTACCGCCCGGAACATACACTGATGGCCTACCGGATGGGAATCGAGATGGGTGCAGATTATGTTGAGCGCGATCCGGTACTGACCAGGGCCGGTAAGTTGATGGCCCGGCTGTGACTAAGCACAGCCCTTGCTGTCGTGCATTGCTTACGCTAGAATTGGGCTATGTTTGATTTGATCAAAGGCTTGGTTACCGCGATTATCGCCGCCGTTGTTATCCGGCTGGGTGCGGAGGTGCTGTTTGAAAAAGCAGGGCTGTTCATGTAGCCACATTATCAGCACCAGAGACCAAAACAAAAAGGCGCCGAGTGGCGCCTTTCTTCATTTCAGGCAATGTGCCAGTCAATGCGTTAGTCGTCGGACGGCATATCCTTGCCAAGCGGGAAGGGGCGTTCGTCCGTCTGGAAACTCAGGTAATCCATGACATCGCTGATATAGCGGCCCAGAATGGTCATGGCACTTTTGATCGTTTCATTGGGCCTGTCGTTCAAGACGGTCAGGACCAGTTGAATGACCGCGAGGACAATGAGTGCAATCAGGGAGAAATAGCCAAAAATGCTGAACAGCACCACGAACGCGAGGCGCGTGAGGTGCGTGGACCAATCCTTTTCCTTCATGGCTTGCTTGAACTGCTCCGCGTCAAAGCCGTTCCCGGAAGAGGATTCGGAAGAGTAATCGTCGTCACTGCCGCCTGCGCGGGCTGCACTTTCGGTGCTTTCCGGCTGATCAGCCGCTTCGAACGTCCGCTCCTGCTCATCTGCCACACTGGATACTTTGGGGTCGGGCTTCACTGCCTTCGCTGCAGCGCTTTTGCTTGCTGGCTTTTTGCTGGGCGCTTTCTTAGCCGTTGTCTTGGAGGCTGCTGCCTTCTTGACCGGCTTGCGGGTGGTTGTCGCTTTCTTTGCGGGCGCCTTTTTAGCCGTGCTGGCCTTGGCTGCCGGTTTCTTCGCAGCTGTTTTCTTTGCAGCAGTCTTCGGGGCCGCTTTCTTGGCTGGTTCCGTCGTGTTCGTGGTGTCCTCGCTCATATCATTCCCTGTCATTGGCCGCTATCACCGGCCCTATCTATAGACGGGGCCGTCTTTACACCATATGTGGGGCGGCTCGGGACGGCCTTCAAGGGGGCAGGCCAGGTCAAGCCCAAGGCAGCTTGCCGCGCACCATCTCTGTTGCTGAGGCGGTATTCACAGGCTTCGACCAGAAATACCCCTGTCCGAAGCTGAAATCCAAATTCCGCAGCATGTCGATATGCTCCAGATCCTCTAGCCCCTCCGCCACCACTTCGTGGCCCAGGTTTGTGGCCAACATGCCGATCATTTCCAGAATTTTGAAAGGCGCATTGTCCTTTTCAAGCTGGTTGATGAAGCTGCGGTCGATCTTGATGATATCTATGGGGAACTGGTGAAGATAGTTAAGCGAGCTGTAGCCAGTGCCGAAATCATCGAGGGCCACTTTGACACCTAGCTTACGGATTCGGGACAAAGTTTCGGAAATCCGGGTCGGGTTGGCCATAATGGCGCTTTCTGTCAGCTCGATGCGGATCAGATGGCCCGGGAGGTCATATTCCTTCAGCGCCTTTTCCACCATGCCGGCGATATCGTCGCGCGCGAACTGAACGCCTGAGACATTCACATTCACCGGGACTGTTTTCTCCGGCCCCATCTCATCGAGCCAGGATTTAACCGCGGCACAGGCCGAGTCAACCGCCCAGCGACCAAGATTGACAATCACACCGGTTTCTTCCGCCAGTGGGATAAACTCAATGGGAGACACCACGCCGCGATCCTTGTGGACCCAGCGGGTGAGGGCCTCAAAGCCGTGCAGTGTGTCTGTCTTCAGGTCAATGATGGGCTGATAGTTAAGCTCAAGCTCGCCGCGTTCGACAGCACGCCTGAGTTCGGTTTCCAGGTGGAACTGCGACCGGGCGCGTTGATGCGAATCGCTGCGATAAATCTCTGTCCGGGCTTTGCCGGCGGATTTCGCGCGGTGCATGGCGAAATCGGCATCGCGGATCAGGTCTTCCGGGTGGGTAGAGCTGGAAATCGTGGTTGCCACGCCCACAGACACACTGGTGAAAACTTCATTGCCATCCAGGTCATACGGAAGCGCCATGGCGTCATGAATACGGCGGGAGATCATCTCAACCTCTTCAATGTCGCTGAAGCGGGAGACGAGAATCGCAAATTCGTCGCCTGAGAGGCGCGCGAGCGTGTCTGAACTGCGGATGCAGCGGCGAAGTGTGGACGCCATGGAGATCAGGAAGCGGTCGCCTGATGAATGGCCGAAGCTTTCGTTGATCTGCTGGAACCGGTCGATATTGATGATCAGGACGGCGCAGCCGGTGGTCTGGCCGGACCGCTGGCACTCTGCCACGGCCTCTTCAAGTTTGTTGCGGAACAGCACCCGGTTGGGTTGGCCCGTGAGGGCATCGTGAAAGGCGTGGTGCAACAGGTTGCGTTCGGCAAGCTTCTCGGCCGTCTGGTCCTCAATGGTGCAGATCACTTGATAGACACGGCCTTCGTGATCCTCAAGCGGCAGCAGGTGGGACGACAGGAAGCGCTCCATCGCGCCGGCGCGGATGGACCATTCAAAGCTGGCGCTGCGGCCCGAGCGGTATACTTCCAGGATTTGGCCTGCGAGCACATGGTTGTCGCTGGCGCTCCAGACACTGTCGAGCGTGCAGGGCATCTGCGCGCCTTCTTTCAGGTCGAACACATCGCGGGCGAACCCATTGATAAACAAGGCTTCAATGACATTGCCGGTGGTTACACCACACACGAGAATGCCAACTGGCAGGCGTTCGGCAACGGCGCTCGTATTGACAATGCGAGTCGACTGGGAACCATCGCCAGATGAGTTGGCAATCGGAGAAACCTTGCTTCCTAGCGTGTCGGCCACCGTTAGCTCCACGATAAATAATACAACACAAGAAATGGCAGAGCCTCACCCCCGCGCACCCCGACACTTGAACACCCCGCCAGTAAAGATTTGGTAAAGGTTCAAGTGCTGTAGGCGATACTATAGGCGCGTGTCTGCGCCGTGGAAACAACAAGTTGAAAATTATAGGCAATTTCGTGAAAGCCGCCGGGGCAGGCGTCTGTTGGTTTGGTACAGGCAAAAAAATTGGGGAAGGCAGGACCTTCCCCGAGATATCCACCCACTGGGACGGGTTAGTGGGTGGGGTAATTCTTCAAATGCTTAGCTGCAGCCGCTTGTGCCGCCGCAAGTGTCGCACTTCAGGCACGTGCCGTTGCGAACGAGCGTAAAGTTGCCGCATTCGCCACAGGCATCGCCTTCATATCCCTTCATCCGGGCCGCAACCCGGGCATCAACGGTTGCTTCGGTGGCGCCATTCGCCATGGCCGACCCAACGGAGACCGCGGCAGTGCCGGTCGTGCCGGTGGCTACAGCAACAGTCTCTAACTCTTTGGTGTCCTTGGTATCTTTCGACTTCAGGACAACCAGGTTGCTGCCGCGAACATAGCCGGAGGACGCGAATTTCTGGACGCGCTCCAGGGCTTCGGTAACCTCTTCGTTCATGGCAGGCAGGCCGTCGCCGCTGTCGCCGCGCCCCGTTGTGTCGGGCGCGAGGTCGGCAGGCTGGACGTGTGCCAGATCATCCCGGCCAAGGTAGGAGATCGCCAGCTCGCGGAAGATATAATCCAGAAGCGAAGTTGCCATCTTGATCGTGTCGTTGCCTTCCACGCGGCCGAATGGCTCGAAGCGCGTGAAGGTGAAGGCGTCAACGAATTCCTCGAGCGGCACGCCATACTGGAGACCGATGGAGATGGCGATGGCGAAGTTGTTCATCAGGCTCCGGAACGCAGCGCCTTCCTTGTGCATGTCGATGAAGATCTCGCCTACGCTGCCGTCATCATATTCGCCGGTACGAAGATAGACTTTGTGCCCGCCAACGATGGCTTTCTGGGTGTAGCCCTTGCGGCGCTCCGGCAGACGCTTGCGCTTGGTTGCGGCTTCGCGTTCCACTTCAACGATGCGTTCAACGATCCGCTCAGTGATCACTTCGGCGCGCTCTGCCACATTCATTTCCTCGAGGTCTTCTTCAAGATCCTCTGGGTCCAGAAGGGCGGCATTCAGCGGCTGGCTGAGCTTGGAGCCGTCGCGGTACAGTGCGTTGGCCTTGAGCGCAAGCGACCAGCTGAGCTCATAAGCCGCCATACAGTCGTCAACGTCGGCCGAGTTCGGCATGTTGATGGTTTTACTGATAGCGCCTGAGATGAACGGCTGAGCCGCCGCCATCATGTGGATGTGGCTTTTCCAGGAAAGCGAACGCTTGCCGATCTTGCCGCATGGGTTGGCGCAATCGAACACATTATAGTGCACTTCCTTCAGGTGCGGCGCGCCTTCCAGCGTCATGGCGCCGCAGCAGAAGAGGTTGGCGGCTGAAATTTCTTCGCGGTCATAGCCGATGGCGGCCAGAAGGTCGAAATTATAGTCGTTCAGCTGCTCGTCGGTCAGGCCCAGCGTTTCCTTGCAGAAATCCGTGCCCAGCGTCCATTGGTTGAATACGAACTTGATGTCGAACGCGTTCTTCAGTTGGGCTTCGACCGCATCAATCTCACGCGTTGTGAAGCCACGCTCCTTCAGCGTTTCATGGTTCACACCAGGCGCGTCCTTCAGCGTGCTGTTCCCCACGGCATAGAGGATGATGTCGTTTATTTCTTCCCCGTCATAGCCAAGTACTTCAAGGGCTTGCGGCACGATGCGGTTAATGATCTTGAAGTAACCGCCACCCGCGAGCTTCTTGAACTTCACCAGCGCGAAGTCAGGTTCAATGCCCGTGGTGTCACAGTCCATCACCAGGCCAATGGTGCCGGTAGGTGCAATCACGGTTGCCTGTGCGTTCCGGAAACCGTGTTCTTCACCGATCTCCAGCGCGCGGTCCCAGGCTTCACCGGCAGCGACACCGATTGCTGGGTCAGTCAGGCTTTCGATATCCAGCGGCACAGGCTTGGTGTGCAGCTTCTCGTAGCCGTCATCCTGGCCGAATGCAGCACGCCGGTGGTTGCGGATGACCCGCAGCATGTGGTCGGCGTTTTTCTTGTAGCTTGGGAACGCGCCCAGCTCAGAAGCCATTTCCGCGGATGTCGCGTAAGACTCGCCGGTCATCAGGGCAGTGATGGCACCACAAAGCGCACGGCCTTCGTCACTATCGTAGGACATGCCGAGGCTCATCAGAAGGCCGCCGATGTTGGCAAAGCCAAGGCCCAGCGTACGGAACTCGTAGGAGAGCTTGGCGATTTCCTTCGATGGGAACTGCGCCATCAGGACGGAAATCTCAAGCACCATGGTCCACAAGCGGCACGCATGCTTGAAGTTCTCAACCTTGAAGCTGCCATCCTTGGCCCGGAATGTCATCAGGTTCAGCGACGCCAGGTTACAGGCCGTGTCATCGAGGAACATATATTCGGAGCATGGGTTCGACGCGCGGATGTCGCCGCTTGCCGGGCAGGTGTGCCAGTCATTGATTGTGGTGTGGAACTGGATGCCGGGGTCAGCGCACGCCCAGGCCGCGTGGCCCACGTCGCGCCACAGGTCCTTGGCGTTCAGCTTACGGGCAATGCTGCCGTCCGTGCGGCTCACCAAGTTCCATTCCGCGCCGTCGTTCACGGCTTTCATGAAATCGTCGGTGACACGGATGGAGTTGTTGGAGTTCTGGCCGGAAACGGTCAGATAGGCGTCCGAATCCCAGTCGGTATTGTAGGTTTTGAAGTCGATCGACGAGTAGCCTTGCTTGGCAAACTGGATCACGCGCTGCACATAGTTTTCAGGGATCATCACCTTACGGGCGGCGATGATTTCCTTCTTGAGAAGCTTGTTTTCCTTCGGCTCAAACGCCTTGTCACCCATGTCCGGCTTGGCGTCATGACACGCTTTCATGATGCGGTTCAGGTGAATTTCATTCAGCTTCGAACCTGAAACAAGCGCTGCAACCTTTTGTTCTTCAACAACTTTCCAGTTGATGAAGTCGTCAATGTCAGGGTGGTCGATGTCCACCACCACCATCTTGGCGGCGCGGCGGGTGGTGCCTCCTGACTTGATTGCCCCAGCGGCACGGTCGCCGATTTTGAGGAAGCTCATCAAGCCGGAGGACTTTCCGCCACCAGAGAGAGCTTCGCCCTCTCCACGAATATTCGAGAAGTTGGAGCCGGTGCCCGAGCCATATTTGAAGAGGCGGGCTTCGCGGGTCCAGAGATCCATGATACCGCCATCGTTCACCAGATCGTCAGATACGCCCTGGATGAAGCAGGCATGTGGCTGTGGATGCTCATAAGAACTTTTAGACTTCACAAGTTTACCGGTCTCGAAGTCTACATAGTGGTGGCCTTGTGCCGGACCGTCGATACCATACGCCCAATGGAGACCCGTGTTGAACCACTGCGGGCTGTTTGGTGCCGCCATCTGGTTCGACAGCATGAAGCGCATTTCGTCAAAGAAGGTTTTGGCGTCGGCTTCGCTATCGAAATAGCCGCCTTTCCAGCCCCAGTATGTCCAGGTACCGGCGAGACGGTCGAAAACCTGCTTGGCGCTGGCTTCACTGCCATAACGCTTGTCTTCTGGCATGCTTTCAAGCGCGTCCTTGTCGGCTTCCTTGCGCCACAGCCAGCTGGGCACACTTTCTTCTTCGACAGGTTTCAGGGCCTGGGGTACGCCCGCCTTGCGGAAATATTTCTGCGCGATGATGTCGGTCGCGACCTGACTCCAGTTTGTGGGTACTTCCACATTATCCATATGGAAAACGATCGAACCGTCCGGGTTCCTGATTTCACTGATTGCAGTACGCCACTCCTGTCCAGCATATGGACATGGCATATCTTTGGTAAAACGGCGTTCAATACGCATGCGGTTCCCCCGTTCGGTTATCGCTCATGTTTTACTGGAATCTCATTGCTCTAGCGCCTGCAAACCAGCCCCTGCCCAGGCGCGCGCCGTCCAGCCCCTAATTCTTACTCCACCACTATATCTAGTGGCTGCTCCCTTGAGTGGGCCCAATCCTATGTGTGAAACGGCGAGGGGGACAAGCCCTATTTTTCACTTTAAGTCGGTTGACATTGGCCCTTTCTGTGAAGGGTGGGAGACGACTCATTGTTGCACCATGAGTCTTTCCAAACATGGGTGTGTTTTTCGCTTCGTTAAATTTTTTTTCAACCGCCCTGTAACATTTCCTTCATGCTTCTCGTGGGAGGCTGTGATGGCCGAATCGGATGGCGCCGCGTGAACTGGACCCAGAAATGTCACAATTGCGAAATATGGGTGTTGTTGCGGCTTTTCCTTGGGGGCCAAACGTGCTAAACGGGCGCGAATGTTCCCGCAATTGATGGAAAAAAGTAATGACTGGTCTGATTTCTAAACTGTTTTCGTCACCAATCTTCACTTGGTGGAATTCCGCCACCTTCGGTACGCGTCTGTTCACCAGCCGCAAGGGGGTGAAAGTGGGCGAAGACAATCAGGGCAACGTTTACTATCAGGAAAAGAACGGCCATCGCCGCTGGGTTATCTACAAGAACGGCCCGGTTGAGGCGTCCCGTGTGCCAGCAGACTGGCATGGCTGGCTGCACTATACTGTTGATGAGCTGCCGTCCGAGCAGCCGATCCAGAGCAAGCCATGGGAAAAAGAACATCAGGAAAACATGACCGGTACAGCCGGCGCCTATGTGCCAGCTGGCGCCGTGAACGCGGCACAGCGCGCATCCACCACGGCAGACTATGAGGCCTGGCGCCCATAAGGGCAGGGCATCTCAAGCCAGCGAAAGAAATTTATGTCGAGCAATCTTGTTGAATCTCTCATCGGTGCGCTGGTTCTGCTGATCGCGGGCTGGTTCCTTATGTTTGCTTACGAGCGCACGGACGGTGCAATGTCTGGCGGCTATACGCTGGTGGCCAAGTTCGACCA
This sequence comes from Kordiimonas sp. UBA4487, assembly GCF_002389025.1. Classification (NCBI taxonomy): domain Bacteria; kingdom Pseudomonadati; phylum Pseudomonadota; class Alphaproteobacteria; order Kordiimonadales; family Kordiimonadaceae; genus Kordiimonas; species Kordiimonas sp. UBA4487. The sequence continues at coordinate 371,992 of NZ_DGNR01000015.1, forward strand.
GATTGACGGTATCGGCGTTGGGTCGGACGTCCGTCTGGCGGGTGTCAAGGTGGGTTCCGTGGTGTCCAATACGCTGGATAAAGAGACATTTCAGGCCGTGGTGCAGTTTTCTGTAGAGCGGGGCATTGAACTTCCGACAGACACGGCAGCAGCAGTGAGCCAGGAAGGCCTTTTGGGCGGTAAATACCTGCGGTTGCTACCGGGCGGTATGCTGGAAACGCTGGCTGACGGCGATGAGATTTCAGAAACCCAGGATGCGGTTGACCTGATCAGTCTGTTTGGCAAGTTCGCAACAGGCGACAGCAATTGATGAAAGCAGGGCTGCTGCATATCGCGCTGGCATCCCTGATTTGCCTGAGCGGCCAGACCGCAGCGGCCCAGGACACACTCCAAAACGCATCACAACCGACAGAGGCGGCGGCGCAAAAAACCGCCGGCCTTGAAGACGATGCCAAGCGTACAGAGAATGTCGCCCATAATGTTGTGGTGCTGCGCGCGCTTGATAAAATCACGGCCCGCATCACCGAAATTGAACTGCCGGTTGGTGACGAGGCGCGCTTTGGCACCCTGGCCCTGAAGGCTCTCTATTGCCGTACGAGGCCGCCAATCGAGCCGCCTGAGACATTTGCCTATCTGGAAATCGATGACCTCAAAAGAAATGAGGACCGCGAGCGTGTTTTCGAAGGCTGGATGGTGGCATCAAGCCCGGCGCTCAACCCGCTTGAGCATTCGGTTTATGATGTCTGGGTGATCAACTGCAAGACGGTCGAGCCGTCGGAGGATGCACCCAAGCCGTAGAAATTGGCCGAGTGGATCATCAGCGCGGCCTTGAGCATTGCCTGGTATTCCTCGCGCGGTAGCTCACACGCTCCGAACTGCTTCAGATGATCCGTTACGAACTGGGTATCCAGCAGGATAAATCGCCCGGCCTTCAACCGGGCCACCAGGTGCGCCAGCGCAACCTTGCTGGCGCCGGTTGCGGTATGGAACATGCTTTCGCCGAAGAAGGCACCGGCCAGCGACACACCATACAGCCCGCCGACCAGCTCCCCCTCAAGCCAACATTCTACTGAGTGGGCAAAGCCGCGCTCGTGAAGATCGGTATAGAGATGCTCGATCCGTTCGCTGATCCAGGTGGTGTTGCGGCCACGGGCAGGGCGCGCACAGGCCTGCACGACCTGTTGGAAGGCTTCGTCCACAGTTACCGTGAAACGGTCCTGGCGTACAACCTTGGCCAGCGATTTCGGTAAGTGGAACTTGTCCAAGGGAATGATACCGCGTTCATCCGGGTCAACCCAGAACAGCTCATCATCTTCCCGGCTGTCGGCCATGGGAAAGACGCCGGCGGCGTAGGCCTGCAGCAAAAGATTAGGGGTTATACTGTCGTGCGGCATAACCCCTAATATACTTTATTTTGCGTTGTGCTTTTCAAGGAATTTTTCCAGCCAGTGGATATCATAATCCCCTTTCTGGAATTCCGGGTCGTCCATCAGCGCCTGATGGAGCGGAATGGTCGTCGTTACGCCGTCGATGACATATTCCTCGAGCGACCGGCGAAGCCTGAGTAGGCAGCCTTCACGGGTGTAGCCGGACACAATCAGCTTGGCGACCATGCTGTCATAATAAGGCGGGATTTTATAGCCCGCGTAAACAGCGCTGTCGCAGCGCACGTTCAAGCCACCTGGTGGGTGATACTGTGTCACCACGCCCGGGCTTGGCATGAAGGTGAAGGGATGCTCGGCATTGATGCGGCATTCGATGGCATGGCCGAAGAACCGCACCATATCCTGCGTGTAAGAAAGCTTCTCGCCTGACGCCACGCGGATCTGCTCGCGCACGATGTCGATCCCGGTGATCATTTCGGTCACGGGGTGTTCCACCTGAACCCGGGTGTTCATTTCAATGAAATAGAACTCACCGTCTTCATAGAGGAACTCGATGGTGCCGGCACCGCAGTAACCGAACTCGGCCATCGCTTTGGCAACGATGCCGCCCATGCGCTCACGCGTTTCGCTGTCGATGACAGGCGAAGGCGCTTCTTCAAGCACCTTCTGGTGCCGGCGCTGCAGGCTGCAGTCGCGCTCGCCAAGGTGAATACAGTTGCCGAAGCTATCGCCGATCAACTGGAATTCAATGTGCCGTGGCTTCAAGAGGAACTTCTCGATATAGACCGCGTCATCGCCGAACGCCGCTTTGGCTTCGGTGCGGCAGGTCTTCAGCTTGGTCGACAGCTCATCAGCCGAACGCACAATCTGCATGCCGCGGCCACCACCTCCGGCAGAAGCCTTGATGATCACGGGATAGCCGATTTCTTCACATACCCGCTTGGCTTCAACATCGTCGGTGATGCCGCCTTCGGAGCCGGGAACAACCGGGATGCCCAGTTTCTTCACGGTTTCCTTGGCGGTGATCTTGTCACCCATCATACGGATGTGTTCTGCCGATGGGCCGATGAAGGCAATGCCGTGCTCGGCCACGATTTCGGAGAAATGCGCATTCTCTGAAAGGAAGCCATAGCCCGGGTGGATGCCGTCAGCGCCTGTGATCTCGGCGGCCGAAATGATCGCCGGGATGTTCAGGTAGCTGTCTGTGGATGAGGGCGGGCCGATACAAACGGATTCGTCCGCCAGCCGCACATGCATCGCGTCGGCGTCAGCTGTGGAGTGCACAGCCACCGTCTTGATGCCCATTTCGTGACAGGCACGGTGAATCCTGAGCGCAATCTCGCCCCGGTTTGCAATGAGGACTTTTTTAATCATCAAAAGGTGTCCCTACTCGATGATGCAAAGGGTTTCACCGAACTCAACCGGCTGGGAGTCGGCAACCAGAATTTCTTTCACAGTGCCGGATTTCGGCGCTTTGATCTGGTTCATCACCTTCATGGCTTCGATGATCAGGATGGTATCACCTTCCTTCACGGTAGAGCCAACCTGGATGAAGGGGTCTGCGCCTGGGCTTGGTGACGTATAGGCGGTACCAACCATTGGCGACGGTACGGCGCCCGGATGATCAGCCGGGTCAGCGGCAGCAGGTGCAGCGGGTGCGGGAGCAGCAGCAGGAGCCGGTGCGGCAGCAGGTGCCGCGGCTGGTGCCGGCGCAGCCATTTGAGGCGCAGCGTAATTGATGCTGGAAGGCACTTCGCGTGCAACGCGGATGCGCAGATTTTCTTCTTCCACTTCGATCTCAGACAGAGTGGATTTGTCTAGAAGCTCGGCGAGCTCGCGCACAAGCTCTTTATATTCTTTAATCTTTGACATGTAAGTAGCCTTTAACCCCTGGTCATTAATTGACGCGCAGCATACTCGCAAACGCGTCAATCGCAAGCACATATCCGGTCGCGCCAAAACCGCAAATCACCCCCGCAGCCTGATCGGATACGAATGAGTGGTGGCGGAATTCCTCCCGCGCGAAAACGTTGGATAAGTGCACTTCAATAACTGGTGTGTTGATAGCAGCAATTGCGTCTCGGATTGCGACCGACGTGTGGGTGTATGCCGCGGCGTTTAAAATAATGCCGTCGGCGCCATCACCGGCCTCCTGAATCCAGTCCACAAGCGTGCCTTCGTGATTGGTCTGCCGGAAATCCACATTCAGGTCGTGGCTCCGCGCATGTTCTTTGATCATCTTGCCGATCTCGGGCAGGGTCAGACTGCCATAGGTCTCGGGCTCTCGGCTTCCCAACAGATTAAGGTTGGGGCCATTGAGGACCATGATCGTTTTTTGTGGCGCTTCACTCATAATCGAATCCAAATGTTTCGACAGATCGCTTGATGCCCCCTGTATAATGCCATATGCATGGCATGCAAAGCCGCTTCGGTATTTTTTTGCGGAAATTCATTTTGCGCGTAAAGGTTTGGCAGTTCAGATGCAAATTACAGTGAATGGTGAAGTGAAAACGCTTGAAGGGAATGCAAGCCTTCATGCGTTTCTGGAAGGGCTGGGGCTGGACCCAACGAAGGTCGCTGTCGAGCGCAATCTGGCGATTGTGCCCAAGTCCACCTTTTCCGAGGTCATGCTGGAAGACGGCGACAAGCTTGAGATTGTACATTTTATCGGCGGAGGACTGGAAACAGTGACGCACCCAAACGAAGACACATGGACCCTGGCGGGCGAGCAGTACCGTTCGCGCCTGATCGTTGGCACTGGCAAATACAAGGATTTCGAAGAAACAGCCAAGGCGGTTGAAGCCTCCGGCGCCGAAATCGTCACCGTTGCCGTGCGCCGGGTGAATGTGTCAGACCCGAACCAGCCGATGCTGGTGGACTATCTGGACCCCAAGAAGATCACTTACCTTCCCAACACGGCAGGCTGCTTTGATGCCCAGTCTGCGCTGCGGACACTTCGGCTCGCGCGCGAAGCCGGCGGCTGGGACCTCGTGAAGCTTGAGGTGCTGGGCGACCAGAAAACGCTTTATCCGAACATGCAGGAGACTTTCATCGCGGCGGAAGAACTGATCCGCGAGGGCTTCAAGGTCATGGTTTACTGCTCTGATGACCCCATTGCGGCCAAAAAGCTTGAAGACATGGGCTGTGTGGCCATCATGCCGCTCGGCGCGCCAATCGGTTCGGGCCTCGGTATCCAAAACCCAGTGCAGATCCGCTTGATGATCGAGCAGGCCAATGTGCCCGTCCTGGTGGATGCGGGCGTTGGTACGGCCTCTGATGCGGCTGTCGCGATGGAGCTTGGCTGTGACGGCGTCTTGATGAACACAGCGATTGCGGAGGCCAAAGACCCGATCAAGATGGCGCGTGCCATGAAGCTGGCGGTTGAAAGCGGGCGGCTGGCCTATCAGGCGGGTCGGATGCCGAAGAAACGCTACGCCGATCCAAGTTCGCCGCTTTCCGGCCTGATCTAGCGCCAGCGAGGCACATGACAGTAAAAGAAAAGGCCGCAGTTAGCGGCCTTTTTTGTTGTCTTGATCAAACACGGGTTACTCCGCGCCGTTGTCTGCCATATTCTCGCGGGCACGGGAGACAGCCTCGGCCAACCGGTTGTAGCCTTCGGCGCCAACGATAATGTCGTCGGCAATGATATAGCCTGGCGTGCCGTCAAAACCGATGTCCTGGCCGATGGCCAGGCTGTTTTTCACGTTCTTTTCAACCAGCTTGTCCTGCATGTCAGCCTTCAGTTGGTCCACATTCAGCCCCACCGATGCCGCTAGGGTATAGATGCGGTCTTCGGCCAGTTGGACGCTGTCGCCCATCACGGCAAGGTGGAACTCTTCGAATTTGCCCTGTTTGTGGGCAGCGAGGGCGGCTTTGGCCGCCAGGAAGGAGACCGGCGCCTTACCAGGCTGGTCCAGGATCGGATACTGGCGCGGCACCAGACGGATATTGCCGTCGTCCTGTACCAGCTTCAAAACCGATGGGAAGTGCCGGCGGCAGTAGCCGCAGCGGTAATCGAAGAATTCAACGATGGTCACGTCGCCGTTCGGGTTGCCCAGCACCGGTGCGCCTTCCTCCCGTTCCAGAAAATCGCGATACAGATTGACCGCGGGCAGCATCTGGGAAACCAGTTGGCGGCGTTGCAGCTCGCGGATCGCTTTAACGACAATCTCCGGGTTTTCCATCAGATAGTCTTCAAGCACGCGTTCGATCTTGGCACGCTCGGCAGGGTCAATAGCGGTGTCCTGGGCCTGCGCGCCAAGCGTGCCAACAAGGGGCAGGGTCGCTGCCAGCGCAATCGCGGTAGGGGTAATCTTCACTGGGTTTGTCCTATTGGTCAAAGGCAACACGGCGTCTGCGCTGTTGTTGCTGTTGTTGTTTTCGGAATTTTTCTGCGGCTTCCTCTGAAACATACAGGATGTCCTGCGCGCGCAGCCACTCGGGCGTGCCGGTCTTGAAGCCTTCCATGGCCCGCTGGGCATGCATCACAGCCATCATTGGGTTGCCGCCTGAATAGAAACGTTCGGCTGTTGCCAGGCTGGCTTCCGCGTCGCGGCCCATCCAGCTGTAGGCTTTCGCCAGATTGAACCAGGCAAAGCTGTTGCCGCGGTCATCGCGGGTGGCAGCCTCCAGAATCGGGATGGCGCGGTCCATCAGGGCCTTGTCTTCCAGGGAAACCATGGCCTGGCCAAGGGCTGTCGCAATCAATGGCTCATGGGGGGCTAGGTCTACCGCTTTTTGGAAGATGGGCAGGCTGTCACGCACCCGACCGTTTTCAAACAGAATCTGGCCCATGATTTCATAGAAGAATGGGTTGTTGGGTTCCGCTTCCACCAGTGCCCGGGCTTCAGCAAGCGCCAGATCCCACTCAAGCGACTTGTGGTAGGCATAGACGCGGGCATAGCGCGCGGCGATGCTGGTGTCGCTGGTTGGATATTTTCTGAGTGTTTGGCGCGGCTGGTAAAGGTAGCCCAGCAGTTTGGCCTTCAAGCGCTGGAATTTTTCCTCAAGAACCGGGTCAGCCTTTGCCTGGAAATGCGGATTCTTCTCAACTGCTTCTTGCAGTTGAAGGATACGGGTGCGGTTGAGGGGGTGTGACCGAACATATGGGTCCTGGCGCACTTGGGCCAGGATTTCCTGATCGCGCAGCTTGTCGAAGAAGCGAATCATGCCGTCGCCGGAGATGCCGGCTTCCTCCAGGTAGCGCGCGCCCGCCAGATCTGCTTCGCTTTCCTGACCGCGGCTGTAGGCCAGGAACTGGCCCTGCGCCATGGATTGCCCGGCCATCATGATGCCCATGCCGGCGTCCGCGCCACCAGCCAGAATGGCAGCCGCCCCCAGCACCATCGACAGGATCGATGTAGTGCCCGCATTCGCGTAAGCCTCGCCGGTCCTGATCCGGTGGCCACAGGCAATGTGGCATGTCTCGTGTGCGATCACGCCCAGAAACTCCGTCACATCATCGGCCTCCAGAATCAGGCCGGAGTGGATGAAGATATTCTGTCCACCTGTGACAAAGGCGTTGATCGAATTTTCATGCAGCAAATACATATGGACCGAAGCGGGGGTCAATCCGGCGGCCCGGAAGATGGGGTCTGACGCTTCATGGAGGAAGGCCTCTGTTTCCGCGTCCCTCAGGATTGACTGCGCGCGGGCAGGCGACAGGGGGAAAGCCAGCAGAAAAACAGCAAGGGCGATAAAGAGTTTTGTGAAGCGTCGCAACAGTTGTCTCCAAGTTTCCGCCCACGCTATGGGGTGGCGGCTTAATCGTCAATGAACATCCACTGACAACGCCGTGAGATTACCGGCTATTCGCTTGGTGGTATAAACAACAAAGGCGGCGAAGCTGTGACCTCGCCGCCTTTGATTAAACTTTCAAGGCTTAGCCGAACGTACGTTGCCACCAACCTTTACGTTTCGGACCGCCGTCGTCCTCTGCAGGAACTGGGCTTGCTGCCTGGTCGTTACCGTCGGACGATACAGAGATTTTCTGTACAGGCTTGTCCTCAGGCTTTGGGGCAGGCTTGGCTTTCGCCGCAGGCTTCGCCTTTTCAGGTTTGGCGGGAGCATCTGCTTTGGCGTCAGCCTTGGTTTTTGCTTTTGGTTCAGCTTTTGCGTCTGCCTTCGGCGCAGCCTTGCGTGTGCGACGCTTCGGCTTTTCTTCCGCCTCTGGCGCAGCTTCTGCTACCGGCTTGGTGTCAGCATCGGCTGCAGGCGCATCAGCGTCTACTTTCTTGCGGGCGCGGGTGCGGCGCTTCGGCTTTTCCTCAGTCTCTGGCGCGGCTTCGGCCTCCGGCTTGGCATCCGCGGCAGGCGCATCAGCGTCTGCTTTCTTGCGGGCACGGGTGCGGCGCTTCGGCTTTTCCTCAGTCTCTGGCGCGGCTTCAGCTTCCGGCTTGGCATCCGCGGCAGGCGCATCAGCGTCAACCTTCTTGCGGGCGCGGGTGCGGCGCTTTGGCTTTTCTTCTGCCTCTGGCGCGGCTTCAGCGTCCGGCTTGGCGTCCGCATCGGCTGCAGGCGCATCAGCGTCTACTTTCTTGCGGGCACGGGTGCGGCGTTTCGGCTTCTCTTCCGTCTTGGCGTCGGCAGTTTCTGTCACGGCTTCGGCGGCAACTGGCTGCGCAGGTGCGTCACCTTCAGCAGCGACTGGGGCTTCATCACCCTCAGAGCCTGCTGGGCGGTCATCGCGACCCCGACGACGACGGCCACCACGGCTGCCACGGCGGCGGCGTGGTTTGCCATCGCGGTTATCGTCCTGTTGGTCGTCGTTTGAGTGCTCTGCGTCGGCCTGGTCGTCTTCGTCCTTGCCGTCACTATTTTGCGCCTGTGCGTCCATTTCCTGGCCGTCCTGGCCACGTTCACCCCGGCGGCGGCGACGGCGACGACGGCGCTTGCGGCGCGGCTTGTCATCGTCTGACTTCTCGTCGTCATGGTGGGTTGGGGCAGGGCGAGCTGCTTCCTGCTGAACTTCAGGCTCAGCAGCCAGAAGGCTCTCTGCGGTCACCGCAGCTTCCACTGGGGCGTCGGATTTGGCGCCTGGCGTGATGGCTTCGCGGGTGATTTCTGTTTCGGACGAGCCAAAGGATGGCGACGCCGTAACTTCAATGGTGAAGTTATAGCGGGATTCCAGTTCCGTCAGCATGCTGCGCTTCTTGTTCAGCAGGTAGATGGATACTTCCGGGCTTGCGGTTACGCGAACAAGCGAGCTGCGGCCACGGATGCCTTCTTCTTCAAGCTGGCGCAGAACCATGAGAGACGCCGATTCAACAGACCGCACAATGCCGGTACCGGAACAGTGCGGGCATGTTTCCATGCTGACTTCAAGGAGGTTCGGACGCAGGCGCTGACGCGACATTTCCATCAGGCCGAAGCTTGAGATACGGCCTACCTGGATGCGCGCGCGATCAGCCTTCAGAACGTCTTTCATGCGACGCTCGACAGCGCGGTTATTGTTACGCTCTTCCATATCGATGAAGTCGATCACAACAAGGCCGGCCATGTCGCGCAGGCGAAGCTGGCGGGCAACTTCTTCTGACGCTTCAAGGTTGGTCTTGAGGGCGGTTTCTTCGATATTATGCTCACGCGTTGACCGGCCGGAGTTGACGTCGATGGAAATCAACGCCTCTGTCGGGTTGATCACGATATAGCCGCCGGACTTCAGCTGCACCACTGGCTGGAACATGGCCTCGAGGTGGTTTTCCACCTGATAGCGGTGAAACAGCGGAATGTGGTCCTTATAGTGCTGAACCTTCTTGGCGTGGCTTGGCATCAGGAGCTTCATGAAGTCCTTGGCCGCGCGGTAGCCTTCTTCGCCTTCCACCAGAATCTCGTCCACCTCGCGGGTGTAGAGATCACGGATGGTACGTTTGATCAGGTTGCCTTCCTCATACACGAGGGTAGGGGCAACTGATTCGAGTGTCTTCTCGCGGATACCGTTCCACAGGCGCATCATATATTCATAGTCGCGCTTGATCTCGGTTTTGGTCCGCTTCATACCCGCTGTGCGGACGATCAGGCCCATTTCCTCAGGCACTTCCAGGTCCGAAATCATCTTTTTCAGACGCTTGCGGTCGGTGGCAGAGGAGATCTTGCGGCTGATGCCGCCAGAGTGGGTCGAATTCGGCATCAACACGCAGTAACGGCCAGCCAGCGACAGGTAGGTGGTCAGGGCTGCACCCTTGTTGCCACGCTCCTCTTTCACAACCTGAACGAGGAGCACCTGGCGGCGCTTGATCACTTCCTGAATGTTGTATTTGCGCTTGAGCGCTTTCAGGCCACGACGGCGCGCCGCGGCTTCTTCGATCTCAGCGTCTTTTTCCTCATCATCGCCATGCTGGATTTCGGTTTCGTCTTCGTTGGCGTCACCGTCTTTGCCAGACGCGTCAAGATCATCCGGGTCCCCATGTTCCGCAACAGCTTGCGTTTCTTCGGCCAGGATCTGCTCGCGGTCTTCGACCGGGATCTGATAATAGTCTGGGTGGATTTCACTGAAAGCCAGGAAGCCATGGCGGTTGCCGCCATATTCAACAAAAGCCGCCTGCAGGGAAGGCTCCACGCGGGTTACGCGTGCAAGATAGATATTCCCTTTAAGTTGACGTCTCGTTGCTGATTCGTAGTCAAATTCCTCTACGCGGCTACCTTTAATAACTGTAACGCGTGTCTCCTCTGGGTGACGCGCGTCGATAAGCATTCTTGTCGACATATAATTGTTCTCCGGACTGGCTGCCGCGCAGGCACGCCCTCTTTAAGAAGGGGGGCGCAGGCAGGGTCCAATGGGTATGATTTTACTTTAGGAGTGGAGTAGGCAGTCCCCGGACAGGTGTCGACCAAAGCAAAACGCCGCCGTTCACTCAATGGTGCACGACGTGAAATTTGTATTTTCGATGCGCAAAGCCGCTTGGCCATTGCCGGTTCATGTCCTTGTTTGGCCTTGGGTTCGATGGCGATCTCTATCAAGAGTGAGACCGCGAGAGCGTCCCTTCAAGGCCGCGACCTGCCGCAAACATACGGCCGATCGATAAACTCGCATGGGTAAAATAGTGAAAGCGGGCATGCTTTACAATCGAAATTGTTCCATCTCGGCAATAAAACTGTATAAGCAGAGAGTGAGCGTTGGGATTTGTTTCTCTTGAGCGATTAAGCCGTTATTCATACTATGGTGGGCATAGTCACTGTAATTTGAGCTGTTTTTCGGGGAAGAGTGTGGTTTTGCGTAGCCTACAGTTACTGTTTCTGAGCCTGGGCATCCTGCTTGGTGGAAGCGGTGCTCTCTTTGCAAAAGATATCGATATTTCAGGCATCCGTTTTGGTCAGAACGGCAATGTGACCCGTTTTGTGCTGGATGTGTCCGAAAAAGCGGAGCCCAGTATCTTCCTGCTGGCAGACCCCTACCGGGTGGTCATCGACCTGCCGGAAGCCGATTGGCGCGCGAGCGACAGTGTCAAGGCATCCGGGGCGGTTGATGGATTTCGTCACGGGCTGTTTTCCCCTGGCATCTACCGGATTGTCCTGGACCTCAAGGACCCTGCTGTAATCAAAAGCTCTTTCCATCTGCCGCCAAGGGGCGGATACGGCCACAGGCTGGTGCTTGATCTTGAAACAACATCGCGCGACCGGTTCCTGGTTGCCGTGAAAGACAGTAAAAAGGCGCGCCCGGTCATTGTGGCCAAAGCCACGCCCGAAGTGGTCAGCCCGCGCCGCAGTGTGACTGGTAAGCGGGTTATCGTGATTGATCCAGGCCATGGAGGGCCGGACCCAGGGAACCTTGGCGTTATTGGTGTGCATGAAAAGGTGATTGTGCTGGCGATTGCCCGCGCAGTGCGGGACGAACTTGTCAGCACCGGACGCTATGACGTGCGCATGACACGTGACCGTGACATTTTCTGGCCTGTGCGCGAACGCTTCCGGATTGCACGGCGCCACGGTGCGGACCTCTTTATCAGTATCCATGCGGATTCAATCAACCGCCCTGACGTGAAGGGCGGCAGTGTCTATAATCTTTCGGAAACCGCATCGGATAAGGAAGCGGCCCGCCTTGCGGCCCGCGAGAACAAATCCGACGTGATCGCCGGCGTGAACCTTGAACAGGCGGATGATGAAGTTTCGTCCATCCTGATTGACCTGGCGCAGCGCGAGACGATGAATTTCTCGGCGCAGTTTGCCGCCATTCTGGTGTCTGAACTGGAACGCGATGTGCCCATGCTGAGACGGGCACACCGCTTTGCCAACCTGGGCATGCTGAAGGCGCCTGACGTGCCGTCAGTGCTTCTGGAGGCCGGCTATCTGACAAACAAGCAGAACGCCCGTTTCCTGAACAGCCGGGATGGCCAACGCCGTATCGCCAAGGCCGTGCGCCGGGCGATTGACCGCTATTTCGAACAAATGGTAGCGCTGGGCCGCTAATTGCCTTAACTGCGACACATTCTGTTGCCATCTATGGCATGGGACAATTTATGCGTTTTGCCTGTGCTGACAGGCGTTTGAGATACAATGGCTGACACTGACACAAATCGAACGAACAAGGCGGACAAGGCCGAACAGAAGACGGCGCAGAAGGTCAAGAAACCGCTGTGGCGGCGCCTGCTGAAGTATGGCCTGATTTTGGGTGCCGTTGGGACCGTGTCTGTTGGTGTGCTGATTGTCTGGGCTATCATCTATTATGGCCGCGATTTGCCGGACTATCGCCAACTGGCGCAGTATGAGCCCGCCGTAGTTACCCGCGTTCATGCGGGCGACGGTAGCTTGCTGACCGAATATGCCCGCAAGCCGCGGGTGTTTGTGCCGATCAATGCCGTACCGGACCAGTTGATCCACGCCTTCCTGTCCGCAGAGGACAAGAACTTCTATGAGCATAACGGCCTTGATTACATGGGCATGGTGCGCGGCAATATCCGCAACGTGGCGAATGTTATCCAGGGGCGGCCGCTGCAGGGCGGTTCCACGATCACACAGCAGGTGGCACGTACCTTCCTGCTGACGCTTGATCAGAAGCTGGACCGCAAGATCAAGGAAATGATCCTGACGCTCAGGATCGAACGAGCCTTTTCAAAGGACCATATCCTCGAACTGTATCTGAACGAGATCAACTTCGGGAACAGGTCATATGGCGTTGCTGCTGCGGCACAGAATTATTTCAACAAGGCGCTGAACGAGCTCACAGTCGCCCAGATGGCCTATCTGGCGGCTTTGCCGAAAGCACCACACAACTACCATCCTATACGCCATAAAGAACGCGCTGTTGGCAGGCGGAACTGGGTATTGTCGCGGATGAACCTCTTGGGGTACATCACCGATGAAGAATATCAGGAGGCCCTCGGGGAAGACCTTGTGATGGCAACCGAGACCGATCAGGCCCGCTTTGAAGCCGCGCATTTTGAAGAAGAAGTACGCCGCCGGGTCGGGCGCATGTATGGCACCAAACAGCTTTATGAGGGCGGTCTGTCGGTCCGCACATCGCTGGAGCCGCGCCTGCAGGCAATTGCGGAACGCACACTGCGGGATGGTCTTGTGGCCTATGACCGCCGTCACGGCTGGCGCGGGCCAATCAGCAATATTGTCATCAGCAATGGCTGGGTCGACGCGCTCAAGGAAATCAACCGTCCGCTTGGGTATGCCGAATGGCAGCTGGCTGCGGTACAGGAAGTCCGCGCCGACGGCGCCGTGATTGGCCTCAAAGACGGCAGCTACGGCTTTATTCCGTTTGAGGAAATCAAATGGGCGCGCGCCTGGCGCGAAGGCGAAACCCTGGGGCCTAGCGTCAAGGACCCGGCACAGGTGCTGTCAGTCGGCAATGTAATCGCCGTGGAGAAAATCAAAGGCGACGCTGTGGCGCTCACCAGCTTCTTCCGCGAAGACGGCCAGCCGGTTGGCGATGTTGCGCCTTTTGCGCTCCGCCAGATACCGGCAATTGAAGGCGCACTGGTGGCCATGGACCCCCATACGGGCCGCGTACTCGCGATGGTGGGTGGCTTCGATTATGACGCCAGCCAATATAACCGCGCCGTGCAGGCCGAACGCCAGCCGGGCTCGGCCTTCAAGCCGTTTGTTTATGCTGCGGCCCTCGATAAAGGCTTCACGCCGGCCAGCCTTGTGCTCGATGCACCGTTCGTGATTGACCAGGGCGACGGGCAGGGCAAATGGAAACCGCGGAACAGTTCCAACAAGTTCTACGGCCCCAGCACTCTCCGGTTCGGCCTGGAAAGATCCAAGAACCTGATGACGATCCGACTGGCTCAACACCTTGGGATGCCAACGGTTCTCAAGTATGCGGACAAATTCGGTATCGGCGAAAATATGGAGCCGACGCTTGCATCATCACTTGGCGCATCCGAAGTGACGCTTCTGGAGCTGACGGGCGCTTACAGCATGCTGGTGAACGGCGGCAAGCAAATCAAACCGTCGCTGATTGACCGGATACAGGATCGTCGCGGCCGTACAATCTATAAGCATGATGAACGCCAGTGCGTGGAATGTACCATTCAGTGGGAGCGGACCACCAACGAACCGGAGATCCCGGATGACCGTGAGCAAATCCTTGATCCGTTGACCGCTTACCAGATGGTTTCAATGCTTGAGGGCGTTGTGCAGAACGGGACTGGGCGTAAGATTCGTGTGCTGGGTAAGCCGCTTGCCGGTAAAACAGGCACCACCAACGATGCCACAGACGCCTGGTTTGTCGGGTTTTCGGCTGACCTTGCCGTTGGCGTGTTCACCGGTTTTGACCGCCCACGGTCGCTTGGGCGCTTTGAAGAAGGCTCAAGCGTCGCTGTGCCCATATTCCGGGATTTCATGCGTGACGCGCTCAAGGGCGAACCAGGTGTGCCGTTCCGGATGCCGTCCGGTATCCGCCTTGTGCGGATCGACGCCAAAACCGGCCAGCCAGCTACGATGGGCGATGAGGATGTGATATTGGAGGCCTTCAAGCCAGGGACCGAACCCCGTGTCGGGCAATATGCAGTACTTGACGGCTCGCTTGAAAACGGTAAAACCAAAAGCACAATTCGCAAGGGCACCGGCGGTATCTATTGATCCCTGGTTCGCCCGGGATGACTTAAGTAACGAAGGAAGTGTTTATGCGCGCGGAAGCTCAGGCAACCGTCGACCAACTCCAGCAGTCAATGGCACTGCTGAGGAGGCATCTTTGACTGGGATCGGGCTTTACTCAGGCTGGAAGAGCTGAATGCATTAGCCGAAGACCCTGATCTTTGGAATGATCCCCAGAATGCACAGAAACTGATGCGCGAGCGTACCAAGCTCGATGACGCCATCAAGGCCGTGCAGGAAATCGAAACCGACCTTTCTGACACGCTGGAGATTCTTGAGCTCGCCGAAATGGAAGGCGATGCGGACATGGAATCGGAAGCGGAAGAGCAGATCAAGGGCCTGGCTGAAAAAGCCAAGGACGCTGAGCTGAAGGCGCTGTTGTCGGGCGAAGCGGACGGTAACGATACCTACGTTGAAATCCACTCAGGCGCTGGCGGTACGGAAAGCCAGGACTGGGCGTCCATGCTGCACCGCATGTATATGCGCTGGGCCGAGAAGCGCGGCTTCAAAGTGGAAACCGTCCAGTATATGCCGGGCGAAGAGGCGGGCATCAAATCCGCCACGCTGCAGATCAAGGGCGAGGACGCCTATGGCTGGCTGAAGACCGAATCCGGTGTCCATCGGCTGGTGCGGATTTCACCCTATGACAGCAACGCGCGCAGGCACACCAGCTTTGCGTCTGTCTGGGTTTATCCGGTGATCGACGACAGCATCGAGATCGATATCAACGAAGGCGACCTGAAGGTGGATACCTACCGGGCGTCGGGCGCGGGCGGCCAGCACGTGAACACGACCGATAGTGCGGTGCGGATTACCCACCAGCCGTCCGGCATCGTGGTACAGTGCCAGGCCGAACGGTCCCAGCACAAAAATCGTGCGGCGGCGATGAGCATGCTGAAGGCGCGGCTTTATGAGGCCGAGCTTCGGCGCCGGGAAGAAGAAGCCAATGCGGTCAATGCCACCAAGACCGAAATCGGTTGGGGCCACCAGATCCGTTCCTATGTGATGCAGCCGTATCAGATGGTGAAGGATTTGCGCACCGGCGAAGAATCCGGCCAGCCAGACAAGGTGCTGGACGGTGACCTTGACCGCTTCATGGCGGCGGCGCTTGCGGCGCGGGTACACGGCACAGACACCGAAGTCGCGGATATCGACTAAGGCTTTGCCACCTGAACATGAAAAAGGCGCCTCGAAGGGCGCCTTTTTTATTGCCTGATACCAGTGTGCTTATTCGGCAGCTGGTTTTGCCTTGACGAAGGATGGCGTTTCCGCCGTTTCATCCTTCTTTGGGGCTGCCGCAGAAGCCATCGGGGCTGCCTTCCCTTCGGTCGGGTTCGACGAATGCGCGAACCGGCCGGTCAGTTTGGCGCCGGCTTCAACAGACAGGCTTTCGTGAACCACATCGCCTTCAACAATAGCGCTCTTTTCAAGGCGTACCGAGCGGGCGCGAATTTCGCCTTTGACGGTACCGCGGACAGTCACATTATCGGCTGAGATGGTGCCTTTTACAGCGCCGCTCTCGCCCATGACAAGACCGCCACAGGACACGTCGCCCGTGATGCTGCCGTCAAGCTGCAGTTCGCCGTTTGTACGGACATTGCCTTCAATCTGAACGTCTGATGCGATGAGGGAAGGGGTGGTCGCTGCACCCGAGCGGGGCGCTGGCGTGTTATTGCTGACTGGTTTCTTCATTTCTTCCTTGGATTTCGAGAACATCGTTTGCTGCTTTCATAAAAGGCATTGGGTCGCGTACTTCTCCGTCGAACCAGACTTCATAGTGAACGTGCGTGTCAGTCGCCCGTCCTGTCTTGCCCATGTCTCCCACGCGTTGTCCCAATATTACCTCGTCTCCCTTTTTGACCCGAACCTGGCGCATGTGGCCATAGCGTGTCCTGAAGCCGTTGCCATGATCGATTTCGACCATATTCCCGTAAGGGCCATACCAGCCGGCATGGACAACTGTACCTGGGGCCGTAGCGTTGATAGCCGTTCCGGGCCATCCTGCCAGATCAAGGCCTGAATGCCTCGCCCAGGTTTTCTTCAGCGGGTCCTTGCGTCGACCGAACTTGCTGGAAAGATAATATTTATCCGCAGGTTCGCCGACAGGGACACTATTGAGTACCAATGTGACCATCTCAAGGCGTTGACGGGTGTTAATCAGGCGAAGGAAAGTGTCCTGATCATTTTCGTGGAAAACAGGCTGGAAGTCCTGTTCCGGAACAAAGGGGCCGCCCACGGCAGACGCCATGGCTTCGGCTTTTTCAAGAAGCTTGGTATTGTTAAGCTTTGTTGGCTCCAGAATACTGTCGATTCTGGCAATCTGGGCTTGGGCGTCATTCAGAAGCGCGTTGGCCAGTTGTTGCTGGCGCGCTTCCATCTGCTGGAGTCTGGAAAGCAGGTTCTTGCGCCGGTCGTTATTGGACAGGATCGCGGCCTGTGCCGTACCGGCACCAAGGATTTCCGCGAAGAAACCCGGTTTACTGTCGCTGTTGAAAGACGTCCGCTCTGGATTTTGTGCAGCGATCTCTTCTGCATCGTCCTGGGCCGGTGCTGCCGTACTCGCTTTTTCAACACCAACAACTTCTTCAAGAAACTGCTGACGTGTCTCAAGCTGTTCCGCTTTACGCTCCACTTCCATTTCAAGCGCCGAAAAGTCGTTGGACAGCGATTCATACTGCGCTGACATGGTCGTAATGGTGCGGTTCTTGGCTTCAAGCACCTGGTCACGGGTAAGATAGTGATAGGATGTCACGCTGCCCCAAATCAGGGCGCTTGAAAGGGCAGTTGCAGCCACCATTTGGGTGTAGCTGCCAATGGTAACAAAGCGAACGCGGCCTTCGCTGCGCAAAAACAGCTGGCGCTCCGGAAAATATCTTTGCCGGAAGATCTGGAATTTCTCTAATAAAGTCAGATCGTTACTCAACTACCATCCACGCAATGCGCGTCCTCACCCTGTTGGTCCCTGCTCGAAGTCATTCCTCTATATAGGCATGCATCAAGCTAATAAAGTTATAATTTATAGTAGTTTTTTGCCATTCCACCGAATTTCGGCCGAATGGTCAAGCCTATTGTCCGTCTGCAAGCAGCTCCGCAAGGGGCTCATAGAAGGAGCAGGGCAGGCCGGCACGGTTGCGGGCAGGCTTGTTGAAAGGCGGCTTGAGGGAGCCTTTGAAATATTCGCCCACCAGTTCCTGGAACCAGACCTTGTCGTCCAGCCCGCCTTGTTTGGCCAGATGCTTGAACCACCGGGTTCCGGCACTGACGTGGCCGATTTCTTCTTCATAGATGGTTTGCAGCACATCAGCGGACGTGACGTCTCCGGCTTTCTTGAACTGCTCGATCATCTTGGGCGTGACGTCCAGGCCGCGGGCCTCGAGCACCATGGGCACAATGGCCAGCCGGGCAGGCAGGCTGTCTTTGGTGTCCATCGCGGACTGCCAAAGACCGTCATGGGCAGGCAGATCGCCATAATAGCAGTCCAGTGCCTTCAGGCGCGCCTGCAAAAGGGAAAAATGACGGGCTTCGTCATCCCCAACCTGTACCCAGTCATCGGTGAAGCCTTTTGGCATCAGGTCGCCAAAGCGGGCGACCAGATCAAACGCCAGATCAATGGCATTCAGTTCGATGTGTGCGATGGCATGCAGAAGGGCGCGGCGGTTGCCCTCTGTGCCGCCTTTGCGACGCTTTGGCATATCCGCGGGCATCATCAGGACCGGCTTTTCTGGCCTTTCGGGGCGGAGCGGCGGCTGGACAGTGAAGTCAAGCTCCAGCGTGCCACCGCGCCATTTGGCAGCCGCCAGACGGGCCATTTCAGCTTTCTCGCGCGGGCGCCCGGTGTTGAGGACAGCCACGGCAGCTTCGCTGATATTTTTCCATTCTGCGGTCATGGATCAGACTATAGCCCTTTGACAGCGTCAAGGACCGCCTCGGCGTGCCCTTTGACCTTCACCTTGTGCCAGACCTCGCGTACGGTGCCTTCACCGTCAATCAGGAAGGTGGCGCGCTCAATGCCCATATATTCACGGCCATAGAGCTTCTTCTGCACCCAAACGCCGTAGTCTTCAATGGTTTTACCGTCTTCATCGGACAAGAGGCGTACTTTCAGTTCCTGCTTGGCGATGAAGTTATCGTGTCGCTTGACGCTGTCCTTGGACATGCCCAGCACAACGGCGCCAGCGGCCTCAAATTCACCGATCAGTGACGTGAAATCCTTGGCTTCGGTGGTGCAGCCAGGGGTACTGTCCTTGGGGTAGAAATACAGAACCACTTTTTTGCCCTTGAAGTCGCTGAGCGACAGCGTTTCGCCGCCATCGGCGGGCAGGGTAAAGGCAGGGGCTTTATCTCCAACGTCAATGCTCACGTCATGTCCTCCGGTTATCTCTTTTGCTGCAGATTATGCGTCTTCTGCAGTCGGTAAGGCATTCGCCGGTTCCTCTATCACAGTTTGGAACAAGCTGTATATGTCTGATTGTTTACGGACAAGGTCTGCCCGAAGATCGTTGAAAGTTGCCTTCCCCGTGGCCCGGCATAATGTGGACCGAAGCGCCTTTGGGATGGCGCTGTCGTAAGCCGGACTGCCGCCCAGGCAAAGGCGCAGCAAGCTTTGCACCTGTTGCATGTATTCGTGTCCTCCATGGAGGGTTGCGGCCTGTTCCTCGGTCAGGGCCCCGGCGGCAGCAAGCCGACTGATGCTTTCGTCCAGTTGTGGGTGGAAGATATCCTTTGCCCTGTTGCCTTCCCGAAGCATCAGATACTGGCAGATGAATTCCATATCCACGAGCCCGCCCCGCGCGTGCTTGATGGCCCACGGATTGTCGGTGCCGAACTGCGCGAACAGCTTGCCGCGCATGTCATGAACGGCCCGCAGCAGCGCGTCACCGTCCCGTGAGGCAGTCAGCACCGAAATGATGGTGCTGATGAGGGGCTCGCGAATGCTGTCCGGCGCCAGGATCACGCGCGCACGGGTCAGCGCCATATGTTCCCATGCCCATGCCGCTTCCGTATAATAGTCAGCAAAGGTCTTGAGCGTCACAACAAGCGGGCCCTGGCTGCCAGACGGCCTGAGGCGGGTATCGACCTCATAAAGCCGGCCTTCGGGCGTCAGTGCCGTGATGGCCGTGATGATATGTTGGCCAAGGCGGGAAAAATATTGGCTTGGCATCAAGGGCTTAGGCCCGTCCGACAGACTGTCCATATCCGGCACATGATAAAGGAAGACGATGTCCAGATCGGATGTGTGTGTCAGCTCGCCGCCGCCATATTTTCCCATGGCCACAATTGAAATACCGCCGCCTTCGAAGCGACCATGCTTTGTGGCGAACTCATCCTCGACGCGTTTTGTCAGGGCTTTCAAGGTTACATCAGCAAGCCGCGTGTGGGCTTCACCGCATTCTTCAACGCTGGCAAGCGATTCCAGCAACTGGACGCCAATGCGGAAGCGGTGTTCGGCCACAAACCGTCGGACGATATCCAGGATATCCTGATAGTCGCGGGCACTATCCAGCAGTTCTTCAAGCTTTTCCCTGAGGTCCTCTTCGCTTTCAAGCGGCGCATAGAAGCCAGGTTCTAATACTGCGTCCCAGAGGTCGGGTTTTTTCCCGAGTGTTTCAGCGAGAGCGGGCGCGAGCCCCATGACATGTGCCAGCAACTGGAACAGCGAAGGGTTGGACTGAAGAAGGGAGAAAAGTTGAACGCCGCCAGGCAGTTGCGATATGAACCTGTCAAATCGGGTGAGGGCGCTGCCAGCGTTTTCCGTGCCTGAAAAGGCTTCCAGAAGGCCAGGCAATATCTGTTCAAGCAAGCCTCTGGCGCGTTCCGTTCGAAGCGCCCTGTGACGCCCCCGGCGCCAGCCATCGATCACTGCGGCAGAATTGTCCGGGTCTTCAAAGCCGAGCTTCGCGAGCGTGGCCGGCAGGTCGCCTTCGGAATAGCCGTCATTTTTGGCTGTGTCGTCTTCGGGCAGCAAGTCTTCATAAATCTGGCTGATCGGCTTGGTGTGGCAGGTAACAGCTTCCTTGAAGCTGGCTTCATCCGCATACCCCATAAAGGATACCAGGCAAGCGAACCGGTCATCGTCGTCCGGGATATCGTGGGTTTGCTCGTCATTCATCATCTGAATGCGGTGCTCTAACGTGCGCAGGAAGCGGTAGCCCTTCGAAAGCGTCTTGTGGATCTTGCCGTCGATAATCTGGTCCATTGCCAGCATGTCAAGGGCGTCCAGCGTGCCCCTAAGCCTGAGCGCCGGGTGCCGGCCTGCATGTAGTAACTGGTTGATTTGCGTGAAGAATTCTATCTCCCGGATGCCGCCATAGCCCAGTTTGACATTGTATCCCTTGAAGGCGGTCTGGGTTTGGCCATAGTGACGGTTGATCTGGTTTTTGATGGCGGCAATATCATTGAGGGCCGCGAAATCCATATTCTTGCGCCAGATCCAGCGCGCCATGGTCTCAAGATAGGCTTTTCCGGCTGTCTGGTCGCCGGCCACCACGCGGGCCTTGATCATGGCAGACCGTTCCCAGTTCACGGCCATGGAATGATAATATGTTTCGGCGGCTTCAACGGCCAGGGCTACAGGGGTGGCGCCAGGGTCGGGCCTCAAGCGCAGGTCGGTGCGGAACACATAGCCGTGCATGGTCCGGGTTTCCATGATCTTCATCAGTTCCTGGGTCAGGCGGATGAAGCACTGCTTGACGGTTTTGGTCCCGGTGTAGCGCACACGGTCGGTGTCATAGAGGGCGATCAGGTCGATATCCGAGGAATAATTGAGCTCATAAGCCCCCAATTTGCCCATGCCGAGAATGAAATAGCCGCACGAGGCCGCAAGAGCCGGACTGACGGCTTCTTCCTCACCGTTCGGCCACGCCAGTTCGCCGGCTTTCATGCTGGCGTGCAACAGGTGCGCGAGCGCCAGCTCGAGCGCCGCATCAGCAAAACGGCTGAGGGCCGTCGTGACGTCCTCTAAGCTCCACCAGCCAGCAACGTCGGCGGCGGCAGTCAGGAATGCTGTGGCGCTTTTCTGTTCACGCAGGAAGGCCATCAGGTCCGGAGTCTTTTCACCATCAGGGCGGGGCGCAGTCAGGGACGCGAGGATGGCCTCAAAATGGGTGTCCGGATCGCCCTGCAGATATGCAGCGGCAAGCGCGGGCTGACGCCTGGCAATGCCCGCCAGAAAGTTACTGTGCCCGAAAAGCGCATCTGCCAGCGCCCGTGCAGATTCATTGCCCTTGAGGGCAGAATCACTTTCGGCTACAGCTGCCCAAATTTCGTCTGCTTTTTCCTTATGATAAGCTTTCGGTAGTGTATGTGTCGAATGTGACATACAGAAGGATCAACTTTCTGAGTTTTTATTTGCGGACAGACACGAGTGTTCATACCTTGCCTAGTCAAATCAAGGGCAATTAAGGCGATCGGACGTCATCTTTGAAAAAGTCTCTGGGCATTATGGTCAGAACGGGGGTGTGGGTTGCGACAGCAGCAGTGTTGCTGGCGTGCCTTTTGTTTGCGCGCCTGCTGTTTGCGCCGATTGATATGGGCTTTGCCCGAGACGAGATAATCGGCCAGGCGGAAGGGATCCTGCCAGGCTGGAAAATTGAATTCGATCAAACCGAAATTGGCTGGGATTGGCGCAGCGTCAGGCCCTGGATTTCCATCACCAACCTGCGCCTGACGGACCGGGCCGACCGCCTGACTGCCCGGGTGCCGCGCGCGCGTGTGGGTGTCGCCTTTTCCAGCATCCTCGGGGACATTGGCCTGTCATCCGTTGAGTTGGACGCACCAAATGTCCTGGTGACAGATTTGGCAGGCTTTTCGGATGCCACGGGCAGTAGCGGGTTTTCAGACCTGTTCGGCGACAGCGGCCTGCCAAAACCCGCCGTATTCCGGCCTGTGACAGAAGCTTTTAGCCGTTTCGCAAAACGCCTGACCAACCAGGCGCCCGACCTGGACAATATCCTGTTGACCAGTTCGGTGATTGAAATTGTGCGCGGGGACGAGTTCCAGAATGCCCGTTTTGCCGTGCCGCGGCTCGAGCTGAATGCCGACGGTGATTTGCTGTCCCTGGCCGCCCTTGCCGACGTTATGCTTGGGAACCGGCCTGTCCAGCTGCAGCTGCAGGGTGAAGCCGAGCCGGAAGTAGGTGAGCTTACAGTCTCCGTGGCGTTCAGCCAGATGAACCCAAGTGATTTGAGCTTCCAGGCCAATATGCCTGAGGTGGTTACTTACCTCGATTTCCCGGTAACTTTGGGGCTGGATTTTGAGTTGGCGTCAAACGTGGGCCTTCGGTCCGCGCGCTTCCATGTGGGCATTGATGAAGGCTTTGTCAGCCATCCGGTGCGTTTCCCCGAAGCCGCGCCTGTCACATTCGGGTCCATCGACGGCTACTATGTTGCGTCGGAAGACATGGTTGTGATTGAGGAGCTGGAAGTGCAAGCCGGCGCGCGGCTTGTTACGGGTAGCGGCGTCTTTCAGTGGTTTGAGGAACTGGATGAGCCCAGCGTGAAGCTGATGCTGCAGACAGATGCCGCAACCATTCCCGAAATTAAAAGCTATTGGCCAGTTGCCACCTATCCTGACGGTACGCCAAGGGGCGCGCGGGTCTGGGTGGATGAGAATATGATCCAGGGAACTGCTCGAAATGTCAGTTTCCATGTGGACTGGTCGCCGACCACCGGTGGTGCCTTCGCAAAAGGCAGCGCCATCCAACTGGATTTTGAATTCGACGGTATTGACACCAAGTACCTGCGTGAAATGCCCCCCATTGAAAATGCAATCGGTCATGGGCGACTGACGCGTGAAGAATTCGACATCGAGATAACAGCGGGCTCGGTCCTGGGCATGCCAATTGGCGGATCGACGGCCCATATGTATGACATTCACATGCCGGGGCAGGGCACGGGAGAGTTCAATGTCAAGCTGACGGGGCCTGTGCCAACCATCATGGACCTGATTGCTTATGATCCGCTGAATGTACCCCAGAAGATCGATTTCGACCCCACGCGGCTTGACGGTACGGCAAATGTTGATGTCGCGATCACTGTGCCTCTTATCAAGGGCGTGCCGAAGGAAGATGTCGATTACCGTGTGGAAGCGCAGCTGAGGGGCACATCCGTCACGGATCTCCTGGGCGGTGAAGGCCTGCGGGAGGGTTCGATGATCCTGCAACTGGACGGTGACCGGCTGTCGCTCGCCGGGGATGCCCGCTTGAACGGGGTACCAGTAAGCCTGTATTGGCGCGAGGATTTCGCAGCCGGTCGCGACAATCCTGAGGCAGAAACCACGGAAGTGGTATTGGTTGGCGAATTCGACGAGACGGATATCCAGGCTTTTGGCGTCGATATTTCTGACTTTCTCGAGGGCAAGGCCGTGGGTGAAGCCACCTTCATTGGCCGCAATTTCAAATTCAGTCGTGGCTATTTCACCGCCGATACGACCGACGCGGTTCTGAAGGCATCCCAGCTTGCCTGGCGCAAGCCGGTGTCCAGCCCTGCGATGGTAACGGGCACACTGGTGCTTCGGGACGAGGGGACCTCCCTGAGCCCGCTTGTCGTGCAGGGCGAAAACGTGGATCTGGTTGCCTCATTCGACTGGGGTAGCCGCGAAAGCGGACGGCTGGATGGTGATTTTACTATTCGCCAGATGGGTAATCATCAGTTGGCGGGCACTGTGGTGCAGCGCGCGGGGAAGCCGACCAAGGTGAACATTGTGGCCGCAACGTTCGATGCCGGTGTTTACCTGCGGGAACTGGATGATGCGCCTGCAACGCCAACGGCAGCAGCCAATGAGGCTGAGCAAAAAGGCGATGATGTCGACATCAAGCTTTTGGCTGACCGATTGTTGTTGCTGAATGGCGAGGCCCTGGAAAAGGCCTCCTTGGAGACCCGCTTCAAGGAAGGGGAGCCCAAAACACTGAGCTTCACCGGCTTTGTCCCCGGAACCGAGAAGCAGGTCGTCATGACAGTCGGCGAAACAGATGACCCGGCTGGGCAGGCCATTTCGCTTACCAGCCCGGATGCGGGCCATATCCTGCGGGGGCTAGGCCTGTTTGCACACCTGAGGGATGGCAGCCTGAATATGTCAGGCCTGACGTCAGGGTGGGGCGATCGGCTGCATATGGAAGGCGAGGCAAAAGTGCGCGACAGCCTGATGGTCTCGCAGGAGAACCTCGGCCCCGGGGTCAAAGAAGGCGTCGTGAGCGGCCTTAACGACTATCTATCGGATGGCCCGGTTTCGCTCGACAAGATTGACGTCCCTTTCGATTACACCAACAGCCTGCTTGACCTGTCTGGCCTGAAGGCCAATGGCCCGACGCTGGGCATGACCATGGAAGGGCAGATATCGGCCCGTGAAGACAAGATCAATGTAAACGGCGTCTTTGTACCGGCTTATGGCTTGAACTCTCTTCTGGGCAAGATCCCCATTTTGGGCGCGCTCCTGACCGGCGGCGAAGGCAAGGGCGTGTTTGGCGTATCCTACCGCGTGAAAGGCCAGCTGGAAAATCCTGAGTTCACCATCAATCCGGTCTCGGGCCTGGCACCTGGATTTCTGCGCCTGTTGTTTGAAGGCCGGAAAGGCAAGATTGCCGATGTGGAGCTGGAGCCGGGCCCTGAAACTACACCCGTTGATCCCGGTGATTCCGTTGGCCCTGACGGCACGGAACCGCAGCCTGGTGCCGATGGTGGCACTGCGCCAAAAGCCGAGCCGACACCAGAACCGGCGGAAGACCCCTCGGATGAGCCGAAAGACGAAGACAAGCCAGCCTCTTGAATGGTCTTGTTCTACGCCATGAAAAAGGCCCCTGTGCTTCCACAGAGGCCTTCATCGATCAGTTTGTAAAGACAGGCGTTACTCGGCCTTCACCAGCGCGTGACGCTTCTTGCCGGCCGAAAGCTTGATCTGACCGTCATTCAGGGCATCCGCCAAAACGACGAGGTCTTCGCTTTCGACCTTGGCGTCGTTCAGCTTGGCACCGCCCTGTTTGATCAGTCGGCGTACTTCGCTTTTGGAGGCACCGAGGCCCGCTTCGATAAACAGGTCAACCACATTGAAGCCGGCCTGCAGTGCTGCGGCGGGGATGCTTACAGTTGGCAGGTCAGCGCCTGCGCCTCCCTTGATGAAGGTTTCCCGTGCCGTTGCTTCCGCAGCCTTCGCGGCATCGGCGCCACGACAAAGCTTGGTCACTTCATTGGCCAGGATCACCTTGGCGTCGTTGATCTCTGAGCCGCCGAGCGCTTCCAGGCGACGAATCTCGTCCATCGGCACTTCGGTGAACAGGCGCAGGAACCGACCTACATCGGCGTCCTGCGTGTTGCGCCAGAATTGCCAGAAATCGTAAGCTGGCAGCTGTTCTTCATTGAGCCAGATGGCACCGGACGCGGTTTTGCCCATCTTCTTGCCGTCAGCCGTGGTGATCAGCGGTGTTGTCAGGCCGAACAGATGCTTGCCTGCCTTGCGGCGCGCCAGTTCCATGCCGTTGACGATATTGCCCCACTGGTCTGACCCGCCCATCTGCAGCACGCAGTTGTGGCGCCCGGCAAGCTCCATGAAGTCGTAGGCCTGCAGGATCATATAGTTGAACTCAAGAAACGTCAGCGGCTGTTCGCGCTCAAGCCTGAGTTTCACACTGTCAAACGTCATCATGCGGTTGATGGTGAAGTGCGGGCCGATTTCGCGCAGGAACGGGATGTAACGCAGGTCATCCAGCCATTCGCCGTTATTGACCATCACAGCGTCGCTGGCATCGTCGCCGAACGTCAGCAGCTGATCGAAGATAGTGCGAATGCCCGCCATATTGTCCTCGATGATCTCATCGGTCATCAGCTGACGGCTTTCGTCGCGGCCCGACGGGTCGCCGATTTTGGATGTGCCGCCGCCCATCAGGACAATCGGCTTGTGGCCGGTCTTCTGCAGCCAGCGCAGCATCATGATCTGGACAAGGCTGCCGACATGCAGGCTGCGGGCCGTGCAGTCGAAGCCGATATACGCTGAAATCGGGCCTTCAGACATTTTGGCGTCCAAAGCCTCCAGGTCAGTCGCCTGGTGGATAAAGTCCCGTTCGGTCAGGACTTGCAGAAATTCCGATTTCAAGTTGGTCATTGATCTGGTCCAAATAGATGATGTC
The DNA here is from genome assembly GCF_002389025.1 of Kordiimonas sp. UBA4487. Taxonomy (NCBI): domain Bacteria; kingdom Pseudomonadati; phylum Pseudomonadota; class Alphaproteobacteria; order Kordiimonadales; family Kordiimonadaceae; genus Kordiimonas; species Kordiimonas sp. UBA4487. Next base: position 398,533 of record NZ_DGNR01000015.1, read on the forward strand.
GTGCGAATAAAATTATTTAAGAGCGGGCTGATGTAGCATACGGTGGCGGTAAGGCAAAGCCCCAAGCGGGTGCAAAAGCGTAGGAGACAGGTGTTTTATGTCAGTTTTGGGTGAAGCAGGCGATATCAAATGTGTCATCGGCCTGATGAGCGGCACTTCGATGGATGGTATCGACGCAGCCATGATCTATACGGATGGCGTTCGAATTGAACGCCTGGGCCCATCGCTGACACTGCCATATACCCCCGAGATGCGGGCGCAGGTGAAAGAATGTCTTTCCCTGGCAGCTGGGTGTGCAAGCCCGGAAAATCCACCTGAAGCTATCAAACAACTGGATGACGACCTCGCTGATTGGCACGCAGAAGCCGTGTTTGAGCTGTTGGCGGTTACCGGGCAAACGCCGGAAGAGATTGACCTGATAGGCTTTCACGGCCAGACGCTGACCCACCGGCCAGACCGCGGCTGGACCTGGCAGCTGGGGGACGGCGGCCGACTTGCCGGCCTGACGGGCATCAAGGTGGTCAATGATTTCCGCACGGCTGACGTGGCAGCGGGCGGTGAAGGCGCGCCACTCGTGCCGCTTTATCACGCGGCGCTTCTGGCCCGGGCACGGCGACACAATGTGGTGGCAATCTTGAATATCGGTGGTGTCGCGAATGTAACCTGGGTGAAATTTGGCACTGATGGGGAAGACCCGCAGATCATGGCGTTCGACACCGGACCGGGTAATGCCATGCTGGATGACTGGGCTGAAATCCATACCGGAAAGCCGGTTGATACCGACGGTAATCTGGCGGCACGGGGCTTGAGCCACGAAGAAGTTGTCATGGGGCTGATGGCTTCACCATATTTTGATGAAACGCCGCCCAAAACGCTGGACAGAGACGACTTCAACATCCAGACCGTGCGTGGCTTGTCAGCAGAAGACGGGGCCGCGACGCTCACCAACTTCGTGGTGGAATCGGTCATTTCAGCTCAAAGCCATTTCCCAAGCCCGCCAGAGGCCTGGTATGTCGCTGGTGGCGGCAGACATAACCCAACCCTGATGCGGCGTCTCAGACGGCGTATGCCGGTGCTGGTGGACCCTGTCGAGGTGCTGGGCTGGCGCGGTGACGCGCTGGAAGCCGAAGCCTTCGCTTTTTTGGCTGCTCGCACAGAACGGGGTCTGGCGCTTAGCTTGCCAAGCACGACAGGCTGTTCAGCACCAACTCCGGGCGGTGTGGTTCATCTGCCGCGGGGTCGGCGCTTGCGGCGCTAGTTAACGATTTTTTCGTTAGTCAGTTGTATCATTCTTTAAGGTTGTAGTGCAGGGGGCTGGAGCGTGGCTTGCTGACGAAAACAGACTTTCAGAATTTTATCGACTATTGGCAGCGCCATGCCAATGAAGCTGGCGGTATTCCCTACCGTTCGGCCTTCGTGCTGAGGGATATGCCAAGAGTTGCGCCCTATTTCTATCTGCTGGAGTGGCATGGGCCAACCACGGCGACCGTTCGGTTGCTGGGGACAGCTCTTGATGCTTTCATTCCAGACCTGCATGTGGGGGGCGATTTTCTGGGTGTTTACAAGGGTGAGCAAAAAGATTTCTATGCCAGGGCCATGGCGCCGGTTTGCGGCCATCCGTGCGGTGCAGACCTGTTGCGTCGCATCACACTGCAGAATGGGCGCTCTGTTGAGGTTCGTGGTGTGGGCTTCCCGGTTCGATCTGAGAGTGGCCCCGTGACATTTCAGCTGGGGCTGACTGAAACCCCTGACCCAGATACACCGCTGGGCTTCTCAGACGAGTTCAAAAGGGCGCGGTCCAGCATTCTGTCGCTGGACTATATCGATATCGGCTACGGCATACCCAAAGAAAAACCGGCATTCCCACCCGAAGGTGACTATGCCGGTTCCCCAAAATAGCTGTCTGAACGGGCTTAATCGCCGGCGGTAAGCCGCTTGTTCAGATAATTGTTCACTGATGTCATCAACTGGTTCAGTTCACTTTCAAAAAAGTGGTTGGCGCCCTTGATGTTGTCATGATGAATGGTGATGGACTTCTGTGCCTTCAGCTTTTCGACCAGTTTCTGGACCGAGATTGGCGTCACAAGGTCATCCTGGTCGGCCTGGATGATAAGGCCGGAGGACGGGCAGGGCGCCAGGAAGGAGAAATCATATAGGTTGGCCGGTGGGGCCACCGAGATGAAGCCCTTGATTTCCGGGCGGCGCATCAGAAGCTGCATGCCAATCCAGGCACCGAAGGAGAAGCCTGCGATCCAGGTGCCGGTCGAATTCTCGTTCATCGACTGCAGCCAATCAAGCGCTGATGCTGCATCAGAAAGCTCACCAGTTCCATTGTCGAATTCGCCCTGGCTGCGGCCAACCCCGCGGAAATTGAAGCGAAGGGTGGCAAAGCCACGGTGTGCAAAGGCGTGATACAGATAATAAGTAACCTTATTATCCATCGTACCGCCATACTGCGGATGCGGGTGTAGGATCAGCGCAACGGGCGCAGTATCGGTTTTACCAGGTTGATAACGGCCTTCGAGGCGACCAGCTGGTCCACTGAAAATGATTTCGGGCATTGACGATCTTTATAAATCTTATGGTTAATGATGGCTTGTTGGGCACGTGCACCCATCATGTATCCTGATCCCCGTATATAGAGTTTTGGTACCGATTCGCAAGCAATCTCATGCGTTTGGTGAAAAATAGAATTGATCAGGCCCTTGTTAGGGCCTATGTGATGGCCTTATGAAGCGCTTAGTTTACCTTGATTATAACGCCACGAGCCCGATCCGGAGCGCGGTGATAGACACCATGACAGCAGTAATGCAGTCGGTGGGTAACCCGTCGTCTGTCCATGCCGCGGGGCGCGGAGCCCGGGCGCGGGTCGAGGAAGCGCGGGCGCAGGTCGCAGCGCTTGTGAATGCCCGGCCACGGGATGTGGTTTTTACCTCGGGCGGTACAGAAGCATCCAACACGGTGATTCGGGGTGTCGGCGCAGCATCCATACTGGTTTCCGCGATCGAACATGATTGCGTTTTTGCAGCGGCAAAGGAAAGCGGTCTTCCGACATATGTGATTCCCACATCCGATCAGGGCGTCGTGGATATGGAAGCGTTGCGCGGCCTGCTTGAGAAGGCGGAAAAGCCGGCACTGGTGTCTGTGATGCTGGCAAACAATGAAATGGGCGCGATACAGGATGTGGCGGCAATCGTCGCACTGGCCAAAGAATTCGGCGCGCGGGTGTTTACAGACGCCGTGCAGGCTGCAGGTAAAATCCCGCTTGATTTCAAGGCACTGGGTGTTGATTACCTGAGCCTGTCTGCCCACAAGCTGGGCGGGCCGCAGGGCGTGGGCGCCATTGTGCTGGGGCCGACAGCGCCGCTGAAATCTCTGATCCCAGGGGGCGGTCAGGAACTGTCGCGCCGGTCAGGGACCGAAAATGTCGCTGGCATTGCCGGTTTTGGCACGGCGGCCATGGAAGCCATGGTGGGCCTTGGCGATATGGACCGCATTCGCGCGCTCAGGGACAAGCTTGAAAGTGAAGTTCGCGCCACAGCCAACGACGCTATTGTTGTGGGCAGCGGTGCAGACCGACTGGCCAACACCAGTTGCCTGATCATGCCGGGCGTGAAGGGCGAAACGCAGGTGATGCACTTTGACCTGAACGGCATTTGCGTCTCAAGCGGATCTGCCTGCTCAAGCGGCAAGGTGAAGGTTTCGCATGTGTTGACGGCCATGGGCTTTGCCCCAGAATTGGCAGAATGCTCGATCCGGGTCTCGTTGGGCTACCGTACCACCGAAGAGGATGTGGACGCCTTTGTCGCAGCCTGGAAATCCATTTATACTCGTACACGGGCAAGATAAACGCGGGAGACACCGCTTTATGGTGACGACACCCATCTATCTGGACTATCAGGCCACCACGCCAATGGATGAGCGGGTGCTTGACGCCATGATGCCTTATCTAACCAGCAAATTTGGCAACCCGCATTCCTCGACCCACCGATTTGGCTGGGAAGCTGAGGCTGCACTGGATATCGCGCGCGAACAGGTAGCCGAGGTGATCGGCGCTGATGCGGGCGAGATTTATTTCACCTCTGGGGCGACGGAAGCCAACAATCTGGCGCTCAACGGCATCATGGATGTCTGGGGCAGGAAAAAGCCCCATCTGGTGACCGTGGTAACCGAGCACAAATGCGTGCTGGAGGCCGCAAAGGCGGTTGAGCGGGCAGGGTACCGTGTCACCTACCTACCGGTGCGCCCCAACGGTCTGATAGACCTGGACCAATTGGCGGAAGCCGTGACGGACGAGACAGCGCTCGTATCGGTGATGGCGGTCAATAACGAGATTGGTGTGATCCAGCCTATGGCTGACATTGGTGCCATCTGCCGGGCGAAGGGCGCACTGTTCCATACGGACGCAGCACAGGGCTTTGGCAAGATTACGCTCGACGTGAACGCCATGAACATCGACCTGATGAGCATTTCCGGCCACAAGATTTACGGCCCGAAGGGCGTCGGCGCGCTTTACAAGCGGTCGGGTCGCCAGACTGCCCTGACACCCCAGATGTCCGGCGGCGGGCAGGAAGGCGGCATTCGTTCCGGAACCCAGGCGCCTGCGCTTGTCGCCGGGCTGGGTGCGGCCGCGTCCATATGCAAGGCTGAAATGGCGCAGGAAAAAGACCGGTTGGCGCATATCATGAACCGCTTTAAGTCTAAATTATTCAAAGAATTACCAAGTCTTCTTGTTAATGGAGATGAAGAAATGCGCTGGGCTGGCAACCTGAATCTCAGCTTCCCCGGTCTGGACGGCGATCTGCTGCTCGCGAATATCCGGTCGCTGGCGGTCTCATCGGGTGCTGCGTGCGCATCAGCGGTCAGCGGGCCTTCCTATGTGCTGCAGGCCATTGGTCGGACAGAAGCGCTGTCGAAATCGGCGCTCAGGATCGGGATCGGGCGGTTCACAGGCGATGACGAAATTGATTTCGCGGCAGAGACGCTGATCAGTGCGGTCAGGGAAATGGGGGGACTGAAGTCATGAGCAAGGTAACGGTGACATTCCTGCTGCCTGGAGGCGAAGAAAAGTCGGTTCAAACAGAGCCAGGTGTGACCGTGCTTCAACTCGCTCATGAACTGGGTATCGACATGGAAGGTGCCTGCGAAGGAAACATGGCCTGTTCAACCTGCCATGTGATTGTGGACGATGCCCACTTTGACCGGCTGCCTGAAGCCAGCGACGACGAAGAAGAAATGCTTGATCTCGCCTTGGGCCTCAGCGCCACATCGCGGCTTGGATGTCAGGTGGTAATCACGGCTGACCTCGACGGGCTCGTGCTTCGGGTGCCCAAAGAGCATCGCAACATGATGGGCTTTTAAGGGGCTGCTTCTGGCAGCCTCCGCCATTCTTCACAAGTCATCAGTTGAAATTCCAACCGCTTTTCGCCATATTTTCCTTAGTCGCTTAAATAAAATAGAATGGCGACCCAATAGCGAGGGAAAACTTATGACCAGAAACCAGCTTTTTATTGCGTTGGCCGGCGGTGCAGCCGTCCTGGCTTTTGTCAGTGCCAAACTGACATCCGGTGACAGCGACCGATACGATATTGTCGTGACGTCTGACGGTGACCGGGTCAGTGTTAGCGGTGACGAGATCGAGATTGAAGGCCGAGGCGGCGACGTTGTCGTTCACACCAAAGATGGTACCGTTAGCTGCAAGAAAAACGGTGGCACCATCGTGGTGGAACGCTCAGACGGCACCAGCACTGAGATTATCTGCGACTGATAACAAAAAAGGCGGACCATCGGGCCCGCCTTTTTCTTTGACATCTGTGTAAGGCTAGTCGAACCGTTCGGGAAGGTGATCTTCCTCGATAAGGTCGGTAAAGCGCGTGCAATCTTTCTCGAACGCCAGATGCACGGTGCCCACAGGGCCGTGACGCTGCTTGCCGATAATACATTCGGCCTTGCCGTACAGGTTTTCCATCTCGGCCTGCCACTGGACGTGCTTTTCCTGGTCGGATTGGGACGGCTCTTCCTTTTCCTTGTAGTATTCTTCCCGGAATACAAACATCACCATATCCGCGTCCTGCTCGATCGAGCCTGATTCCCGAAGGTCGGACAGCATCGGGCGCTTGTTTTCGCGCTGCTCCACACCCCGGCTGAGCTGCGACAGCGCCAGAACCGGCACATGCAGTTCCTTCGCCAGGCCCTTCAGGCCCCGGGTGATCTCGGAAATCTCCTGTACCCGGCTGTCGGCGGCCGTGCCTTTGCCCGATCCGCGCAGAAGCTGGAGGTAATCGACCACCACAAGCCCGAGGTTATGCTGGCGCTTCAGGCGCCGGGCCCGGTTCCGGAGGGCTGCGATGGTGAGGGCAGGGGTGTCATCGATGAACAGCGGCACGTCCTCAAGCTCAATGGCGGCTCGGGCGATGGCCTCGAACTGGCGCTGGTCCAGGCTACCCTGCCGCATTTTGTGCGACTGGATCGGCTCCGGCCCGTCATAAACCAGGTTGGCGCGGTCCGACAGGATACGCGCGGCCAGCTGGTCGGCTGACATCTCGAGGCTGAAGAAGCAAACAACGGCGCCCTTGGATTTCTCCGGTGGGATACCGGCAAGGCGGTCATCCGCATAGCGTTTGGCGGCGTTGAATGCGATATTGGTGGCGAGCGCGGTTTTCCCCATGGCCGGTCGCCCGGCAAGGATCATGAGGTCCGAGTTATGCAGCCCGCCAATCTTGTCATTCAGTGCAGCCAGGCCAGTGGTGACACCAGACAGGCTGTCAGGATCCTTGTAGGCATTCTCAATATTCTCAACGGCTGTACGCAGGGCTTTTGAGAATGCCTGCGCGCCCGTTTCCGCCTGGCCCATCTCGGCCAGATCGAACAGCTGCTTTTCGGCATCCGCGATCTGTTCCGTGGCTTCAACGTCAACGGGCGCGTCGTACGCGTCGTTCACCATCTGCTCCCCGATCTGTATGAGCGCGCGGCGCATGGCATGATCATAGATGGTACGACCGTAGTCTTCGGCATTGATGATGGTGGTGGCTGACGCCGCCAGGCGCACCAGATAGCGCGCCCCGCCCACATCCGCGAGCGCCTCATCATTCTCAAAATAGGGTTTGAGCTTGACCGGGTCCGCAATCTGGTTCTTGTCCATCAGCTTGAGGACACTTTCATAGATGCGGCCGTGCACGGGCTCGTAGAAATGTTCCGCGAGCAGGAAGCCCTGAACTTTCTGCGCAGCCTCGTTGTTCACGAGAACAGCCCCCAGAAGCGCCTGTTCGGCTTCCAGGTTATGAGGCGGCTGACGATAGTTCAGCTCACTGCCTTCATCGTTGGCAGCGTCCTTCTTGACAGCTTCCATAAAGTGCAACCCTCCGTGGTGCGTTTCCAAACCCTGAGCCCAGGCCTCCTCCCCAGGGGTCTTGCGCCCCTCGAGCCTGGTGAGGGCGACAATACAGATTTCAGCAGATGATCCAACCGCCAATTCGGGTTTTCCACCACAGAGTTTTCCACAGGGGTATAACTATGGGGATAAGTCGGGGCGCGCGTGAAATTTGAGTGGCATTTTAGCTTTAATGTGCCATTAACACTTTGGTGGAAGTGTGTATTTTCAGGCAAACGATTGGGGACCAGGTAGATGGGGGGCACCAGCACGGACATTGCGGCACCGGAGACCACCGATGGTGCGGACGATGGCTATACCATTCCGTTTGGGGATTTTGCTGGCACGTATGTGCCCTTCAATGACCCGTTGTTTCCCTTTCAGGCCAACCTGACGGGTTTCATGGTTGATGGGACAGGCGCCTATACCGAAAGCGCCCATATCAATATCATTCCTGTTTGGGATGAATATGATGGCAGCGGCGTGTTGATCGGATCGGCGGAACCGATTGATCCGAGTGCGCCAGATCTTATTCCGAATTTCTCACGGCTGAACAATTACACTCACGAAAACTTCCTGGGGTTTATTGCAAACTTAGGTGCGGCACACGGGACAAAGACGGCAGGTATTTTTGGTGCGGAAGCAAATAACGGTATTGGTGTTGTTGGGATTGCCTTTGGTGCAGAAATTGTTGGAGATGTTGCTTATACCATCGAAACAGGTGGCTATATCGTTGGTGATGATTTCATCGAACATATACCAGTCAACAGCGTTGATATAATTAATGTCTCTCTCACCTCCGGTGGAGCTTTGGGCGACTCCAATTTTAATCTGTATGATCAATATACGTCCGATTTAGTCACTGGTCGATCCGGCCTTGGTACCATCTGGATTACCAGCGCTGGCAACCAAGGACACAGAGATGGCTCACTCGACACCCCTGTTGGCCTGAACCATCTCGAAATTCTCCCCGTAAGCTGGATCAATGCCGACGGCTTCGTAAACTATGTAACAAGCTTCGGTGCCAGCATGCATATCGCCGCACCCTTATCCACACTCTATGGCAACGAAGCATCTCTCACAACTGACCGTCCTGGAAACTATGGCGATGTCTTGGAATATGGCGCCGAAATTCCGGCAGATGCAAACTATGGCCAAACGACGCCCCGAATTGCGGCGGAATATTTCAGCAATTTCCCTGTACGGGTCCTCGGCGGCACGGATTCCGATTTCAACAGCGGCAACTATGCGCTGATCAGCGGTACGTCTGGCGCAGCTCCCACCGTCACTGGCGTGACCGCACTGGTGCTGCAGGCGGGTACGAATAATATTTTTGGTGACACCGACCTGGGATGGCGCGACGTCCAGGAGATCCTGGCAATATCGAGCGCACATACAGGCAGCGCGCTGGGAACCGGCCGTGATGGCCTGCATGAGTATGAGCACAATCCCTGGATTATAAACGGTTCCGCTTCTATCAACGGTGGTGGCTTTCACTGGTCGTCCGACTATGGTTTTGGCATGGTGGATGCTCATGCCGCTGTGCGCCTGGCAGAAACCTGGACGATGACGCGCCACAGCGGAAACCTGATGGAGCAGAGCCATGCTTTTCAGACAAGTGATGAAACCATCACCTATGGCGCCGACCTGACCTTCAGTTTCAGGACGGGTGATACTGAAGGCCTTGATTTGGACGGGGTGACACTTTCCCTCGATATCACCCATGATGTGTGGGCGGAGCTTGAAATGGTGCTGGTTTCGCCGTCTGGTACCTCCATCATCGTTTATGATACACCCCGCCTCACAGCAGAAGATTATGATCGGTCCGAGCAGACCGGCAACCTTGTGTGGGACATCCTTGCCCGCGGTTTCTGGGGCGAGGAGAGTGCGGGCGAATGGACGCTGGTGATCCGCGATACGGTCGATAACGGCAACTCGGGCACCGTGAACAGCCTGTCGCTGACGTTCCTGGGCGACGCGGCCACTGACGACGACACCTATTATTTCACCGACGACTGGGCCCTGATGAATGCGGCCAACGGCGGGGTGCCTGTTCTTGACGATGCTTTGGGCCAGAACAGCGTCAATGCAGCTGCGCTGATGGACGCGGTGCTGCTGAAGCTGGCGCCGGGCTCCACGTCAAAGATCGGCGGCGAGACAGCGTTCAAAACCTCATCCGACGCCGTCTTCACCATGGGCATCGGCACAGACCAGGACGACACGCTTGTGGGCGCCGCGTTTGACGAGACGCTCTACGGCATGCAGGGCGATGACCGCATGTGGGCCGGCGCGGGGGATCTGGGCGCCGACAGCTATTATGGCGGGTCTGGCGACGACATCATCGGCGTGGGCGCAGGCAATGACCTGGCGGTCGGCGAAGGCGGCAATGACGCCATGTTTGGCGGCAGCGGCGATGACACGCTTGTGGGCGGCTTCTGGGAGGGCGGTACAGTCGACCCCACAGGGGGCGGCCACAATGAGCTGTGGGCAGGAAGCGGCGATGATGTCATCCACGGCGCCAACGGCAATGATGCGCTCGGCGGCGGCGCTGACAGCGACATCATCTACGGCTATGCAGGAAACGATGTGCTGTACGCAGGTGGCGGCGCGGTCGCTGATACGCTGGACGGCGGCGCAGGGCAGGACACGCTCTTTGGTGGCGGCGGGGATGATAATCTCGCGGGTGGGGGCGGTGATGACCTACTGTTCAACGGCGCGGGCAATGACACGGTCGCGGGCGACGACGGCGGTGACACCCTGTGGGGCGGCGGCGGTGATGACACTCTCACCGGCGGCACGGGCGCGGACACTTTCGCCTTCACAGCCACCAACGGCAGTGACACGGTGACGGACTTCGGCGCGGCCGAGGATATCCTGCTCCTGGACGGTTCAGGTTTTGCTGACTTGGCCGCCCTGAAGGCCGCGACCACGGAAGACAGCACCGGCGTTACCATCAGCTTTGGCGATACCGTGATCCTACTGTCTGGCATCAGTCTCGATGACCTGACCACTGATAACGTCATGCTATAAGCCAACAAAAAAGGCGGCCACTTGGGCCGCCTTCTTATACTTTGCGAGAGTTTGAAGCGATTAGGCTTCAACTTCCTCTTCAGCTTCTTCAGCTGCAGCTGCAACTTCTTCAACTGCTTCTTCTGGCGCTTCGTCTTCGAAGAGTTCTTCAACAACTTCTTCTTCAACAACGTCTTCAACGTCAGCGGCAGTAACAGCAGAACCGGTGTTGAACTGCGTCTCAGCTTCGTCAGCAGAGCGTGCGATGTTCACAACAACAGTTTCAGCGACTTCCGGGTGCAGACGAATAACAACGTCGTGCAGGCCAAGCGTTTTGATCGCGCGGTCCAGAACAACCTGGTTGCGGTTGACCGCAACACCAGCTTCAGTCACGGCGTCAGAGATGTCGCGGCTGGTTACGGAACCGTACAGCTGGCCGGATTCGCCAGCAGCGCGGATCATAATGACCTTCAGGCCTTCCATCTTGGCAGCAACAGCTTCAGCGTCTTTACGGCGCTCAAGGTTTTCTGCTTCAAGGCGGGCACGGTCAGCTTCAAAAGCTGCTTTGTTGCTTTCAGTTGCGCGCAGGGCTTTTTTCTGCGGCAGCAGGAAGTTACGGGCAAAACCGTCCTTAACGGTTACAACTTCGCCCATTTGACCGAGTCTTTCGACACGTTCCAGCAGGATGACTTCCATTTTATGTCTCCTTGGATTGAGCGATTATTGAACGATGAACGGCAGCAGGGCGATGTTACGGGCGCGCTTGATCGCTTTCGCCAGCTCACGCTGTTTCTTCGCAGAAACGGCAGTGATACGGGAAGGTACGATTTTACCACGCTCAGAAACATATTTCTGCAGCAGCTTTACGTCTTTATAGTCGATGGTTTGTGCGTTCTCACCGGAAAACGGGCATGTTTTACGACGGCGGAAAAATGGACGACGAGCAGCCATTAGCGAGACTCCCTTTTGTCACCGCGGCCTTCGCCACGATTGTCGCCGCGGCCTTCACCACGACCTTCACCACGTGGACCGCGGCGTTCTTTGTCAGCTTTCGAGCGAAGAACGATCGATTGACCTTCCTCAAGCTCGTCAACGCGGATGGTCATGAAACGCAGAACGTCGTCATGCAGGCGCGCCTGGCGCTCCATCTCAGCAACCGCAGCGTGAGGGGCGTCGATATTCATAAGAATATAGTGACCCTTGCGGTTTTTCTTGATTTTGTATGCGAGGTTTTTAAGGCCCCAGTATTCGGTCTTTGCGACCTTGCCTTCGTTCTCCTCAACGATTTTGGAGAAGTCGGCGGTAATGCCTTCAACTTGCGACGCAGTGATGTCCTGACGCGCAATGAAAACATGCTCGTAAAAAGCCATGTTTTGCTCCTTTAGTGCTGATTGTTCGCCAGTCGCAGTGACGGACGCCTCCAGCTTTCCTTAACAAAATCCCGCCGCCTCAGGCTTAAGCCCGAGACTCGAGACGCGCTTCTATACCGCCCGACTAGCCCAAAAGCAAGGGAAAGCGTGGGCTCGTGCAATTATTTGCCTTAAAGACTTGCCATTCCGCTACGGCCTATGCCATTCCCTCATCAGATTTGAGGCAAATCGGAGGTTCATGAATGACCCGCGCACTCGTATTCCCAGGCCAAGGCAGTCAATATGTCGGCATGGGGAAATCTTTGGCTGAAGCGTTTGAGCCAGCCCGTCTGGTCTTTGAGGAAGTGAACGACGCCCTTTCTCAAGATCTCTCCAAAATCATGTGGGAAGGCCCCGAGGACGATCTCCGTCTGACGGAAAACACCCAGCCCGCGCTGATGGCGCATTCCCTGGCTGTGATCCGCATTCTGGAAAATGGTGGCCTGAAGGTGGGCGAACTGGCAAGTCACGTTGCGGGCCATTCCCTTGGTGAATATTCGGCCCTGGCGTCAGCTGGCGCTTTTTCAGTTGCTGATGCAGCGCGTCTTCTTAAGTTGCGCGGCCAGGCCATGCAGCGTGCCGTCCCAGTGGGCGAGGGTGCCATGGCGGCGATCCTGGGCCTCAGCCTTGAGGACGTGAACGCGGTTGTTGAAGAAGCAGCCAAAGGCCAGGTGGTTGTGGCTGCGAATGATAACGCCGACGGTCAGGTTGTTGTATCCGGCGATAAGGCGGCTGTTGAGCGCGCGATTGAGATTGCCAAGGCAAAAGGCGCCAAGCGCGGCCTGTTGCTGCCGGTGTCCGCCCCCTTCCACTGCCCGCTGATGAAACCAGCGGCCCTTGAGATGAAAGACGCGCTTGCCGATGTGACCATCGAGCGCCCAGTGGTGCCGGTGATTGCCAACGTGCTGGCCGCACCCGTGAGCGAGCCAGAAGGCATTCGCAACCTGCTGGTGGAGCAGGTAACCGGTGCTGTGCGCTGGCGCGAAAGCGTGGCGTCCATGGGATCGCTGGGCATCACCGATATGGTTGAGGTTGGGGCAGGCAAAGTGCTTGCCGGCCTCGCGCGCCGTATTGACCGCGACCTCAATACAATGAATATTCAGGATCCGGCCGATATCGAAGCCTTCACGGCATCGCTTTAAGGCCAGTCAGGGGAATTACTATGTTTAATCTTGAAGGCAAAAAGGCGCTTGTAACAGGTGCCACGGGCGGCATTGGTGCGTCGATTGCGAAAACGCTGCATGCCGCTGGCGCTGAAGTGGCCATTTCCGGTACACGCGCAGAAAAACTCGAAGAACTGAAGGCGGAACTGGGTGACCGCGTGCATGTGATTGCCGCGAACCTTTCCGACCGCGCAAGCGTGGACCAGTTAGCCAAAGATGCGGCTGACGCCATGGGCGGGGTGGATATCCTGGTCAACAACGCCGGGATCACCAAAGACAATCTGGCCATGCGCATGAAGGAAGACGAGTGGGACAGCGTCATGCAGGTCAATCTCGAGTCTTCTTTCCGCCTCATTAAGGCCCTGATGCGGGGTATGATGAAATCCCGCTGGGGGCGCGTGGTGAATATCACCAGCGTGGTTGGCGTGACCGGTAACCCGGGGCAGGCCAACTATTGCGCGTCCAAGGCGGGCATGATCGGCATGTCCAAGGCGTTGGCGGCAGAGCTTGCAAGCCGCGGAATCACGGTGAATTGCGTGGCGCCGGGCTTTATTGGCACGCCGATGACCGACGTGCTGAGCGATGACCAGAAAGCCGCCATCACAAGCGGTATCCCATCTGGCGACCTGGGTGAACCGGAAGATATTGCATCTGCGGTCTTGTATTTAGCGAGCCCAGAGGCAAAATATGTCACTGGCCAAACGCTGCACGTCAACGGCGGCCTGGCAATGATTTAATTGGGATTTTCCCAAAACACGATTTTGTGGCTGCGGCCACAAAAGCATAACAGAGGCTTCTCAAAGGGAAGAAACTGTGTTACTAGCGCCCTCGATGCGGGCGATCTGGCTCAGATTGCTAGGATTTCCGCAACAAGGGGTTTTGATTAAGGGATAATCCCCTTTTTTTATCGGGTTAAAAACGAGGAAAAGAGCAATGAGCGAAATCGCCGACAAGGTGAAAAAGATCGTAGTCGAGCACCTGGGTGTTGACGAAGATAAAGTAACCGACACAGCCAGCTTCATCGACGACCTGGGCGCAGACAGCCTTGATACCGTTGAACTGGTGATGGCGTTTGAAGAAGAGTTCGGCATCGAGATTCCGGACGACGCGGCTGAAAAAATTCAGACTGTGAAAGACGCTATCGACTTTATTAGCGCGAATTCCTAAGCTGAATCTGCTATCAGAAAGGGCAACAGCCGCGCCGCTCGGTAGGCTGTTGCCCTTTTTCAATTTCTGTCAGACTTTGGGCTGAATGATAGAAATAAAGGATTACCGATGAGACGTGTCGTTGTTACTGGTTTGGGTATGGTGTCTCCGCTTTCCGATAGCGTAGACGGCACCTGGAAACGACTGATCGAAGGTCACTCTGGCGCTGGTCCGGTGACGCTTTTCGATACTGAAGGCTTTCCATGTAAAATTGGCTGTGAAGTGAAGCTGGGCGATGGCTCTGGCGACACTTTCAACGCCGACGAATGGATGCTGCCGAAAGAGCAGCGTCGCGTAGACAATTTCATTCTGTTTGGTGTGGCCGCGGCAATTCAGGCTGTCCGGGACTCGGGCTGGGAAGAGCCAGGCGAAGAAGAGTGCCTGCGGACCGGTGTGATGATTGGTGCGGGCATTGGTGGCCTGCGCTGGATTTCCGATACGTCGATCGTTCTGCATGAGCGCGGCGTGCGCAAGGTAAGCCCACACTTTATTGCGGGCTCCATCATCAACCTGGCCTCTGGCAACGTGTCCATCAAGTATGGCTTCAAAGGTCCGAATCATGCGGCAGTGACCGCTTGTTCGACTGGCGCGCATTCCATTGGCGATGCAGCCCGTATTATTGCTCTTGATGATGCGGATGTGATGGTTGCGGGCGGCGCCGAAGCGTCAATTTGTGGAATCGGTTATGCCGGCTTCTGTCAGGCGAAGGCTCTGTCCACACATTATAACGACGATCCAACCGCTGCGTCGCGCCCATGGGACAAAGGTCATGACGGCTTCGTGATGGGTGAAGGTGCAGGCGTTGTTGTGCTTGAAGAACTTGAGCATGCCAAGAAACGTGGTGCCAAAATCTATGCGGAAGTCGTTGGGTACGGCATGTCTGGTGACGGCTATCATGTGACGGCTCCTGCGCCAGACGGCAATGGCGGCTACCGCGCCATGGAAGCTGCGCTGAAACGCGCAGGTATGACAGCTGGCGATCTTGACTATATCAACGCGCATGGCACGTCGACCCCAGTAGGCGACCCGATTGAGTTCGGCGCTGTGAAACGCCTTCTTGGTGAACACGCGAGCAAAATTGCCATGTCGTCGACCAAGTCTTCCATTGGCCACCTTCTGGGGGCTGCCGGCGCGGTTGAAGCCATTTTCTGTATCAAATCCATCACCGATAACGTGGTGCCGCCAACCCTGAACCTGCATGAGCGGGCTGAGGGCTGCGACGGCATTGATCTGGTGGCGCTTGAAGCGCAGGAGCGCCAGGTGAAAGCCGCGCTGTCGAACAGCTTCGGCTTCGGCGGCACCAACGCGTCTCTGGTGATGCGCGAATACAACGGCGACTGATTAAGCGCCCTTGAGAATTAAAGACCGGCTTTTGAGATTGTCCCTGGCCTGATAGGCTGCCTGACATGATCAATAGCCGGTTTTTTCATACCTTCATCCTAGTGCTTGGCACGTTGGTGATTCTGGCTTCAGTTGGGGCCGGCATCACGCGCCACCTTGCCCGCACACCCGCGCTTGGGCCCGGGGCTCAGTATCTTTACATCGAGCCTGGTATGGGGGTGAAGCGCGTAGCCTGGCTGGCCTATGAGGGCGGTCTCGTCGCCGCACCGTGGCATTTCAGCCTTGTTGTCCGCCTGAGGGGCATGGAACGCGGCCTCCTTGCCGGGGAATATGAAATCCTGCCCGGGCAACCGCTTTCTGCGACATTGGACCAGATCAAAAAGCATGATGTCTATTTGCACAGACTGGCCATTCCTGAAGGTTTGTCTGTTTCTGAGGTCATGTTGCTGCTGAAGGGTGCGGACGGACTTGATCTTGAGGGAATGGTGGCACCGATGGAAGGCAGCTTGCTGCCAGACACCTACTTTTATGAACGTGGCGACAAGGCCACAGAACTCATTGCCCGCATGGCCCGCGCGATGAACGAGGTGCTCCTGAATGCATGGGAAACGCGCGCCGACAACCTGCCATTTTCCTCAGTCGAGGAAGCCTTGGTTTTGGCCTCCATCGTGGAAAAGGAAACCGCAGTCGCGAGTGAACGCCCGCTCGTGGCCGCCGTCTTTGTTAATCGGCTGAAGAAGAACATGCGGCTGCAGTCCGACTCCACGGTAATCTACGGCATCACGACCGGAATGCCGCTGGACCGCCCGATCAGCCGCGCGGACCTCAGGGAAGAAACGGCATACAACACATACCGGGTTGGTGGTTTGCCGCCGACGCCAATCGCCAACCCTGGCCGTGACGCAATCGCAGCTGTTATGAACCCGGCCGATGTGCCGTATCTCTATTTCGTGGCAGACGGCACGGGCGGCCACGCGTTTGCATCCACGCTTGAGGACCATAACCGCAATGTCGTGCGCTGGCGCAAGATCGAGCGCGAGTCCCGCTAGGAAATTCCAACAATCGGCAAATTAGGGCTGCCCATTGGCGTTCTGGGCATTATAGTGCACAGCTCGAGGAGCCATTAGGAGCAGTATATGCCGCTTAACAGCATGACAGGATTTGCCCGTGGGGCCGGCGCGGACGTTGGGTTTCGCTGGAACTGGGAAGTCAAAAGCGTCAACAACAAGGGCTTGGAGGTACGCGCCAAGCTGCCGTCGTTCCTTGACGGTTTTGATCTGGCCATCAAAAAGGCCGTCTCTGGCATGCTTGCCCGTGGCTCGGTCTATATCAGCCTGAATGTTGAGCGCGATGGCGACGACGCCAGCTTTGTGGTCAATGAAGACCGTCTCCAGGCCTTGATTGATGTGGCCGCCAGGTTCTCAGACGTCCCGGGTGTGGAAAAGGCCAGCATCGATGGGCTGCTGGCTATTAAAGGCGTGGTGGACCTGACCTCCCGCGATATGACAGATGACGAACGATCCGCCCTTGAAGCTGTACTCCTTAAAGACCTCAAAACCGTCGTGACAGACCTGAAGGCGGCGCGGGCAGACGAAGGTGCGCGGATGGGCACAATTCTGGAAACGCAGCTCGCCGATATCGCGCAGCTGGCAACAGACGCGCGGGCGGTGTCAGGCGACAGGCTTGAGGCCATGCATGCGCGATTCCGCCAGCAGCTGGCCAAGCTTGAGAATATCGATAAGCCGGTCGCTGAGGATCGGATTGCGCAGGAGCTGGCCACCATGGCGGTGAAAGCTGATATTCAGGAGGAACTGGACAGGCTGGACAGCCATGTGGTTGAGGCTAAGCTGCTTCTTGCCAGTGATCAGCCCGTCGGCAGGAAACTGGATTTCCTGTGCCAGGAATTTAACCGCGAAGCGAACACACTGTGCTCCAAATCAAGCGACACAGCGCTAACCAAGATCGGGTTGGAATTGAAAGCGCTTATTGATCAGTTCCGTGAACAGATCCAGAATATCGAATAATAACAAAACATTAGAGGGATGCATGCCACATAAGTCTGTTCATAGCCGCCGGGGCTTGATGCTTGTTATGTCGTCGCCGTCCGGCGCCGGAAAAACCACGCTGACGCGTCGGTTGCTGGAAGATGACAAGGATGTTGTGATGTCCGTTTCCGCAACCACACGCCCGCCACGCCCTGGTGAAGTGGATGGCAAGGACTATTATTTCGTCAGCCCTGAGCGGTTTAACGAGATGGTCGAAAACGACAGGCTACTGGAGTATGCCACCGTGTTTGGCAACAAATACGGGACGCCGCGCGAGCCGGTTGAACAGGCGTTGCTGTGGGGCAGGGATGTCATCTTCGATATTGACTGGCAAGGCACGCAGCAGCTGATGTCCAGCTCAAAGGCAATTGATCTGGTTCGTATTTTCATTCTGCCGCCTTCCATTGCATCGCTTGAAAGCCGCCTGAAGAAACGCGGTCAGGACAGCGAAGAGACGATCGCCGGGCGGATGGCCAAGGCGGAGAGCGAGATCAGTCACTGGGCTGAATATGATTATGTTCTGGTCAATGACGATCTTGAGGAAACCTATGCGGACCTCAAAGCCATCGTGCGCGCTGAGCGCTATCGCCGTGAACGCCGGCCAGGTATGTCGGAATTTGTGCGTGGCCTGATGGACGAACGCGCAAACCGCGACGCTGAGTGACGCTTTTTTCTAAGGCCGTGCATCGGCCTTCATGACGCCATAGCATTTTGCCAGCCGGACGAAATCTGCAACCGGCACATCTTCTGCGCGCTTGGTTTCCTCGATTTCGGCCATGGCCAGCAGCTTTTGTGGGTCAACGGGCAGGGCCTTCAGGCTGGCACGCAGCATCTTGCGGCGCTGGCCGAAGGCTTTCTCGACCACCAGCTCCAGGTCCTTGAGTTTCACGTCAGGGTCCAGCGGTTCTGTCGGTTCAAAATGGATCACTGCGCTGGCGACCTTCGGCGGCGGCGTGAAGGCCGCAGCGGGCACATTCAGTGCGATCCGTACCTTGCCGCGCCACTGCGCGAGCACAGACAGGCGCCCATAAGCCTTGGTGCGGGGCTCGGCCACAATGCGGTCTGCCACTTCGCGTTGGAACATCAGCGTCAGCGAGGCGAACCAAGGCTTCCAGTCATCCAGTGTCAGCCATTTGATCAGCAACATCGTGCCCACGTTATAGGGCAGGTTGGAGGCGATGCGCATCTTTTCGCCTTCTTTGGCTGCCAGCAGCTCTTGCTCATCCATCTTGAGGGCATCGCCCTGATGAACGGTCAGCCGGCCATCATAGGCCGCGGATATGTCCGCAAGCGCATCAAGACAGCGCGGGTCCATCTCAACAGCCACGACGCGTTTGGCGCCCTCAGCCAGCAAGCCGCGGGTCAGGCCGCCAGGGCCAGGGCCGACTTCATAGACCACACTGTCACTGATATCGCCCGGCACGCGGGCAATCTTGCGGGTCAGGTTCAGATCCAGCAGGAAGTTCTGGCCGAACGATTTTTTGGCGCGCAGGTCATATTCGCGGATCACGTCGCGCAGTGGCGGCAGGCTATCGGTCATGATGACGCCTTTCGGGCCATGTCTGTTGCGGTGCGGATCGCCGCCAGCATGCTTTCTGTCCGTGCCTCGCCTGTGCCAGCGAGTGGGAGCGCGGTGCCATGGTCGGGCGATGTGCGGATAATGGGAAGCCCCAGCGTGATGTTCACACCACTCCAGAAATCAAGCGTTTTGACAGGGATGAGCGCCTGATCATGATACATGCACAGCACCGCGTCATAGCGCGCACGGGCTTCTGCATGAAACAGGGTGTCGGCGGGCAGAGGGCCGGTAACATCTACCCCTTCATCCCTAAGGGCCCAGATGGCTGGCGTGATATGGGTGGCTTCTTCCATCCCCATCGCGCCGTCCTCGCCGGCATGCGGGTTAAGGCCCGCGACGGCGATACGCGGCTTTTCAATGCCAAAGCGCGCCTTCAGGTCATGGTGTGTCACCATACCTGCGTGAATGATGGCGTCAGCTGTCAGCTTCTTGGGTACATCCTTGAGAGCTATGTGGATGGTGACGGGCACAACGCGCAGGTCCTGAGCGGCCAGCATCATCACGGATGACGTATCGGGCATGTTGCAGCGCCGCGCCAGATATTCGGTGTGGCCGGGAGCGGCAAAACCGGCCTTGTATAAGGCAGCCTTGTGAATAGGGCCTGTCACAACGCCGCTGACCGCGCCTTTAAGGGCGAGATCGCAGGCGAGATCAATCGACCCGACAACCGCTGCGCCGTTTGCAGGATTGAGTTCGCCGAGGGTGACTGGCACCGCAAGGCTGACTTCCATGACCGGCAGGGCGTAAGGGAAGATTTCATAAGCTTC
Organism: Kordiimonas sp. UBA4487; assembly: GCF_002389025.1. Taxonomy (NCBI): domain Bacteria; kingdom Pseudomonadati; phylum Pseudomonadota; class Alphaproteobacteria; order Kordiimonadales; family Kordiimonadaceae; genus Kordiimonas; species Kordiimonas sp. UBA4487. The sequence goes on from NZ_DGNR01000015.1 coordinate 418,421, forward strand.
CCCAGGATCAGAGACGGATTGAAGAGGCAAGTCGGGGATGGCCGCCCGCAAGGCTTCTGCGGCGCCGACATAAAGAAATGGGGACAGCTCCAGCGCTTCCCTTTGCTGCCACAGGCGGGCGATCAGCTCAGGGCCGACGCCTGCAGGCTCTCCCATGGTGACGGCCAGCGGCCGCGTGTCCGATTGGGGAGCCTGATTGTCTGACATGGATTTTGTCCGATTAGCGGTAATCGATGATGGCGTCGCGGCGCAGGTCACGCAGGTAGCGGCGGCCCATCATGGAAAGGCGCTGTTGTTCGAGCTGGTTATAGACAGCATCAAATTCAGGCTCCTGCACCTGTGGTTCCTGCCGGTCACAGACAAACAGCACGCGCATGCCGTCTTCCATTTCCATGAGCTCGCTGGCTTGGCCAATATCGGCGCCTTCAACAGCACCGCGCAGCTGGCCTTGAAGGTCCCGAAGGCGCAGAACGCCAATTTCCACCGGGCCATCTGCACCGGCGTCGGTCGCGAATTGCTGGACCTGCCCGCAAGTGGTTTCACGCGTGTGCAGGCCTTCAACCACGCCTTTAAACTGGGCAACGGCTTCAGCGTCTTGTGCTTTTTCGGCGGTCAGATGAATCTGTCGCAGCGAAAACTGGGTATCCAGTGGATCGGCGGTCAGAATGCGGCGGCGATCACGGACCGCCAGGATCAGGTACCCGCCAGGCGTACGAATAGGTTCAGCCACATCACCGACGCTGACCTCGTCAACAGCCTTTCTGTAGGGGCCATCGAGGTCATCCGCGACGATCCAGCCGATATCACCGCCAACGGCTGCGCTGGATGATGCCGAAAGCTGCTGGGCAATCGCAGGGAAGGAGGCGCCGCCACGGATTCGGGAAACCAGTTCTTCAGCGTTTGCTTTTACTGCGGCCTCTTGCTCGGTTGAATCCACGAGGAGGACGATTTCAGCCAGGCGATACTCAAACTTGCCGCGGTTGTCATAGATGCGTTGAATGTAGGCCTCTACCTCCTCATCAGACACGCTGACGAAAGAGCCCAGGCGGCCCTGAACCAGTTGGGACCAGGCCAGTTCAGCTTCCATCTGATCCAGCATGGTCTGCTTGCTGGAGCCGATACCGGCAAGCGCCTGGGCAAACTGTTCCGGCGATTGGCCCAAGCCTTGCGCCCGGCGGCCAAAGAATTCTTCAAGTTGGGCGTCCGGGATTTCAAGCTCGACCGTCGCAGCTTCCTGGAGCTGCAGGCGCTCGTCCACCATCGACTGGACAACTTGCTCACGCACCTTCAGAAATTCTTGTTCAGATTGCACACCGCCGGAGACGGCGATTACGAGACGCAGACGCTGGTTGATATCATAGCTGGAAATTGGTTCGTCGTTGACGAGAACTTCAATGCTGTTGATGGCTTGCTGAGCATAGGCTGCAGTTGCGGCCATCAAAGCCACGCTTGCCCCCACGATCATACGCTGTACCCAAATTTTTGCTGTATTCAAAACTCTCGCCATGCCCAAACTTTGCTGTCTCTTAATAATTTAAAAAAGCTCGTTCCGCCCCTTGTGGGCTCCCCGACAAGCTAGCCTTTTAGACGGTTTTCCACCAATGCACTAGCCCAAATTCTTTAATTTAAGCCGGAACAAAATAGATGTTCCGGGCTCGACGTCGCGGTCACGCGTGAAGGTCTTGCGTACCCTGAGGCCCAGATCGATACATTCATTGGTGTAAGACACCCCAACATCATATTCAACCCCACCGGAATCCTCGGCGACGCCGTCGATGATCGCGCCGGTTAATCTGTGCGTGAAGCCGCCGCTCAGTCGCCAATTTTCCTTGATCTGGTAAAAGGCGCTGGCGCGGATTTCCTCACGGTCTTCACGGTTGATGAAACCGAGGTCCCGATCCAGCTTCAGGTAGCCGACGGTCAAACCACGCTTTTCATTGGCCATTGCGACATTGATTTCATTGCGGCGGACAGCAAAGGTTTGCTCATCCACCCGGTAGCGATGCTCAAAATCCAGCCAGCCTTTGTAGGTGATAAGCGTGCGGCCGACGAGGTCAGATACATCGCCTTCAAGACCTGCACCATCAGCAAACACCAAATCTGTTCCGCTCAAGCGCCAGCTTTGACCCAGCATGACATCAGTTGTCCAGTCAGCACCATCAAAACGCCAGCGAAGACCGTAGGTCAGGCGGCTGCCTTCTTCCCAGAGGTCATAGCCAGAGGCTCGCTCGGCCGAGAAAAGATTCAGATCGTTCAATTCAAAGGCGCGGCTGTCTTCATTGACAATATTATCGGGCGTGCCGCGGCGCGGTGACACGGTGATTTCCGCGATCGGCTCAATCGTGTGGGACCCGCCCTCGGTGAATTTCACCAACGGCCAGGTAACTGTGCCGGTAACCCGCGCGAGGTTGCGCCATTCGCTGCCCGACCTGCTGCCGAAAGTACCGGCAAAGGCGGCATCGTCCGGCTGGTCTGCGTCATCCAGATTATAGGCGTCGGTACGGAGCAGGGCGTCGGCATCAATGACAAAGCCGTTGGCGGTGATCCAGCGCCGCTGCCAGTTGGCAGATAGCGAGACACGCTGGGTATCCAGACCGTCGGTGCGGTGCAGAGCCAGCGCGTTGCCGCGCAATTTAACTGTGCCGCCAAAAGGCTGGAAACTTGGGATATATTCTGCGTCGATCAACGGCAGGGCAAAGGCTGTTTTCCCGGCAACATCCTCGATCCGCAGACCCTGGAAACCAATAGTGCGGGCGGACACATAGGACCGTCCGTAAAATCCCTCGAGAAGATATTCGCTAATCAGCGTATCGGCGTCCGAGATGTCATAACGGCGCAGAAAGGTGTCATCTGACGCCCAGTTCAGCCTGTAAGTAGACCGCCAGCGCTTCGAGTGATTGAATTCGCCCTCACTGCTGATATGCCCGCGAAATTCCTTTTCACCCGTTGGGTCGTTGGTAATCTCGTCGCGCTGGTCGGCATAGGTGATGCTACCGTCTACCTCAAACTGCCCAAAACCGAGGTGCTGGCGATATTCGCTTTCAAGAAGAAGACCTTCCTTAGAGGTGTAGGTTGGTGTGAATGTCGCGTCACTGCTTTCGTTGAAGACATGATAATAGGGGACGCCGATCACGAAACCGAGGTTCTTGGTGGTCTGGATATCCAGGGGCAACAGGCCGCTGGCCCGGTCAACCGTTGGGTCCGGATGCGAAAAATACGGCGTCCACATCACCGGAATGCCCAGAATCTCGAGGCTGGCGTCCTTATAGTAAAGCCGCCGTTTTTCCCGATCATGGGTCACCTTGACCGCCTTGATTTGCCACAGCGGCTGTTTGTCACTACCGTCCGCACACACTTTGCACGGGCTATAGACCGCTTTTTCCAGCGTGGTTTCATTGTCGTTCCGCACGCCGCTTGCGGCAGCCACCTGGGCGCCGTCCGACATGATAAGGCGGATATCCTCAACGAACGCGCGCTTGAGTGAGTCGCTCAGCTCAATGCGCGGAGCCATGATACGGTCGCCGTTGGGGGCGATCAGTTCCACAGCGCCGGAGGCTTGCGCTTCGCCAGTTTTTTCATTGTAGCGGACTTCACCAGCCCGAAGGGTATAGCCATCGCGCTTCAGCAGGACGCGGCCGAGGGCCAGGATTTCACCAGTGTCGGCGTCATAGCTGATCTGGTCGGCTTCGAAATCTACCGTTTCTCCGGGGTTTCCAGTTGCCTGAGCGTGCGCAGGCATGGTGAGGGCGGTTGATCCAAGAAGACAGGCCGCCGCGAAGCCATTGATGAAAGCCGACTGAATTGACACTGCTGGAGTTTCCCACCCTAAACTGTTTGAGCCTTGATAGCGGGTGTGGCCCATTATCGCAACGACCTTGCGGCTTTTCTCCACACACGCCATCAGAAAAGCAGGTCATGGGCAGTATCTTTCCTAAAAATGTGGCGATTTCGCGAGCGATGCTTGCAACTGAAACCAAGAAAAGGCATTAGGTTGGGGGAGGGCGCGGCCACCGGGTTCCTTTCTGTGTGGCCCGCATACAAACAAAACAAAAAGAGGATTTTCCCATGCAAATCGAGTTTTCTGCATTGGAACTGCCCGCGTCAGGCGCAGCAGTATTTCTGGTAGAGAAGGACAAAGACCTTTCCGGACTGGCGGCAGAGGCCGACAAGGCTTCGGGCGGCGCGCTGACGAAGGCGATGAAAACCTCCCGCTTCACAGGCGGTCAGGGTCAGAAGCTTCAATTGATCGCACCCGCAGGCCTCGACGCTGAGCGCGTATTGCTGCTGGGTGTTGGCGAGCTTGCGAAGATGTCAGCAACGGACGTTGTTGAAACCGGCGCAGCCGCTGTGGCTGGCCTCCTTGGCGCGGGCAGTGATACCGCGACAGTGGTTGCTGAAGGTGTTGACGCCGTGGCAATCGCCGAAGGCGCGCTTTTGCGGTCTTACCGGTTCGACAAATATCGCACCAAAGAACCAGAGGCCAAGAAGCCAACCCTGAAGAAGGTGATTGTGGCGTCAGCCGACGCTGAGGCTTCAGAAGCATTCGCCAGCCGCGAGGCTGTGGTTGAAGGCGTGTTCCTGACCCGCGATCTGGTCTCGGAGCCTGCAAACATCCTGTATCCGGAAAGCTTTGCTGACAGGATTCGGGAACTGTCCGCTGTCGGAGTTGACGTTGAAGTACTGGGAGAAGCTGAAATGGCCAAGCTTGGCATGGGCGCGCTTTTGGGTGTGGGCCAGGGGTCCGAGCGGGAATCGCAGCTTGCGATCATGCGTTGGAATGGCGCCGGCAAAGACGACCAGCCGATTGCCTTTGTTGGCAAGGGTGTAACCTTCGATACTGGCGGGATTTCCCTGAAGCCTGGCGAAGGCATGGAACAGATGAAATGGGACATGGGCGGCGCCGGTACGGTTGTCGGCCTGATGAAAGCGCTCGCAGGCCGCAAGGCGAAGGTCAATGTTGTCGCGATCGTCGGGCTGGTTGAGAACATGCCGTCCGGCAACGCGCAGCGCCCGGGCGACGTGGTAACCAGCATGTCCGGCCAGACCATTGAAATATTGAACACAGACGCCGAAGGCCGCCTGGTGCTGGCTGACGCCATTTGGTACTGCCAGGACCGCTTCAAGCCGAAGTTCATGGTGGACCTGGCGACGCTTACTGGTGCCATCATTATTTCACTCGGCAATGAACATGCGGGTATCTTTACCGATAGCGACGAACTGGCCAATGGCCTTTCCAAAGCCGCGACTGACACCGGTGACAAGGTTTGGCGCCTGCCGCTTCACAAGAACTATGACAAGCTGATCGACTGCCCGACGGCTGATATGAAGAATATCGGTGGGCGCGGTGCGGGCTCAATCACAGCGGCGCAGTTCCTGAAGCGCTTCACCAACGATGTGCCGTGGTGCCATATCGACATCGCCGGCACCGTCTGGTCAGACAAGGACCTGCCTCTGTCTGAAAAAGGCGGTACCGGTTACGGTGTGCGGCTGCTCGACAAGTTTGTTGCCGACAATTACGAAGGCTAAGTGCCATGGCGGAGATCCGTTTCTATCACCTGCAGCGCCAGACGCTGGAGCAAGCTTTGCCCCAGCTGATGGCAAAGGTATATGAAACGGGTCAGAACGCCGTGGTTAAGCTCCCGGGCAAGGGCCTGATGGAGACAGTAGACAAGGTCTTGTGGGATTTCGATCCCGCAAGCTTTATCCCCCACGACAAGGAAGGCTGCCAGGATCCGTCCGAGCAACCCATCTACCTGACAACAGGTGACGACAATCCGAACGGTGCCAAGATTTTGGTGCTGATCGACGCTGTCAAATGCCCGGATATGGGCGCCTATGATCGCTGTCTTTATATGTTTGATGGTCGGGATGAGGGTATCGTCGCCGAAGCCCGGGCTGACTGGAAGGCCTTCAAGGAAATGGGCGTTGAGATGTCTTATTGGCAGCAGCGAGAGCAGGGTGGTTGGGAGCAAAAAGCGTGAGTGATTTCTGCGTGAAGCATGACAGCCTGCCGTATCATATTTGCACGAACATCATCGATTTCGACTTCTCCAAGGTGCACAACTGGCTTTCAAACGCCTATTGGTCAGAGGGCATTCCGATGGCGACGGTGGTCAAGGGCTTTACCAACTCACTGGCCTTTGGCCTGTTCCACACGGATAAAGGCCAGGTTGGCTGTGCCCGCATGATCACCGATAAGGCTACATTCGCCTATCTGGCTGACGTTTATGTGGACGCCGATGAGCGCGGCAATGGCCTTGGCTATTGGATGATGGAAGTCATCATGGCGCATCCGGAACTCCAAGGCCTCAGGCGAATGATGCTGGCAACGGCAGACATGCATCCGCTGTACAGGAAGTTCGGATTTGAACAGCCCGCCAAGCCAGACCGATTGATGGAAAAGGTCGTGGCTAATATTTATCTACGTTGAACCAGTGGCCAGCCTAACTATATATAAAAAATAGTTATTTTTTGTGAGGGCTCAGGATGGGTTATGACAAGGGAACGTTGATATCTCCTGATCGTCAGCTCTTGATCTGTATGCTTGATGTCCTGCTTTGGTATGTTTTGTTTGTGGTCATGAAATGGATCGGAATGACTGCTCCCTTAGAAACGCCATTTCATGACTTGATTAAGTTGGTCTTTTCATTGGCGGGACATTTCGGGTACTGGCTTTTGCCAATATTCTGGGGCCAACGAAGGACACCGATGATGATCGCTTTTGGTATAAGGCAGGCGAACAAAACGGGAGCAGCTGGTGGTGTAACGATTCATATATTGCGTGCGCTCATCTATCCGTTGATCTTAATGATCGCAGTTCCAACTCTATTCATTAGGCGATCGAATAGGTATGATCCGGTTTTTGGGTACACTATGATCCAGGAAACCACCGGCTAACGGCCGCATTTTCGGCAAAATTCATTCCTAACTTGTAATCATCAGGTTACGCTTTCTTTACAGATTCAGCCTAACCTGAAGGTGAAGGGGAGGACACCAGCGAACCCTTGTGTAGAGAGCAGTGTGTCCCATGATGAAAGCAGTTGTCAGAGTAACATCCGTCGCAATCTTCCTGTATGTCGGGATGGCTGCTGCCATCTATCTCAATCAAGAAAAACTGATGTTTCACTTCGCGCCCGTCCCTGACGGGCACATTTATGCTTTCGACACGCCTTATGATGAAGTCCTGATCTCAGGCGAAGACAGTGCCAAGCTGCATGGCGTGCTGTTCAAGACCGATCGCCCATCCCGTGGGGTGCTGATCTACTACAAGGGAAACATGGGCAACGTGAGCTGGTCGGAGCAGATAGCAGAACCCTTCCTCGACATGGGGTTTGATGTGCTATCGATGGACTATCGTGGCTTTGGGAAAAGCCGGGGCGAACTTTCTGAAGCGGCGCTGCTGTCTGATGCCGAAGCCTGGTACGACTGGGCCACTGACGCCTATAAAGGCAGGGATGTCCGGGTGTTTGGCTATTCCATGGGCACCACATTCGCGAGCCACGTATCTGCCGTGCGGGACGTCAAGAACACGATCCTGTTTGCCCCCATGAAATCAATCATTGATGTGGCCGAACGACGCTATCCTTTCCTGCCGATCGCGCTGTTGGCGGAATATCCACTCAGGAATGATCAGAAGCTGGCCAGGGCCAAGGGCCATATCGTGATTTACCACGGCACCAATGACAGGATTATCGACTATGCTTCCGGCAAAGCGCTGGCCGCAGTGCTGGGCCCAGACGACAGTTTCATCACTGTGCCTGGCGGTACGCATTATGACCTGCCATGGCGCGAAGATGTACGCACCGATATCCGCGCCCGCTGGGGGCTCAGCTTTGCAGGCCTACCCGACAGCCGTTCACAGAAAAATGCAGAAAACAGCATTTTTTCAAATACCGCCCGCTGACAAAAGAGGCCTTGAAAACAAGGGCCTGAAAATCGCCTTTATGCTCCCTTTATAAAAACATGGCAGCCCTGCCATGTTGTCGTCTCAGTGTCCCCTAAATCCCGCTTTATCTTCCTGAGTATCGGATTTCAGGAATGGTCGGGGCCCGATACAACAACAAGCGGATCCTCCGCATTCCCCGAGTTAGCGAACCTCATCCGACAAAGGGAGAACGGATATGTTTGATAAAATAAAAGGGACTCAAGGCGATGACAGCCTTATGGGCACAGACGGTGACGATAAGATCATTGGCCTGTCCGGCAACGACTTGATGGTGGGGGGCGACGGTGATGACCGTCTGATCGGTAACAATGGAAATGACACGCTTAGCGGCGGCAACGGCGACGATGACCTGAAAGGCAACGGCGGCGACGATGTCATGCATGGCGAAGCCGGGAATGACCGCATGAAAGGCGGCGGCGGTGACGACCTGATGACCGGCGGTGATGGTGATGACGAGCTTAAAGGCGGATCAGGCCACGATACACTGATGGGCGGCAACGGCGATGATGATTTTTACGGCGGCAGCGGCGATGATGTCATGTCCGGCGGCGGCGGTGCAGACACCTTCCATGTTAGCGATGATGACGATGATGATGACGATCATGAAGAGCATGACTTGGAAGATCACGACGACGACGATGAAGGCTCGAATGACGTCATTCTGGATTTCAATGGTGACGAAGGCGACGTGATCGACCTGGGCGATGCCGCCCCGGAAACCTTCGACGCGCTGCTTGAAGCCTCTGCTGACGGTGAAGGCGGTGTTGTGATCAGCCTTGAAGACGGCGGATCGTTGACCCTTTATGGCGTCAGCAAGGCCGACCTGGAAGCCAGTTACTTTGGGATGGAAGCTTCCGATGGTAACAGTGACGGCAATGAAGACGATTCCGTCACGGGTACTGAAGGTGACGACTTCATGACCGGCGGCGAAGGGGATGACACGCTCGATGGCGGCGACGGCAACGACCTGATCTTCGCAGGGCCGGGCGATACCGGCGATGACACCTTCTATGGCGGCTCCGGCAACGATATCATTGGCGGCGGTGCTGGTAACGACATCCTTGTCGGCGATGCCGGTGGCGATATCGTCTTTGGCGGTGTTGGTGATGACATTCTGATCGGTGGTTCCTGGACCGCTGACGCCAACAATGACGGTTTCAACGACGATGATGTTGATACGTCTGACACCGCAGGTGATTCTATGTGGGCCGGTGACGGTGCCGACAGCATGTTTGGTGCTGATGGCGACGACCTGCTGGGCGGCGGCGACGGCGATGACCGCATCGATGCCGCAGGCGGTGACGACATCGTCTTTGGTGGTCGCGATGGCGGCAACGACGACATCAGTGGCGGTGACGGCAATGACTTGATCTTTGCAGCAGACGGCAGCGACATTGTTGATGGCGGTGCAGGTGATGACCAGGTCTTTGGCGGTGACGGCAACGACACCATTGATGGCGGTGAAGGCAGCGACCAGCTGTTTGGCGGTACAGGCGACGATGTGCTCTCTGGCGGTAACGGAGATGACTTCTTCTTCTTTGGTGCAGGCCACGGTGTGGATACCGTCACGGACTTTGATGTCACCAGCGATACGCTTGTGATTAGCAATGTCGCAGCTGACTTTGCCGATTTTGATGCTTTGCTTGCAGCAAGCTCAGAAACGGAAATTGATGGTCAGGCCGGTGTCCTGATCGACACAGGGGATGGGTCTAGCATCTTTATGGTTGGCCTGGACCTCACGACATTCGCAACAGCGGATATCGCACTCTAATCCGAAAAAAAGCCTTTTGCTTTAGCCTTGGGGAGCTTCGGCTCCCCATTTTCTTGGCTATCGACCTTTTGCAGCCAATACGCAGCAGCCCGCCAACAGCAGCAGGTCCTTCAGGAGAAACTGCCGGCTAGAGGTGAGCTAGGTGTTGTTCTTTTGGTCACAATAAGTTGCAGCAAACCTCGAGATAATTTCGCGAGAATAGCGGCGATAGAACTTGCAATAGGCCATTCCTAAAATCCAAGAAATCAACACGACTGCTGAAAGTAGAGGCAAGGTGCCCTGAAATTTGCCAGTAAGCGTCGTCAAGCCAACGTCAACGAAGCATTGGATGGCTACAAACCACGTGAATAGCGTTGCAAGGAAAAACAATGAACGAAGCAGTCCGTACAGGACCACATAATTGTATGCCTTGGGGGCGACCTCAGGATATTGGTTGATTGTGTAATGCTCTACAAGATGAAACCATTCTTCGGAGGATGGATCGTATGACTTCTTGAGATGCGGCCAATTAGCTTTGAACCGCCTTTCACATTGAGTGACAATCCCCTTTGCCAAAGGTTCCGTATAAAACCCAAATCCAAGAAGGAACTTACTGGCAACAATTGCCGGTGAAAGGAATACATGAAAAAGGAAAATAAGGTGAGTGAACCAGTTCCCATATCTAAATGAAATATTTTTCGGGAATAGATTTTTTGCCGATGTTTTCTTTATCTGCTGCCAGCATTCACGTTTATCTTCAATAACGTTCTTATGTCTTTGGCGCAGCATGAATCTGATGGGGTAACCCATTGTTCTGACTATGAACTTCTCTGAAATTTCAGACGACAAATACGATACTAAATGACCAGCCACGTAGGCAGCAACAAAGACAGAGAAGAAGCCTATTATCTGAATCAGTATCGAGCCGTTGCTAATGAATGGAGCTAGCAGCTGTTGGCCTGGAACCCAAGGATGCCAGAAAATTCCTAAGACGACCAAGCTACCTGGGGTTAAATACCCAACCAAGTCATACGTGGTAAATGGCAAGTTTTCGATGCGATCCTTCGACATAGCCCCCTCCATGAGGTTTGATAGGGCTACTTTACCTTAAATTCTCAGTTTCGTCTTAAAGTTTAGTTCCTGCAAGCCAGCACGCAGCAGCCAGCCAGCAGCAGCAGGTCTTTCAGGAGAAACTGCCCGCTAGAGGTGAGGTAGGGGAAACCGCCCAGGCTGCTGTTCCATGTGGGGGCGAAGGTAACCATGAAGCTGAGCGTGACGATGAAGGTTCCCGCCGCCAGCGCAAGGCCCAGCATATAGGCGCGCTGGTTCCACCAGTAGCCGGTCAGCAGGGCCACAGTTGCCAGCTCAATCACACCAATCACATAGGAAGCCTGCATGGTGCCCAAGTACACCGGCAGCCACCAGTTGAATACCGGGCTGGTTTTGAGCAGCGGCGCGATACCGTCTGCCTCCACCTGAGTGAATTTCATGCCGCCGATCCAGCCGAGGACCACGATAATCCCGATCAGCATCACAAGTTTGCCGTGGCGATGCCCGAGGCACCAAAGTGCCAGTCCCCCAATTGTGATATATTTCAGAAGGCCTTGGCCAGCTCCGATCGCCGGAAAACCACCGAGTGAGTTGATCCACACCGGGTTGGTGAGGAGGAGGCTGAGGCTGGCGGCACTCCACAGCACGACAAAGCCGTAGGCATAACGCTTGATCCGTTCTGGCACCGAATGCAGCACGATCAACAGGCCCGACAGCGCCTGCACGCCGCCCAGTACCCACATGATCCACTGTTTGTTTTCCTGAAGGCCGGAGAGGAACATATGGCCCTTGAGCCAACGGTCGACCGTATCGGCGCTGGCGCCAGAGATATTCATCAACCCGAACCAGATAAGCACGCCCGCAAGCGACAGGGTCACGAACAGGTCGGTGAATTGTGCACCCGGGCGCAGGCGTTGGATGATGGTATTCATGATTTCAGGCTCCCCTCACATTGCCTGCAGTAAGCAGAAGATGAGGAAGGGCGTCAAGCCGCGCTTTCGCCCATGACGGCTTCTTGCGCCTCCGTGAAGGCTTCCTCGGCCAGTACCCAGGCTTCTTCGGCCTCTTCAATCTGGCTTGCGAGGTCGGCGGCCATGATCGACAGCTTCGCCACCTTTTCTTCCTGACCGGGCTCATAAAGGCGTGGGTCGGCGAGGCGGGTATCAACCTTTTCCTTTTCGGCCAGAAGTTTTTCAAGTGCCTCCTCGGCCTTCTCAACCTTGCGGCGGTAGGGTGCGAGCTGGCGGCGAATCTCTGCGGCATTCTGCCGGGCGGCCTTTTTCTGGTTATCCGCTTTTGGTCCACGTTTCTCTGACCGCTCGCCGGAGCGTTCCTTGAGGAGATGCTGCTTATAATCTTCAAGATCGCCGTCAAAACGCTTCACATCGCCTTTTTCAACAATCCACAGCCGGTCAACGCAGGCTTCCACCAGGTGTCTGTCGTGGCTGATCAGAAGCACCGCGCCGTCATAATCATTCACCGCATGGATCAGCGCTTCGCGGCTGTCCACATCCAGGTGGTTGGTGGGTTCATCGAGAATCAGAAGCTGCGGCGCATGGAAGGTGGCCAGGGCGAACATCAGGCGTGCTTTTTCACCACCCGAGAGTGATTCCACCGGCCTGTCGGCTTTCTCCACGCCAAAACCGAACGAACCCAGCCTCGCGCGAACCTTGGCTTCAATAGCGTCCGGCATCAGCTTCGCCAGATGGTCATAGGGGCTGGCCTTGGGCATCAGCTCATCCAGTTGGTGCTGGGCAAAGTATCCGACTGTCAGCTTGCGCGGGCGGCGCATGCTGCCTTCCATCGGCTGCAGCTTCTCGGCCAACAGCTTGGCGAAGGTGGATTTACCGTTTCCGTTCGCACCCAGAAGCGCAATGCGGTCATCCATATCGATCCGGAGATCGAGCTTTTTCAGGATCGGCTTGTCGGCTTCATAGCCCACACTGGCGCCCTCAAGTGCGATCAGCGGTGAGGACAGAGGGTCCGGTTTCGGGAACTGGAAGGGCACCGTATGTTCTTCGACCATCGTGGCGATGGGTTTCATGCGCTCCAGCGCCTTGACCCTGCTTTGCGCCTGCTTGGCCTTCGACGCCTTGGCCTTGAAGCGGTCAACGAAGCTCTGGATGTGGCGGCGCTCGGCTTCCTGCTTGGATTTGAGCGCCATCTGGCGTTCCATCTGCTCGCGCCTCAACTCCTCGAACCGGTCATAGCCGCCCGTATAAAGGTTCAGCTTCTGGTTCTCCAAATGCACGATGTGGGTGACGGCCTTGTTCAGAAGGTCCCGGTCGTGGCTGACAATCACGACTGTATAGGGGTAGTTCTTGAGGAAATTCTCAAGCCACATGACGCCTTCAAGATCCAGATAGTTGGTTGGCTCATCGAGAAGCAGCAGATCCGGCTCGTTAAACAGCACGCACGCCAGTGCCACCCGCATCCGCCAGCCGCCTGAATAGCTCTGGCACGGCCGCGCCTGGGCCTCATCGTCGAAACCAAGGCCCGAGAGGATCGTGGCCGCGCGGGCTTCCGCTGTGTGCGCGCCAATGTCGGCGAGCCTTGTGTGGATTTCTGCAATACGGTGCGGGTCTGTCGCTGTCTCAGATTCAGCCTGCAAGGCCGTGAGTTCCTTGTTGGAGATCAGCACGGTCTCCAAGAGGCTCTCTGGCCCGTCGGGCGCTTCCTGGCCCACGTGGCCCACACGCGCCGTGGGGCGGATCTTGATCTCTCCGGCTTCAGGCGAGAGTTCTCCAAGGATCATCTTCAGCAGCGTCGATTTGCCGACGCCGTTGCGGCCAACAAAACCAACCTTGTGCCCAGCGGGCACGCCAACGGTCGCTTCCTCAAAGAGGACGCGGTTGCCGATGCGGTAGGTTATGCCGTTGATGTGTAACATGGCAGGCGAAGTATCACAGGGCAGGGGCCTTGGCAACGCCATACAGCGCCCACAGGGAGCTCAGGCGCAGACAAAGCTTGGCTTTACACGCGTTTGTGCTATAAGGCGCGCGAATCAAGTTTAACCCCACCTATTAAAGGGATAGTCACATGGCTGTGCAACGTACTTTTTCCATCATTAAACCAGACGCCACCAACCGTAACCTGACCGGTGCGATCAACGCTATTTTCGAGAAAAATGGCCTGCGCATCGTTGCTCAGAAGCGCATCGAGATGACGAAGAAACAAGCAGAGACTTTCTATGCTGTTCACTCTGAGCGTCCTTTCTTTGGTGAGCTGGTTGAGTTCATGACGTCCGCTCCTGTTGTTGTTCAGGTTCTGGAAGGCGAGAACGCCGTTCTGAAACACCGTGAAGTGATGGGCGCCACCAACCCGGCTGAAGCTGCGGAAGGCACCGTTCGTAAAGAGTTCGCGCTCTCCATCGGTGAAAACTCCGTTCACGGTTCCGACAGTGAAGAAAACGCAGCGATCGAAATCGCGCAGTTCTTCTCTGGCAACGAGATCGTAGGCTAATCAGCCGACAAATATTCTGCCTGGGAGCTAACTAGGCACGCGGGTTCGCTCGCGAGAGGGAAGGGTCAGCCGTTGGTTGGCCCTTTTTTCATGGCCGGACTAGTTGTTTGCCAAATGCGGCCCGACAATATTACTGTCACAGGAAGAATTGACCGGAGCAGGGTGCAGAGACCGTGAGGAAAGCAACAATACGACTGGCGTGGTTCACACTTGGTGTGGTTTCGCTGCTGCTTGGACTGGTTGGCGCTGTGCTGCCGCTATTGCCCACAACGCCCTTTCTGTTGCTGGCCGCCTTCGGGTTTGCCCGGTCATCGCCGCGCCTTCACGGTTGGCTTATGGCGCACCGCCAGTTCGGGCCGATGATCAGAAATTGGGAACAGTATGGCGCGATTGACCGGCGGTCGAAACGTGTGGCGGTAATCGTGATTGCGCTCACGCCCGTCATCACGTGGCTTGCGGGTGCACCCTACTGGGCACTCGCAACCCAGATAGCGGTTCTGGCTGTGGTTGCAGCCTTTATCCTCACGCGACCAGTTCCAGAGGTAGCAAAGCAGCAAGATGTACGAACATGAATGGCATTGGAAGCGTGCGCTGGTTGCGGTTTTGGTAGGGCCGTTGGGGGCGTCTGCCGTGACCGGCATACTCTATTGGTCAATCAGCAACCTGATCGTGCTTCTGCTTGGCGAAGGCCTGGTTTTTGCAGAGGTCAGTTTTGCCGCCGGTTTCTTCATTGAAGGCGAAACAGTGGTTTATATGTCTCTTGGAGCCGGCATCACCGGCATGGCTCTGATGCTTATTCCTGGGTTTCCGCTCAGCTATGGCCTTTCCAGGCTTTCGCGCCACTCAAAGCCCGCCTATATCGCCGCCAGCTTCATGGCTTTCCCAGCAATGGTGGGCTTGATCATGTTTCAGAGCCGGTCGTCCGGCTTGGTAACGCCACGCGATATCTATTTCCTGAGCTATTTTGCGCTGATCACGCTGCTGAACGGCTGGATCGCGCATTGGGTCATACACGGCAAAAGAAAAAGACCGCCTGAAAGGGTTGAGGCGGTCTTCGAATGATCTGGTTTTTGAGGGGCTTATGGTAGCGGGCTGATGATGCCCAACTCGCCCACATCTACATCTTTGAAAGCCACCTTGTTGCCCGCCACGCGGACCTTACCTTCGGCAATCATCCTGACCGCGGCCGGGTACATCTTGTGCTCATAGCTCAGGGTTTTGGCGATCAGGCTTTCTTCTGTTTCGTCTACTGCAACCGGGATAGCGGCTTGCATGATGATCGGGCCGTTGTCCATCTCGGGCCGCACATAGTGGATGGTGCAGCCCGCGAAGCGGACACCATCTTCGATGGCGCGCGCATGCGTATGCAGGCCTTTGTATGACGGCAGCAGCGACGGGTGGATGTTGATCATGCGGTCGCGCCAGCGGTTGACGAATGTGGAGGTCAGAAGCCGCATAAAGCCCGCGAGGCACACAAGGTCAATCTTATGGTCCGCGAGGCATTCATGCAGCGCGTCCTCGAACGTCTCCTTGTCCTCAAATTCCTTGTGATCAATGGTCACAGCCTTGATGCCGGCCTGTTCGGCACGCTCAAGCCCGCGCACGTCGGGGCGGTTGGAAATGACAACCTCAATGGTGGCTGGGTAATCAGCGGCCGAGCAGGCGTCGATCAGGGCCTGCAGGTTGGTACCGCTGCCGGAAATCATGACGCCGAGACGAAGTTTCCGCATGGCTTATCCTTCACCCGTGATGGCGGACCAGTCAGCGTCTGCGCCCCAGGTGCCAGCTTTGCCGGTCACTCGGCATTTCGGCTTGCCGGCGCCCTTGGTGATGTGACCGATGGTGTAAACCGTCTCGCCGTGCTCTTTGAGAAGCGCCGTGGCGGCTTCTGCATGTTCAGGTGCCACAACAACAACCATGCCGATGCCGCAGTTGAAGGTGCGGGACATTTCAGACGCCTGGATGTTGCCCTGGTCGCGCAGCCAGTTGAACACGCCGGGAAGCTCCCACGTGCCGGTGTCCACTTCTGCGAGCGTGTCCTTTGGCATCACGCGGGGAATATTCTCAAGGAAGCCGCCGCCGGTGATGTGGGAAAAGGCTTTGGCATAGCCAGCCTTCGTGGCAGCGAGGCAGCTTTTAACGTAAATCTTGGTCGGGGCCAGCAGCTCTTCGCCCAGCGTGCCCGCGCCAAAGCCGGAGGCGTCTGAATATTTGTGGCCTTTATCTTCTACGATGCGGCGAATGAGCGAATAGCCGTTCGAATGCGTACCGTTTGACGCCAGCCCCAGAAGCACGTCGCCCTCAGTAACGGTAGAGCCGTCAAGCAGCGTACCGCGCTCTGCGGCGCCCACGCTGAAGCCAGCCAGGTCATAATCACCGCCCTGGTACATGCCGGGCATTTCTGCCGTTTCGCCACCAATCAGCGCGCAACCGGCCTGGCGGCAGCCTTCGGCAATACCGGCGACCACGTCGGTCATCTGCGCCACGTCCAGGTGGCCTGTCGCCATATAATCAAGGAACAAAAGCGGCTCTGCGCCCTGAACCACAAGGTCATTCACGCACATGGCCACAAGATCGATGCCCACGGTGTCATGAATGCCCGCGTCGATGGCGACCTTCAGCTTGGTGCCGACGCCATCGTTGGCAGCCACAAGGATCGGATCATTAAAGCCTGCAGCCTTTAGGTCAAACAGGCCGCCAAAGCCGCCAAGGCTTGCGTCCGCGCCGGAGCGGCGTGTTGAAGCCGCCAGTGGCTTGATATTCTCAACAAGGGCTTCACCGGCGTCGATATCCACGCCTGCCTGCTTATAGGTGTATGAATCGTTTTGGGCGCTCACGTTTCTTCTTCCAAGCATTTCTGACGCCTGTTGCGGGGGCGCCATTCTGTGTTTCCGTCCAGCGGGTGGCCACAAATTGGGCTAATTTAATTGCAAGCCTAAGACCCTATGGCATTTGATTTCAAGCGCGTTATAGTGGCGCCGGATCAGTTATGAAAGTATTTATGCGCAAGCTTCTGGGAAATAATCATCTTTTCTGTATCTTCGCGGCGTTCCTGAGCGTATTTGCCGCAGATATTGCCGCGTGGGCGCAAGCCAAGGAAGACCCACTCGACCGATTGTTCACCATTCAGGCCATCAAGGTCGATGAAACCGCGAGCCGGGCCAGCGAGGCGCGCCGCGTGGCTCTCGCCAAAGCCGAACTGATGGCCTACGAGAAGCTGCTGGTGAAGCTGACGCAGCCTGAGGGCAGGGCAAAGCTACCCACCATGAGCGCCCGTGAAGTTCAGGCCATGATCAGCGGTATCGAGGTGGTTGAGGAACAGTCTTCCTCCCGCAGATACCTTGCAACACTTGATGTACGGTTCGAGCCCGGCGTTGTCAGCCAGTTCCTGGCACAATATAACGTGCCGCACGTGTTGGGTACCGGGCGTGGTATTCTTGTGGTGCACGGTCATAGCCGCGGCTTGCAGGATATCCTGTGGGAAGCAGACGCGACGCTTGAAGCTGCCCGCGAGCAAGTCGACTGGCTGAACCGCATTCGGCAATATGTCTTTCCGCGCGGCGAAATGGCAGAGCGCGCCATGCTGACGTATGAGGAAGTGGCTCATCTCGAGGCCCGCGATGTGCTGACGCTGGCGCGGCGCTATGATGTCCGTTCGGCGCTGATTATAGCGTCACGGTGGCATACCGCCGGGCCCGATGGCGCAGTGCTTGACTATAGGTTCCTCAATACCGATGGCGATATTACAGGCGAAGGCCGTATCCGCAATGCCGCAAGCGAGGAAGCGGCGATTGCCGCCATGTATGCAGAAGCCCTGGAGCAGATCGATAGCGCGTGGCGTGCCCAGTTGCTGGTGGATACAGGGCAGGGCGGCGTTCTGGACGTGATGGTTTCATCGACCGAGCTTGCAACCTATAATCAAGTTTTATCGAGACTGGACGACGTTAGCCTGGTTAGTGACGTGGAGCAGCTTCAGATTGGGCTGCCCTTCAGCCAGTTGCGCTTTCGGTACACAGGGCGCGAGGATCAGCTTGTGCTGGCGCTCAGGTATGCGGGCCTTGTTTTGTCGCCGTATGGCGAAAGCCAGCTGTTGGCGCTGCGTGGGGACGATGTAGACGACTAACGCTCAATGAATGTGGGGGAGACATCATGAATAAATGGTTCTGGATCGGCACAACAGCCGTCGTCATGCTGTTTGTATATTTGACGAAAGGCGTCATGCTGCCCTTTCTGGCGGGGCTTGCTGTTGCCTATTTCCTTGACCCGATTGCCGACAGGCTTGAGGCGCTAAAGGTTCCCCGCGGAGCTGCCGCAGCCATGGTGATCACGGTGTTTTTCCTGGTGATTGTTGGGGTTGTCCTTGCTTTCTGGCCCATCCTGCAATCCCAGATCGCGGCCATCTCCCAAAGCCTACCTCAAACGCTTGCGGGCCTGAGGCCCTGGTTGAACGACACGCTACAAACGCTTTCGGACCGTTTCGGGCAGGACGTTGCGGGCGATGTAGACAGCATGCTGGCCTCCTTCAGCGATGAACTGCTGGCGCGGGTTAAGCATGGTGCCGGCACGGTGCTAAAAAGCGGGCTTGCGGTGTTCAACATCCTGTCGCTGATGCTGATTTCGCCAGTTGTGGCCTTTTATCTGCTGCGGGATTGGGACCTTCTGGTTGCCAAGGTGGACAGCTGGTTGCCGCCCTCGGGTAGCGAGGTCGTCCGGGGCCTTGCGCGCAATGTCGACACGGTTCTGGCCGGTTTCGTGCGCGGGCAGTTGATTGTCAGCACCATCATGGGCATTCTTTATGCCATCGGCTGGTCAGCCGTGGGCCTTGATTTCGCTATTCTGCTGGGCGTGCTGGCTGGTGTAATGTCCATCGTGCCTTTCGTTGGCGCCTTGTTTGCCGCCGCCGTTGCCGTGGCCATGGGCATTGGCCAATGGGGCATGGACCCAGTCCAACTGGGGCTTGTTGCCAGCGTGTTCCTGGTGGTGCAAGTGATCGAGGGCTCGTTCCTGACACCGAAACTGATTGGCGACCGCGTCGGTCTGCACCCTGTGTGGGTATTGTTTGCGGTGTTTGCCGGTGGTGAGGTGATGGGCTTTGTGGGCGTCCTGATTGCGGTGCCAGCAGCCGCAGCCATCGCCGTCTTGGTGCGCTACTGGATCGATGTCTATCTGGAGCATCACGGCATCCCGGACGCTGCGCAGCCCGCAGCTTCGAAAGAATAAGTCTAAACTGAGTGATGAGTATTGAGGACCAGCAATGGTAAAACAGGCAAAACAGATACCGCTTGAGCTACCGCACAAGCCCAGTTTCGAAATGGCGGATTTTATCGTTTCCGCCTCGAACGAGGCAGCGTTTTCCGTTGTGGACGGTTGGCCGGACTGGCCACACCATGCCGTCGCCCTCGTGGGGCCGGCTGCCAGCGGCAAAACCCATCTGGCAAAGGCCTGGGCGAAACGAGCGGATGCGATTGAGGTCAACGCGTATGACGAAATTGACGGCATCGCCCCCGGCAGCAACGTGCTGGTTGACGGTGCAGACGCGGCGACACGTCGGGACGAAACACTGTTCCACCTGTTTAACTGGACCAAGGAGACCGGTGGCCACCTGTTGTTGACCAGCCGCACCGCGCCTAACTTGTGGAATGTAGCATTACCGGACCTCAAGTCACGGCTGGCGACCATTCCGGTCGCGGAAATCAGTGAGCCCGATGACCATTTGTTAATGGTTCTGCTGGTAAAACTGTTTTCTGACAGACAGTTACAAGTTGATCTTGCTGTAGTGGATTATATTATAAAACGCATTGAGCGGTCCTTCACTGCCGCAAAAGAGCTGGTTGATGCCATCGACCGGCATGCTTTGGCCGACAAACGCAAAATAACCAAGGCGTTGGCTAAAACTTGCTTAGAGGCGCCAACAGACAGATAATTGTAACATTCATGGGCTACGGGACCCTTTACAACCCCCGACAGGAGCAGACGACAGCATGGCTGACGGAGACCAAAAGGCAGCATCACAACCCACCGAGGCCAAGGACGAAGGCTTGCCATCCCGTGAGGAGATTGTCAGTCACATCAAAGGCCTGCCCGGCGGTGAGAAGTATCTGAACCGGGAGCTGAGCTGGCTTCAGTTCAACATGCGCGTTTTGGAAGAAGCGGAAAACATGCGCCACCCGCTCTTGGAGCGCCTACGCTTCCTGTCGATTTCAGGCAATAACCTCGACGAATTCTATATGGTGCGCGTTGCAGGCCTTAGGGGCCAGTGCGACATGAAGCTTGAGGTCGTGTCTGATGACCAGAAATCGCCGATGCAGCAGCTGCAGCAACTGAATGATCTGGCAGAAACCCTGATGGCCAAGCAGCAGGACGTTTGGGCGGGGCTCAACAAGGAACTGCGCGAGAACAAGATCATCGTGCTGGAGAAAGCCGAGATCTCCCAGGAAGAGCGCGATTGGATCGAAGGATATTTCCTGGATAATGTGATGCCGGTCCTGACGCCGATTGCGGTTGATCCGGCTCATCCATTTCCCTTCATCCAGAACCTTGGGTTCACCATGGCGCTGTCGCTGGTGCGTAAGCGCGACAATAAGGAAATGGTGGCACTGCTGCCGGTACCGCATCATGTTGACCGCTTTGTGCGCCTGCCGAATGATACCAGCGGCGAAGTGCGGTTCATTGCGCTGGAGCGCATGCTGGAACTGTTCCTGGACCAACTGTTTCCGGGATACCGCGTTGATGGCTGTGGTGTGTTCCGCATTATCCGCGATAGCGATATAGAGATTGAAGAGGAAGCGGAAGATCTGGTGCGCGTGTTTGAAAGCGCGCTCAAGCGCCGCCGCCGGGGCAGGGTAATCCGCCTGAAGGTTGATGCGGCCATGCCTGAGCCGCTCAGGAACCTTGTGATCAACCGGCTGGACGCGGACGAAGAAACTGTTGTTGTTGTCGACGGCATACTCGGCATCGATGAAACAGGCGAGCTGATTGTCGACGATTTCCCTGATCTTAAATATGTGCCCTATAACCCGCGCTACCCTGAGCGCGTAAGGGATTTCGGTGGGGATATCTTCAAGACCATCGCCTCGAAGGACTTTGTGGTTCACCACCCTTACGAATCCTTCGAAGTTGTGCACCATTTCTTGCTTCAGGCAGCGCGTGACCCGGATGTTGTGGCGATCAAGCAGACGCTCTATCGCGCAGGCTCCCAGTCCCAGATCATCAAGGCGCTGATCGAGGCGGCAGAAGCGGGCAAATCCGTCACAGCCGTGGTGGAGTTGAAAGCGCGGTTTGATGAGGAACAAAACATCAAGTGGGCGCGCGACCTTGAGCGCGCGGGCGTGCATGTGGTGTTCGGCTTTATCGACCTGAAGACCCACGCGAAGGTATCGATGGCTGTCAGGCGCGAAAACGGCAAGCTCCGGAGCTATATGCACTTCGGGACCGGCAACTATCACCCGGTTACGGCCCGGTTCTATACGGACCTGTCGTTCTTTACCGCCGATCCCGCGCTGGCGCGTGACACCAACAAGATGTTCAATTATCTGACCGGCTATGTTGAGCCCGACGGCATGGAAAAGCTGGTGATGTCACCCTTCATGCTAAGGGATCATCTGATCCGGTTGATCGACAAGGAAATCGAGATCGCGCGGTCAGGTGGCCCAGGTGCCGTTTGGGCGAAACTGAATTCGCTTCTCGACCCCAAGACCATCGACAAGCTCTATGAAGCCTCCATGAACGGGGTTCAGGTGGACCTTGTGGTTCGGGGTATCTGTACGCTGCGCCCAGGCATTCCGGGTCTCAGCGAAAACATTCGCGTGCGGTCTATTGTTGGCCGTTTTCTTGAGCATGCCCGCATCTGTTGCTTCGGCAACGGGCACGGTCTGCCGTCGCGCCAAGCGAAGGTCTATATCTCGAGCGCAGACTGGATGCCGCGGAACTTTGACCGCCGCGTCGAAAGCCTTGTACCGATCGAGAACCCGACTGTGCATGATCAGATCATGGGGCAGGTGATGGCCGCGAACTTCAAGGACAACACACAGTCCTGGAGTATGGCGCCGGACGGCAGTTTCAGCCGGAACCAGCCGAAGGAAGGTGAAAAAGAGTTCATCGCCCACCATTATTTCATGACCAACTCGTCCCTTTCTGGTAGGGGCAAGGCCTTGGGCGGCGACAAGAAAATCACGCCCCTGATTGATTATAGTATCGAGGACTGATCAGTATGTTTGAAGCGGCGGCCCGGGCCGATGATTATATCGCGGTAATCGACATCGGCTCCAACTCCGTGCGGCTTGTTGTATTCTCCGGCCTCCGGCGTGTGCCAGACATTATCTTCAACGAAAAGGTCATGTGTGGTTTGGGCGCCGAAATAGGTGTCTCTGGCAAAATGGGCAAGAAAGCCATGGACAGCGCGGTGTCCACGCTAAAGCGATTCCGGGCCTTGTGTGAGCAGATGCAGGTAGAACGGATCGAGGTCCTGGCGACTGCGGCGGTCCGCGACGCCAAAAACCGCAAAGCGTTCATCAATCGCGTTCGCAAGGAATGCGGTATCGAGATTGAGACCATCGATGGTATGGAAGAAGCCCGGCTTGCGGCCCACGGGGTGATTTCAGCTGAACCCCACGCTACCGGCATCATGGGAGACCTGGGCGGGGGGTCACTTGAGCTTGCCCGCATTGAAGATGGCGAAGTCCATGAGACGATCAGCTTGCCCATCGGTCCACTCAGGTTGCAGAGCATGTTCGGTGACGACCGGCGTAAAATCCGCAAGCATCTGAAAGGCTTGTTTGAGGAAATTCCATGGCTTTCCGAACGGCAAGGCCAAAACCTGTATATGGTTGGTGGCGCCTGGCGGAATATTGCCAAGCTTATGATGAGGGAAAAGTCCAATCCGCTGCCCATCCTGCAGGGCTACCGAAACAGTCGGTCTGAATACACCAATTACTGCAAACGCATCAGCCGCCTGTTGCCTGATGATATTCCCTTTGCAGGCCTACTCACTGGTCGTCGTCGGGCGGTAATGCCAACCGCCGCCATAATCTTGATGGAGGTGATGGCAGCGATGAAAGCGAAGCTGGCCGTGGTTTCCACATATGGCATCCGCGAGGGCCTGATCTATGACCTGACGCGCGAAGACGAACGCGGCATGGACCCGTTTCTGTTTACCTGCCACGTGCTGGCAGCGGAGCGATCCAGGTTCGCAGAGCATAGTAACCTGCTGTTCGAATGGACGCGCCCCTTGTTCTGGCACAAGGTGCCGGACCCCGAGCTTCGTGAGAAGCTGCATCGGGCGATTTGCTTGCTGAGCGATATTGCTTGGCGTGGTCATCCCGATTTCCGGGCTGAGAAGGCCGTGGAATCGGTGCTGCACGGCCATTTCATTGGTGTTTCGCACCGGGACAGGGCCTATCTGGCAGTTGCCATGAATCAGGCGTATGGGGCATCGGTGGACTTGGGCCATGTTGCGCATATCCTGCCGCTGCTCAAGATCAATGAAATTCTGGAGGCCCGCATGATGGGGGCTGCGCTTCGGCTGGCCCAGCGCTTGTCTGGAGGCACTGCCGATCCATTGCTGCACAGCCGCCTGCGGGTGAGTAAATCGAAGGTCTATCTGGGCGTACCGAAGGCCTACAAGGATATCGCCAACGAGGTGGTTCAGAAGCGATTGACTCAACTTGGTCAGCTTATGGGCCGCCGGGCGGTAATCGAGTTCCCGAATGATATTAGCTGAGGACGAGCCCGCGCATCTGATTTCTGTTGCGCTTGATCCTGAAATGTGATCACTTTTTTGGACCTTAAATTTCGCCTTAAATCTCGAGTATCCAAAAATGGAAAATTTGCCTGAAGACGTGTTGGCCTGCCTGTCCGCTCACCCGGACATTGAAGTAATCGACTGCATGATGCCCGATATGGTGGGCATGATGCGCGGCAAACAGTTGCCGATCGATGGCTTGAAGAAGCTTTACACCACAGGCATTCCGTTGCCGACATCGTCGGCGCTGATGGACAGCAAGGGGCAATTGGTGGACACGGTAGTGGAAGGCCCCCAGGACGGCGACCCTGACCGCATCTGCAAGCCGGTTCCGGGCACATTTTCCTATGTGCCGTGGGTCAAGCGCCCAACCGCACAGGTTTTGATGAGCCAGCACGAAAAGGACGGCAGCCTGTTTGCGGCTGACCCGCGCGCTGCGCTCCTGAACGCGCTTCAGCCCCTCTCAGACATGGGGCTGACGCCTGTGGTCGCACTTGAGCTTGAGTTCTATATGACAGAACCCACCTTGCCGCTCAGGCCCGCGAAAACGCCAAATGGCTGGACGCCGCTGACAGGTGCGCAGGCGACGGGGTTTGAGGACCTGTATGATTTCGATGATGTGCTGCGAGAGCTGTACGCCGTCTGTGCGGAGCAGAATATCCCGGCTGAGGGCGTTTTGTCGGAATACGGCCCTGGGCAATTTGAAGTGAACCTGACCCATGTGCCCGATATCGTAACCGCCTGTGATCACGCCATGCTTCTGAAGCGAGCAATCAAGGGGGTAGCGCGCAAGCACGGCATGGTGGCCACTTTCATGGCGAAGCCATACGCAGATTGCGCCGGCTCGGGACTGCACGCCCATATCAGCCTCTTGGACCGGGACGGCAACAATGTGTTTGGCTGCGAGGGCGGCAACAATTGGTCGGAAACATTCGAACACGCTGTGGGCGGGCTTCAAGCCACTATGGCAGAAAGCATGGCCATTTTCGCGCCCAACGCCAACAGCTACCGGCGGTTCCAGCGCGGCAGTTATGTGCCGCTGACACCCACATGGGGGCCGAACCACCGGGGTGTTTCTCTGCGTATTCCGCTCGCGGACGCGGCGAACATGCGGGTGGAGCATCGTGTATCCGGGGCGGACGCTAACCCGTATCTGGTCGCGGCAGCTATTGTGGCGGGCATCCACCACGGTATCGACGCCAAGGTAAAGCCTGGGCCGATGGTCGTGGAAGAAACGGTGCTAGAGGAAGAAAAAGCCACACTGCCGTCCCGTTGGCCACATGCGCTGGACCAATTTGAAGCGGGTGCGATTCTGCCGCGCTACCTGGGGGCTCGCTACCATGATTATTTCCTCAAATGCAGGCGCTTTGAGGAGGAAAGCTTCCACGCCGAAGTTAGCGAACGGGACCTTGACTGGTACTGGCGCGCGACATAGGCGCACAAAAAAGGGAGGGCGCTGGCCCTCCCAATCTCAAATCATTCTGTTGTCAGACTATTCGGATTCGAGCTCAACAACCTCGATATCACCTTTGTGGGCCGTGAGCGCCAGATCACCACGCATCAGCTTCTCGGCGTCCTTGCCGAAAATCTCATAGCGCCAGCCATGCATGGCCTTGATGTCGGTGGTCGGCACTGCCGCCCAATTCTCAATGTCCGCGCTGTTCGCAACCATGCGCGACGCAACCTTGGCTTCCTGACACTTGATTTTCAAGAGCACTTTCAGAAGGTCGGCCATCGGCGGCGTTGCCGGACGGGGTTTCGCCCGTTCAATCTGCGGCAGCTCGCTTTCAGGCATGTTGAGGCCTTTTTCCAAAGCTTCCATCAGCGATTTGCCGGCGCGGGACCGGCTGAATCCTTTTGGAATACTGCGAATGCGATCAAGCCCGGCGACATCCTTTGGCGGGTGGGCCGCGATCTCGAACAGGGTTTCGTCCTTGGCGACGCGGTTGCGCGGCAGGTCGCGTTCCTGTGCCTGCAGCTCACGCCACTCCGCCAGGGCCTTCAGGATGCCGAGGAACCGCGGTTTGTTGGTACGCACCTTCAGGCGCTTCCAGGCATCTTCTGGCTTGACGAAATAGAGCTCAGGATCACGCAGCATAGCCGTTTCTTCATCGACCCAGCCAACGCGATTCTCGCGCTCAAGCTCGGCCTTCAGTGTGCGGTAGATGTCTCTGAGGTAGGTTACATCGCCGATGGCGTAATTGAGCTGGGTGTCAGACAGCGGCCGCTTGGACCAGTCTGTGTAGCGGGCTGATTTATCCAGCTGCGCCTTGGTGATTTTGGTCACCAATGTCTCATAGCCAACCGAATCGCCGAAGCCGCAAACCATCGCAGCGACCTGTGTATCGAAGATCGGGGCAGGGAGTGCACCGTCCATCATCTGGTGGAATATCTCCATGTCCTGGCGGCAGGCGTGCATGACCTTCAGGACACTCTCATCCGCCAGCAGATCCATCAGGGGGCTGAGGTCAATGCCTTCAGCCAGAGGGTCAATGGCAAAGGCGCCGTCATCATCGGCGACCTGGACAAGACAAAGCTTGGGATAATAAGTATTATCGCGAAGGAACTCGGTATCGACGGTGACAAACTCTGCGGCTGCGAGGCGTTCGCAAAGACTGGCAAGTTCGTCCGTACTGGTAATTGGTTGCATGTAAATTTCCGTTTCTGTTTGGCGCATCTAATACACAACCAGAGGCCAATCGTCACCCTTTCTCTGCAATCCTTCTAACACGGTCTTGACATTCGCTGTCATTCATGCGCTTTTCCGGGCCAAATTTGTACGTAAAATTCGTACCCAGAGACTAAAAAGAACGTAGGAAACCATGCACGATTATCGCTCTCACACTTGTAACGAGCTTCGCCACGCCAACGTCGGCGAAACCGTCCGCCTGTCTGGCTGGGTTCACCGTAAACGGGACCACGGCGGCCTGCTGTTTATCGACCTGCGCGATAACTATGGCCTGACCCAATGTGTGTTCGACGTGGACAGCAAATGCTTCGCGGAAGCGGAGGCTGTACGTGCTGAAAGCGTGATCCGCATTGATGGCCGCGTGAAGGCCCGCACGGAAGACACGGTCAACAAGGACCTGCCGACTGGCGACGTTGAGATTTATGTAGACGAGCTTGAAGTTCTGTCTGCCGCTGGTGACCTGCCGCTGCCGGTATTCGGTGACACTGAATATCCTGAGGATATTCGCCTGAAGTACCGCTTCCTGGACCTGCGCCGCGAACGCATCCACAATAACATCATTCTGCGCTCTGATGTGATCTCTGAGCTCCGCAACCAGATGACTGGCCAGGGTTTCAAAGAATTCCAGACGCCGATTCTGACGGCTTCAAGCCCAGAAGGCGCGCGTGACTTCCTGGTGCCGGCTCGCCAGCACCCAGGCAAATTCTATGCGCTGCCACAGGCACCACAGCAGTTCAAACAGCTGATCATGGTGTCGGGCTTCGACCGCTACTTCCAGATTGCGCCTTGCTTCCGTGATGAAGATGCCCGCGCAGACCGTAGCCCGGGTGAGTTCTACCAGCTCGATATTGAGATGAGCTTCGTGACCCAGGACGATGTGTTCGGTGCAATCGAGCCCGTACTGGTGAATGTGTTCAAGAAATTCTCCAAGAAGAAGATCACAGAAGCACCGTTCCCGCGCATTCCGTTTGCGGAATCAATGCTGAAGTACGGCAACGACAAGCCTGACCTTCGGAACCCGATCGAAATTCAGGATGTGACCGAGATCTTCCGTGACAGCGGCTTCGGCATTTTTGCCAAAATGGTTGATGGCGGCGCTGTTGTGCGCGCTATCCCGGCGCCGGAAGCAGGCCTGAAATCCCGCAAGTTCTTTGACAGCACCAACGACTGGTCGAAGCGCGAAGGCTTCGCAGGCCTTGGTTACATCAACATCAAGGAAGGCGTGCCTGGCGGTCCAATTGCCAAGAACCTCGGCGAAGAGCGGACGCAAGCCC
The DNA here is from genome assembly GCF_002389025.1 of Kordiimonas sp. UBA4487. Taxonomy (NCBI): domain Bacteria; kingdom Pseudomonadati; phylum Pseudomonadota; class Alphaproteobacteria; order Kordiimonadales; family Kordiimonadaceae; genus Kordiimonas; species Kordiimonas sp. UBA4487. Next base: position 446,330 of record NZ_DGNR01000015.1, read on the forward strand.
TGATCGACCAGTTGGGCCTTGGCCCGAATGACGGTGTCTTCTTTGCCTGTGACAAGGAAGCGGGCGCTGCGAAGCTTGCTGGCCTTGCGCGCACCAAGGTAGGTGAAGACCTTGAACTGATCCCGGATGACGAGTTCAAATTCTGCTGGATCGTCGACTATCCGATGTTCGAATATGACGAAGAAAACAAGAAGATTGACTTCTCACACAACCCATTCTCCATGCCGCAAGGCGGGATGGAAGCGCTTGAGACCAAAGATCCGCTTGAGATCCTCGCGTACCAATATGACATCGTCTGTAACGGCATCGAGCTTTCGTCTGGTGCGATCCGGAACCACCGTCCTGACATCATGATCAAGGCGTTTGGTATCGCGGGCTATGATGAAGCAACCGTGGAAGAAGAGTTCGGCGGCATGCTGAATGCGTTCAAATACGGCGCGCCGCCACACGGTGGTCTGGCGCCAGGCGTTGACCGGATGGTGATGCTGCTGGCAGACGAGCCGAACATTCGCGAAGTGATCCTGTTCCCGATGAACCAGAAAGCCGAAGACCTGATGATGGGCGCACCAAGCACGGTTCACCCGAAGCAGCTTCGAGAGCTGCACATTCGGTGCGTAGAGCCGCCTAAGAAAGACGGCGAATAAGATTGATAAGATGGGGCCCTTGCGGCCCCATTTTGACTTGAGGGTGGTGACCAGATCACCGCTAGGACATGACCGTTAAAAGCGAGACCGGTTGATGAATGAAAACATTCTGATCATTGATTTCGGTTCACAGGTCACCCAGCTGATTGCACGGCGTGTGCGTGAAGCCGGTGTTTACTGTGAAATCGTTCCCTTCAACAAAGCTGACGAAGTGCTGGACACATTCGGCGCGGCTGGCGTCATCCTGTCGGGTGGCCCGGCAAGCGTGACCCACGCCGATACCCCGCGCGCGCCAGAACGTGTATTCACCATGGGTATCCCGGTTCTGGGCATCTGCTATGGCCAACAAACCATGGTTTCCCAGATGGGCGGCAATGTGACCACCTCAGACCACCAGGAGTTCGGCCGGGCGTTCGTAGACGTCAAGGAAAGCTGCGCGCTGTTCGACGGCGTCTGGAACGTGGGCGACCGCGAACAGGTTTGGATGAGCCACGGCGACCATGTGGACCGGCTGCCTGAAGGCTACAAGGTTGTCGCTACATCTGACGGTGCGCCATATGCCGCCATCGCAAATGAAGAGAAGCGCTTCTATGCGGTACAGTTCCACCCTGAGGTGGTGCACACGCCCCACGGCGCCCAGCTTCTTGGCAACTTTGTTACCAAGATCTGTGGCTGCAAGGGCGACTGGACCATGGCCAGCTTCCGCGACACCAAGATCAAGGAAATCCGGGAGCAGGTTGGCGACAAACGCGTGATTTGTGGCCTGTCTGGCGGTGTGGACAGCTCGGTTGTTGCTGTGTTGATCCATGAGGCCATCGGTGACCAGCTGACGTGTGTGTATGTTGACCACGGCCTGATGCGCCAAGGTGAGAGCGAGCAGGTGGTGAGCCTGTTCCGGGAGCATTATAACATCAATCTGGTACACCGCGACGCGTCGGATCTGTTCCTGGGTGCGCTTGCGGGCGTGACCGACCCTGAAGTGAAACGCAAGACCATCGGCAAGCTTTTTATCGACGTGTTCGAAGAGGAAGCCAAGGCCGTGGGCGGTGCAGATTTCCTGGCGCAGGGCACACTGTATCCTGACGTAATCGAAAGCGTTTCCTTCATCGGTGGCCCGTCTGTGACCATCAAGTCGCACCACAATGTGGGCGGCCTGCCTGAGCGCATGAACATGGGCCTTGTGGAGCCGCTTCGTGAGCTGTTCAAGGATGAGGTTCGCGCCCTTGGCCGCGAGCTTGGCCTGCATGAAGATTTCGTGGGCCGCCATCCATTCCCAGGGCCTGGCCTTGCGATCCGTATTCCAGGCGAGATCACGCGTGAGAAGGCAGATATCCTGCGGAAGGCTGACGCCATCTATCTTGAGGAAATCCGCAACGCCGGCCTTTATGACAGCATCTGGCAGGCTTTTGCCGTGTTGCTGCCGGTCAAGACTGTTGGTGTGATGGGCGACGCCCGTACCTACGACCATGTGTGTGCCATCCGCGCGGTGAACTCCACCGACGGTATGACCGCAGACTATTATCCGTTCCCGCATGAGTTTCTTGGCCGTGTGGCCACGCGGATCATCAACGAAGTGCGCGGCATCAACCGCGTGGTCTATGATGTGACGTCGAAGCCCCCAGGAACCATCGAGTGGGAATAACCTGTTCGGGAAGGCGGCTTTATGCCGCCTTTTCTTTTTTCCGCAGCCACATGAGCTGAAGCGTAAGCACCACAAGATAGCTGATCAGGAACGCCAGGTAGAATTGCTTCAAAAGCGGGTCTTCGACATCCTTGACGATTGGATCACTGACCGGCAGCCGCATCAGGCCATCGGTAATGGCCGGAATCATGTGAAACAGGAAGGTCGCCGTGTAGCTGATGGCCTGGACATAGCCGGAGAACTGCCGAAACAGGTGTGTTGTCTCCGCAAGTCGTCCCACGCCCAGGGCGCCGAGCGTCAGGATGGCGAGGATGTGGGCCTTGTTGAATTCGCCGGTGGCATTATAGAGCCCAAGGGCCGATGCCGCCGCCAGAAGGGTACAGATCAGGTAGACTTTGCCAGTCGTGTCGGTAAACCGGATTACCCTGTAGTTGATCAGCGAATATACGCCGGACAACAGCGCAACAATACCAATGATGGTGTGGAACCAGCCGAACATGGTGATTTCGGGCATGTTATCTCTCCTTCAGGGCCAACCGTCTTTGCGGTATCCCAAAGCTAGGGCGTTGCGGGCGTTGGTCAATGTTTCATGTGCTGGCAGGCCATATCTGAATAGACCCCATCCTGGAATGTGTGTGGGGCTTTTCCTTTCCATGCTGTAAAATCCGACTATATTAGCCGCAAACACGGTTGAGGAGAGTATCTATGTCCACCACCAGCAAAGATGTTACTGTTGATGCGCGCCCCAAGCGCCAGCAAACAGCCAAGAATATCGCTGCCCGCAAGGGTGACACGCCGATCGTCTGCCTGACGGCCTATATCACCCCGATGGCTGCTCGGCTTGACCAGCACTGCGACCTGCTGCTGGTGGGTGACAGTGTGGGCATGGTGCTTTATGGCCTCGATAGCACGCTGGGCGTGGACCTTGAGATGATGATCCGGCATGGCCGGGCCGTATGCCGCGGCGCCAAACAGGCGCTTGTCGTCATCGACATGCCTTTCGGGTCTTATGAGGAATCGAAGGAACAGGCGTTCAGGAATGCGGCGCGTGTGCTTTCAGAAACCGGAGCAGGGGCAGTCAAGCTTGAGGGCGGTGTCGAGATGGCAGAAACCGTTCGTTTCCTGTCTCGCCGCGGTATTCCGGTACTCGGCCACGTTGGCCTGATGCCGCAGTCAGTCCATGCGCACGGTGGCTACGGCGCCAGAGGCAGGACTGTCGATGAATGGCAGCCCATCATCGATGACGCGATTGCTATCGCGGAGGCTGGGGCTTTTGCTGTGGTTCTTGAAGGCGTTGCAGAACCGCTGGCCCGCAAGGTTACAGAGGTTCTGTCTGTTCCGGTTATTGGTATTGGCGCATCAAATGCCTGTGATGGTCAGATACTGGTAACCGAAGACATGCTTGGCCTGTTCGCGATCAATCCGAAGTTCGTGAAGCGATTCGCGGAAATCGGCCGCGACATTGAAGGGGCCATTGCGGAATATGCCGACGAGGTCCGGTCACGGTCATTCCCGGCAGAAGAGCACACCTATAAAATGCGCGGGGCAAACAGTTAAACCCCCAAAGCCGCGCCTGGGCGCCGAAAAATAACCACATTCAGCTGTTCACTAGCAAAGAAGCGCCTTTCAATGGTCTGAGAGGCGTTTCTTGGTTTGCGTCCCGGTGGCGCTTTGGCTATGGTAGCGCCCAATTATCGGGCCTTGCCCAAAAATGGATTAAACCGAGCCGTCCGCGTATGTGGGATGGCCTTGTCTGGGGAGTTTGGTGTGTCGGACATTAATTCCGATCTGGTCGCGCAGGAAGTTGACGATGAAGTCCGCCGCGAGCGGATGAATCTTCTTTGGAAGCGTTACGGTAAATATGTGATCGGTGGTGCGGTTGGCGTCGTCCTCGTGGTCGCCGGGCGCGAAATCTACAATTGGCGGGTTTCAAGCATTGAAAGCCAGCATTCCGAAGCTTTCCAGGCTGCGATTGAACAGGCGAATGTAGAGGGCGCTGATGCTGTCGCTATCTGGCGTGAAGCCGCGCCAAAACTCGGTGGCGGGTATGTCGCACTTGCTCAGCTTCGTGAGGCTGCCGCCCTGGCTGATGGCGGTGACATCGCCGGAGCAATTGCAACCTATGACGGGCTGGCGGCTGATGACACCGCCCCAACATCGCTCAGGGAACTGGGGACGCTGAAAGCCTCCATGCTGATGATTGGCCAAGGCGACCTGGATTCCGCCCGCGGCAAACTCTCGACGATCGCGGTCAAAGGCAAGGCCTGGTATTTCTCAGCTCAGGAACAGCTGGCCTTGATAGACCTTCAGCAAGGCGACCTGGACGGCGCACTGGAAAAATTTCGGCTCCTGGCTGAAGACGCAGAAACGCCTGCAAGCATCCAGGGCCGTGCCAGCCAGTTCCGCACGTTCATCGAGGCCCAGCAATTCGCGACTGATGTTTTCAGCGGCGGCGCCGATAGTGCGCCAGCGACAGACGAAGTGCCGGCAGAAACACAAAACAATGCAGCCAGTGAGGGAGATAGCCAGTGAACGCACCGGCTCGTGTAATTATCAGGTCAGGCCTTATCCTGACAACCGCCCTGGCTTTGTCAGCCTGTAGCTGGTTCAAGAGCGACAAGCCCAAACAGAAGTATGACGACGAGGGCAGGGAGCGCATTTCGATTCTGACCTCCACCCAGACTCTGGACGCCGATTCAGCGATCAGTGGCCTGCCTGTGGTATTGCCTCGCCCCTATGTTAATCGCAACTGGGCCGTTGAAGGTGGCAATCCAAGCCATACGCCACAGCATGTGGCCCTGGGCGAACAGCTGTCCCTGGCCTGGCGCCGTAACATCGGCCCCGGCAACGAAAAATACCGCCGTATGGTTACAGGCCCTGTAGCCGCAGACGGAAAGGTATTCGCAGTTGATGTGAAAGGCGACGTAACAGCCGTTTCGCTGTCTGATGGCCGCACGCTCTGGAGCACGGAAATTGATACACCTGACGAACGCAGCAAGGTTGGCTTCGGTGGCGGCGCTGCCTATGCCGACGGTAATCTGTATGTAACGTCCGGGCGCGGCCTTGTGGTGGCACTGGATGCCTCAAACGGACGCGAGCTATGGCGCTATAGCGGCCTCGTGCCGTTCCGGGGTGCGCCAACAGTAGGCGGTGGCCGGGTTTATGCCGTGACCCATGATAACCAGATGCTTGCCCTTGATGCTGATGACGGCAGCCTCGTTTGGGACCAGGTTGGTATTGCAGAAAGTGCCGGCATGCTTGGTGCCGCGTCACCTGCATTCGATGGTGCTACAGTTATCATGGCTCTGTCATCGGGCGAACTGATCGCCCTGCGTGGCGGCAATGGTCGCGTGTTGTGGCAGGATGCGCTTTCGTCCTCCCGCCGGTTGACGCCGCTTGCGACGCTGGCTGACATTGATGGCGCCCCGGTGATCGACCGCGGTAAAGTCTATGCCTTGAGCCATGCTGGCAGCATGGTTGCCATTGACATGCGCACGGGCGAACGCTCGTGGGAAGCAGATGTGGCAGGGGTGAACATGCCTGTGATTGCCGGTAGCTTCGGGTTCCTGACCACAATTGATGGCCAGATTATCTGTGTGGCGCTGGGCGACGGTCGTATTCGCTGGGTAACCCAGTTGCAGCGCTTCCAGGACCAGGAAAAGCGCCGTGACCTGATCAAATGGAACGGTCCTGTGCTTGCCGGAGACCGTTTGTTGGTGACAAGTTCGCACGGCTATGCCATGAGCGTGTCGCCATATACCGGTGAAGTGCTGAGCGGCATCAAATTGCCAGCCGGTGCATCAACACCGCCAATCGTTGTGGACGGCACATTCATTGTGCTGACAGACGCTGGCGAACTGGTGGCCTATCGCTGATAGGCCACTTCTAACAGAAGTTAAAAGATCATGACCTTCACAATTGCCGTTGTTGGGCGCCCCAACGTGGGCAAGTCGACGCTGTTCAACCGTTTGGTTGGAAAGAAGATTGCCATTGTTGACGATACGCCGGGCGTAACACGCGACCGCCGCGAAGCGCAGGGATCCATTGCGGACCTTGAGTTTAGGGTGTTTGACACGGCAGGGCTTGAAGAAGGCGAGCCGGGTTCTTTGTCTGACCGCATGCGTCGCCAGACACAGCAGGCACTCAACGAAGCCGACATCGCGCTGATGCTCTATGATGCCCGCGCAGGGGTAACGCCGATGGATGAGCATTTCGCCCAGTGGCTCCGCCGCGGTGACAAGCCCGTTATCCTGGTTGCCAACAAGTGTGAAGGTAATGCCATCGTCGACGGCATCTATGAAGCCTACACGTTGGGCCTTGGTGAACCGATCGGCTTGTCTGCAGAGCACGGCGAGGGCCTGGCGGAACTGTATCGTGCGATCGTCGAAAGCCTCAAGGAAGTGGGCATTGACCCATACCCGAACGAGGACGACGCAGACCTGGCCCAGGAACTTCACGATGTGGACACTGGGCCAACTGAGGGCGACCTCGAGTATGAGTTCGTTGACCGTGAAGCCGAAACCGAAGAAGCCCGTCCGCTCAGGCTCGCCATTGTTGGCCGCCCGAACGCTGGTAAATCCACGCTGATCAATGAAATGGTTGGCGAAGACCGCCTGATCACAGGCCCTGAAGCTGGCTTGACACGCGATTCCATCGCGGTTGACTGGGAATGGGACGGACTGCCGGTGAAGCTGTTTGATACAGCCGGCCTCCGCCGCCGTGCCCGCGTTACCGAGAAGCTTGAGAAGCTCTCTGTCGGCGATACCCTGCGGGCTGTCCAGTTCGCTGAAGTAGTCGTGCTGCTTTTGGATGCCGAGATGGGCATTGAGAAGCAAGACCTCAAGATTGCTGAGCGTGTCGTCAATGAAGGCCGTGGCCTTGTTATCGCGCTCAACAAGTGGGACGCAGTTACCGACCGGCTCGAATGTCAACGTCAGCTGACGGATGCGCTGACCCGCAGCCTGCCGCAGCTTAAAGGCGTTAAGGTTGTCAAATTCTCTGCGCTTACCGGTAAGGGCATCCAGCATCTGATGCCAGCAGTTGCCGAGGCGTACGAGGTCTGGAACGCGCGCGTGCCAACAAGCGCCTTCAACCAGTGGCTTGCCGATACGCTTGAGAAGCACCCGGCGCCATCCGTTGGCGGTCGTCGCATCAAGATTCGCTATGGGGCCCAGATCAAGACACGGCCACCGACCTTCCTGATGTTCTGTAACCGTCCGGACGACCTGCCGGATAGCTACAAACGCTATCTGGAGAATGAGCTGCGGCGCGATTTTGATCTGCCGGGCACGCCAATCCGGATTATCATGAAGAAGGGTGCCAACCCTTATGAGAGCCGCCGCAAGAAACGCCGCTAGGCTTTCACCTTTCAAAACCAGAATGGGGCTGCTTTCCTTTTGACGCGGCCCCAGTTCCCCCTATAGTTAAGCCCATGAAACGGAACCTTTTCATCGGCTTTCTGAGCATTCTGTTCTGTGCATCGGCTGTGGCGGCACAGAACCCCGATACATTGACCAAAATCACCTTCGCGACTGACTGGAAGGCCCAGGCGGAGCATGGCGGCTTCTATCAGGCGCTGGCCAAGGGCTATTATCGGGCACGTGGGCTTGATGTGACCATCCGTTCGGGCGGTCCGCAGCTGGATAATCCGCGTCTGATGGCCGCGGGCGCGCTGGATATCGCCATGGCGTCCAACAGCTTCCAGCCAATCAATCTGATGGCAGCGGGCGCTGACGTGAAGGTGGTTATGGCCGCATTCCAGAAAGATCCGCAGGTGATGATGGTGCACCCTCATGTTGAGGCTACAGGCCTCGCTGACCTCAAGGGGCGGCCCGTGTTTCTGGCCGATAGTGCCATTGCGACTGTCTGGCCGTGGCTGAAGGCCCGCTTTGGCTATGAAGATCGCAACATCCGTAAATATACCTATTCACTGGCGCCGTGGCTCGCGAATCCGGAAACCGTGCAGGAAGGCTATGTTTCGTCAGAACCCTTCACAGCCACCCAGGCTGGCGTCGAGCCCAAAGTCTTCCTCCTGTCTGATGAAGGGTATCCCGGCTATTCGGCCATGGTGATGGTACGCGGTAGCTATATGGCGGAAAACCGGCAGGTGGTGGCAGACTTCGTCGCGGCGTCCATTGAGGGCTGGCAGGACTATCTGTGGGGTGACCCTGCGCCAGGTAATACCCTGATTTTGAAGGATAACCCTGAAATGACGGCGGAGCTTATCGCCAACGGCATCAAGGTCATGCTTGCCAACCAGATGGTGGGCGACAAAAGCGAAGTTGGCATGATGACCCACGCGCGCTGGCAGCAGTTCTATGATGAAATGTCTGCGCTGGGCATCCTCGCCAAGGGTCTTGATGTTGGGGAAGCTTACACGCTGGATTTTGTCGCCCGGGAAGACCGCGACTGATGCTTAAGGTCCGCGATCTCTCCTTCGCCTACGATGGTGGCGCGGCCGTGCTGGACAACATCAGCATCTCGCTACAAGACGGTGAACTGGTTTCGCTGGTTGGGCCCAGCGGATGCGGAAAATCGACGGTTCTCAGGCTTGTCGCCGGCCTTTTGACGCCCATAGGCGGGGAGATTACCTGGAAAACCGGCCAAGCCCCTGAAACCGGCTTCGTGTTTCAGGATGCGGCCCTGATGCCTTGGGCAGATGTGTCCACGAACATCAGTTTGCCTTTGAGCCTGCGCGGGCAGGCGCTGGACGCAAAGCGGCTGGAGGAAATTCTTGGCTTTGTCGGGCTCAAGGGCCTTGAAAAGCGGTACCCTCAGGCCTTGTCAGGCGGCCAGCAGATGCGGGTTTCCATCGCCCGGGCACTGGCTGCGGACGCAAAACTGCTGTTGATGGATGAACCCTTTGGGGCGCTTGACGAAATCCTGCGCTTTCGCATGAATGACTTGATGCTTGCCTTGAAGGCAGAGCAGGGCTGGTCCGGCCTGTTTGTCACCCACAGTATCTATGAAGCGGTTTACCTGTCTGACCGGGTTCTGGTGATGGATGCCGGGCGTATCGCGGGCGAAGTAACACCAGGCCTCGACCGGACGCTTGCCGCTGCGGACCAACGAGCGTCAAAGTCTTTCATCGAAGCTACCAGAAAGGTAGCGACGATTCTTGAGGCAGGGAGCATGGTCGATGCGTAAGGTCCTGCTGCCGTCTGCTGCATTTCTGTTGATGATCTTTTTGTGGAAGGTATCCATAGAAGTATTTGAAATACCTAAGTTTATACTTCCGATCCCAGAGGCGGTCTGGGCGGCCTTCTTCGCCAACTTCGGCAGCCTTGTGGAAGCCTTGGGGGCCACCCTGAAGGTTACCTTCATCGCCTTGTCTGCCGCTGTTTTCAGTGGTGTGATGCTGGCGCTACTGTTCTCGCTATCAAGATCTTTTGAGATGACCTTCTACCCCTTCGCCGTGGTTCTGCAGGTGACGCCAATTGTCTCGGTCGCTCCGCTGGTGCTGATCTGGGTCGGCATTGACCATGTGGACCGGGCGCTGGTGATCATTGCCTGGCTCGCCGCCTTTTTCCCGATCCTGGCCAACATGTCAGCGGGCCTCAGAAGCGTGGACCGGCATCTGGACGATCTGTTTACACTCTACGGTGCCAGCCGCTGGCAGCGGTTCTGGCGGCTGTCGTGGCCCACAGCCATGCCGTATTTGCTCGCAAGCCTCAAGATCAGCGGCGGGCTGGCGCTTATTGGTGCTGTGGTCGCCGAGTTCGTTGCAGGCTCCGGCGGCGCAACAGGTCTTGCCTGGCGCATCCTGGAGGCTGGCAACAGGCTACAGGTTGAGAAAATGTTCGCAGGCCTCGTGCTTCTGAGCATCGCGGGTGTGGCGATCTTCTATTTCTTTACCGCGCTGGAGTGGTTCATTCTGAAGCGAAGGCGCTAGGGCGTGGCTTATGCGGCACAATGTCTCTTGCCCTTTAGCCCCAATGGCGCTAGCAAACCGGCATGATGTTTCAAACGCAGGATAGGGACCGCCGCGCGGTCGGATATTGGTTGCTGTTCATGGCCTTCATGGTGTTCGCCATGGTGGTTGTGGGTGGTGCGACACGGCTGACGGAATCGGGCCTGTCGATGGTTGACTGGCGCCCGGTAACCGGCGTGCTGCCACCCATCGGGGAAGACGCCTGGCAGGCTGAGTTTGCCAAGTACCAGCAAAGCCCGGAGTATAAGCTCAAGAACTATCATATGAGCGTCGATGACTTTAAGGGCATCTTCTATTGGGAATGGGGCCACCGGCTGCTGGGCCGCCTCATCGGCCTGTTCTTCTTTGTACCAATGGTATGGTTCTGGGCCAAGGACCGTATTCCGCAGGGGTATAAACCCCGTCTGGTGGGGCTCTTTGTCCTGGGTGGCCTGCAGGGTCTTATGGGTTGGTATATGGTGATGTCCGGCTTGGTGGACGAACCTGCCGTCAGTCACTACCGCCTGACAGCGCACCTCTCGCTGGCGCTCTTGATCTTTGGCGCGATCTTCTGGACGGCTTTATCGCTTCTCAATCCCAAGCCAGTGGGCGGGCCTGCCGTTCTGAAGCGGGTGACCCACACAGCCATGCTTGTCTTGGTGCTGCAGCTGGTGATGGGGGCATTGGTGGCGGGCCTGAAGGCTGGGCATATCTTCAACAGCTGGCCGCTGATGGGCGACACATTCGTGCCGGAGGGCCTGTGGTTCATGGAACCTTGGTGGCTCAACATGCTGGACAATGCCGTTACCGTGCAGTTCGACCACCGGATCGGCGCTTATGTGCTGACTTTGCTGGTCATTGCCGCCGGATTTGTTGCGCGAAAGGCACCGGTTGAGACAAAAAATGCCGCCTACCTCTTGATCGGGACGGTCGGCGTGCAGATGTTATTAGGCATCATAATGCTTCTGAAAGAAGTACCGGTCAGCTGGGGTACGGCCCACCAGGGTGGAGGCGTGCTTGTGCTGGCCGCAATAATAAATCTGATGCATAAACAGTGAGGGAGGATCGCCAAATGAGCGACCAACAAATAGACCAGCAATCAGACTATGTTACCATTTATGTGATGGCCGAAAGCGAAGACGTGGCCGTTCACCTGTCGACCGCACTTGTAAAAGAGCGGATTGTGGCCTGTGCCAACGTCAATTCGGGCACCCGGTCCATCTATGAATGGGACGGTATCATCCAGCTTGAAAATGAAGTGACTGTCTTCTTGAAAACGGCCCGCCGCAACGTCGAGGCCGCTGTTGCGCGCATCAAGGAACTTCACAGCTATGAAGTGCCCTGCATCACCGTGATGCCTATCATTGGTGGCAACGCAGACTATATGGCCTGGATCGAGCGCCAGATTGACTAGAAAAAGAGGCTTCCACCACTTGGCGTGCCAATGGAGGCGTTTTTCAACTCCAGTATCTTGGTGCGGATATGCTTTTTTTGGTCCAACACAACGAAAAGCTCGAGGTCCAGGTCTCCCAGTTCTCGGCTTGCCCGGTCCAAAAGGTTGATTGAACCGGCTTGCTGCATTGCGGGTGGCACTTTGTCGAAAGCAAGGATATTGATCGGCCTGTCGGGAAACTCGACAGGCTCTTTGCCGAACAGGTAGCACCGAATACCGTTGCCAAGGCTGTTGCAAAACGCCTCAACCTTATTGGTCTGAACGGCGTCCAGGGTGTGATCGCAAAAGGTATCGCTATATGAAATCTGTGATCGTTCCTTTTGGGCTTCCAGCAGTTTGTCATAGGCCTTGTTTGCCAGGTCAGTAAATTTCTTGGCTTTTTCTTCATTCTCTGAAGCACTGAAATGATCAGCAAGGGCCCGATAACCGCCACTGGCCAAGATTGGGTCCTGCAAAACCAGCTTTACAATGGTTCCCACAGCCTGTTCATCGCCGGAATTCAACGCCGAGCATGCCAGATGATATTGGCTTTCCGTACAGGCGGGATCCAGTTCCAGGGCACGATGGTAATATTCATTCGCGGCCTCAACCCCTTCAAGCTCCCGCTCAATATTAGCAAGTTCCAATAGCGCTTTTTTGCCGACTTCGGTTTCGGCTGAAAGCAACTCGGCTTTGCGTGCCTCGAGTTCCTTGAAGTGTTTGTAAGAAGCCCGCCATTGACCGCCGAATTGATTGTACCAACTGTAATCGAATTCCTTGACGACCTTGTCCAGCGCATCCCCTAGCCAGCTTTCAGCATAGTTCTTACGCGTCTGCGGCGGCAGTTGTTTTCCATGTTCCAGCGCTATAAGCCGCTCATTCAAACATGGATGCTCGTGCCAGGTTTCCGTTTTTGCCTCAAGAGCTTCAATTAGCTTCTCTTGACGCTCAGTTTCGTCAAGGACCAGCGGATACTTTGCGACAAGCCAACGGCTTGGCAGCATTTCTGGTTTTTCTCGATGGCGTGCACCCTGATAGAACTCGGCATCGAAAGCTGCATAACTTAAAGGGAAATCCACCTCGAGCTTTAAAAGCGCGTCTCCGGCGGTCTTGCCGTAGATCCTGCCTGCGGCGCCATCGGCAACAATCTCGCCCGCCCGGTTCAACGGTACCATCAGTTCGGAAATCGGCCGGCTGAGCGTTCCCATTATTTGAGCCAGGAACAGGGTTGGAATTGCATAACTGCCAGCGCCCTCAGATAAGCTATCGGCATCGCTGGCGAAGGCAGTGAAATAGGCAGATACATAATTGGCTATTCGTAACAGCCTTGGACATTCAGACGATGTGTGACCCATTTCATGGGCGATAACGGTTTCAAGCTCTTCCGGATCAAGCAAAGCCAGAAGTGGCAACCCAACCGACATGCTGCGCCGCAGCCAGAATGGGCCAAACAGCGGGAAACTGGTCATGGAAGCATTTGCTTCTGAAATTATGTAGATTTCATTGATCCGCGCCGTCGAGAGCTTTTTGCGAACATTGTCAGCCGCCGCCCAAAGCTGCGGCGCCTGCTTGCGCGAAACTCTTGCGCCCTTCATTTCAGGCTTGGATGGAAAGTAAGACCCAAACGCAACTGCCGTAAGAAGAAGGGAAGGGACCACCACCAGAAGAATAAACCAGATGATACCGCGTATGCCGGCACCATTAACCGAATCGAAATTTTCCCAAATCGCTGCACCCACCTTAGAAATCAGAAGATAGGCGAGCAAAACGCAAGCTGGAGCTACAGAAACAGAGAATATCAGAAGCAGGGCTAGCTTCAGATTGACCCACCATGGCGCGGATAAATACTGTGCATGATATTTTTCAAGTCGCTGTTGCAACAAAGCATGATCGTCGTGCAGGGCACTCAGCATTGGCGTGTCAGACATCTCTTCCCCCCCATAGAGCTACTGACTTTCTCTAGACCCGCGATAGTGTTAGTTCAACCATAAATTATAGAGGGCGGCGTCGTCATCGCCGCCTTCACCTATATGGAGCGTGCCATCCTCAAGGATCAGGGCACGCCCTGAGCCCTTCTGGCCCCACAAATCCCCCTTGAGGAACACATTCATGCCCCAGCGAAGGCCATGGCGTTCAGCCTGGGCGGGTAGGGCGTACTGCACCCAGGCATCGCCTTCGGTGATAGTGCCGATGTCTGCCTTCCAGGCGTCACCTGTCGGCGCGTCATTCAGATAGCCCTGCCAGGGAGCATCCCATGTGGTGCCGGTTAGGAAACTGGGCACCAACAGCAGCTCAACTCCTTCGTTGGCCAGATACCCTGTGGTGTCATCAAACCAGCTGTCCGCACAAATGAGAACGCCAAAGCGGCGGGCCGCGGACTGAAAGGTTGGAAGAAAAACAGCCTTTGATGCCTTGGTAAAACCGACCTCAGACGGGATAGGGTGGACTTTTCGGATCGCGTCTTCCTGTGGTTTGCCGTCCGGGCCAAACACAAACCCTGCATTGAAGATGGGGCCATGGCCGTATGATAGGCTGTCAGGGTACACGCCAGGCGTCATGAGGGCGCTTGAGCCTGCGACCAGGGTGATGCCGTATTTTGACGCCAGAGCACTATAGACCTTCAGCTGCGCATCAGCCGATGCCCGCGTTCGCGCGCGGATAAGGGCGGCTGAAGTACTGTCCGGATCATCGAAGATGAAAAGGTTCTTGAGAAACTGGGGCAGGTTATGGGTGATGATCGTCAGCATGGCATCCGTCGAGCTGGAGGCCTCATAAACGTGGCTGCCTTGATCGGTGGCCAACAGCCAAGTCCCGATATGCTCCGGCAGCAGCACGATTGTGCCGGGGTGCAGCCACCCTTTGGCTTCGGCTGCCGAAAGGTACCCGTCGATTTTTGCCTGGAATCGGTCAGCCGAGGCATAATCGAGAGGCTCCATGTATGGCTCAATCCCTAGTACATTGCTGTGGCCACTATCAGTCCCATAACTGGCTGTTACCGTCAGGTGCAGCGTTGGCGGGGACGAGAGGTCAGGTTTGAACCCCGGCCAGAACAAATAAACGCCAGCGACCGCAAGGACCGCCAGCGCAATGATCTTCTTTTTATGACGCTTGAGCATGAGCCCGAGCCTATCAGTCGCCAGCGAGGCGTACCACCTGTTTACCGAAATTGCGGCCCTTCAGGACATCCATGAAAGCAGTTGGGGCATTTTCAATGCCTTCTGCCACGCTTTCGCGGTACTTCAGCTTGCCTTCCTTGAGCCAGCCAGCCCCAACCTGGATCCATTCCTTGCACAGGTCAGGATAGTTGAAGACGATAAAGCCCTGCATCTTGACACTGCGTCCCACAAGCACCGCAAGATTGCGGGGGCCGGGAGGCATATCTTCCAGCTTGTTGTCATAAACGGCGATCATGCCGCACAGGGCCACCCGAGCGTTGAAGTTGAGGTTGTTAATCACGGCCTCGAGCTGCGGGCCGCCAACATTCTCGAAATAGACATCGATGCCTTTGGGGTTGGCATCGCGAGTGGCCTTGTGGATGTCCTGGGTCTTGTAGTTGAAGGCTTCGTCGAAACCGAGGTCATCCTTCAGGTAGGCTATCTTGTCGTCGGAGCCTGCGCTACCGGCCACATGGCAGCCCATGTTCTTGCCGATCTGGCCCACGACCTGGCCCACGGCGCCGGAGGCGGCGGACACAAACAGTTGGTCCCCTTCCTTAAGTTCAGCAACGCCCTTAAGGCCCACATATGCTGTCATGCCCGGCATGCCAAGAACGCCAAGATAATAGGATAGGGGCGCGAGGTCCGGGTCTACCGGCTGGAAGCCTTCACCGTTGGTGACCATATAGTTGGCCCAAAGGCCCATACCGGTCAGATAGGTGCCTTCTGGATACTTACCGCCATTGGACTTGACCACTTTGCCCACAATGCCCGCCTGCAGCAGTTCGCCGATCTGGAACGGGGGGACATAACTTTTGACGTCATTCATGCGGCCGCGCATGTAGGGGTCTACCGACATATAAATAGTCTGCAGCAGCATCTCCCCTTTGCTGGGCTCCGGCACGGCGGCTGTTGCCAGCTTAAAGTTCTCAGGTACCACGACGCCGTTCGGGCGACTTGCTAGAAGGATTTGCTTGTTTTCCATGACTTTGCTGTCCCCAAGTTTGGATGTTTGACTTGTCAATGATATGGGGCAGCGTTCAAAAGGGACAAGGATGCTACCGAAAACGATGGGGTATTTAATTACCGTTTTATTAACTAATTGTTTTTAATGATAAAAATTGAAAACAGCCCAGAAAATAGCTGTTGACTAGCTGTGAAATCCGCATATATTGCGCGCCACGAACCAAGAAGCGGGGATTTTCCCTGCCATTCAGGTATTGAGAGTTTAACACCGGTTTACCGGTAACCGAGGCAAAATTGCGATGAAAACTTATTCCGCAAAACCTTCGGAGATCGAAAAGAAGTGGCTCGTTGTTGACGCAGAAGACGTAGTTCTGGGTCGTCTGGCACAAGCCGTTGCTGTTGTTCTCCGTGGCAAGCACAAGCCAACTTACACGCCGCACATGGATTGCGGTGACAATGTAATCGTCATCAACGCTGAAAAAGTGAAGCTGACAGGCAAGAAGCTTGCTGACAAAGTTTACTACCGTCACACGGGTCACCCAGGTGGTATCAAGTCTGCAACCGCAGGCGAGATCCTGACTGGCCGTTTCCCGGAGCGTGTTGTTGAGAAAGCCATTGAGCGCATGATCCCGAAGGGTCCGCTTGGTCGCCAGCAGCTGCGCAACCTGCGTGTATACGCCGGTACTGAGCATCCACATGCCGCACAAGAGCCTCAGGTTCTCGACGTTGCTGCAATGAACCCGAAGAATAAGAGGTAAGCGACATGGCCGATCTTCAGGACCTTAAAGAACTGACCGGCGAAGCAGCAGCTGTTGCCGCCGAAGTTACCGAAGAGCGTACGCCGGTTGTTGACGACCTTGGCCGCTCCTATGCCACTGGTAAGCGTAAAGATGCTATCGCCCGCGTTTGGGTTAAGCCTGGCTCCGGTAAAGTGACTGTAAACGGTCGCGATCAGGAAACTTACTTCGCACGTCCAACGCTGCGCCTGATCGTTAACCAGCCTTTCCAGGTTGTTGGTCGCGAAAACCAATATGATGTTGTTGCTACCGTTAAAGGCGGCGGTCTTTCTGGCCAAGCTGGCGCGGTTAAGCACGGCATCTCCAAAGCGCTTCAGCAGGCTGAGCCTGAGCTGCGTGCTGCCCTCAAGGCTGCAGGCTTCCTCACGCGCGACAGCCGTGTTGTTGAACGTAAGAAATACGGTAAAGCAAAAGCTCGCCGTTCCTTCCAGTTCTCCAAGCGTTAAGCGCCACGAGTTTCTGTTTCGAGTACCAGTTACGAGTACCAAACAATATTGTTCAGAGTTCAAAAGGCTGCCCCACGGGGCGGCCTTTTTTGTTGGGCCAAACCAAAACTTATGACGCCTTTATCATTTGCCATGGCTTGCACATGGTTCGCTTATGCTATGGTGTCCTAGAGTTTTTCGAAGCGCGCTGTTCAAAGTCATTTACTTTTCAATCACGAAAGACTGATCATGAAAAAGATACCACAGATTGGCTTGCTGCTGAGCACCGCAATATTGCTGCAGGCTTGCTCAACGGACCCCTATACAGGCGAGAAGAAAGTGTCGAATACGGCCATTGGTGCCATGATTGGTGCAGCCGCTGGTGCTGTTGGCGGGGCAATTGTCGGCGGATCCAACAAACGTAAGTCTGTGCTCATCGGTGCCGGTATTGGCGCAATTGCAGGCGGCAGCGTGGGCTTCTACATGGACCGGCAGGAAACCAAACTCCGGGAAAAGCTGCAAGGTACCGGGGTCCAGATCGTTCGCGATGGTGACAATATCATCCTCAATATGCCCGATAACATTACGTTCGACACCAATCAGGCGTATGTGAAGCCAGAGTTTATGTCAGTTCTGGAATCCGTCGCGATCGTCCTTGACGAGTATGACAAGACTTATGTCGATATTCTTGGACACACAGATTCAACAGGGTCTGCAGACTATAACCGGACCTTGTCACAGAACCGGGCACAGGCGGTCGCACAGATACTCGTCACCCAGAATGTACAGCGTGAACGCCTGGTGGTACGTGGTTTGGGCGAGGCCTACCCGATTGCCCCAAACGATACAGAAGAGGGTCGCCGACAAAACCGCCGTGTTGAGATTGCCCTGTCGCCTTTGGTGGAGTAGGGCGTCTTATCCCTAAGGCCCGGCGCGCACCGCTGGCAGGACAAATGCACTTCCTGAGACCCAGAGAAACCTTGTTTAGGTAAGATCGTGGTTTAGGGATGATCATGGCAGCAATGCCGATCACCGCAAGCATGGTCCTGCTTGAGGTACTCCTGCATTTACAGCATTGAGGTCGTAGGTGCTGTGGTAACCAATCATTAAAATTGTAGGCATTATAATCCGGCTGATTGGGGCGAAAGGAGGAACATGGGTGTCACAAACAGGCGACATCTGGCCCGAAGCTGAGTATTTCGGCCCCAACATGAAAGTGCTGACCAGCCTTTGGCTCGCCGCAAGGGCTTCCGATAGCTCCGTGCCTAGCACCCACCACCTATTGACTGACGACCTTGATCTGCATAGCCGGACGCTGTTGTTAATGGATTTCCCTTCGGAAAACGAGGTCGGTGCCTATTTTGCCTATGGTGGGATGTTTGACTGGCATCGCCATACGCAGGAGGCTGAGGACTATCTCGGTTTGTTTGAACCGCATGTTCAACGGGACGTTCTCAGGTTCATTACATTGATCCGCCAGCAACCTTGTGGCTTCTTTGGCACGGTCGAGCATCATTCAATCGTAAAAAAACAGGTGTACCAGAGGTCTTTTCTGTCTCTGCCGACCGTCGACAACACTGGCGCCGTAGAATATATCGTCAACCTGGATGACAGGGCGGATGTTCGCCGACCCTTTCAGGTGACGACCGAGGCCGAACGGGGCCCTTTACCACTAGGCAGAACCCGATTTGTCGAAGTTGAATATCTGGATCTCGGCTTTGGTGTGCCGTCCTGGCAGCTGCCGCTTTACAAGATGCAACAGGGGATCGCTGAAGCGTCCTGATCAGTGGTGGTCGTGCCCGCAATGAGGGTCACCGCATGCGTGCCCCTGCTTGAGGTATTTCTGCATTTTCTTCAGCAGCCTGTCGCGTTTCATCTTGGATAGATGGTCCAGGTACGTTCGCCCGTCCAGATAGTCCATTTCATGCTGAATCACGATGGCGAGGAAGCCCTCGGCATCCAGCTCTTGTTTTTCACCCTGCTGGTCAAGGTACGTCAGCTTGATGGCGTTTGGGCGAGTGATATCTGCTGAAATGCCTGGAAAGCTGAGGGACGCTTCTTCGTTAGTAGAGGTCTCATCCGAGGCCCAGGTGATTTCCGGGTTGATGCACACAAGCGGGTCGCGATTTCCGTCAGGCTGAATGTCCACAACGATTATTCTGTGCAACAGCCCAACCATGTTGGCTGCAATGCCAATACCGCGGTTTTCATACATAACGTCCAGCATCTGCCCCGCAAGCGCTTTTATACCGTCGTCGACATCTACGACAGGCAACGCTTTTTGGCGAAAGATCGGGTTAGGGGCTGTGACGATGTGAAGGTGGGCCATGCTGATTTATCCGCTATAGCTAAAGTTCTTTGGCTTTCCAATAGCCTGAACCCTCCGGTGCGCAAAGAGAAATCGAGCCAAATTTGCTTTTCACGACAATTCTTAACCCAAAATTTAGACAAAGCGCAGACAGATAGGATACTGAAACTTAAGGGTGATGGCCTTCGGGTCTATGTTGAGAGTAAAGCATGTCTTCGTTTCCAAGAGATATTTCGGCCAAAATCCAACATTCGTTGGCAGAATTTTCCGTTTCCGATGTGAACAGCGGGAACAGAGACCTACTGGGCCCAGAGGCAAGCTGGTTGTATGACTATGCCTATCGTAACGTATCCACGGGCGGCGTTCCTATGCGGGCAGACCTGGAACCCAACGACATGAAGCATCTGCTTCCCGATGTCATGATCCTCGAGCCGGAGATTGAAAACGGGTCCTTGGCAGACATCAAGATACGGTTGGCCGGATCGCGTATGACCAGCTTTTATGGGCCTGTGAGTGGCACCAGCCTTCGGTCACTGAACAATGCCACGGTAGTAGATCGCGGTTTCAAGTGTGTTGCAGCTGTCCTGGCGTCGGGGCAGCCAGTGCTGGGACACTCGGTCAAAATGTCTGCTGACCTGCCGTATTTTCAAGTGACGTTGCTGTTCATTCCACTTGTCGATGAAAACGGTAAGATCGACCAGATATTTGCACATTTTTCTGCTGCACCCGAGCGAGACTAAAATGTGATCACATTTTTGTTGCGTTGAGATATACCTTCCGCCAAAGTAGCGCCCAGACGCCCGAAAAGGAGGATTTCTCATGGCAACCCCATCCATTGTGTCATTCGATTCTGTTAGCCCTGAGCGGGAAGAAAGCCTGCCAGCCGCAGAAAAGCTGATTTCCGGTACGCCACATCAGCTGACAGAAAATATCTACGAAGGCGCGTCCGGTAAATTCTTTACCGGCTTCTGGTCGTCTGACATTGGCAAATGGCACGTCAATTACGATGGTGAAGAAGAATTCTGCCATATCCTTGAAGGTGAAATCATCCTGACAAGCACGGAAGGCGAGGCGCAGGAATTCAGGGCTGGAGACCGCTTTGTTGTACCGGCTGGTTTCACCGGCACATGGGAAACAGTAGTTCCCTGCAAGAAACTGTATGTGATTTCATTGGTTGGGTAGGGCAGCCCTTGCGACAGTTCAACTTATCACCACGAAACAAGACACTGTTAACGCAAACGGACTAGGATACGCCCTGGAGGGCGAATTCATTGTTTGAACGACTTGCTGCTGGAATAACAGAATTCATTGTGTTGTCGATTGTCTTTGGCAGCGCAGCATTCCTGTTGCACGGATGGAAATCGCTGGTCCCTGATGAGCGGCAGAAACGCAACTGGCGGGTCAACGGCAGCTATTTCGCGTTTGACCTGATGGTCACGGCACCGCTGCTTCTGATTGTGTCGGTGGAGATCAGAACAGCGATTGAGGAGGGTGGCAGATCAACTGGCGCCTCCCTTTTTGACAGCATGCCAAGTTGGGCTGTCGCTATTGCGGCCGTAATGGTGTCAGACTTTATCGGCTATTGGCGACACCGCCTGATGCATCTCGCGCCATTGTGGCCCGTCCATGCCGCCCACCATAGTGACGAAGACCTGACATGGTTCACTTTGGTCAGGTTTCACCCGATAAACCGCCTCATCTCGGTGTGCCTGGATGCGGTTATTCTATCCGCGCTCGGGATGCCTGTTTGGGCGGTAATATTCAGCAATCGGGTCAGGCACTATTATGGCTATATGATACATAGTGACCTGAACTGGCGGTTCGGGCCGTTGAAGTATCTTTTCGTCAGCCCGTTCCTGCATCGTTGGCATCATGCAACCGATGAAGCCGCCCGAGACACCAACTTCGCAACGGTGTTTTCGATTTATGATGTCATGTTTGGCACCTTCTACTGCCCCAAACATCGCGCCAAGGATTTGGGCGTAAATGGCCCCGATTATCCCACGAGCTTCATTGGTCAGCTTTGGTATCCCTTCGATCACTGGGGCAGGTTGGTCTTTGCGCCACTAATACGTGGCCGCCGCCGCGAACACCTGTGATCACAATTGTTTGTTTTGGGCCTTGATGGTGGTGGCCGATTTGCGCCAACTGTGAAATAGTGCGGTCAAACAGTCAGCAACGGAGAATTTAGGATGACAATTCGTGCATTTACAGCTGCAGTCGGGCTGGCATTTACAGTCGCGGCAGCACCGTCTGCAATGGCTTTTGGCCATGCCGATAATCACGCTGAAGTCTATATCATCAGCCCGATCGATGGTGCGGAAGTATCAAGCCCTGTAACCGTGGTTTTTGGGCTGAAGGGTATGGGCGTTGCGCCGGCGGGCACTGACAAAGCAAACACTGGCCACCATCATCTGCTGATCGACACAGATCTGCCGCCACTTGATGAAAACATCCCGGCAGACGAAAATCATGTGCATTTTGGTGGGGGGCAGACCGAAGTCACATTGGATCTGAAGCCAGGCACGCATACGCTTCAGCTGCTGTTGGGCGATATGAACCATATCCCCCATGATCCTGCGGTTTATTCCAAAAAGATAACCGTCACCGTGAAGGAATAGTAATGAAAAAGGCCAGCGTTTGCTGGCCTTTCTTGCGTCTATTTCCGATTTTAACCGCTGAACTGTAAGGGCTCTACGGGCTCCCAGTTCAATAAATCTCGAGACGGATCGTGAATTGGGCGGTTGACGTCAGTTCGATAGGTAATTTTTTTCACTTTCCGCAACAATACATTGGCTTGGCTGTTACTGTAACCAACGCCTGAGCTGCTGACAGCCGGCCTTACTGGCCGAACCTCCCAAGTGAGCCGGTAATTCACACGCCTTGCCAATATACGTGTCTGATCATTCAGTTCAGCATATTGCGCACGGAAATCCTTGTTCAGGTGCTCAACCAAAGCCTCGCGCTGTCCGTCATCCTGCATCCCATTCACCAACTGCTGAATACGGACATATTTCTCTGCAGCACAATCAAGCCAGTCGTTAGTATCCTGGATGAAGCTTTTCACCTCAGGGCGCACGGGACGGTGGATCGAATTGCCGCGAACCTTGGTTGGCGCCTCGGGAACAGCACCGCACAAATCTGTCAAAGTCGGTACGCGGCTGAGGGCTTGCTCAAGGCTGGGATTGGCAAACGCGGGAAATGAAGCGGCAGCCAAAGCACAAATTGCGAAATATCTCATAAGACCCCCATCTAATGTCCAACTATCCTCAAAGTGGGCTGGTCACCATCAAAGTGCAAAGTTAACACTAATGGGTGTGTTTGCCAAGTGTGCCCCGTCAAGTCCATAGGACGCTTTCCATTGCACAGGGTTCCAAGTAGGATCCATCAATCATCAAAAGAGAGCAGTTCAGAGGGAGCTAAGGTGCCACATTTTATTGTTGAATACAGCCGCAGCCTTGAAACAGATGCCAAGCATGCCGACCTCATGGCGGCTGCGCATGAAGTAGCAGTCGCGTCTGGCCAGTTCGGCGAAGCAGACATCAAGGTTCGCCTTTATCCCGTTGATCACGCGCTTGTGGCTGGAAATGCTGCTGCAACACTGCATATTACCATCTACCTGCTTTCCGGGCGGGATCAGCCGACCAAAAAAGCACTGACATCGGCACTGGTAAAGAGATTTGAGAGGCTCGTGCCTTCAGCAAAGTCGATCAGTGCCAACGCGATCGATATGGACCGGGAAACCTATTCCAAGATATCGCGCTGAAATACCAAGGGAGGGTTATATGAAACGATCGACACTGGGACTTGTAGCAGGCGCAGCCATACTGCTGACGACAGCCACCTCTGCGGATCACCACGAGGGGCCCCAAGGCGAAGTACAGCGCCTTCACAAAATGGTCTCTGATGTTTCAGCCGAACGGATCAAAACCGATATCACCAAGCTTGTCGGGTTCGGCACCCGTCACACGCTTTCGGAAACCAAATCAGAGACCCGCGGCATTGGTGCGGCAAGGCGCTGGATTGAAGCGGAATTCAAGCGCATCGCAGAAGGCTGCGAGGCAGACCTTGAGGTCTATACCGTTTCTGATGTCGTCAGCGGCGCCCGTATCCCCAACCCGACTGAGGTGGTGAGTGTGATTGCCGTTCAGCGTGGGATTCTGGACCCCGACCGGGTCGTGATCATGTCTGGCGATATCGACAGCCGGGTTTCCGATCCCCTGGACGGCACGAGCGATTCTCCCGGCGCTAACGACAACGCCTCAGGCATGGCGGGCACCATGGAAGCGGCTCGTGTTCTGTGCCAAACAAAATTCCCGGGCACGATCGTCTATGCTGGCCTGTCAGGGGAAGAGCAGGGCCTTTATGGCGGTGCAATCCTTGCCAACCATATCAAGGAGAAAGGCTGGCGCCTAATGGGTGTGCTGAACAATGACATGATCGGTAACATCGAAGGCGTGAACGGCGTGATCGATAACACGACAGCCCGCGTTTTCTCTGAGGGTACGCGGGTTACAGAAACAGCGGAAGAAGCCCGACAGCGCCGTTTTTGGGGCGGCGAAGTAGACAGCCCAAGCCGCAATATTGCGCGCCTGGTTGACCGCTTGGCCAATGATTATATCCCGAACCTTGACGTGATGATGGTCTACCGGCTGGACCGTTTCCGCCGCGGCGGACACCACCGGCCATTTAACGAAGCAGGCTGGCCGGGTGTCCGCATCATGGAAACAAATGAGAATTATAACCGTCAACATCAGGACCTGCGCACCGAAAATGGTATCAAATATGGTGATACACTGGACGGTGTGAACTTTGATTATGCAGCCAAGCTGACAGCCCTCAATGTGGTGACCCTGGCATCCATGGCCGGTGCGCCGCCATTTCCTGCGGACGTAACCCTTGAAGGTGCCGTATCGCCCTCGACCACCATCAAATGGAACGTGTCGGGTGATGAGCGGGAAACCGCCAACCTACGTGGCTTCAAGGTCTATTGGCGCCTGACGACCGACCCGCAATGGCGCTGGAGCCATTTTGTCGGCCCTGAGGCGCGATCCTACACCTTAGAGAATGTCGTTATTGACAATTATTTCTTCGGCGTGGCCTCGGTTGCCAATGACGGCCTCGAGAGCCCTGTTGTGTTCCCTGGCTCCATGGGAGCATTTGAGCGGACCGTCGGTGGTGACGACTGACCAGAGCGATACGTGGCGGGCCTTCTGCAGCGGTATGTTTGCCGCCGCTATCAGGCCTGTCCTGCCTGAAAACTGCCTGCCCAAACATTTGCCGGACCCAACTGACTATAGCGCTGTCAAGTTGATCGCCCTTGGCAAAGGGGCAGCTGCGATGGCCCGTGTCGTTGAAGAATCCTGGCCTGACGTGAACCTGTCTGGCATTGCGGTGTGCCGCGATGGCTACGGTCAGCCATGCAATCGTATTGAGGTCATTGAAAGCGCCCATCCGGTACCGGATGAACGCAGTCTCAAGGCTGCAGAACGCGCGCTGGATATTGCCCGCAGTACCCTTGAGGGCGTACTGCTTTTGGTGTTGCTTTCAGGCGGCGGGTCCGCGCTCGCCTGTCTGCCGGCGGACGGGGTTAGCCTCAAGGAAAAACAGCAACTGGTCAGGGCCCTGATGCATGCGGGGGCCGATATTCGTGAGTTGAATACGGTGCGCAAGCAACTGTCCCGCATAAAAGGCGGAAGGCTGGCCGCAGCGGCTGCGAGAGCAGGGCATATTTTCACGCTCGCTATCTCAGACGTTGTGGGTGATGACCCAAGCCTGATTGCGTCTGGTCCGACTGTTTCTGACAGCACTACACGGACTGACGCCATAGCAGTCCTTGACAAATACGGTATCAGCCATCCTTCACGATGGGCAGGGTGGTGCGGTCCTGTTCCAGGGGACAGAACAAGCTTCCAGATTGTTGCCAGCGGCGCCCATATGCTGACTGCTGCGCAGGCATATGCCGAGAAGGCAGGGTTTTCAGTACAGTTTCTGGGCGATGACATTGTCGGCGAGGCGCGTGATGTGGCTCGAAACCATGCCTCGATGGTAACAGAGCGGCTTAAGGAAGTGAGCGACAAGCCAGTGCTGCTGCTATCAGGCGGTGAATTGACATCTACAGTCACGGGCACTGGCAAAGGCGGCCCCAATCAGGAATATGTATTGGCTCTGGCTACTGCTTTGCAGACCGACGCTGGCGTTTATGCTTTCGCGGCCGATACTGACGGCATGGACGGTGTCGGTGGCGCTGCTGGTGCCTTTATGACACCTGAAGATAGAAAGCGGGCAGCAACGGCTGGCACTGCCCCAACCGCAATGCTTAAAAACAACAATAGTCATCAATATTTCAAAGATTTGGACTGTTTATTTAAAGTTAAACCTACGGGAACAAATGTGAATGACCTTCGCGTCATTGCCGTCGCACCCAAGGGCCTCCCGCAAGATTGACGAACATGTGAGGTGTTTCAGGCCCTCATCGTGTTATACGGCAATAATCAGGACAAAACTTTAGATTACGGACCCAAAAGGGGTGAAGAAGTGAAGAGTTTGCTGCAGGGACTGATCACGATCTGTCTGGCGCTTGGGCTTACCAGCCTTGCCAACGCTAAAGAGCTTGCCCGAGTTGAGGAAAGCCACAGCACGCTGGTGATCGACGCTGACATGCAATCCGTCTCACCCGGGCAGTCCTTCTGGCTGGCCATTACCATCACGCCGCGCAGTGGGTGGCACAGCTATTGGAAAAACGCAGGAGACAGCGGCGCAAGCCCGGCGTTTGACTGGAGGCTGGACGGTGATGCAACAATTGGTGAGCCGCAATTTCCCGTGCCTAGACAACTGCCCCTGGGGCCTTTGACCAATTATGGTTACGACGCCCCGGTTACGCTTCTACTTCCTGCCAAGGCCCCAGTGAGCGGTAGTAGCCTCACGGCTTCGCTTGAGGCCGAATGGCTGATCTGTGAGGTCGAGTGTGTCCCGCAAGTGACTGAACTGTCCCTGACGCTGCCGGTTGGCGAAGCAAAGCCAGACGGTGAAGCACAGGCAATATTCAACGCTGCTCGCGCAGCCATGCCAGATCCAAGCTTCTGGAGCTCTGATCTGACGGTGGGGGCAAAAGATACCTCCCTGACAGTTTACATGGCACCATCTGAGGCCGAAGAGGTCGCTGACGCTTACTTCTTCCCTGAAGGCGTTGGCGTATTGGATTATGCCGCCGCACAAAGCCTGGAACGGGCATCTGATGGCATCAAAGTGCATGCCAAACGCCCTTCTGGCGCGCCAACGGCTGAAACTGCAGCCGGTGTACTGCTATTGACCTATCATGACGGTACGACTGACGCTTTCGCCATGGAACCGATGCTGAAGGTCACTGTGGATCAAACCGCCCCGCAGGTAGCGGAAGCGGCGCCGGTGGTATCCCTGCCGCTTTGGGAGGCCGCCGTCTTTGCCCTGATCGGCGGCGTCATCCTTAACCTGATGCCCTGCGTGTTCCCGATCCTGTCGCTAAAAGCTTTTGCCTTTGTGTCAGCCAATTATAAAACTGCTGCAAACCGCCAAAAGGAGGGCTGGGCCTATACCCTGGGTATCTGGCTCAGTTTCATGGTAATTGTTGCGTCGCTTCTGGTCCTGCGAGCGGGGGGTACAGCTGTCGGCTGGGGCTTTCAACTGCAGGAGCCCGTTTTCGTTGGCCTAATGACGCTTCTGATGCTCGTGGTCGCGCTTTCGCTGTCCGGTATGTTCAATATCCAATTCGGCATTGAAGGGGCAGGGCAGTCCCTGGCGGCCCGTGAAGGGGTCCGTGGAGCTTTCTTCAAGGGCATTCTGGCGGCACTCGTTGCGACCCCGTGCACAGCACCCTTTATGGCACCTGCCATCGGATTTGCCCTGACACAGCCGGTTTTGATCGTCCTCATGGTGTTCAGCTTCCTGGCTTTAGGTTTGGCGCTGCCATTCCTTGCGCTGTCTTACAGCCCGGCATTGGCCCGAGCCATGCCGCGCCCGGGCCCCTGGATGGAAAAGGTCAAGGAAGGCCTGGCGTTTCCAATGTATCTGACAGCGGCGTGGCTTCTGTATGTTTTCACCCGTGAAACCGGCGCCGTGGCAATGCTTGTGCTGCTCGCAGCAATCATTGGCATTGTCTTCGCGATCTGGATCGGGAAGCAGTCCGGTGGACGGCTACCGGTGCGCATTCTGGCCTGGGCTATCGCCGCCTTTTCGGTTTACAGCATTATCTCCAAACCTTGGCAGGAGCCTGCCCATACCGCAGCCGAAGGCTATGTGGAAGAAATCGCCTACAGCGGGGCGGAACTCGCCACGATACTGGAAAGCGGCAAGCCTGTGTTTGTCTATTTCACGGCCGACTGGTGCATCACCTGCAAGGTGAACGAACGGATTGCAGTTCTGACGGATACGACCCAACAGGTGTTTCGTGAAACCGGCACAGTGGTGATGAAGGGCGACTGGACCAACAGAAATGCTGAAATTGCCGCCGTGTTGGCAAAGCATGGTCGGGCCGGGGTGCCGCTATATCTATATTACCCCGCCGGAGCGTCTGCCCCGATCGTGTTGCCCGAAATCTTGGGGCCCAGTAGTATTTCAAACCTGATCGCCAACCAAAAAGGCTAAAGGGAGGCTAGAAATGAAGCTGTTTCTTGTTGTTTCCATTATGCTCAGTCTGAACACTGCAGTAGCGGACGAGGGCCCAGCGCCCGGCAAACCAGCGCCTGATTTCACCGGTGTGTTGACCACGGGTGAAACCGTCACTCTGTCCGACCTGCGCGGTAAACCTGTCATGCTGGAATGGACGAACCATGATTGTCCGTATGTCCGCAAACATTATTCCAGTGGCAATATGCAGCAGACCCAGCGAGCCTTGACCGAGGCAGGCGTAACCTGGATTTCCATTATTTCGTCCGCACCCGGGAAACAGGGTCATGTGACGGCTGAAAAAGCCGACCAACTGAGCGAGAGCCGGGGTACGTATAACGATATGCTGGTGCTGGACCCGTCCGGCGAGATTGGCAGGCTTTATGATGCCAAGACCACCCCGCAAATGTTCCTGATCGACGCTGAAGGCACGCTGCAATATATGGGGGCAATTGATGATCGCCCGTCCACACGGGCTTCGTCGCTCGAAGGCGCCACCAATTATGCGCTGCAGGCCTGGCAGCAGCTCGCGGCAGGAGAGGCAGTGACGCCAAATTCAACCCAGCCTTATGGTTGCTCGGTAAAATACGGCAAGTAACAGGGGAAAATCTTCAAAAGACGGGGCCGCAATCCCGCCTTTTTTATTGATTCTCAGTATGATAGCGGGAATTAAAGGTGTGTTAAGCCTATTGATCAACACTGGCGAAACTGTAAAGATGCAAAAAACGGGTACTGATAATTGTTTACCCGGCAGGCAAGTTAACCACAGAAGGCAGGCGCCCTTATGTTTCTAATCATCGGTCTAATCGTGGTCCTTGTGATGGTGTTCGGAGGCTTCGCTCTATCGGGCGGCAGCTTCGGCATTATCCTGAAGGCCCTGCCGTTCGAGTTGATGATCATTTTTGGCGGGGCCATTGGCGCCTATATCAGTGCCAACTCCACCAGCGTCATCACCGGGTCGATGAAAGGCGTCGGCAAGGTCATGAAGGGGCCGCACTGGAAGTCGGAAGACTATCGGGACCTTTTGTGCCTCTTGTTCCTCTTGTGTAAGACCATGCGAACCAAGGGTGTCGTGGCCATTGAGGCGCACGTGGAAAACCCTGAAGAATCCAAGATTTTCCAGAACTTCCCGCGCATTGTTGAAGACCATCACGTGGTTGAATTCATCTGTGACTATATCCGCATGATGACCATGAACTTCGATGATCCGATGCAGATGGAAGACGCCATGAATGCAGACCTTGAGAAGCATCATGCCGAGCTTCATGAACCACAGCATGCGCTGCAAACCATGGCGGACGGTCTGCCAGCTATTGGTATTGTGGCCGCGGTTCTTGGTATCGTGAAAACCATGGGCGCCATCGCAGAACCGGTTGAGGTTCTGGGCGGCATGGTCGGGGGTGCCCTTGTGGGTACATTCCTGGGGATTTTCCTGTCCTATCTGATGGTGGCGCCGATCGCTGGTCGCCTGGGCCAGATTTTGGCGGAAGAAGGTCAATTCATGAACCTGATCAAAATCGTGCTGGTATCGCACCTGCAGGGTAACCCGCCACAGATTTCAGTGGAAATTGGCCGACGCAATGTCCCGAGCCTCCATATGCCTGGCTTTATCGAGCTCGAGGAAGCCATTGCCGAGATGCCGCCTGACATTTGATCATAAGCCTGCTTAATGTCGACCAGATAAAAATCTTCTCGGCCTGGGCACAGAAATTCAATGACTTATGGAATGCCATGTCGCAAAATAGGACATGGCATTTTCTTTTCCTAATCATGAAATAGAGGCTTCACTATGTCTGTCACACCTAAATTTCGGGTCGGTATCCTGGGCGCCAGCGGTTACACGGGCGCGGATCTGGTGCGCCTTCTGCTGACGCACCCGAACGTTGAAATTGCCCTGATGACAGCAGAGCGTAAGGCCGGCATGCCGATTGGCGACGTTTTCCCACACCTGGCAGGATATGACCTGCCTGACCTTATTGGCCTTGATGAAGTTGAGTGGCCGGCTGTCGAACTGGACGTAGTGTTCTGTGCGCTGCCGCATGCCACCAGCCAGGAAGTCATCAAAGGATTGTTGCATGCGACCGGGCACAGCCTGCTTGATGAAATGGTTGTTGAAACCGCGGGTGACCTGGCTGATTCCATTTCGGGTGAGGTAAAGGTCGTTGACCTTTCAGCGGATTTCAGGCTTCGCGACACCGATGTCTATGCCCAGTGGTATGACCGCGAGCATTCTGCTGTAAACTTGCAGCCCAAGGCCGTTTACGGCCTGCCTGAGGTCAACCGCGATCAGGTACGGAAGGCGCATCTTGTCGCGTGCCCGGGATGTTACCCGACAGCCGCTCTTCTTGCGCTCATTCCGCTCCTGAGGGCCGGGCAGATATCCGCCGAGGATATCATCATCGACGCCAAATCAGGCGTTTCCGGTGCCGGGCGGTCGCTCAAGGAAGCCAATCTGTTCGTTGAAGTGGCTGAGGCCATGCATCCATACGCAGTTGGCCAACACCGTCATATGCCGGAGATTGAGCAGGAGTTGACGCTGGCGGCGGGTGAGGATGTCCGCATCAGCTTTACCCCGCACCTGGTTCCTATGAACCGGGGCGAACTTGAAACCATCTATGTCCGCCTGAAGGAAGGCACTACAGTTGGTGATCTGAAGGACCAGCTTGTAGATGCTTATGCTGACGAACCCTTTGTGTCCATCCTGGAAGAGGGCGTTGTGCCGGCAACCCGCATGGTGCGGGGGTCCAACCGCTGCGTGCTCAATGTTTTCCAGGACCGTATCCCCGGGCGGGCGATTGTGGTGTCGGCGATTGACAATCTGGTGAAAGGGTCGTCTGGCCAGGCCATTCAGAATATGAACCTGATGCTAGGCCTGGATGAAACGACGGGCCTCATGCAGGCACCCATGTTCCCATAAGGCGGGCAGCACGATGACAGCTACGGACGACGCACCGCTTTACCGCGAAACCCATCTGGGTGGCCGCCTGACCCCCT
The DNA here is from genome assembly GCF_002389025.1 of Kordiimonas sp. UBA4487. Classification (NCBI taxonomy): domain Bacteria; kingdom Pseudomonadati; phylum Pseudomonadota; class Alphaproteobacteria; order Kordiimonadales; family Kordiimonadaceae; genus Kordiimonas; species Kordiimonas sp. UBA4487. Next base: position 477,245 of record NZ_DGNR01000015.1, read on the forward strand.
TCAAGGGCAAGTGGCCCATCCTTGGCGAAGGCAGCTTTGTTTTCCATGGTGCGCAGATTGTCGGTGACGTGGAGATCGGGGAGGGGGCCAGCATCTGGCACAATTGCGTACTGCGGGGCGATGTGAACCATATCCGTGTGGGTGCCCGCAGTAACATTCAGGACGGCACCGTTGTGCATGTTTCCACCCGAACCTACCCGACCACCATTGGCCGGGACGTGTTGGTGGCACATAAAGCCATGCTGCATGGCTGCCAACTGATGGACAACGCCTTTGTCGGCATGGGCGCTATCGTTATGGACAACGCCGTGATCGAAAGCGATGGCATGTTGGCTGCGGGCGCCATGCTGACCCCCGGCAAGACTGTCAGGTCTGGCGAGTTGTGGGCCGGGTCGCCCGCCAAATTTATGCGCAAGCTGACGGAAGCTGAAATTGCCAAGAACCGCAGCATGGCTGAACATTACCGCCTGCTGGCCGTTCAGCATGAAATTGACGCGCATGGCGGGCAAGCAGACCGCCCCTATCCGTAAAGAAAAATTCACTCCACCCCCCATTGAAATGAGGCTTGGTTTGCATTAGCTAAGCCATGCAACTCTTTATGTTTTAACGTAATTCTGATGAAACGAGGTATCCCCCATGAGCTTTGAACTCCCCGCACTGCCATATGCCCAGGACGCCCTTGAGCCGCACATTTCGGCCGAGACCCTTGGCTTCCACCACGGCAAGCACCACAATGCCTACGTTACCAACCTGAATAATCTGGTAGCCGGCACCGAGTTTGAAGGCAGAAGCCTTGAAGACATAATGGTGGCCACAGCGGGTGACGCCTCAAAAGCAGGCATTTTCAATAATGCTGCCCAAATCTGGAACCATACCTTCTACTGGCATTCCATGGCACCAAATGGTGGCGGCAAGCCAGAAGGCGCACTAGCTGAAAAGATCAACGCCGACTTCGGTAGCTTTGATGCTTTTGCGGATGCATTCAAAACCGCCGGCGCAACCCAATTCGGTTCCGGTTGGGCCTGGCTTGTGCTCGATAAGGACGGCAGCCTGAAGGTTGTCAAAACCCTGAACGCGGAATGCCCGCTGACAGACGGCCAGACGCCATTGCTGACCATGGATGTTTGGGAACATGCTTACTATCTGGATTTCCAAAACCGCCGTCCTGACTATATCGCTACATTCCTCTCCAGCCTTGTAAACTGGGCATTTGCTGCCGAGAATTTCGAGGCGGCAAAACAGCGGAAAGCTGCTGAATAGGCAGTAGCCGATCTGATTTGAACAATAAAAAAGGGCCGGTTTTCCGGCCCTTTTCTGTATCTGACTGTCAGTGACAGGCTTACCAGCCTGCGCCACCATTCTGGCCACTGACCATGCAATAAAGCATTGGGATGGACAGCAGGGTGTTTGTGCGGCTGAAGAGCATGGCTTTCCGTGCAGCTGCCGGCTTGGCATCAGCGTCTGCTTCAACGATACCGAGTGCGATTTTCTGGTTTGGCCAGATAACGAACCAAACGTTGAACCACATGATGATTGCCATCCACATGCCGAGGCCGATGGAACGCGTGCCTTCAGCAAGCGTCAGGGCATCAACAATATAGCCATTGGCGGACGCGAGCCACAAGCCGCTCAGCAGCGTGAACATGGCACCCCAACGGAACCACCAAAGGGCCTTGGGTGCGATATGCTTGCCGATCGCGGGCTTCTGCTCGTCCGGGATGGACGGCATGGTCGGGATCTGCACAAAGTTGAAGTACCAAAGAAGACCGATCCACATCACGCCTGCCAGAACGTGAATGTAGCGGGCGAAGAAGGCTGGGTCGAAGTCAACTCCAGCGAAACCTTTAGTCATGATCGCGATCACAACAACCACAAGCACGAAGCCCGCAATCACTGTGTTCTGTAACGATTCGAGAATTTTTCCCATTTCCTAGCTCCCCTTATTATCGAGCGATTTTAAAGTCGTCCCACCTAAATCTTACCGTTTGAGTAAAGGTTTCACAAGAAAAACAATGGGATGGGGTTTATTGGCGACCGTAGCACCCGATATTTGGGCCAGTAAATTCTGTTGCAAAACGGCACTGCTAACGCCATGGTGCGCGCCATGGAAACCAAGCTGCAAAATATCGATTATTGCCGTCAACAGGCGCGGGAACATGATGCCGACCGCTATTATATGAGCCTGTTCGCACCAGCCGCCAAGCGCCCTGCGTTATGGGCCCTGATTGCCTTTAACCTGGAAGTCAGCAAGACACGGGCCGTGGTCTCTGAGACGATGTTGGGCGAAATTCGGCTGCAGTGGTGGCGCGAAGCCCTTGATAGCATTGCCGCAGGGACACCTCGCGCCCATCCGGTGGTTGAAGCTCTGGCTGCAGAACTTCTCGATTTTGCCGCTGTGCTTCCATTCTTGGATGAAGTTATAGACACCTGGTCCGACGACTTTGGTGGCGCACAGGTTACCCTCGCTAGCCTGGAGGGCCATGCCCACGGAACGGGTGGCGCGCTGAATGCCGCGATGCTGCTTGCCTTGAACCCGGATGCCGACACAACCCAAATCGACGTTGCGCGCAGGGCAGGTCAAGCATGGAGCTTGATGGGAACCATCCGGGGCCTGCCGCATGAACTCGCCAATCCCTCGAGTGATTGGCAGGACCTGCTGGCACAAAGCAGTAATACCGCAGCGCAGGAGGAAACGGACAAGCGTGATCAACTGGTCAGTGCGATCCAGCCAACGGTACAGCGGCTGCTCGGTTCAATTGGGGATAGCGTCGAAAGCCTCAAGCAGCATCTTTCCGAGGTAAGAGGGGATGCTGCACTCCGATTTGCGCTTGGCCTGATGCCCCTGATTATGCTTGAGTTTCGCGCAGTCAGACGTGTCGGTGACGACTTGATGGCTTTGGATAAGCATTTGCCCGGTAATGCCAGGAAGCTGCTGGCCCTGATGAAGTATCACTTTTTCGGTTAACCAGCTGGTGTCGTGCGCCAGAATCCACATTAGATTCAAAATTTACAAGCACTAAAAGCCCGCAAAATCAATTGCAGGCTCATACCATGTTCAATAGAAGTCCGGCGTTCTGCCTAAACTACGCTTGAATGTCTACCTTTTCGCCAACGCCAGCACCAGTATCGGAAGGTTCAACTTCTTTCCGTTCAATTTCGGAATCTTCCGCACTTTTGCGTTCGGTGGCAGCAGACTCAAGCGCTCCAGACCGACCTTGCCCCGCAATCGCGGCTGCACTGGTATTGGCTGTTCCTTGAATGTCCATTTTTTTCTGCTCCAACTGCGCGTGAATACCCATGACACGCGCTTTCTCAGCGTTTATGACTATACAGCAATTGACCGTAATCGACAAATAAATCGGGATTTGACCGGGTTAACAGCCCAAATCCGTGTTTTTCTGTCGATGAACGGCCCAAAACCGGGGGCATAATGCTTAAAATTTTATCCAACCGAATCAAATTCATACCTTTACTGTTACTGGCGGCTTGCGCAGCTGGCGGACCGGAAAAGCGGGTTAACCACGGCGAAGGGCCTGTATCGGCACGAGCAAGAAACACACTGGCCAGTGAAGACCCTGCCGGCCTGGTTACGGTGGCAGAAGGATTTGAGCGGGCAGGAAACCTGGAGGGCGCTTATAACCTCTACAGCCAGGCAGCAGCCGCTGACCCCAACCTGATGGCCGCCAAGCTTGGCATTTCTCGAGTGCTTGCCAAAACCGGACGTCTGGATCAGGCCCAGGCCATTCTTGACAACCTTGGCCAACAGTTTCCTGACGCATTAGAGCTAAAGCTGACGCAGGTGGACGTCGCCATCATGCGGGCCGACTATGCGGTCGCTGACGCGGAACTGTCGACTGTAATAACCCCTGACACCACTGACCTGACGCAACTGATACTGGCCGGCCAGCTGGCCCAGGTTACTGGTAACGCCCGCCGGGCCCGCATCATGTTTGACCGGGCCCTGGTTGTTGCACCCAGTCATCCTGGCGTCATACGCAATATGGCACTTTCGTTCGCACTGGAAGGTGAATTTGAGACCGCCGTTGCGTTGCTGCAGAAGACGCTGGACATGCCCGCCAGCGTGACACCCAGCAAGCGATCACTGGCGCTCGTTTATGCCTTATCAGGCCAGAAGAAGGCTGCACAGGTCATTGCCGGCGGGGCGACTGACGAGTCTGAATTCCAGCGCATGAGCGTGGCGTTCGATCTGTTACCGCGGCTGAACAAGAGTGAGCAGGCTGCCCTTCTGATGTTTGACCATCTGCCGCGGGACATCATGCAGCGCTAATGCTGGCCCCAATGAGGCAAAATGTCCCCTTGAATGATGACGCGTTGCCCGCTAATGAAGCCTGCAGATACACATGGCCCTGCAGCCAAACGTGCAAGAGTATAAAAAGGAAGTGCGGTGAAACAGTGCAATGACATGAAAGAAGTTCGTGAGGAAATCGACCGGGTAGACCGTTTGATCGTGCCACTGCTTCTTGAGCGACTGGAGTATATTGCACAGGCGGGGCACATCAAGCCGGACCGCGATACCGTGCGCGACAATTGGCGGGTTGAGGATGTCGTGTCAAAAGCCAAGGCGACGGCCGCCAACATGGGCGGCAACGAGGCTTATATTGAAGATGTTTACCGGCATCTGATCGAATGGAGCATCAACCACGAGTTCGATGTATGGGATAGCGCCAACAAGGACACCAAGCAGGCGTAGTCACTATTTGATGCAAGCCGTGCAGGTGCAGACTGTCGGGTCCAGCTCCAGCCGCTTTTCAGCAATTTCTTCACCACAGAGGGTGCAATAGCCGAATTCGTCTTCCTCGAGCCGGGCGAGGGCCGCTTCGATACGTGCCAATGTCGCGCGTCGCCGTTCGGCTATGGCATTATTCATCGCCTGTCCCTGAAGCGCATCCATGCGTGACAGACGCCCGACACGGGACTGATCAAGCTCCACGGCCTGACGGCCTTCAAGGGCTTCCTTGTCGAGGTTCTCAAGCTCCTGCCGCAGTCGAAGCAGCTTCCCGGACCAATATGAGGATTTTTTTTCGTTTTTCGCCATGAAATTGATGATAGGCGGAAGTCGAATATCATTTCTAGTTCAAATTGAAGAAGGTGATTTCTCAAGGGCCGTATGGTTGCATTTTCATTCATATTTCACGGCCAATGCATACTTGGCCAATCGGTCAGGATCGTTTTCCAGCTATGTTCTTGAATGATCGATGAAATATTTGTCTTTGAAAAGGGCTGAACCCTAATATAATATGGTTATGTAACGTTCATAAACGGCTATTTGCCGGAGCGTTACCTAACCCAGAGGGCTTACCCCCATCGCCCTCTGGGTTTCTTATTGTCCAAATGTCATGACAAGCTGTTATTCGGCCGCGGACTGTCCCACAGCGATTGTTTCATCCACATGCTTGCGGCGTGCGTCATGTTCGTCCGCCACAGCCATATCGTTTGCCTGCATGGCGTCGATGTCGAGATTGGCAAACCCGAGGATACCCATCTGGCCGTATGCGTGCTGGATCTTGTCTCCCCACAGCCCAATGTCTTTGACAATAGGAACGATCCGGCTGAACAGGTTTGTCCGGAACATTTTCATGCCCTGGCTGTTCTCAAGGAACTCCAGACACTCTTTCATTGGATAGCCCAGGTTTTCCCATACTTCCTTGTTCTGGAAGCGGTCACGCATCAGGTAGCAGGCCTCAATCAGGAATTCTTCCCGCTCGTCGCGCTCCGACTGGGTCAGTTCAGGGTAATAGTCCCTAAGCGCGAGACGCCCGAAAGCCACATGCCTGGCTTCATCCTGCATGACATAGGCATTGACAGCCGACGCGAGGGGGTCTGTGCTATGGTCGCGAATGTTGGAAAAGGCGGCAAGGGCCAGCCCCTCGATCACCACCTGCATGCCCAGATAGGTCATATCCCAGCGGCTATCGCGCAGCACTTGATCCAGCAGGGTTTTAAGCGGCCCGGTGATCGGATAGGCGAGACCGATCTTTTCCACCAGTTTCTTATAGGTTTCAACGTGCCTGGCCTCGTCCATCACCTGGGTAGAGGCATAGAATTTGGCTTCCATGTCCGGAACGTTGGTGACGATCTTGGCGCTGCATATCAGCGCGCCTTGCTCGCCGTGCAGGAACTGGCTGTTGCTCCAGGCTGCCTGGTGGAGCCGCGCTTCACCTTGTTCCTTCGGCGACATTTTCATGAAGAAGTCGGCACCATAAAGCGGGAACAGTTCAATTGGGATGCCCAGTGGGTTGCTTGGGTCCAACTCATGTGACCAGTCAATGCGGGATTCAGTATCCCACTGCATGCTCTTGCCCTTATTATAAAGGCCAAGCAGGTCTTTGCGGTCATCGCCATAGTTCCAGTTGAACAGGGCTTCAAAATCCTGGGGAACCTCCCAGGAGCAGTCCTCTAATGCTGTCGCGTACAGTGGATCCAGTGCCATCGAATTCATCCCTCCATCTTCCCGTACATTTGTAGACGAGACAGTCTAGTAAAGAAACAAAAACCCCGCAACCATAATGACAATATTGTCAATAGGTTCACCATAAAAAAGGCAGCCGCGAAAACTCGCGACTGCCGAGGTTACCAGGGAGAGAAGGGCTCCGAGGTTAAAGAGGTAGGCCTTTAGAAGCTGAGCTTCTGCGAGCCTTTGCCGAATTCCGGATAAGCTTCCAGACCGAGTTCGGCGAGGTCAGAACCAAGCTCTTCATCAGCTTCAGCAAGACGGATGCCAATGGTGTACTTGAGCGCAAGCCATACGATCGCGCTTGCAACAACCACAAAGGCACCGATTGACAGAACGCCGACAAGCTGAGCCATGAAGGTGATGTCTGGGTTCGTGATGGCAACAGCCAGCGTGCCCCAAATACCGCACACGAGGTGAACGGACACAGCACCAACAACGTCATCAATCTTGAGCTTGTCAAAGAACGGTACCGCGAACACCACCAAGACACCGCCAACAGCACCGATCAGCGTAGCTTCAAGCGGAAGCGGCGTGTCTGGACCTGCAGTGATGGATACCAGGCCTGCGAGAGCACCGTTCAGCACCATGGAAAGGTCGACTTTCTTGTAAACAAGCTTGGTCGTAACCATTGCCGCGAATGCACCACCAGCGGCAGCCATGTTGGTATTCACAAAGATGTTGGAAATGGCGATGCCGTCAGCCGCTGAACCCATAGCAAGTTGGGAAGCGCCGTTAAAGCCGAACCAGCCGAACCACAGGATGAAGGTACCCAGTGTGGCAAGCGGCAGGCTTGAACCAGGCATTGGGCGAACCTTGCCTTCAGCCGAATAACGACCAAGGCGCGGACCCAGGATCAGGGCACCGACAAGGGCTGCCCAGCCACCAGTGGAATGCACAAGCGTGGAGCCGGCAAAATCTGCGAACTCTGAGCCAAAGGTTTCAACGAAACCGTCAGAGTTCAGCCAGCCGCCACCCCATTCCCAGGACCCCTGGATCGGGTAAATCAGGCCGGCCAGAACAGCCGTAAAGATAAAGAAGGGGAACAGCTTGATGCGTTCGGCCACTGTACCGGACACGATCGAAGCCGTGGTCGCCACAAACACCATCTGGAAGAAGAAGTCAGAGCCTGCGGCATAGCCCGCCGGGTCATGCTCAGCGGCCTCAGCGAGTGCAGCTGCATCATCAGGCGACCAGAGTGAGAAGAAGGTACCGAAATAGCCGGATACATCCATATACATCAGATTGTAGCCCATCAGCATCCACATGATGCAGGCGATAGCATAGAGCGATACGTTCTTGACGCAGATGTCAGCAACGTTCTTGGAGCGAACAAGGCCTGCCTCAAGCATTGCAAAGCCAGCCGCCATCCACATAACCAGGAAGCCGCCGATCAGGAACAGAAGTGTATTAAAGATATAAGCGGTCTCGCCTGAGACTTCAGCCCTAACAGGAACTGTCATCAGCGTCGCGCCGAGGCCAGCGAGAGCCAGCTTTTTGAGTGTCGATTTTTCAAACATTGATAATGCTCCCTTAAAGCGCAGCCGAATCTGTTTCGCCGGTCCGGATACGGATCACCTGATTCAGGTCGAGCACGAAAATCTTGCCGTCGCCGATCTGGCCCGTATGGCCGCTTTGCTGAATGGCCTCGATGGCTTGCGCCGCCACACCGTCATCGGTGGCAACTTCGAGTTTTACTTTGGGCAGAAAATGAACTTCATATTCGGCACCACGATAAATTTCCTTCTGGCCGCGCTGGCGCCCATAGCCCTGAACCTCGGTTACGGTCATGCCGTTGATGCCGATTTCCGCCAGGGCATCCCGAACTGGATCAAGCCGGTGCGGCTTAATGATCGCGATGATGTATTTCATGACAACTCCCTATGGTTGGTCTCGTTCGGGAGCCTTAACAGCATGTTCCGTGCCAGTTGTTGAAATATAAGGATAGCAACGGTTTCAGGAGCTTTACGAAAATTGCTGATGTGAATTTATGCACAAAAAATGTCGATTGCACAAAATTTAATCAGTTAGATGAGCTTAACGGAGGCAGGGCGAAATATCGCGTTATGCACGGAAAACGGAGTGGTATGCTGCGCACTAACAAAAAGCCAACTTCGACAGGTGGAAAAACATGAAAATCTATGGCGATAGCCGCTCGGGCAACTGCCTCAAAGTCAAATATGTCTGCGACTTTCTGAAGCTCCCATATGAATGGGAAGAGCTGGATGTCCTCTCTGGCGTCACCCGCACGCGCGAGTTCCTGGCGAAGAACCCGGCCGGGCAAATTCCCACGGTTCTGTTTGATGACGGACGGATGCTGGCCCAGTCGAATGCCATCATGCGCTATTTGGCGCGCGGTAGCAGCCTGATCCCCTCTGACGAGTGGGAACAGGCCAAGATGGATGAATGGTTGTTTTGGGAGCAATATAGCCATGAGCCGGCCATTGCGGTGGTGCGCTTCCTGGTGGCACTCAAAGGCACGCCCCTGAAAGAAATTGACCCAAACCTCATCAAAAAAGGCGATGCTGCGCTGGACCGCCTGGAAAAGCGGCTCAGCAAGCATGACTATCTGGTTGGGGATGCACTCTCGCTCGCAGATATCGCGCTTCTAGCCTATACGCAGTTCGCGGAAGAGGGCGGCTTTTCCCTGGACGGTCGGCCGGCAATCAAACGCTGGCTGGCGCGCGTCAAGGCTGGCCTTACAGGCTAGGCCCTCTTAATTGTTGTCCGGCGCCTGCAGGGCGCGGGCACGGCGCTGGGCTTCGATGATGGCATCGGGGCCCGCTTCCATGCAGCGGCTGGCAAGCATGCCGAAAACTTCCTGCCCGTCCGTGGCCTGGCCGGTCATGACTAACTGGAAGCCGTGCAGCCCCGCCGCTTCGCCCATCAGCTCAAGGCTGCCGTCACCCATACTGCGGATCGCCTTTTTGACATCGGCGCTGCCTTTCCGCTCAACTGCCTTGGACATGCGCTCAAGCAGATCCTTATTTTTGCCGGACACCATTTCCACAACTTCAGCGAAGGTCAACGGCATCAAAAAGTCGATCGCGGCTGCCCCGACATTGCCATAGTAGCTGCAGACTTCCTGCTTGTCGGCTGCCTGTGTCGCCGGCCCGGTAAGGCTGGCAGCCAGCCCAATCACCAAACCTGCTGTCGTCAATTTCTTCTTCATTGGCTTTCTCACACTTGGTTTCATTGCAGCCATGATGGCAAAGCTGCCTGAACCCGGGCTGAATGGAAGTGTCATCATTTCAGAGCGCAATAAAAAAGGCCACCCGAAGGTGACCTTTTTAATGGCGGGCAGGGTGGGATTCGAACCCACGAAGGGCTTGCACCCTTGCCGGTTTTCAAGACCGGTGCATTCAACCGCTCTGCCACCTGCCCAGATGGTGATAAGTCGAAAACTGGGGAGCTTTTTAGCGACTGTTTTCCTGTCCGTCCAGCCCAATTATCGGGAAAATTCATCTATATGGAAAAAGCCTGTGGAAAAGGGGCCTTCCCGCCTTGCACACGGGCCTCTTACTTGTTAGACAAGTTTGTTCAGTCACACCATATATCGGGGGTACCCGTGCGCGTGTTGACTATATATTTGAGTTTTTATTTGTTTCGGGGACCGCGGTGTCATGATCTGGACGCCGCACAAGCAAGGGGCTGAAGCTGGTGAGCGATAACACACCCATTACGCCGGAAGAGCGGAATATCCAGCCAATCACCATCGAAGATGAGATGAAGGCGTCGTACCTCGATTACGCCATGAGCGTGATTGTATCGAGGGCATTGCCGGACGTGCGGGACGGCCTGAAGCCGGTGCACCGCCGCATTCTCTTCTCCATGCACGAGCAGGGCTATGAGTGGAACAAGCCGTTCCGCAAGTCGGCGCGTATCGTCGGTGACGTGATGGGTAAATATCACCCGCACGGCGACAGCGCGATTTACGACGCCTTGGTGCGGATGGCGCAGGACTTCTCCATGCGCGCACCACTTGTTGACGGCCAGGGTAACTTCGGTTCCATGGACGGCGACAGTGCGGCAGCCATGCGTTACACCGAAGCCCGGATGGACAAGGTTTCCTCGATGATCCTCGCGGACATCGACAAGGATACCGTCAACTTCCAGCCGAACTATGACGAAAGCGAGCATGAGCCGATTGTTCTGCCTGCGCGTTTCCCGAACCTTCTGGTAAACGGTGGCACCGGTATTGCTGTTGGTATGGCCACAAACATCCCGCCGCACAGCCTTCGGGAAGTGATCGACGGCGTCTTCGCGGTTATCGACAATCCTGAAATTGACGCCATGGGCCTGATGGAACACATCAAGGGCCCTGATTTCCCAACCGGCGGCATTATCATGGGTGTTGGCGGTATTCGCCAGGCCTATGAAACCGGCAAGGGCTCGATCACGATCCGCAGTCGCACGCATGTTGAAGAAATCCGCAAGGACCGCTGGGCTATCGTGATTACCGAGATCCCGTTCCAGGTGAACAAGTCCTCAATGATCGAAAAGATCGCCGAGTGCGTTCAGCAGAAGCGGATCGAAGGCATTTCTGACATCCGCGACGAAAGTGACCGCGACGGCGTTCGCGTTGTGATCGAGCTGAAGCGCGACGGTGTGGCCGACGTGATTCTCAACCAGCTGTATCGTTTCACCCCAGTTCAGACCAGTTTCGGCATCAATATGCTGGCGCTTGATGGCGGCCGACCTGAGCAGCTCTCACTCAAGCGCGTGCTGCAGGCCTTCATCGACTTCCGTGAGGAAGTGATCACCCGCCGCACCAAATTCGAACTGGCAAAAGCACGTGACCGCGCGCACATCATGCTTGGCCTCGTGACGGCTGTCGCGAATATCGATGAAGTGGTCGCTACCATCCGGACGGCGCCATCGCCGGCTGCGGCGCGCGAAGCGCTTGCTGCCCGCAAGTGGGACGCCACGGAAATCCTGCCGTATCTTGAGCTGATCAATGAGATGAGCCACCTGAATGACGACGGCACCTATCAGCTGTCTGAAGCCCAGATCAAAGCCATTCTCGACCTGCGCCTGCACCGCCTCACAGCGCTTGGCCGTGATGAGATCGGCGGCGAGCTCGAGGAACTGGCACTCAAGATCCGCGAATACCTTGAAATCCTTCAGTCCCGCGTAAAACTTTACGAAGTGCTGCGCGGCGAGCTTGAGGCTGTACGCGCCGAGTTTGGCGACGACCGCCGCACCGAGATCGACATGAACGCCATCACAGGCTTCGATGACGAAGACCTGATCGCACGAGAAGACATGGTGGTGACAGTAACGCAAAGCGGTTACATCAAACGTGTACCACTGTCGACTTACCGGGCGCAGCGCCGTGGCGGTAAAGGCCGGTCCGGCATGCAAACGAAGGATGAGGATTTCCTCTCCACCGTCTTTGTTGCCGACACCCATACGCCGGTGCTGTTCTTCTCGAACCTCGGCCAGGTCTACAAGATGAAAGTGTGGAAGCTGCCGCTTGGCACGCCGCAGTCCAAAGGCAAGGCGGTGATTAACCTGTTGCCGCTGAAGCAGGGCGAAACCATCGCAACCATCCTGCCGCTGCCGGAAGACGAGGACAGCTGGGGTGACCTGCAGGTTATGTTCGCGACCGCACACGGTAACGTCCGCCGTAATAAACTGTCTGATTTCTCCAACGTCATGTCGAACGGCAAGATCGCCATCCGCTTCTCTGAGGAAGACGATAAGCTGATTGGCGTTGATGTATGCACCGAAGACGATCATGTGCTGCTGGCGGCTAAGAAAGGCCGTGCGATCCGCTTCAAAGCTACTGACGTGCGCCTGTTCGCGGGCCGGACATCCACCGGCGTGCGCGGCATGAAATTCGGTGCGGGCGACGAAGTGGTATCCATGCGCGTGATCAACGGCACGGATGCTTCGACAGAAGAACGTGATGCCTACCTCAAGGCTGCCCCCTGGAAAGCAGAACCGGGCGAGCGAACGCTGTCTGATGAGCGTATGGCGGAACTTGAAGCCTGTGAACAGTTTATCCTCACAGTGACGGACCAGGGCTTCGGTAAGCGCACATCCAGCCATGAATACCGCCTGACGAACCGTGGCGGGCAGGGCATCTGGAACGTGCCATCTGACGAGCGCTTGCGCCAACAGATCGGTGACGTTGTGATGGCATCGCCAATCACGGCTGACGAGCAGATCATGATGGTAACAGATCACGGTAAGCTGATCCGGACGCCTGTTCATGACGTTCGCATCGCATCGCGCAACACCAAAGGCGTGACCCTCTTCAAGGTAGCAGAAGGCGAACACATCGTGTCTGTCGCCAAGCTTCAGGAAACTGAAGAAGATGAAGAGGGTGAAGAAGGTGCAGTTGAGGGCGAAGCTACTGAAGCAGTAGAGGCGCCAGCAACCGAAGATGGGCCTGATGCTCCAGAAACCGAATAGAGCAATCTTCAGTTAAATTAATACTTTAGCGCCCGGCCTTCATCCTGTAGGTCGGGCGTTATTTATTGATCAGGAGAAGAGCGCAGGCGCCAACCGCCAGTATGGTGCCGGAGATCTTGCCAATCAGGGAAACCGAGCCTTTGCGCCGCAGGATTTCCCGCGCGCCGGTAGCAGCCAGCACCCAGACACAGTCGAGGATCGGGGCCAGAACGGCAAACACAATGGATAGCGTGATCAACTGCGGCATGGCAGGCATATCAGGCGAGATAAACTGCGGGAAGAATGCTGCGAAAAACAGAATGGCCTTGGGATTGGTTGCTGCTACAGCAATGGCTGCCTTGAAGGCTTTTGCCGGCGTGCGCTCGACCACAATCCTTTTAGGGTCGTCTCCGCTGTCATTTTTTCTGAAAGATTTGAAGGCCAGATAAGCAAGGTAGGCAGCGCCGCCATAGCGCACAGCAGTCAAGACGTCATCTGACAGAAACTCGATGATGGCGGAAAATCCAAGCAGATACACAGCAAGCATCACAATACCGACAACTTCGGCACCAGCCACGACGGCAAACCCATGCTTGGGGCTCTCGTTCAGCGTTTCGGCGATAATCAGACTGACAATCGGGCCCGGAGTGAGTACCAGGAGCGTCACAGCACCAACAAACAGCCAGAAAAGAAGGGGGTCAACAGGCAAAGCCATAACAAAAAGTTCCTCGACAGCGTCTGAATGTGCTCTAAATGGCACTTGGCCCTTGTTTTTTTGGGCAGTTTCGGGAATGTTGCTGGCAAGCAACGATATTGCAAGACTTTTTCTTGGGGAGTAGCTGTGACCAAACAGCGAATAGGCGTATATCCAGGCACGTTTGATCCAATCACCAATGGGCATCTTGATATCATCAAGCGCGGTTTGCGCCTTGTGGACAAGATGGTTATCGGTGTCGCAACCAACCCCAGCAAGGACCCGCTCTTCACGCTTGAAGAGCGCGTTGAGATGGTGGATTGCGGTGCACGACCACTGGCGGAAGAGGCTGGTGTGGACTTTGAAGTCGTTCAGTTTGACGAACTTCTGATGCATTTTGCCGAGCGCGTGAACGCTTCCATCATCATCCGCGGCTTGCGCGCCGTGGCTGACTTTGAATATGAATTCCAGATGACGGGCATGAACTATCAGATCAACCCGGACATCGAGACCGTATTCCTGATGGCAGACCCGCGCTACCAGACAATTGCCTCACGCCTTGTCAAGGAAGTCGCGCGTTATGGCGGCAAGATCGAAAGCTTTGTTCCCGCTGATGTGGCTGCAGCCGTTGTGAAACGGGTTGCCGAATCCAAGCGGGCGCAATAGGTCAGGTTTCAGCGAATAGAAGTATCTAAAATGAAACGTATTCTTATTTTACTAGCAATGATGGTGGGCTTCATGAGCGACTCAAATGCAATGGAACTGGATAAAGAAAACACCCTTTATCTTGATTTGGAATCCGGTCGTGTGGTGATTGCCATGCGCCCCGACAAAGCCCCGAAACATGTGGAACGGATCAAGCAGCTGGTGCGTGAAGGCTTCTATGACGGCCTCATTTTCCACCGTGTGATCGAAGGTTTCATGGCCCAGGGCGGTGACCCGCTTGGCACCGGCACAGGTGGTTCCGGCCAGAACATTCAAGCCGAATTCAACGACCTACCACATATGCGCGGTACGGTTTCCATGGCCCGCGCCGCATCACCAGACAGCGCCGACAGCCAGTTCTTTATCTGTTTCAACCGCTCTTCCTTCCTGGATGGTGAATATACCGCCTGGGGCCGCGTTGTTGCCGGCATGGAGCATGTTGATGCAATCAACCGGGGTGAGCCACCGGCCAACCCAAGCAAGATCGTTCGCATGCAGGTCGCGGCTGACGTCAAAGAATAAGTATAGCCATATGGCACGCAGGGAAGGCACCTCATTGGGGGTGCCTTTTTTGTTGCCGCTTGTCCTTTGTCTCGACTTCCGATAAAAGCCCGCCCCATGGATGTAGATGTTTTTGATTTTGACCTGCCGAAGGAACGGATCGCGCTTAGGCCTGTAGAGCCGCGCGATGCCGCACGCATGCTATTGGTCAACAACGGCACGCTTGTTGACGCGGGCGTCCGTGACCTGATCGACCAACTGACCGAAAAGGACGTGCTGGTCACCAATGACACACGGGTCATCCCCGGGCGTCTCACCGGAAAGCGCGGCGAAGCCAAGGTCGAGGTAACGCTCCATAAGCGGGAAGACGCCACCACCTGGCGCGTGTTTGCCAAGAACGCAAAGAAATGTCGTCTCGGCGACACGCTTGATTTCGCAGGCCTTCAGGCAGAAGTGGTCCATGTCGGTGAAGACGGCGAGCGTACGCTGAAGTTCAACGTGGACCCGGCCGCCATGACGGCGGCGCTCGAGACCCACGGCGTGATGCCGCTGCCGCCCTATATCGCATCCCAGCGCGGCGTGGATGAGCGCGACAAATCTGATTACCAGACTGTGTTTGCCCGCGAAGATGGCGCCGTGGCCGCGCCAACAGCAGGCCTGCATTTCACGCCTGCGATGTTGGCGGCCCTGGACGCAAAAGGCATCAAGCACCACACAGTCACGCTGCATGTCGGGGCAGGGACCTTCCTGCCCGTGAAGGCCGAGCGCACAGAAGATCACAAGATGCACAGTGAATGGGGCGAAATCACCCCCGAGGTTGCAGCGGCGCTTAATGACGCACGTGCGAACGGCGGCCGGATTGTTGCAGTGGGCACCACATCGCTCCGGCTTCTTGAAAGTGCGGCAACCGACGACGGTGTCATACATCCGTTCTCCAACGACACAGATATTTTCATCACGCCAGGATACCACTTCAAAGGCGTGGACCTCTTGATGACCAATTTCCATCTGCCAAAATCCACGCTTTTCATGCTTGTATCGGCCTTTGCTGGCCTTGAGACCATGAAAGCAGCCTATCAGCACGCGATTGCGGCCGAATACAGATTCTATTCCTATGGCGACAGCAGCTTGCTGTATCCCGAGAAAAGGTGATCCATGCGCGAACGCTTCAAATATGACATCCACGCCACCGATGGCACGGCCCGGACCGGCACCATCCAGATGATGCGCGGCGACATCCGCACGCCCGCCTTCATGCCAGTGGGGACGGCGGGGACGGTTAAGGCCATGATGCCCGAAAGTGTCCGGTCCACCGGCGCGGATATCCTGCTTGGCAACACCTACCATCTGATGCTGCGCCCAACGGCTGAGCGCGTACACAAGCTGGGCGGCCTGCACAAGTTCATGAACTGGGACCGGCCGATACTGACTGACAGTGGTGGGTTCCAGGTGATGTCCCTGACGCAGCTGAGGAAAATGAGCGAAGAGGGCGTGACCTTCCAGTCGCACCTGGACGGCAGCAAGATCTTGCTGACGCCTGAGCGGTCCATGGAAATCCAGCGCCTGCTGGGGTCCGACATCGTGATGTGCTTCGATGAATGCACACCGTACCCCGCGACCGAAGACCAGGCCAGGCAGTCCATGGAACTGTCCATGCGCTGGGCGCAGCGATCCCGTGACGGGTTCGATAGCGGCGCAGACCATGCAGCCCACTCTGCACTCTTTGGTATTGTCCAGGGTAGCGTCTATGAAGATTTGCGCTTCCGTTCGATCGACGCGCTGCAGGAAATCGGTTTCGACGGCTATGCTGTTGGTGGCCTGGCCGTAGGTGAAGGCCAGGAAATGATGTTCCGGGTGCTTGATTTCACCATGCCGCGCATGCCGAAAGAGACACCGCGCTACCTGATGGGTGTTGGCAAGCCAGACGACATTGTGGGTGCGGTTGAACGCGGCATCGATATGTTCGACTGCGTGATGCCAACCCGGTCAGGGCGCACAGGACAGGGCTTTACCTGGCGCGGTGCCGTCAACATGAAGAACGCCCGCCACAAGGACGATATGCGTCCCATTCAGGAAGGCTGTGCCTGCCCGGCCTGTACGCAGTACAGTCGGGCTTATGTGCATCACTTGATCCGCGCGGGCGAAATCCTGGGTGCCATGCTGCTCACGTGGCATAACCTGCAATTCTATCAGGACCTGATGGCCGGCCTGAGGCAGGCAATCAGCGACGGCCGTTTGACCGAGCATGGAAACAATTTCCGCGAGACCTATGCCCTTGGGGATATTGACCCGCTTTAACTAGCGGACGACGACCGGTGAGTAGAATCTGAGCGACAAGTCATCGCTGCCGCATGCCGTCCGGGCCATGCGGGCCTTTGGTGCATCCCAGAAACTGATGACATCTTTAAGCACACACGCTTTCTGGGCATGGGTAACGTGCCCAAGGGACCTGTAACGGCGCATTGCGTACTTTGACTTGGTCGCGAACGCAGCCTGGACCACATCTGGTGGCGTCACGGGGTCAAGCTCCCCACTTAAAACCAATGTCGGCACATCGGGCAGCGAAGGCGTGTCGAAACGCGCAGGTGGCGTTACCCCCAATGATCGGCATGCATAGTCCTGGCGCCACGCCAGGTAGCTGAGGAACGGTGCCATATCCGGATGCCTGAGCTTGTCATCCTCCAGCGCCCTGTACATTTGCTGCATGGGAAGCTCGCGGCAGCGGATCAGGTGGTGCATCCCGGTGTTCAGGCCATCCCCTGGGTACAGAAGCCGATCCAAGAGCAGGCCGAAGCGTTCCCGCATATGGTCGGGGGACGCAACGATATAGGGCAGTATAGCGGCGCGGGCAGGAGACCTCAGCGCATGGAAACTACTGATCAGGAGCTGTTCCCGGGTTGGTCGGGCATAGGCATCAATCTGACCGGTCCTGATGTCCTTAAGCGCAACAGGCTCTCCCGTCACAGCGTTCTGGTTGGCAATGCCTTTCAGGAGGTCGCGCTCCAAACGCGTTCTTTTGCCCGGGCAATAAAAATGATCCCTGCAATAGCCGCTCAATGTCTTGAGCGCCGCATGAAAGTTCTCACCGGTGTGCCAGAAGCCCTCAACCCATGGCGTCTCTGGCGAATCTAACGTCTGTGTCAGTGTGGCGGCCGTATCGCGTGCGGCCAAGGCAAGCGCGACCCTGGCGCCATACGATTCGGCAAACAGATGCCAGGCCCCAATGCCCATATCTTGCCGCAGGCGCTGCAGTTGGATTGCGATGCTGTCAGTCCCGAGGGTATCAGCCACACCGGATGACAAGGTTTCCTGTATTTGCCCGAAACAGCGCGCCATTTTTTCGGCATGCTGTTCACGGCCGTAAATGACCGCGTCATCTGGGTCGGGGGCGATGCCCCAAACTGCTTCTGCAGCATTGTCGCTGTGGCAGTCCAATTGTTGCAGGCCGTCCGCAACTGCAGGTACCAGAATCACGCGACCGGTGGATTTCGCCAAGGCCGTAAATCTTTTCCTCTGGGGCGCCACCAGGCTTCCAGGTCCACCCATCAGGTAAAGAACGGGCGCTTTTATAGTGTCGGTCGCTGTGTCCGGTTTGAAGAGATAGACATCAAGGAAGGATCCGGCGAACCTACATAACGCTTCTTCTGCGCTTTCTGCCAGAAAGCTACCGTCACATATCGTCGGTTCTGAACTTTCCTTTATGAGGGACGCGTTCGCTGGGCTGTAGAAAGCGCCTAGGAAAAACGTGATCGCTGCTGCTGTCGTTATAAATTTCTTCATGAAATTCAGCTTATCCTGCCTTTGAAATCGGCGCAATTCCGGGGTGCATAGAAGGGCTGTCAGAAAAATTTCATTTTAGGTGACACTTTTGCTTGACGGTCCGGAATGATGCCCCTATGTTCCGCCGCGTTCCCGGGGAAACACCTCGAGAGCGAATTTGTGAGGGCCCGTAGCTCAGCTGGTAGAGCAACTGACTTTTAATCAGTAGGCCACAGGTTCGAACCCTGTCGGGCTCACCAATTCCGAAAGGCTAGCGTGAAATATCGCTAGCCTTTTTTCGTTTCCGCCGTCACCACCTTCTTTCCCACGAAATAATTGAAACTGCCTCGAAAAAGCCGCCTTTCTCGACTTGTATTTCAGGGGCAGGACAGCCTAAAGTCTAGACACACTTAATCACTCGGAAAAGGGAGCGGTATCACCGATGCAAACACGGCGTGTTTTGAAGTCTGTCCTGGGAATTTTCCTGTCCTTATCTGTTTCACATGCCTGCCTCGCATCAGACGAAGCCGCACCGACCACCGTTACAGAACCGGAACCTGCGCAGGATGCCGCCTTCAAGTCCTGGCTTGACGGTGTTCGCACCGAAGCGCTGGAACGCGGCATCAAATCTGAAACACTTGACCAGGTACTGCCTACTATCGTGCCGGTTGAACGGGTTATCAAGCGCGACCGCAACCAGCCGGAAGTCAAGCAGACTTACGCCCTGTACCTCAAAAGCCGAGTCAGTGACTGGCGCAAGGAAAAGGGTGCGCTGATGATGAAGGAGCACGCGGACGCGCTGCGGTCCGCGGGCGAGCGTTTCGGCGTCCAGCCACGCTTTATTGCAGCCATCTGGGGTATTGAGACCAATTATGGCACCGTGCCGCTGAGCTATTCAGTATTCGACGCAGTGGCGACACTGGCATACGACAAGCGCCGTGCCGCACGGTTCCGCCGTGAGCTTTTTGCTGCGCTGGAAATCCTTGATAAAGGCTACGCCGATTTTGATCTGATGAAGGGGTCCTGGGCCGGTGCAATGGGTCAACCCCAGTTCATGCCGGAAAATTACCTGAAATATGCCGTCGACCATGACGGCGACGGCCACAGGGACATCTGGACCAGCAAATCGGATGTGTTTGCATCCATTGCCCATTACCTGAAGTCATACGGCTGGCAGGATGACCAGACCTGGGGACGCAAAGTCAAGCTGCCAAAAGGCGGTGAAGCCAGCCTGCAGGGCACCCAGGCCGATGGCATCCAGCCTGACCGGTGGTGTGCCGCTTATAAAAGCATGGGCGTATGGCGTGACCTGCAGGAATGGCAGGAGCTGGGTGTCCGCCGCCTGAACGGCAAGGATTTGCCGCCGAGGTCTATCCCCGCTGCCTTGATTGTCGGCGACGAAGGGGATGATGAAGGTTATTTGGTGTACCGCAACTTCTGTTCGGTCATGCGCTATAACCCGTCCTTCAAATACGCTTTGGCTGTCGGGCTTTTGTCTGACGTAATCGCGAAGGACTAGCCACATGCGCAATCTTGTCCTTCTGATGATCCTGAGTGCTTTCCTGGCAGCTTGTTCTTCGTCCATGCGCCCGATCGGTCGCATGCCTCAGAACGACGAACTCCCACGCGGCAGCCAGGGAGTAGAGCGCAAGGTTGGCAAGCCATATAAGATTGCCGGTGTCTGGTACACGCCCGCTGAACAGCCGAATTATGACGAAGTCGGTTATGCGTCCTGGTATGGCCGGGATTTTCACGGCAAGAAAACGGCAAATGGCGAAATCTACAACATGAATGCGCTGACAGCGGCCCACAAGACGTTGCCACTGCCAACCTATGTTAAGGTCACGAACCTGGAAAACGGCCGAACGATCCTGCTGCGCGTCAACGACCGTGGACCTTTTGTCAAAGGCAGGATCATTGATATCTCCCGACGCGGGGCTCAGCTTCTGGGCTTCGACAAGCAGGGCGTCACGAAGGTCCGGGTTCAAGCCGTTGATGAGCACGGGCGCGTGCCAAAGCTGCCGAGAACCCAGACGGCCCGGAGTGCCCCCCCGGGAGACGCCCACTATATTCAGGTTGGTGCCTACAGCCAGCGAGAGAATGCCGAAATTCAGGCTGGGCGCCTGAAAGGCCGCGGCCATGACGCCCGGATTGAACAATCGGCGTCAAACGGGCGCATGCTTTGGCGTGTGCGGGTAGGGCCCTTTATTGAAATGCTTCTCGCGGAAGAGAAGCTTGACCGAATTGTAGCTGATGGGTTTTATGAGGCCCGAATTTTCACTGAATCGACGCGATGAGAGACAAGGGAAGGCAATGTTTAAAATGAAACTGGCACTAATCGGATTGACCATTTCAGCGCTACTGGCTTTTGCTTTGCCGGTATCTGCCCAGCAAATGGCGACCCCGGCAAAGCATGCCATCCTTCTTGATGCCTCGACCGGCAGCATCCTGTTTGAAAAAGACGCAGATGAACCTTTCCCACCTGCGTCCATGAGCAAGCTGATGACAGTCTATCTGGCGTTTGACGCCATCAAGCAGGGCACCATGCGTCTTGATGACAAGGTTGTGGTGTCAGACGAAGCCTGGCGCAACTGGAATAACCGTGGGTCCACCATGTTCCTGCGTGCCCGTGATGAAGTGACGGTTGCTGACCTGCTTCGCGGTATCATTGTGCTGTCAGGAAACGATGCATGTGTCGTTCTGGCTGAACATATGGCTGGCTCGCAAGAGGTCTTTGCCGACTGGCTGAACGCCAAAGCCACAGAGATGGGGCTCACGGGTAGCCATTTCGTCAACTCAAACGGTTGGCCGGCAGAAGGCCATGTGATGACCGCGCGCGATTTGGCGACCCTTTCAATGCATCTGGTTAATGACTTTCCGGACCTCTACCCAATGTTTGCCGAGCGCGAGTTTCTTTATAAAAACTTCGACAGCAACAAATATAACCGCAATCCGCTGCTGGGCCGCTTTGCCGGCGCTGATGGCCTGAAGACCGGCCACACGGAAGAAGCCGGCTACGGCTTGGCGGCATCTGCTGAACGTGATGGCCGCCGTCTGGTTCTGGTTGTTGCGGGTCTCAGCTCCATGAACGAGCGGATGCGCGAAAGCTCGCGCCTTATGCAATATGGTTTCCGCAATTTCAGCCACTATCCGCTGTTCAAGGCTGGTGAAACCGTTGACTATGCCGAGGTTTGGCTGGGCGAAGACAAAACCGTCCCAATGGTTGTGGCGGAAGACGTAGCCCTGACCATGTCCCGCCTGCAGCGGGCCCAGATGAAGGTCAGCGTGGAATATACCAACCCAGCGCCCGCGCCGATCACGACGGGCGATAAACTGGGCGAGTTGGTTATCGAAATGCCTAACCGCCCGGGCCTGCGGGTACCGCTGCTTGCCGGACAGTCGGTTGAAGAAGTTGGTGGCCTTGGCAAGATCGGTGCAGCCTTTGAATATCTGATCTTTGGATCAGCTGGCGCGGAGCCCGGTAATTGATGGACGATATTTCGCCGAAATTTATCAGTTTCGAGGGCGGCGAAGGCGCAGGCAAGTCGACGCAGATCAAGCTGCTGGCCAAATGGCTGACCGGCAGGGGCGTTGAAGTTGTCATGACCCGCGAGCCAGGCGGTTCCACTGGCGCCGAAGAGATACGTGAGCTACTGGTAAAAGGCGAGACTGATCGCTGGACACCCATGAGCGAAGCGCTGTTGATGACCGCTGCCCGTGCCGAACACGTGGAACGGACCATCAAGCCGGCGCTCAAACGCGGCGTTTGGGTACTGTGCGACCGCTTCTTTGATAGCACCATTGCCTATCAGGGCGGTGCCCGCGGCCTTGGCATCGACAAGATGCGGGAATTGCAGGATATGGCCCTGCATGGCCTGACGCCTGACCTGACCTTCATCCTGGACCTTCCTGTGGATGTTGGCCTGGCACGCGCTTGTGGCCGCGAGGCGTTGCGCGAAGACCGGGAAGACCGGTTCGAGCGCATGAATTTTGCGTTTCATGAAAATATCAGGGATGCGTACCTCAAGATTGCAGAATCTGAACCAGATCGCTGCGTGGTGATTGATGCCAACCGGGATATTACGACGCTGCAGAATGATCTGCGGGCCGAAGTGAACCACAGGCTTGTGGGCATGAAATGAGCGAAGAAGCCGCCATATCGCGCCATCCACGCGAAACCACAGCAGTTTTCGGGCACGAGGCCGCAGAACGAGGGTTCCTGTCTGCCTTCAACGCGGACCGTCTGCACCATGCGTGGCTGATTACCGGGCCAAAGGGCATTGGCAAGGCCACGCTGGCCTGGAAATTCGCCAAGTTTCTGCTGACACAGGCCAATGCAGATGCTGGGCCGGGCCTGTTCGGTGACGATCTCCCTCAAGAAGCCACCACATTGGATGTGGACCCGGAAAACCCTGCTATTCAACGTATTCTGTCCGGTGGGCACGGGGGTGTCGCCATTGCGGAACGGACAGAGAATGAGAAAACCGGCAAGCTGCGCAACGATATCGTCATCGACGATGTTCGCAAGCTGACTAGCTTCTATTCTCAAACCTCCAGTGAGGGCGGGTGGCGTGTCGCGATTGTCGACGCGGCCGACGAAATGAATGCCAATGCGGCGAATGCGCTTCTGAAACTTCTTGAGGAACCACCTGCCAAATCCATATTGCTTCTGGTCGCCCATTCACCCGGCAAACTGTTGCCGACAATCCGGAGCCGCTGCCGCACCCTGAAGCTGAAGGCACTTGGGGAAGAAAGCGTGAAGGCTGTTCTGGTATCCCGCTACCCGACGCTGGGGAGTGAAGACCTGAACGCGTTGGCGCGGCTCTCGGGCGGGGCGCCAGGCAAGGCGATCGAACTGGCTGAGCTGGGCGGCGTGGGCCTATACCGCGATATGGCTTCACAATTGGTGCGCCTGCCGCGTCTCAATATCCCGGATGTTCATGCGCTGGCGACCCGCCTGGCCAACCCAAAGGCGGACGCAGAATACCGCCTGTTTGTCGAGATGTTGCTCGGCTGGGTGGAGCGCCTTGTGCGCCAAAGTGCAAGCGGCGTTGGCATAAATGACATCATGCAGGGTGAAAGCGCTGAAATGGCCCGAATTTCTGCTACTGCCGGGCTTGATAACTGGCTTGACCTGTGGGAAAAGATGGGCCGTTTGGTAAGTCGGGCTGACGCCGTAAACCTTGACCGCAAGCAGGTGATTGTAAACCTGTTCACGTCTATCGGCGCTTTGGCACGCGGCTAAGCCGATTTTATTTTATTCAGATACGAGAATGATATGACCGACAGGCCGTCCTATTACGTTACGACGCCAATCTATTATGTGAATGACGTTCCACATATTGGCCACGCTTATACGACCCTTGCTTGCGACATGCTGGCGCGGTTCAAGCGGCTGGACGGCTATGATGTCATGTTCCTGACCGGCACGGACGAACACGGCCAGAAGATCGAACGCTCTGCGGAAAAAGCAGGTGTTGACCCACAGGCTTTCTGCGACAGGGTCTCGGATCGGTTCAAAGAACTCGCGGCCGCCATGAATTTCTCGAACGACCAATTCATCCGCACCACAGAAGACCGCCACAAGAAAGCCGTGCAGCACCTTTGGAAGGTCCTTGAGGAAAAAGGCTTCATCTATGAAGACAGCTATTCCGGCTGGTATTCCGTGCGTGACGAGGCTTTCTACGCCGAAAAGGAACTGACAGTCGGGGAGGGCGGCGAGAAGCTTGCGCCCACCGGCGCGCCGGTTGAGTGGGTTGAAGAGCCCAGCTATTTCTTCAAGCTTTCCGCTTTTGAAGACAAGCTCCTGGAGCTTTACGATACCCAGGAAGATTTCGTCATGCCGAAATCGCGCCTCAATGAAGTGCGCAGCTTCGTTAAAGGCGGCCTTGAGGACCTTTCGATCTCCCGTTCCAGCTTCAAGTGGGGCGTGCCCGTCCCGGGTCATGAAGGCCATGTGATGTATGTCTGGATTGACGCGCTGGCCAACTATCTGACGGCTGTGGGCTACCCGGACGAGGGCGCTGAGGCCTACAAGACCTATTGGCCGGCAAATGTTCATATGGTGGGCAAGGATATCCTGCGCTTCCACGCCGTATACTGGCCCGCCTTCCTGATGGCGGCTGACCTGCCGCTGCCAAAGCGGGTGTTCGCACACGGCTGGTGGACCAACGAAGGGCAGAAGATTTCCAAGTCTCTCGGCAATGTCATCGATCCGTTTGAGTTGATCGACACCTATGGCCTCGATCCCGTGCGCTTCTTCCTGATGCGGGAAGTGCCCTTCGGCAATGATGGCGATTTCTCCCGCAAGTCCTTTGTGCTGCGCTGCAACTCGGAACTGGCGAACGGTATTGGCAACCTCAGCCAACGCACGCTGTCCATGATCCATAAAAACTGTGATGGCGCCATTCCAACTCCAGGTGAATTAACCAGTGAAGATAAGAAGTTGCTGAGTGATATTGAAGCAACACTTGATATTGTTCGCGGTCATATGGACAAGCAGGCATTCAACTTTGCGCTGGAGGCCATCTTCGCCCAGGCAAGCGCGGCCGACAGCTATATTTCCGTGCAGGAGCCCTGGAAACTGAAGAAGACCGACCCAGAGCGCATGAACACGGTTCTTTACGTGCTGGCAGACGCCATCCGCCAGATCGCCATTATGGCGCAGGCCATCATGCCGGAAAGCATGGACAAGCTCCTGAGCCAGATGAATGTGACTGAGCGCGGCTTTGACCAGATCGGCAGCACGCACCGGATTGCGCCTGGCACCGAAATTCCGAAACCAGAGGGCGTTTTCCCGCGCTTTGATCTGCCGGAAGAGGATGCAGCCTGATGGCTGACTATGGATATATTGTCGATAGCCATTGCCACCTGAACTACAAGCAGCTTCGCGAAGACGAAACTGGCGCCGTAAATCGCGCCCGTGAAGCCGGCGTGGGCTGCATGCTGGCGATCAACACCAAACTGCGCGAGTTTGACGAGATCCGCGAGATTGCTGAGAAGTATCACGATGTGTATGGCACCGTGGGCATTCACCCGCATGAGGCGGAGAACGAACCGGATGTTGCCGTAGCAGCGCTTGTGGAGCGTGCCCAGCATCCAAAAATCGTGGGTATCGGCGAAACCGGCCTTGACTATTATTACGACAATGCGCCACGCGATATGCAGCAGGTGAACTTCCGCGCCCACATCACAGCCGCGCGTGAAACCGGGCTGCCGGTGATCATCCACACCCGCGATGCGGACGAAGACTGTGTGGCAATACTCAAGGAAGAGATGGCCAAAGGCCCGTTCAAGGGCGTGATCCACTGCTTTACCGCCAGCCAGATGCTGGCAGACGCGGTTTTGGAGATGGGCCTTTATATCTCGATTTCGGGTATTGCAACGTTCCGCAGCGCCAAAGACCTGCAGGAAACGGTGAAAACCGTTCCGCTGGACCGCTTGCTGGTGGAAACAGACGCGCCGTTCCTGGCCCCTGTGCCACATCGCGGCAAACCCTGTGAGCCCGCCTATGTGATGGATACAGCACGCTTTGTAGCAGAGCTGCGGGGCGATAGCTTCGAGGAGTTGCAGGAAGCCACTACGGCCAATTTCTTCAAGCTGTTCGATAAAGCCACGCCGCCAGAGCTGGCCCAGAGCGCGGCATGAAGCTGACCATTCTTGGCTGCGGCACGTCGGGCGGTGTCCCCAAGATGCCAGAATATTGGGGCGCCTGCGACCCCAAGAACCCGAAGAACCGCCGCCGCCGCGCCAGCATCCTGGTGGAGGAGGGCGACACAAGCATCCTCATCGATACCACACCAGACCTTCGGGAACAGGCGCTGTCGGCGGGCATGAAGCATGTCAGCGGCGTGTTCTATACTCACGATCATGCCGACCATACCCACGGCATTGACGACCTGCGCGGTTTCTTCCAGTCAACACGCCAGAAGGTGCCGGTTTATGGCGACGCCCAGACCATCGACACCCTGAAGCTGCGGTTCGACTATATTTTCAAAAGCCAGAACGGCTATCCCGCCATCTGTGCTGCAAAGGCCATCTCGGGCCCCACGAAAGTCGGCGACATTACCATGACGCCCTTTGAACAGGGCCACGGTGCTGGCATCAGCCTGGGCTACCGGTTCGGCGATATGGCTTATTCCACCGACCTGGACCGCATGCCCGAATCCGCCTTCGAGGCTCTTGATGGCGTGAAGGTATGGGTGGTAGATGCGCTCAGGTATGACCCTCACCCAACCCACAGCCATCTGGCCCAAACCCTGAAATGGATCGACCGGGTAAAACCGGAACTCGCCATCCTCACACATATGACCTGGGACATGGACTATGACGCCCTCAAGGCAGAACTGCCTGACGGCGTCGTGCCTGCATATGACGGTATGGTGATCGAACGCCCTTAATCAGCGCTTGGCGCGGGCTCGCGCTTTCCGTATCCTTGAAGGTGTAGCGGAGCCAGAAAAGATGACCCAAAACCCCTGGCAGGTGCCAGACCACGATAAAGAGCAGCCACCCGGAAACCGCCGCCCGAAGGGCCAGCCGTCGCCGGTGTTGCGTCTGCTTGTGTTTCTGGCAGGGATGGCACTCTTGCTATTTGGTCTGTCGCTGGCGTTCCCAACGACTAGCATGGTTGACCCTTATCTGATCCGCGGGCTTATCATCATCCTGATTTTTGGTGGGGCGGCCGCTTTCTGGAGCCGCTCCAGCATCCTGCGGATCGCCAAAATGGCAGGCCTATGGGCCTTGATTATCGCTGGCATTGCTATCTTCTACCTTTACAGGTCAGATCTCGGCAGCCGCTTCATGAGCGCGATCGATCCATCAGGCGTTGTCAGCACGGAGGAGGGACTGATGGTACACCGGTCCCGTGATGGCCATTTCTGGATGAAAGCGCGTCTCAATGGCGTTGAGGTCCGTTTCATGGTTGATACCGGCGCCAGCAACGTGGTCCTGAGCCCGGATGACGCCCAGCGCGTGGGCATCAACACCGGAATCCTGGACTATAGCGGCCGGGCGACAACGGCCAACGGCGTTGTATCCTACGCCCGTGCCACCATCAGTACGCTCGGCTTGGGGGAGGAGACATTCTATGACGTGCCCGTCACCATCAACGGCGCGGATATGGACGGCTCGCTTCTCGGCATGACCGTGCTGAAGGAATTTTCCAGCATCGAGTTCCGTGGTGACATGATGATCCTTCGGCCCTGACGGCCGAATATCAGGGTAACATTTCCGCAAGGCAGCTATACATTGGTTGAAACATCGGGCGCGCCGCCCATATGCTGTTGTCTTGCTTAACGCCTCACGCCTTGCCCAGTCTGGAACATATCTCTATGACCAACCATCAAAAGTCCGATAACCATTGGTCCACTGTCAAAAGCATCTTGCCGTACCTGTGGGCTGATGGGCGCTGGGACCTGCGCTTCAGAGTGATCCTTGCGCTTTCCTTCCTGGTGCTGGCTAAACTGATCGGCGTTTATGTGCCGTTCCTCTTCAAGGACGCGGTTGACGCCATTGCGGGTGGCGGTAAGGTAACCGCAGAAACGATGGCGGTTGCGGTTCCTACGGGCCTGATCCTGGGCTACGGTACAGCGCGCGTGCTGGCGCTTCTGTTTGGGGAACTCAGGGACGCGGTGTTCGTCCGCGTGGGCCAGCACGCCCTGAGGGCCGTGGCGCTCAACACCTTCAGGCATCTGCATGCGCTCAGCCTCAAGTTCCACCTTGAGCGCCGCACCGGTGGCCTTAGCCGCGTGATCGAGCGCGGTACGCGCGGCATTGATTTCCTGCTCAGGTTCATGCTGTTCAACATCCTGCCGACGCTGCTTGAAATCCTGCTGATTTCTGCTGTTTTCTGGACCAAATTCGGCTTCTGGTACGCCGCCATCACTTTTGTGGCGCTTGTCAGCTATATCCTGTTCACCATTTATGTGACCGATTGGCGTCTCAAGTTCCGCCGCGAAATGAATGCGCAGGACACCAAAGCCAACACCAAGGCGGTCGACAGCCTGTTGAATTTCGAGACGGTGAAATATTTCACCAACGAAGAACATGAAAGCAGCCGCTACGACCAGGCGCTGGCCGGGTTTGAATCCGCGTCCGTACGCAGCCAGCTGTCGCTGACGCTCCTTAACGTCGGGCAGGGCATCATCATTTCCCTTGGGCTTGTGATTGTGCTTTATATGGCCGCACAGGGCGTTGTGGGTGGCCAGTTCACCATTGGTGAGTTCGTGCTCGTCAACTCGCTCCTGATCCAGATCTATATGCCGCTCAATTTCCTCGGGTTTGTCTACCGCGAAATCAAGCAGTCGCTGGTGGATATGGAAAAAATGTTCGATATCATTCGCATGAGTTCTGACATTAAAGATTCACCCGATTCAATTGATTTAAAAACAGAAAAACCTGATGTTGAATTCAAAGATGTGCACTTCGGCTATACCGACACACGGGAAATCCTCAAAGGCTTGTCGTTCACGGTCCCAAGCGGCACGACGACCGCGATTGTGGGTGCAAGCGGCGCCGGAAAATCAACGATTTCGCGGCTTTTGTTCCGTTTTTACGATGTCACGGACGGCCAGATCTGCGTTGGCGGCCAGGATATCCGCGATGTCGCACAAAAGAGCCTCAGGGCCCAGATCGGCGTCGTGCCGCAGGATACGGTGCTGTTCAATGACACCATCGGCTATAATATCCGTTACGGCAGGCCCGACGCCACGGACGCAGAGGTTTATGAGGCTGCCAGGCTCGCGCAAATCCATGACTTTATTGACCATTTGCCGGAAGGCTATGAAACAGAGGTTGGCGAACGCGGGCTGAAGCTGTCGGGCGGTGAAAAGCAACGCGTGGCCATAGCGCGCACGATCCTCAAAAACCCGTCGATCTTGCTGCTGGATGAAGCCACATCCGCGCTGGATAGCCACACAGAGCGTGATATCCAGTCAGCGCTTGAGGAAATCGCCGAAGGCCGTACATCACTGATTATTGCGCACAGACTGTCCACCGTGGTGAATGCGGATGAGATCCTGGTGATGGACGCCGGACAGATCGTTGAACGCGGCCGTCATGACGACTTGCTGGCCAAGGACGGCCTCTATGCCCAGATGTGGGCGAAGCAGCAGGAAGTCAGCGAAGCCTTCAAGAAGCTCGAGGCTGCAGGCGAAGAGGTCGCGGTGCCGGCGGAATAGACGCTCACGTTTTGCCAGCAGGCGCCATATGGACGGGCTTGACGTGCGCCAACAAGGCGTCAGAGACGTTAATTCGCCATAACTATCTGATCTGTCTGATCTAAATATTTCCCATAATATAAATTATGCGCATGAAGTGGTGCTTCATAAATTGAGCCAATGACACCCTTAGCACTGACGGAGTTGGTCAAGTCCCCCACTTAGTAAACTGGGCTTCTCGTCTGCTTCACCATCCTTGGAAGTTATGCGGCGTTACGGTTCGCTTGCGCGCGGTAACGCTTATAGTCCATCAGGTCGCCGTCGAACGGTGTAACCGTACCGTTGTCGATAAGCCAATATGAATCCACCACGGTTTCTATAAGCGCCGTGTCGTGCGACACCAGCACCACGGCCCCGGTAAATTCCTGTAGCGCCAGCGTCAGTGCCGAGCGGACTTCAAGGTCCAAATGGTTCGTTGGTTCGTCAAGCAGCAACAGGTTTGGCCTGTCCCAGATGATCATCGCCAGAACAAGGCGCGATTTTTCGCCGCCTGACATTGTCCCGGTTTCCTGAAACACGGTTTTGTCGGAAAAATCGAAGGTACCCAGATAGGTCCTGAGCTCTTGTTCCCGCGCATTGGGTGCCTTTTGTTTCATGTGCCAAAGCGGCGACTGCTCTGGATCAAGCGTTTCCAGCTGGTGCTGGGCGAAATAGCCAATATTGATGCGGCGATCCCGTGTTATGTCACCCTGCCCGCTGGTAATCTCACCAGCGATCAGCTTAATGAGCGTTGACTTGCCGGCGCCATTGCGCCCCAAAAGCCCCACCCGGCTGCCTTCACCAACATGAACGGTCACGTCCGACAGGATCTGCTTTTCGCCGTATCCTGCGCCCGCATTTTCTGACGACCACAGCGTGCTGGCCATGGCGTCCGGTTCGCGGAACTTGAAGGTGAAAGGCGTATCGATATGGGCAGCGGCCACCCGTTCCAGCTTTGCCAGTGCCTTTATACGGCTTTGCGCCTGCCGCGCTTTTGATGCCTGGGCGCGGAAACGCTCGATAAAGGAAGAAATATGGGCGACCTGCCGTTGCTGCTTTTCAAACATCGCCTGTTGCAGTGTCAATTTCTCCGCACGCATGTTTTCATAGTCTGAATAGCCGCCGGTATAGAGCGTCAGCGTGCTGTTGGCCAATTCGAGAATACGGTCCACCGTGTTGTCCAAGAAGTTCCGGTCATGCGAAATCATCAGGACGGTGCCCTCAAACGCTTTCAACCAGTCCTGCAGCCAGATGATGGCCTCCAGGTCCAGGTGGTTGGTGGGCTCGTCGAGGAGCAGCAAGTCAGAGCGGCACATCAGGGCCCGCGCGAGGTTAAGCCGCATCCGCCAGCCACCAGAGAAGGACGAAACAGGGTTTTCGTGCGTCTCCAGGTCGAACCCCAGGCCAATCAACAGTTCTGCGGCCCGGCGGTCTACTGAATAGGCGTCAATGCGCATGAACTCTTCATGGATTCGCGCCATTTCAAACCCGTCCCCGGCGTCTTCGGCCTTCGCAAGTTCGGCTTCAAGGGCACGGAGTTCGGTATCGCCATCGATCGTGAATTGCAAGGCAGACAGTGGGCTGCCTTCGGTTTCCTGTGCCACATGGGCAATGCGCCAGCGGTTTGGAAAGTCCACAGTTCCAGCTTCTGCGATCAGTTCCCCGCGCAGCAAAGCAAACAGTGAGGATTTTCCTGCACCGTTCCCGCCCACGAGACCCATCTTCTCCCCGGCGTTCAGATTGAAGCTGCCTTTTTCAAACAGCAACTTGGCGCCGCGCCGAAGCGCCACGTCGGAGAAAGTAATCATTTGTAACTGGTCCTGTGTTTTGCCATGAGCCGCGCTTATACAGGTATCCGCGTCCTATGCCATCAAAATCGTTGATTAAAGGCCGATCTCCAACACGCCCGCTTATAGCCCACATCTATTTCACCTTGACTTTTATGGCTTAAAATGAGAACAAATAGAGAACAAAAAAGGTCGAGTTGCGAGAGTGAGGATAGAAGCCTGTGTTGCCTGTGGCGGAAAATGACAATCATGACAGAACGCCTGCTTGTGCGAGCAAGCAGGCGAAACTGAAGGGGTTGCTGGCCCGCATGGGCGGTGCGGGTGTGATGCTCCCTGCTCTTGGTGCTGAAGCTGGCGCGCGGGACCGCACGCAGATGCTGACGTCCCTGCCGTTTGGCGAAGTGCATGAGCTGTGGGCTGAAACGATGGCTGACTATACCGCCGCCATGGCCTGCCTGCTGACGGCGGTGAAGGACAGCGACAAGCCCATCCTGTGGGTCACCAGCCGGGCTGCGATGCTGGATCACGGCCTACCTTATGGCCCGGGCCTTCGCCAGCACGGCATCGCGCCCGAGCGCATCATATTGGTGCAGGCGCACAAACCCATCGACGCCCTGTGGGCCGTGGAGGAAGGCCTCAAAACCGATGCTTTCGCAAGCGTCGTGGGCGAATGCGGTCCGGTGGACCTGACAGCCAGCCGCCGCCTGACACTGGCGGCCCAAACCCACGGCAGCCGCTGCCTGCTGCTTGTGCGCTCAACCGAAGCGCCGTCAAGCGCGGCCCACAGCCGCTTCCGCATCGCGCCCACAGCCAGCCATGACGCGTTTTTTGACGCCAAAGCCCCAGGCGATGCCCGCGGCACGGTGAGCCTTGTCAAACACAGGGGCGGTGAACGCCCTTTCTCTTTCACGATGGAGTGGCCCTCTCATGCGCAGGATTATCTCTCTATGGCTCCCACGCTGGCCGATCGACCGGCGGCGCCGCGCGCAGGCGAGCCCGTGCACGCCACCGGATAGCCTGACGGAGAGCCCGGCGGAGAGCCCGCTTGTCCTGACGGAAACCGAGAACCAGACCCAGAAGCTGTATGCCGTGTGCCCTGCTGCGGCCGCCCTTGGCCTCACGCCAGGCATGACGCTGGCGGAAGCCCGTGCCATCAAGCCGGATATCGAGGTCCGGCAGGCCAACCGCGAGAGTGACGCCGAAAGCCTGGAAAGCCTGGCCCGCTGGCTGGTGCGCTATAGCCCTTTGGTGGCGCTGGACGGCCCGGACGGCATCCTTCTGGACGTTACAGGCTGCCCGCACCTGTTCGGCGGCGAACGCGCCATGATGGATGATATCCAGCGTCGGCTTGAAAGTGCAGGCATGTGCGCGCAGCTGGCCATGGCAGAAAACCAGGCCACCGCCTGGGCGCTGGCACACTTCCGGCCCGGCACCATCAGCCGGGACGCGGCCGATACACGATTGAGGCTGGCGCCCCTGCCCGTATCAGCCCTTCGACTTGATAGCGCCAGCGTGCAAACGCTTGCACGCCTTGGCCTCAAGACGGCAGGCAGCCTGTTTGATCTGCCGCGCCCGGCCCTCGCCCGCCGGTTTCGCGGCAAACCGTCCAAAATGGTGGCCGATCTTCTGACGCGGCTTGATATGGCCATCGCTGGTCGCGAAGCCCCTATATCGCCCCTTGAAGCGCTGCCGAGCTGGCAGGTGCGGCAGGCGTTTGCTGAGCCAGTGCTGCATACTGAAACTGTTGAGATCGCCTGCCGCCAGCTGCTTGAGGAGCTCACAGGCGCGCTTGCTCGCGCCGAACAGGGCCTGTCGCGCCTTGGCCTGCATGCCTTCCGCGTGGACGGCAGCGTGCAACAGGTCACCATCGGCACCAACCGCCCCAGCCGGGACGCCGGGCACCTGATGCGACTTCTGGCGGAAAAAATTCCGCTTCTGGAGGCCGATTTCGGCTTCGATTTGTTGATCCTCAAGGCTTATGAGACCGAACGCCTCGCCCCCACCCAACTGACGTCCAGCCGGGACCGGGAGGACCAGACAGCCTCCGAGGTGCTGGACAGGCTGAGTACCCGCCTGGGTCCTGGTACGGTCAGGCGCCTCAAGCACCGGCGCAGCCACCTGCCGGAACGCATGCAAAGCTTCATGCCCATAGGCGCCGACGCGTCTGACTGGGAAAGCCTGCCAGACGACCTGCCAGACAGGCCGCTCCGCCTGCTGTGCCGCCCCGAAGCCATCGATGTACTGGCGGAAGTGCCCGAGGGCGCGCCCAAGCGCTTTCGCTGGCGCCGGATGGAGCACCGGGTTGTCCGCGCCGCCGGCCCCGAACGGATCGCGGCCGAATGGTGGCTGTGCGAAGAAGACCGCACCCGCGACTATTATAAGGTGGAGGTGTCATCCGGCGCCCGTTTCTGGCTGTTCCGCTATGGTCTTTACACAGTTCCCGGTCCCGGCGCCCATCAGGCTGAGCCCGCCCGGGAGGTACCGGACTGGTATCTCCACGGCTTTTTCCCCTGAGGTCGGCCATGTATGCGGAACTGCAAATAACCAGCAATTACAGCTTCTTGTGCGGCGCTTCTCATCCAGATGAACTGATCATCACGGCCAAGGCGCTAGGGCTGAAGGCTGTGGCCATCACAGACCATAACACCCTGTGCGGTATCGTCCGTGGACATATCGCTGCCAAGGCTCACGGCATCGACTTTATCCCCGCCTGCCGGTTGAACCTGCGCTGCGGTACCAGCCTGCTGGCTTACCCCATAGACCGCGCCGCCTATGGCCGGCTGACGGAGCTGCTCACAATTGGCAACCGGCGGGTGGAAAAAGGCGCCTGTGACCTGTCGCTTGAAGATGTAGCGGCCTTTGCCAAAGGCCATATCTTCACCCTGCTGCCGGAAAGCGTGGGGGATGCGCTGCCCAAAGCCCTGCCCCAACTGAAGGAACAGCTGGATGCACCGCTTTACCTGGCGGCCTCTCACCGCTACCGGGGGGATGACCGGCAGCGGATCGCTGTGTTGGCGAGCGTGGCCGCACAGGCCCGAGTGCCCCTTGTTGCCACAGGCGATGTGCTTTATCACGCGCCAGACCGGCGGCAACTGGCTGACACCCTCACCTGCATCCGCACCCACAAGCGTATTGAGGAAGCTGGATACTTGTTGGAGGCCAATGCCGAACGCTTCCTCAAGCCCGGGCATGAAATGGCGCGCCTGTTTTCAGACCATCCAGATGCCATCAGGAACACGCTGGAGATCGCACAGCACTGTCGCTTTTCGCTGGATGAGCTGCGGTATAACTATCCGACCGAGCCGGTACCTGACGGCTTGACGCCACAAGACCACTTAGCGCAGCTGTCACGCCGCATGATCAAGGGGCGCTTTCCTGCCGGCGTGCCGGATCATGTGTCCGCAACCCTAGAGCGCGAACTCAGCATCGTCGGCCGCAAAAACTATGCGCCCTATTTCCTGACCGTCTATGACATTGTGACCTACGCCCGCAGCCTGAACATCCTGTGCCAGGGGCGCGGATCTGCGGCCAATTCAATTATCTGCTTCGCCCTTGGGATCACGGATGTGGACCCAACCGAGGTCGACTTGCTGTTTGACCGCTTCATCTCGGACGAACGCGACGAGCCCCCGGACATCGACGTGGATTTCGAGCATGAGCGCCGCGAAGAAGTGATCCAATATATCTACCGGCGCTATGGCCGGCACCGGGCCGGACTTGCGGCCACGCTGATCACTTACCGCCCGCGCAGCGCCATCCGCGAAGTGGGCAAGGTGATGGGCCTGTCGGAAGACACCATCGGCGCGTTATCTGGCACGGTCTGGGGCTCCTACGGCCATGACATCCCCAATGAGCAGGTCCGGGAGGCCGGGTTTGACCCTTCGGACAAGCGGCTCAGGCAAACCCTGACACTTGCCCATGAAATCATGGGATTTCCCCGGCACCTGTCGCAGCATGTCGGCGGCTTTGTGCTGACCGAAGCACCGCTTCATGAAATCGTGCCCATCCAGAATGCCGCGATGGATGACCGCACAGTGATTGAATGGAACAAGGATGACCTGGATGCCCTGAATATCCTGAAGGTAGATGTACTGTCGCTTGGCATGCTGACCTGCATCCGCAAAGCGTTCGACATGATCCGCTTCCATCACGGCCTGCCGTTCACGCTCGCGACCCTGCCCAAAGAAGACGGCGCCACCTACGACATGCTGGAAAAAGCCGACACCATCGGCGTGTTTCAGGTGGAAAGCCGCGCCCAGATGAGCATGCTGCCACGCCTGAAACCACGGAAGTTCTATGACCTGGTCGTACAGGTAGCCATCGTCCGCCCCGGGCCCATTCAAGGAGATATGGTTCACCCCTACCTCAGGCGGCGCCAGGGCAAAGAGGAACACGAGCTTCCGTGGCGCGACCCTGCGTTCGGCACGGCGGATGAACTGAGGGATGTCCTGAAGGCAACTTACGGCGTGCCGCTCTTTCAGGAACAGGCCATGAAAATTGCGATTGTCGCGGCGGGCTTCAAGCCCGCGGAAGCCGACCAACTCCGGCGGTCGATGGCGTCTTTCCGCAACCACGGCACCATCCACAAGTTCGAGCAGAAGTTCATCACGGGCATGACAAGCCGCGGCTACAAGGCCGATTATGCCGAACGCTGTTTCAATCAGATCAAAGGGTTTGCCGATTACGGTTTCCCGGAAAGCCACGCGGCGGCTTTCGCCATGCTGGCCTATGCCTCTGCCTGGCTCAAGTGCCATTATCCCCATGTGTTTGCAGCCGCCCTTCTCAATTCGCAGCCGATGGGCTTCTATGCCCCGGCGCAGATTGTACGCGACGCGCGCGAGCATGGCGTGGAGATCCGCCCTGCAGACGTCAACAAAAGCAGTTGGGACAGCCACCTGGAGCCCGCACCTGACAATGAGTGGCAATGGGCCATACGCCTGGGGCTTCGCCAGATCAAAGGAATCGCGCAGATAACGTCCGATACGCTGACCAAGGCCCGTACCCGCCCCTATGAGGACGTAGCAGACCTGCATCGGCGCACTGCGCTTCCCATCAGCCAGCTTGAAAAACTGGCGGAGGCGGATGCGTTCCGGTCCTGCGGGCTCGACCGGCGACAGGCGCTTTGGCAGGTGCGTGGCCTCGTGGATGCCCCTGACTTGCCTTTGTTCCAACATTCGGGCACGCGGGAACAGGCGGAAGCGGATAGCGTTACCCTGCCTCAGATGCCGCTATCGGAACATGTGGTCAATGATTATCAGACCATGCGGCTGTCGCTGAAGGCCCACCCGCTTTATTTTCTTAGGCGCAAGCTGCAGTCACAGGGAGCTATCCGGTGTACTGATCTGGCCGAGTGCGGCGACGGCGCCAAAGTCAAGGTGGCGGGCCTGGTGCTTGTGCGCCAACGCCCCGGTAAGGGGAATGTGGTTTTCATAACGCTGGAAGATGAAACCGGCGTCGCCAACATCATTGTCTGGAAACGGTTGTTTAAAAAACAGCGCGCCGTCGTGATGTCCAGCCGACTTTTGGTGATTGAGGGTCTATTGCAACATGAAGATGGCGTCACCCATTTGATTGCAGAGCACCTGAGTGATGCATCGGCTAATTTATTGCTGCTGTCGGATGAAAATCCCGCGGCAGAGAATCTCCCAGCCTATCGTGGCGCGACCCACCCCCGAAATGTTAAAAATCTGGTACCCAAGAGCCGGGACTTTCATTAGGAATTGCATGAATACACGCACTGCGCTATTCAAACAAGAAAAGTTAAGTCTTTGATATATATAATTTTAAACCTTCAGGCTCGCAATTTAATCGACAATTTTAGTAAAAAAAAGACCTAGATTTGTAACATCATTAACCTTTGGCTACTAATCTGGACATACTGAAATCAAACGAAGTTCGTGCCTTATGTCTATGTCTGAAAAATTGTTTGGCGGCCTGTTTTTCTTCCTGTGCGCGCCAATGCTTCTCATCCTGGCTCCGACGGGCCTGAGCTTCGGCGTGGTTTCACTCGTATCCCTTGGGTACACGCTGCGTTACATCGTGACCACCCGGCACCGCTGCAACAGCTGTGGGCACATCTTCACATTTCGACTGAAAGACTATATTGCACTGGCAAAAAGCCGCTTCTGCTGCCCGCACTGCAAGAAGAAGAAGCGCTGGTCTAGCCTGTCTCACTATTAAGGCATAAATTCCGGAAAATCAGGAAACAGGTTGAAGCCGGGTTTCGAAAGTCCCCAGGGCATCCATGCGGTCTTTCAAAATCTGGGTTACCTGATGATAGTCCTTGGGCGTGTCCACATCGATCGCAGCTTCAGCAAAAGGCAAACGCACGGCACGCGCTTCGACACCCAATACCGCAGACGCACGCCCGAATGCCTCGTCCACAGTATAGCGTTTAAACAACAGCCCCAATAGGTTGCGATAGCCAAACGCTTTAAAGAGCTGCCAGGGTTTCTTGCGCTTCATTTCAATTTGTCGCCAGAAATCGAGCACAGGCAATGCACCAGAATTGGTGAAGGCAAAAAGATTTGCACCGGAAAGCTGGGTCTCGCGAAACGGCAGGTACGTCCGCTTCGATCCTGGGTGCTCGGCATCCAGGTGTTTTTTCTCGACAAAGCCAACAGACAAGGCGCCGCCTTCCATGGCTTCCGTACAAAAACGATCTACCATTGCCGATGTAAGCAAGGCGTGATCAGCTGTCGTCACAAGAAACGGCCACTCCCCGCCAGCGCTTTCAAGGGCACTGCCTACGCTGCAACAAATGGTGTCGCGGCAAGGAATAACCTCAACCGGCACATCGTACCCTGCCCGAATATCAGGGCAGCATTCTTCCAGCTGCGCAGCGTCATCAAAGACGATGACGACACGCTTTACTGAGCGGGACCGAACGAGAGAATCAACAACGCGTTCAACCATCGGCTTGCCGCAAATGGGAACCAGCGCTTTATATTGACCGCCAAAAATTGAAGCAACAGGGTCTGTGTTCGACCGCGTACCCGCCAACACCACAGCTGTGAACCGTCGCTCTACAGCAGACATTTCAGACAACCGGTTTAACGTGTTGGAATGATTGGGTTGATGTGCAGCCTCAAACTCATACATGGCCATTTCTTTCATGCCCGGACAGCCCCCCTAATACCCCTATTAAACCTACCGACCGTTCATGGCCGAGTTTTCCGGTCCTCCCAAACCGGCGGTTCGCTTCCGAACCGACCCCTATCTGTATAGGAGCTGTCATGCAAAAGCAATGATTCTGACCGATACGCATCACAAAAGCCCGGTATTCAGGCGATCTGAATACGCCTTCAGGACATGGATTTCTGTAGTTTAGGTGACCAGAGCGAGACCCAAAAGCCTGCCACCAGCCAACCAAAAATGACATCAGACGGCCAATGGACACCAAGATAGATTCGGCTGAGTCCAATCCCGATGAATAGTAGCGAGACACCGATCACCAGTGTCCGGCCCCGCAGCGATGCGCTATAGAGCCGGGCAAGCATAAGAAGTGAAAGGAATACGGCAGCAGAACGCAACGTATGCCCGCTGGGGAAGCTGGCACTGGATGCATGCACGACATGCTCGACGATATCAGGACGTGCCCGACCGAATACAGCTTTCAGAATAGCCGATAGCAAGAAGGAACCGCCAGCCATCACCAGCAAATACAGAGCAGCCGAGCGCTGCTTGCGCACCATCAGCCAGCCAATCGTCCCAACCGACAGGATGATTAATGTAATAGTGTCGCCGACATGCGTTAACCCCAGGACTGCCTTTTCAACCCACAAGGGGCCGACTGGGTCTGCGCCAGCTGAGTCTGCGCGGAATGCCAACACGCCTGCTCGATCAAACCCGTCAAGCACGCCGGAGAAGGTTACGCCCACCCAGACAATACACAACAGCAGGAACAAAAGTGGTAAGCGATATGCCTGAACCCAAGACGATTGAGATTGTGCGGTCATATGGTGCCCTCCCTGGCCTGATTTTCGGTCCTATCTATAGAGCTTGCTCCGGGTAAAGACAAAGATATTCGGGTTCATAATCTGGCCCTGCACCGCCCAGAATCTATCGGTCGCGATGACATCTGCGCCTAGGTTCAAAATATCAAGATACTTGCTGTCGTCACCCGACCGGAAGATCTGACCATCAATTGAATAGCCAGGATTGCCAAGGGTGCCCACGATAACGCGCCAGCCCCGATCATGGAGCATCTGGTAGAAATCCTTCGGTGCAAGGCTGGTGCCCGTCCAGGCAATGATGGTTTCAGGTTTTAGGCCGCTGGCCTCAACAGCCGCCAGCTCTTCAACGTTTCGCATGGTTACGGTTTGCATCATTGATGGTGCAATGGCTTGATACTCAAGTGCCTGATCAAGCGAATAGGTTATCGCAACGACATAGTCGCTGGCGCCGGCAGCCTCAACCTCACGCGCGACAGCCCGGAAGTCAGTCCCCGTCTTGATATCCAGGGTCAGGATCGCACGCCCTGTCGTCCACCTGAGCACATCAGAAAGCTTGGGCACCCGATGACCGGTGTTACGGCCTTCCTGGTCCACCAACGTCAATGGCGCAATGTCAGGCCAGACCGCCTCCGCGACACGGCCTTTACCGGTGGTCGTGCGGTCCAGCGTGTTGTCATGCATCAGGATCAATGTGCCATCCGCCAATTGGGCGACATCCACTTCCATAAGACCTGGGCCGTACCGCAGCGCATTCTGCATGGCCTCAATGGAATTTTCCGCAAACCCCGGCGCTGGAGCACCCCGATGATGGCTGACCAGCGGTATCCTGAGCGGGTGCCAACGGAAGAAATCTGCCAATCCGCCGGGCGGCACCTCCAGATAATAATAGCTGTCACCAACCGGTGGCGGCACGTTCTCTGCCTGCACAATGGGGCACGACAGGAAAAGAGCGAACAGGAAAGCCAGCGACTGCAGCCGTTTTATCATCGGATATCGTCCTTCTAAGGGTTGACCTTCATTGCCCAAGCCACGAATGTGTCGAAGCAGCAACCAACAGTTCAAGGGTAGTTCTATCATGTCAAGCAATGCATCAAATGCAGCCTATTCGGTGGATGACCTTCTCGAGATCATGCGTAAGCTGCGCGACCCCGATGGTGGCTGCCCATGGGACCTGGAGCAAAGCTTTGAAACCATTGTACCCCACACAATTGAGGAAGCCTATGAGGTGGATGAAGCGATCCGTCACCATGATATGGAATCGCTGAAGGATGAACTCGGCGACCTGATGTTCCAGGTGGTGTTCCATGCCCAAATGGCCATGGAAGCCGGCCATTTTGCCTTTGACGATGTGATCAATGCTATTTCTGACAAGATGGTTCGACGACACCCGCACGTGTTTGGCGACGCATCGATTGAGACAGCTGATGCACAAACTGCTGCTTGGGAAACCCAGAAAGCGAAAGAACGCCAGAAGAAGGCTGACGAGCAAGGCAAGATAGCCTCAGTTCTTGACGGCGTATCCATCAGCCTGCCCTCGCTTTTGCGCGCAGTGAAGCTGCAAAAGCGGGCCGCCCGGGTCGGCTTTGATTGGCCAGAAACCGCCTGTGTGCTTAATAAAATGCAGGAAGAAGCAGCCGAACTGGTCGAAGAATATAAGAAAGGCACCGACAAGGATCGCCTTAAGGAAGAATTTGGGGACCTTTTGTTCGTAATGGCAAACCTGGCCCGCCACATGGATATCGACCCAGAGGAAGCCCTGAGGGGCGGTAACGCCAAGTTCGAACGACGTTTCCACCGTATTGAAGCATTGCTCGCGGAAAAGGGTAAAGAGCCAGCCCAGTCATCCCTTGAAGAGATGGACCGCCTTTGGGATCAGGCCAAGGCCGAAGAGAAAGCCGCGGAATGACCGAAGACGAGGACATTCTAAGAAAATTACAGCCGCTACTGGCCCGACATCCCCATGTTTCGGTGGAACTGACGGATACCGGCTTCAGGACACTTCTCGCCAATCGAAACCCCAACCTGCTCGGTAATTTTGCGGGTGGCGACATGGCATACGCCGCCAACGCAGCAGCCGGGTTTGCCTGTATCGTTGCGGGTACGATCGCAGAAACTGCCTCAATTAACATTGAGTGTCTGGCGCGGGGAGATGGCGAATTTCTTGTAGCCGATGCCCAGATCATTCGCCATGGTAGTCGACTGATCAGAACCAGGGTTGATGTTCACGTGCGGAAAGGTGAACGGGAAAAACTGGTCGCGATCGCACAGATCAACATGGCGCCATTGGCTGACCAGTCACTGCTTGATTAACTGAAGGAAAGCAGCGGGAAAGCGCCCGCTGTCACTATCTTGTTTTTGCAGTGAATTTTGCCCAGGCAACCGGATCAACGGTGAAATTATAGCAGACACCGTCTTCGCCATGTTCTTCGCTCAGAATTTTGGCATTGGCATGAAGCCAGGCCTGCGTGGCGCCGTCGCTATAAGGCACCGTCAGTTCAACACGGTGGTCCTGTGCACTCAAAATGGCGTCAATCGCCTGAATAAGCGTATCGCAACCTTCGCCTGTCAAACCGGACAGCGCCACCACCCGGTCCTGGCGGTCCGCCTTGTTCATGGCGGCTTCACGCATTTCTTCCGTCAGCAGGTCAGCCTTATTGAGCGCCTCAATGATCGGCGTGCCGTCCGCATCGCTTTCAAAATCAACGCCCAAGTCGCCCAGAACCTCTTCGACATCCTTTTTCTGCACATCGCTGTCTGGATGGGCTGCGTCGCGCACATGCACGATGACGTCTGCTTCCAGCACTTCTTCAAGCGTTGCACGAAAAGCCGCCACCAACATGGTGGGCAGTTCCGACACGAACCCAACAGTGTCTGAAAGAATGATCTTGCGCCCGCTTGGCAGGTCAATTGACCGCATGGTTGGGTCGAGAGTGGCAAACAGCATGTCTTCCGCCAATACTTCAGCGTCCGTCACCATGTTGAATAAGGTCGACTTCCCGGCGTTCGTGTACCCCACCAGAGCTACAATCGGATATGGCGTTTTCTGCCGCTGTGCGCGGTGAAGAGTGCGTGTCCGTGTTACAGTCTCAAGCTGGCGCTTGATCCGGGTAATGCGGTCGGCAATGATCCGGCGGTCGGCCTCAATCTGGGTTTCACCCGGACCGCCCATGAAGCCGGCACCACCCCGCTGGCGCTCCAGGTGGGTCCATGACCGCACAAGCCGGCTACGCTGGTAGTTGAGGTGTGCAAGCTCTACCTGCAACTCCCCTTCCTTGGTGCTGGCGCGGTTGCCGAAGATTTCGAGAATCAGCGCCGTGCGGTCAATGACCTTGGCGCCAACTTCGCGCTCCAGGTTCCGCTGCTGGATCGGGCTCAGTTCACAGTCGAAGATAAAGAGATCGATCTCTTCGTCCTTGGCGAAGTCTTTCAAATCGCCAAGCTTGCCGACACCCAGGTAGGTGGCCGGGCGCACACCGCGCAGCGGTATACATTCGCCACCGACAAGGTCGATGTCGATGGCAAGCGCAAGCCCTTTGGCTTCCTCGAGGCGGGCCTCAGGAGAGCGGACAAGCGCGTCTGCTTTGCGGGAATCCTTCACATAAGGATGGACAACGAATACGCGTTGACGGGCTGCCTCATCCTGGAGGTAGCCTAATCCTTCGGTTGACCAGCCGCCGCCCGGCTGATCGGCCGAACGGTCATCGGATCGGTCGGTCAATTAGTCCTCAATATCTTTTTCCGGCTCAAACAATTGCACTGGGCCAGATGGCATCACCGTAGAGATTGCATGTTTGTAGACCAGTTGGGAATGGCCATCACGGCGCAACAACACACAGAAGTTGTCGAACCAAGTGATTACTCCCTGCAGTTTAACACCGTTGACTAAAAATACCGTTACCGGCGTTTTGGTTTTGCGAACGGCGTTAAGAAAGACGTCCTGGAGGTTTTGATTTTTTTCTGACATGGACTGTCCGTTTGTTTTTTACGTTATAATCATTGCGCCTGTAGAGCATAGTGCCGCCGCCGATCCGTTTGATCCGGTGCCGACAAGCACCTTCCCCGTCATATATCGGCTGCGGGTACATATATGTCAGACACTCTCGCTGTCGGTCAACAGCCTTCGTACATTTATCCGCGCCAAAAACTTCTTGTGATCAAGGCAAGAAACAGTGATGCCTCAATCCGCCCAAGCAGCATCAGGCCGGACATAATCATATAGTCAACTTCCGTCAGCCCTGAAAAACCGCTGAAATATGGATCGATCATGGTAATCAGCGGCCCGGATAGCGTCAGGGCCGACACAGACATGGCAAGCGCAGACTGAAAATCAATACCCAGGATTGCCAAAAACAGGCTGCCAAATACAAGCATCAGCACAAAAGCGCCGACCAGAAGCCAGATGGCCTCGATATCCCGGCGCTCGATGGCAAAGGACTGGAACCTAAGGGATTTTACGCCGTGGGGGTGCGCCAGCCTGTCCACTTCCTTGCGCGTCAGGAAATAGACCACAATCAACCGCAGCTGCTTGATGCCGCCCGTCGTGCTGGCTACTGCCCCACCAAGACAGGCTAGGACAATCAGGATTATGGCACCGGCATCGATGCCGTCACCTGTGAACCCCATGTCTGCC
Organism: Kordiimonas sp. UBA4487; assembly: GCF_002389025.1. NCBI lineage: Bacteria > Pseudomonadati > Pseudomonadota > Alphaproteobacteria > Kordiimonadales > Kordiimonadaceae > Kordiimonas > Kordiimonas sp. UBA4487. The sequence continues at coordinate 521,342 of NZ_DGNR01000015.1, forward strand.
GGTGAGAATCCGGTGGTAGACATGGCCGAAATCGCCACAAACAGGCTGTGCCAAAGGCCCAACCAATCGCCGGGAAATGCCAAGAGGAACAGTACGCCCGTTCCGCCAGCCACCAACAGCAGGACGCTTTTGCTTTCCAGCCCCTGCGGATGCTTGGCCTTTACCCGTAACAGCCGGGCCCGCATGATGTCCCAATTGAGCATCGCGAAAACCATGAACACAGCCAGTACTGCCTGGGTCCCGACGTCTTCGATCTTGTTAGATCCATCAGGCCCTATGCCCGTGGTGCTGATCGCACTCATGGCCAACTGCAGGGCTTCAAAAAGCGGTACGCCAGTCAACATCAAAAAGGCGCAACAAGCTACTGTAAATAAAGCATAAATTGGCGCTATTGAGATAGCCACTGCACGGAGCCGGGGATAGCCCGTTTCACTGTCACCATATGGCAGTGGCGAGCGGTGCAATTGTACACCGCCACTATTGATCGCAGTCAGGATCGACAAGGTCATGCAAATGGCCAGAAACCCGCCAATCCAGGATGCCTGCACACGCCAGAAAGCAATGGAAACGATGGTTTCATGCGCCCCTTCGTAGGCACTGCTGCCCGTCGTCGTGATCAGAGACATCCCCTCGAAGAAAGCTGGCACCAACCCTTGATCCGGAAAGATGAAGAAGAAAGGCATGCCCGCAACGATCGCGAGCGCGATCCCGCCCACCACCGGCAACAGGATGGTCAGCCGTGTCACTTTGATTTGTGGTGTTGAACGGAACCCAAGGAAAAGCGACCCGCCGATGACCGACATCACCATGATGGACGCCAGGAAGCCGCTTGCGGCATGCGCTTCCTCAAGAGACGTCGCAATGAAGAAGGGTACGGCCTGTGTGGCGCTCAGAAGAAGGATCCAGCACCCAATCAGGTAAAAAAGCCGGCTACGCCACATGTGCTGACCCTAAAAGATGTCGGCGCGGGCAGAGAAGAGCTGCTCGATCTTTTTCACCGCTTCCGAAAGGGCAAGGATAACAACCCGGTCCTCACCCATCAGTACGGTATCTGCGCTGGGCGTAATCGCTTCTTCACCGCGCACGATCATACCGAATTTCACATCGCCGTGCAGCCGGAGCTCACCTATCGATCGCCCTGCAACTTCCGAGCCTTCAAGGACTTCCGCCTCAATGATCTCGGCTTTGCCCTCAAAGATACTGTATAGGTCGCGGATACGACCACGGCGGATATGGCGCACGATGGAGGATACTGTGGTTTCCCGCGGGTCAAGCGCTACATCGATCCCCAGCGAGCCAACGAGGCTACCGTAGATTGGGTTGTTCATCAGGGTAATGGCCCTTGGGCAGCCCTGCTGCTTGGCCAGCAATGACGACAGAATGTTCACCTCATCGTCGTTGGCCACGGAAACAATCGTATCTGTCTGGGCAATGTTAGCTTCCTGGAGAATTTCCCGGTCAAGCGCGTCACCATTAATCACAACGGTTCGGCCCAATTTTTCCGCGATCAGTTCAGCGCGCTTCTTGTCATACTCGATGATTTTGAGGTTGCTGACCGACGCATTGCCTTCAAGCTGCTGTGCCAGGAACAGGCCGATGTTACCGCCGCCCACGATCACAATACGCTGGGCAGCCTTTTCTTCGTGCCCAAACACAGCCATGGCCCGCTCTGTTGTCCCGGTTTCAACCGCAATATAGATAGCGTCACCCGCCTGCAGTTGGTCATCGCTTCGAGGCACGAATATCCGCTCTCCGCGCACCACAGCCGTCACGGTGGTCTGCAGGTTCGGGAACAGTTCGGTTAGCTGCCTCAGCGGCGTATCCACGACCGGGCAGTTTTCATCCAGCACAAGGCCAATCATACGCACGCGGCCGTCCACGAACGGCACCATATTGAAGGCACCCGGGACTTCGAGCCGACGCCGAAGGGCTTCCGCCACCTCAAGTTCCGGCGAGATGATCACATCAATCGGCATATTCTCGCGGGAGAACAAATCACCCCACGTGGGCTTCAGGTATGTCTGGTTCCGGATGCGGGCAACCTTGGTAGGCACACTGAAAAGTGAGCTGGCCACCTGGCATGCGACCATATTGACCTCATCCGACCAGGTTACCGCGATCAGCAGTTCCGCGTCTGAGGCCCCTGCCCGGTCCAGCATGGACGGATCGGATGCATGGCCCACAAGTGCCTGCACATCGAGGGATTCACTGATTTTTCTGATGAGGTCCGGTGACCGGTCGATCACCGTAACATCATTCTGTTGGTCGGCCAGGTGCTTCGCGATATTGAAGCCCACTTGGCCGGCGCCACATACGATGACTTTCATAATTCCCCGTAACGCCTAATAGCTATCGTCGCCAGTTCAGACCTCAGACCCATCGCCATTCCTGGCGGATCCGGTCAAGCCCAGAGACTTCAGTTTCCTGTGCAGGGCGGAGCGCTCCATACCAATGAAAGCGGCCGTCCGCGAAATATTGCCACTGAAACGGTTGATCTGAACTTTCAGATATTCCCGTTCAAAGGCCTCCCGTGCCTCCCTCAGCGGCGTGGTCATAATGGCGCCATTGCTGCCTGAGTGCAACAGATCACCGGAACCGCTCTGAATTTCCGGCGGCAACTGATCCGCCGTGATTTCACCGTCCAGGTCATCGGAGCCCATGATCACCACGCGTTCCATGATATTTTTCAGCTGACGCACGTTGCCTGGCCAGTCGTAGGATTGAAGCGCCGCAATCGCGTCATCTGCCAGATGCACCTTCGGACGGCCTGTGGCTTCCGCAAGTGCGTCCAGAAAGTTCTGGGCCAACATCGGAATATCTTCACGCCGTTCGGACAGGGACGCCATCTTGAGCGGCACCACATTCAACCGGTGGAAAAGGTCTTCGCGGAAACGGCCTTCAGCAATCTCAGCAACCAGATCCTTACTGGTTGCCGATATCACCCGCACATCCACTTTTACACCCGTGTTGCCTCCCACGCGTTCGAACGCCTGATCCGTCAGGACCCGCAGAATCTTCGCCTGCGTCGGCAAAGGCATATCGCCCACTTCGTCGATGAACAATGTGCCGCCGTGCGCGCGCTCAAAGAGACCGGTTTTCACAACCCCGCCGTTTTGTTCAACGCCGAAGAGCTCCTGCTCCATCCGGTGCGGCTCCATCGAAGCGGCACTCACCACAATGAAGGAGCTGCCTACCCGGTGCGACCGGTTATGGATTTGCCGCGCCGCGACTTCCTTGCCTGAGCCGGACGGGCCATGGATCAGCACCCGGCTGTTGGTGGCTGCCACTTTCTCAATGCTTTGCCGCAAACCATTGATAGCATTTGATTTTCCCGTGATATCCACGGTGAAAACGGATCGCTTCTTCAGCTCTTCGTTTTCGCGGCGCAGGCGCTCCGCCTCCGTCGCGCGCTGGACCGTCAATAGCAGGTGATCCGCCTCAAAGGGCTTTTCGATAAAGTCGTAAGCCCCCTTCTTGATCGCCGCCACAGCTGTTTCGATATTGCCGTGACCACTGATCACAACGACCGGCAGCTCCCGGTGGCGGGACTTCACCAATTCAAGGATTTCCAGCCCATCAAGCTTGCTGCCCTGAAGCCAGATATCCAGCACCATAAGTGACGGCAACCGAGCTTCAATTTCGGCAAGACCGGTATCGCTGTCGCGCGCGGTGCGCGTGTTGTAGCCTTCGTCTTCCAAAATCCCGGAAATCAGTTCACGAATGTCTTCTTCGTCGTCGATGATAAGGATATCAAGAGCCATCTTTAGGCTTACTCCCTGTTTGGTCACTCAGCCGCGCTGGCGCTGTTTTTCGGCGTCAACTGCGGGTTCTCAGATTCGGTTGGGTTCGCTTCAGCACGCTGATGCAAGGCAGCATGCGAGAATGTCAGCACGGCACGGGCACCCACAGGCTTGCGGTCCTGGATTTTTACGGTGCCGCCATGCTCTTCCATAATGCGGCGCACAATAGCAAGGCCAAGACCTGTGCCTTTGGCGCGGGTGGTCACATAGGGCTCCATCAGGCGGTTTTTCTGTTCCTGAGGCAGGCCAAGGCCATTGTCCTCCACTCTGATCTCCGTCCGGGTATCATCCTGGATCATCGTCACCTTGATCAGTCCGGGTTCAACGGTATCGTTGATGTTTTCCATGTCTGTCGCGGTACGCGCCAGCACGGATTCAGATGCGTTTTTCAGGATATTCGTCAGCGCCTGCCCGATCAGGCGGCCGTCACACGGCAGCGGATGGCGCTCTTTGGGGATATCCGTCGTGAACTGGATTTTCGAAGACGCCACGTCCTGCAGGAACACAGACTGCTTCACCACGTCGACAAGGTCGGTTTCCTTGAAGATGGGTGACGGCATCCGCGCAAATGATGAGAACTCATCCACCATACGACGCAGGTCACCTACCTGACGGATGATCGTGTCGGTACACTGGGAAAAGACCTTGGCGTCCGTGGTGATTTCCTTGGCATACTTGCGCTTGAGACGCTCGGCCGACAGCTGAATTGGGGTCAGTGGATTCTTGATCTCGTGAGCAATCCTGCGGGCCACGTCCGCCCATGCGGCGGTCCGCTGGTCGGCCAGCTGTTCCGTCAGATCGTCAAAGGTCACCACATAGCCTGCGATATTGTCGTTCTCGGACTTTTCAACGAATACCCGAACCAGAAGCGTGCGACCCTCTTCACCCACTTCAACCTGCACCTGGCCCTTCGCTTCGCCTGCGTTCGATCCTTCGGCCTGAGCTAGCAGTTCGCGGAATTCAGGCACCACATCATGCAGACGAAGTCCGATCAGTTCATCGTGAGCCCGCCCGAGAAGGCTAGAGGCCGAACGGTTCGGCAGGAAGATAGTGCCGTCCTGCTGCATGCCGATGACGCCTGCAGACACGCCCTCCAGCACTTCTTCCAGGAAGCGGCGGCGTTCATCCAGTTCCTTGTTGGCGTCCAGAAGCGCGTCCTGCTGTTTGGCCAGTTGGTCAGTCATGCGGTTGAAGGCGCGGCTTAGAGTGCCCACCTCGTCGCTTGTCGGTACACTGGGCACCCGGGCATCCAGTTCGCCCTTCCCGACCCGCTCAGCGGCGTCCACAAGGTTCGACAGCGGCGTTACCAGCCTGCTGGAGAACCACAAGCCGACCCAGATCGCAGCAAGCAGAATCAAGAGTGCCACAATGATGAATACCACGTTGAACTGCAGCTGTATGTCGCCGCGCTGCACCTCCAGGTTTTGATAATCTGCTACGGCACTGCGTGTCGCTTCCAGATAGGCCAGTACCTGTGGGTTCAGGTCTCGCGCGACATAAAGATACGTCGGCTTGAAAAAGGAGGTCAGGCGGATCATACCAACCACGGTGTTGTCCGCACGGTTTGAGGCCACGAAGGTCCCATCATGCCGCACCCGGTCGATCATATCGTCCTTCAGGCGGATGGTGGCCAGCTCCAGCCCCTGACTAGCCCGGGCGAGCACGCTTCCCTCAGTGTCACTGTCCTCAATCTCGATCACCAGCACTTCCGAAAGCAGCCGCGTATTCAAGGCGCCGTAAGCTACCTGCCTCAACGCCAACTGGTCGGCCTGCTGCAAGGGTGTCATGCGGTTGAAGGCCAGCGCAATGGCCTGCATGTCCTTCTCGATCGTGGCGCGGTGTTCGACCATATAGGCCTCCGCCACCTCAAGAGAGTTGTTGATGGTGGAACGCACCTTCTCGCTGAACCAACCCTGAATACCAAACTCTAGGAACAGGGCCGAGAAGACGGTCATGATGATCGGCGGCACAATCGCGATGGCGATGAAAAAGCCGGTCATCTTGGTTTGCAGGCGTGAACCTGCCGCTTTGCCTTTCTTGGAACTCCAGATACGCACGAACCATCGGCCAATAGACACGCCAAGCGCCATCAGAAGCGCCAGGTTGATGGCCAGCAGCACCCGCATGGTACGACCGGACGTTACCTCAAACGGTGCCGACTTGCGCGACATGGTGATGTAGGTAGCAATCGCGGCGATCACTGCCAGAATGGACAGGAGAATCTCAAGCCGACCGCCCAGATTGAAGCGCCGAGCCCAAAGCATGAAGCGGGCCCAACGGCGGTTAGGCAGCTTCGGAATCTTGGGTGCATCTGGCGAGGCGATCTTTGACATAGCGCCCATGATGCATATTTGTCACATTTGTTCCAGAAATATCACACTGGTGCGGCAAAAAAATTGCGCAGCCCAAGCCCTAGTTGGATTTGGCAGGCATGGAAATATCCAGTTCACGGATCTTTTTCCGGAGCGTATTGCGGTTAAGGCCGAGGAGCTCAGCCGCCTTCACCTGATTCCCTTGTGTTACAGCGAGCACTTTCTGGATCAAGGGCCGCTCGACTTCCCGGAGAATGCGCTGGTACAGGCCCGCAGGCGGCAGATCGTCATCGTGATAATCAAAATATTGGTCCAGATGCTGGCGAACCGTTTGCGAAAGATTACCGCCGCTCACACTGGCCATCATGCCCATCGGGGCACCGGCGAGCTCTGACGTCGACCGCTCAAACTCGCTTTGAATGATGGTGCCGGAAATCTCATTGCCCGGATAAAGCGCGCAAATCCGGTGTAGGAGGTTTTCCAATTCGCGTACGTTGCCAGGCCAATCGAACGATTTCAGTACCTTTTTGGCGCCGTCTGTCAGCTTCTTGAGCGGCAGGCCACTGTCTGCGGCCTTCCTCAGGAAATGTTCAGCCAGGTCCGGGATATCATCCGCACGATCCCGAAGCGGCGGCAGATTGAGCGGCACCACGTTCAGGCGGAAGAACAGGTCTTCCCGGAAATCGCCGGACCGCACCATATTGCGCAGATTGCGGTTGGTTGCGGCCACAATACGGACGTTTGCCTTGATGCTGGCCTGACCGCCCACAGTCCGGTATTCGCCTTCCTGCAGTACCCTCAGAAGGCGCGTCTGGGCCTCAAGCGGCATATCGCCGATCTCATCCAGAAACAGCGTACCGCCCTTTGCCTGACCAAAACGGCCCAGCGTTCGGGTTTCAGCACCGGTAAAGGCGCCGCGCTCGTGACCAAAAAGCTCGCTTTCGATCAGTTCCTTGGGGATGGCTGCCATATTGACCGGCACAAATGGATTGTCTGCCCGCGGCCCATGATTGTGGATCGCACGCGCCACCAGTTCCTTGCCTGTACCGCTTTCGCCCGTCACCATCACTGTCAGGTCGGTGTTCACCACCCGTGCCATAGTGCGGTAGATTTCCTGCATGGCGGTAGACCGACCTATGATCAGGCTATCATCTTTTTCGATTGCAGTATAAGAACTTGCCCCACGTTCTTTAAGTGCTTTCTTAACCGCGGAAACCAGCTCATCAATATCGAACGGCTTCGGCAGATACTCATAGGCGCCCTTGCCGGTTGCCGCCATGGCTGTCGCAAGCGTATTCTGGGCACTCATGATAATGAACGGCAGATCCGGGCGTGCCTCAATCAGTTCCGGCATAACGTCCAGCCCGCTACCGGACGGCATGACCACGTCGGAAATCACCACATTGCCCTGCCCGCCCAGCACAAGGCGCTTCAGCTCAGGGATATCCTCAGCCTCCAGCACAATCCAGCCTTCCTGGCGCAGTGCTTCGCTGACCACCAGGCGAATTGTCATGTCGTCATCTGCAACGATAATGTTCGGTTTAGCCTGAGCCATTATTTTGCGTCCTCATGTAGGGCAAGCTGAATTTTGAACACGGCACCGCCGTGTGGATGGTTGTCGCAGGTCACTGTACCGCCCATTTCACTGACATAGCGCGCCACCAGGGCAAGCCCAAGCCCGGTACCACCTTCCTTGCCGCTTACGAATGGGTCGAACAAGTGGCCTTTCAGGTGATCGGGGATGCCGGGCCCGCTATCGTGGATCGCGATCTCGATCGGCAGGCGAATACGTTCGCCAGACCGGCCTGTGATCCAGATACCGTGGCGATATGACGTCGTGATGGTTATGTCCGCTTCGGCCCCCGCCGCCTCAACAGCATTCTTGATCAGGTTCAGGAAAATCTGCACCAGGCGGTCGTAAAGACCAGCGACCGGTGGCAGGGATGGGTCAAACCGCGGGCGGAAGATACATTTGGCACCAAATCCAGCCACAGCCACATTCAGCACATGATCCAGCACTTCATGGATATTCACCGGTTCCAGTACCGCCTGCGACGGATTACTGAAGGTCTCTAGTTCATCCACCAGACCCTTGATGCGGTCGACTTCCTTGCAAATGAGTTCAGTCAGCTTGATGTTCTTGTCATCAAGCGCCCGGCCCATCAATTGGGCTGCACCACGAATACCCGACAGCGGGTTCTTGATTTCGTGTGCCAGCATGGACGCAAGACCACTGACGGAGCGCGCAGCGGCTTCCATGTGGTCGCGTTTTTCCAGAAAAGCGGTAATCCGCCGCGGCTGGGCCGTCAGAAGGGTCGCCCCCTCGCTGCCATATGGGTGGGCATGCAGGTCCATCAGCTCAATATCACCAATTGGCGGCACCACCGAAACGTCATAGCTGTTCAGGGGTGTGTTTTCGTCCCGTGACCGCGCAACAATATTGAGCGCCTCAGCGCCGATGCCTCGGATCTGGCCGATCGATGCGCCAATCAGGCTTTCGCGGCTGCGTTCAAAGATTGCTTCTGCCTGGGCATAGACGTCAAGGATGCAGTTATCGGCACCAACAACGAACACGGCTTGAGAAAGGCTATGCAGGATGTCCTGGGCGACAATCTCGTCCACCGGTTTCCGATCCAAGCCCTCCCCCGCGCTTGTCATCACGCAGCCGCCTGTTCGCACAGCGGCAAATAGAATTCCCTGAGCGCCGCCTTGACCTTCTCAGGTTCCTCAATGCGGTTCACTTCATTGCGGAACTCTGCAGAGCTGTGGAGCCCCTTGGTGTACCAGCCCAGATGCTTGCGTGCGATGCGAACGCCACCCTCGACGCCATAATGGCTCAGGATGTCATCATAATGTTCCAGCACGAGGTCGAGTTGCTCTTCAAGCGCAGGCTCGTCAATCTTTTCGCCTGTGCGCAGGTAATGCATAACCTGGCCCACAAGCCATGGCTTGCCGTAGGTGCCACGGCCGATCATGACGCCGTCAGCGCCAGAATCCTGAAGCGCCTGGTCGACGTCGTCGAAGGTGTTGATGTCGCCGTTCACGATGACAGGCAGGTCCACAGCTTCCTTGACGATGCCAACCTTCTTCCAGTCAGCATGGCCGCGATACATCTGGCAGCGCGTACGCCCGTGAACCGTGATCAGCTTAACACCGGCTTCCTGTGCGATCTTCGCAAGCTCCGGCGCGTTGAAGCTGCTGTCGTCCCATCCGAGGCGCATTTTCAGCGTAACAGGCAGGTTCACCGCATTTACAGTCGCGTGAATCAGCTCACCCGCATGGTCCAGGTCCCGCATCAAGGCGGACCCCGCATGGCCGTTCACAACCTTTTTGACCGGGCAGCCCATATTGATATCGATGATGGCCGCACCGCGATCTTCGTTCAGCTTGGCAGCTTCCGCCATACGCGCGCCTTCACAGCCCGCCAGTTGAACCGACATCGGAAATTCCTCGGCGCAGCTGGTGGCCATTTTCTGGCTGCGTTCGCTGGCGCGGATCATGGCTTCAGACGCAATCATTTCAGACACGACAAGGCCAGCCCCGTAGCGCTTTACCAAACGCCGGAACGGCAAATCAGTAACGCCGGACATGGGCGCGAGGATCACAGGGTCTTTGATTTCGACCGGACCAATGTTAAGAGCCATTTTACAAACCTACACTTTACGCTTATACGCACTGCCTAAATATTGGGCACTGCTTATGCCAGAAGTTTTGGTAAAAAGCCAGCCCGAGATTGAAAGGCCTCGCATGACGCAAGTTTCTATCGTGATAGTGGCCGCCGGGCGTGGCAGCCGGGCCGGAGAAGGCCTGCCGAAGCAATATCGTAAGCTGGGCGGAAAGATGGTGCTGACGCGTACCATCGAATCGTTTCTGACGATTGATCCTGCTTACCGCATTCAATGCGTGATCCATCCTGACGACGAGGCCCTGTTCCAAGAGGCTACTGTTGGCTTTGACTTGCCTTCACCCGTTCACGGCGGCGCGACCCGGCAGGAAAGTGTCTATAAGGGCCTCAAGGCCCTCAGCCCCGACACAGACTATGTTTTGGTCCATGACGCAGCGCGGCCATTTGTGACGGCGGACGTTATCTCTGGCGTCATTGATGCGCTTGATGCCAAGGCCGAGGCCGTTGTGCCTGCTGTCGCGATTACTGACACCCTCAAGAAGGCAGCAGACGGCATAATTCAGCACACGGTTGACCGCACCAACCTCTTCGCTGTGCAAACACCCCAGGGGTTCCCATACGCCAATCTCATGGCAGCCCATGAGGCAGCAGTAGGTAAAGATTTGACGGATGATGGCGCCGTTGTGGAAGCTGCAGGCGGTAAGGTTACCCTCTCAGTTGGCGACGGCCGCAATTTCAAACTGACAACCCCAAACGATTTCAAGAAGGCAGAGCAGCAGATCATGATGGCCCTTGGCGACATTCGAACCGGCAGCGGCTATGACGTTCACCGCTTTGAAGGCGGCGATCATGTCTGGCTGTGTGGCGTCAAACTACCGTTCACCAGATCCCTCAAGGGCCATTCGGACGCCGATGTCGGCCTGCATGCGCTGACGGACGCCATCCTGGCGGCCTTGTGCGACGGCGATATCGGAACCCACTTTCCGCCCTCAGATAATCAGTGGCGCGGGGCCCCAAGCGATGTGTTCCTCACCTTCGCCCGAGACCGGGTTCTGGCGCTGGGCGGCCAGATTGGCCATGTCGGTGTCTGCCTGATCTGTGAGAAGCCCAAGATTGGCCCGCATAAAGACGCCATGCGTGACCGTGTCGCCGAGCTTTTGGAAATTCCGGCAAGCCGTGTGAGCGTGCAGGCCACAACGACTGAAAAACTGGGCTTCACCGGACGTGAGGAAGGCATCGCCGCGCAGGCGACCGCAACCCTCCGCCTGCCACTGGGAGATATTTGATGGCGAAAGTATCCTTGCGTACATGGGAAGGCCGGCACCGGAGCTTCGCCTTCTGGTGGGTAACAGCGCTTGGTTCAGGCATGTTGCGGCCAGCCCCTGGCACCTGGGGATCACTGCTTGGGGTCATTGCCGGATATTTTATGCTGGAAGGCGGTGTCGACCAGATCGAGATCGCAGCCTGGGTGGTGGGGATCACGCTCCTGTCCTCCAAACTGATAGACAGTATTGAAGCCATCACAGGCATCCACGACGCACCTGAGATCGTTATCGACGAAGTTGCAGGCCAATGGCTGGCGCTGCTGCCGCTCGTGGGCCTGACAGGGTCGCCTTTCCTGTTCGCCTTGGCTTTCCTGTTGTTTCGCTTTTTCGACATTCTCAAACCCTGGCCGATCGGCTGGCTGGACCGGCAGGTGAGTGGTGGTTTTGGCGTCATGGTGGATGATTTGGTGGCTGGCCTTATGGCCGCAATTGTTATATGGGTCCTTCTAACATTCGATTTGTTAGAGTGGGCGATTTAATGGTATCCAGATTTAAAGAACAAATATCCACAAAAACACCCGGCTTTATAATAAGCCTGACAATCGGACTGGCCGCCAGTTTCCTGAGCGAACATTACGGCGCCCCGGCAATGCTGTTCGCCCTTCTGCTTGGCATGGCCATGAGTTTCCTGTTCGAAGACCCGAAGGCCCGCCCGGGCATTGAATTCACAGGGTCAACCATCCTGCGCATCGGTGTTGCCCTGTTGGGCTTCCGTATCGCCTTTTCCGATGTTGTAGCCCTTGGTTGGCCAACGGTGACCATGGTTGCGCTGGGTGTCGGCAGCACCATCCTGTTTGGCGTGCTGGTTGCTCGCCTGTTGGGCATGAGCAGCCCGTTTGGCGGCCTGACGGGTGGCGCAGTGGCCATTTGTGGTGCGTCTGCCGCGCTGGCGATATCAGCCGTCCTGCCAAAGGGCAAGAATCTGGAGCAGGACACGATCTTCACCGTTGTGGGTGTCACCACGCTGTCCACCCTGGCGATGATCCTTTACCCGATGATCAGTGCTTTCTTTGGTTTGAACGACGCTGAAGCGGGTATTTTTATCGGCGCCACCATTCATGACGTGGCCCAAGTGGTGGGGGCTGGCTATTCTATCTCACCCGAAGCGGGTGATTTGGCAACGCTCACCAAACTGATGCGGGTGGCGTTGCTGCTGCCTGTCGTCTTCATGTTTATCATGGTGTTCAGGAACAGCCCGTCAGAGGGCAAGAAACCGCCACTGTTGCCACCGTTTCTCGCGGCTTTCGTACTGTTTGTGGTGATCAACAGCTTTGTGCCGTTGCCTGAAGTCGCCACAGAAAACTTGACGGCCTTCTCAAGAGTTTGTCTGATTACTTCCATTGCCGCCATCGGGCTCAAGTCCGACCTGAGGAAAGTGATGCAGGTAGGCCTGAAGCCTGTCCTTTTGATGGTGGCGGAAACCGTATGGCTCGCGGGCCTGATCCTGCTGTGCCTGCCAATGATTGGATAAGCATGTTCAACACAGAGATTTTGGCACTGGCGGAAAAGGTACTTGATTTGGCCAGAAGCCAGGGTCAGATGATCGCCACAGCCGAATCCTGCACAGGGGGCTTGATCGCGGGCGCACTGACCGAAATAGCCGGGTCATCCGATGTAGTTGATCGCGGCTTCATAACCTATTCAAACGAAGCAAAAAACCAGATGCTGGACGTGAGCTCTGAAAGCCTGGCGCGCTTTGGTGCCGTATCCGAGGCTGTTGCCAAGGAAATGGCATATGGCGCCATCGCAGCGTCCCGTGCGGACGTCAGCGTGGCGGTCACAGGCATTGCCGGTCCCGGTGGCGGGTCTGCCGAAAAGCCCGTGGGACTGGTTTGTTTCGGGCTGTGCCGGATTGGCGAATCCCCGATCGCCCAGAGCATCCAGTTCGGTGATATCGGACGCAGCGACGTAAGGCGCCGCACCGTTCTAACCGCACTGGAAATGCTCCATGACGCGTTATCGACTTAGCTGTCGAGCTTTTTCGACCAGGATTCCACCTTCACTTTCAGATGGTTATGCTCGTCCTTGATTTCGCGCTCAAAATGCTCGTCGAACGACTCGCCCTTTTCCTGCGCCTTTACGACGCGATCATTGAATGCCTTCAACTCGGCCACCAGCTTGTCATAATCCCGCTTGTATTCGCCACTTTCGTCATTGTCGAAAATCGGGTGCTCGGAATGCTCTTCCAGATACTGTTCGCGGGCGCGAAGCTCTTCTACCAGTCGATGCATAAATGTGGTCATGGTTGCCTCCTTTTATCTGAGAGGAGCATCATAACACAGGGATTTGCGGGGAAACTTGACGGGCGTCAAGTGGGTCAGGCAGGGCCGTAAAGCACAGTGGCACGCTCTTCAAACGCATGCATCATGCGCTTGCAGGCTTCGCCGAACAATGGGCCAATCACCTGATTGAGGATGCGGCTGGAAAATTCGAAATCCACTTCGAAATCCACAAGACAGTGGCCATTTTCCTGAGGAATGAAGCGCCAATGGTTATAAAGCCGCTTCATCGGGCCTTTGATGTAATCCACATCCACCTTGCGGTTTTCCTCGAGCGTCACGCGGGAGGTGAAGCGTTCGCGGAACATTTTGAACCCGATGATGACATCGGCGTCAAACTGTCCTGCTTTTCTGCCATATACGCGCGCGCCCAGGCACCAGGGCAAAAACTCGGGATATTTTGCCACGTCGGCGACAAGAGCAAACAGCTGCTCGTCCGAATAAGGTAAAACCTTCTTTTCAACAAAATGGTGCATCAACAACCCTCATACTCGGCTCGCCACGTCCTAGCCTGATTTGACATGAGGGTAAAGCCCTCAGATCAATCCCGCCATTTTTGCAAGGACCAGTATGCCGGCAACCAAAATGCCCGTGATACTCTGAAGTATTGACGACAAAACAACGGCAAAGAAGGCCTTCGGCCATGACATGCCAAAGAACACCTTGGCAGCATGCAGTAACACGATGAACCCAATGAAGACGCTGATGCCTTGATCACTGCTCCCAGCTGCCGCAAGCACGATGACAAGCAGGGCAGAATACAGATTGGTCTGTCCCATGGCAAAGGCGAGAAAGCTGAGCGTTTCAGCATAGTTCCTGCCCGAGCGCCAATATTGCCAGCGCAGCAGGAAAGCGAACAACGGCAGTGTGAGGAAGGAGATGAGATTCATATTTTCCCGAAGGACTGACCTTAAGGCTTCGCCTATCTGGAAAACCGTATCCGTTTCCTTGACGTCACCATCAATATGAACCATTCCATCGGCCATAGTGTCCAACCCGATGGTCAGCGCGATGACGGCAAGAGCAAATGCCGATGTTACCAGGAAATACTTGATGGGATTGACGTAGGAAAACCGTTGGCCGCCAATATAGTTCAGCGCCACCTGGCCCGGATTTCTTGTCAGCTCCCTTATCGTGCGCCAAATTGTGGAATCAAGGTCCATGAACGCAAAGAAGGCATTCACAAACAGTTCCTTTGCGCTCAGGCGGCTTGGGATGTGCTTCTGGCCGCAGGCGCTGCAGAAAGATCCATGCAGATATGCGTCGCAGTTTTTGCAGGTGATGACCGCCTTGGCTGACTGTGTTTCTGCCATTGATAGACTTCCCCATCAGGCTAAAAGCCCTACCCCAAACATTTCAACGGACACCCTTCAAGGGACGCCGGTCAGCCATGTCTGGTCTGCAATAGATCTCGCTGATTTCTGCGCTGCAGTTTCTATACTGGATTGTCGGCGCGTCGGTCTCGATTACTCTGCAGCCTTGAGCTGCTTGTCGCGCGCAGCCTTCAGCAAGGCAAAGTCGTCGCCCGCCAGATAGCTTGAACGCGTCAGGGGGGAGGATGAGATCATCAGGAAGCCCTTGCCCTTTGCCATACGCTCGTAGGCCTTGAATTCAGCGGGTGTCACGAACCGGTCAACCTTGGCGTGGCGCGGCGTGGGCTGAAGATACTGGCCAATGGTCATGAAATCGATATCCGCCATGCGCATATCGTCCATCACCTGGCTCACTTCCATGCGCTCTTCTCCAAGGCCAACCATGATACCGGATTTGGTGAAAATGGACGGGTCCACCTTCTTCACGGTTTCAAGCAGGCGGAGCGACTGGTAATAGCGCGCGCCAGGGCGGATCTTCGGGTAGTTCCGCGGCACGGTTTCCAGATTGTGATTGAATACATCTGGCTTTGCTTCGGCAACCATCTCGATGGCGCCCGGCTTGTTACGGAAGTCAGGTGTCAGGATTTCGATGGTCGTGGTCGGGCAGCGGTCGCGGATCGCGCGGATCACCTTGACGAACTGCATCGCGCCGCCATCATCGAGGTCATCCCGGTCCACAGACGTAATCACAATGTGATTGAGGCCCATTTCGGCGCAGGCCTCTGCCGTGTTCATCGGCTCCAGCGGGTCAACCTGCATGGGGCGACCTGTCTTGACGTTACAGAAGGCACAGGCCCGGGTGCAAGTGTCCCCCAGGATCATGATGGTGGCATGCTTCTTCTGCCAGCATTCGCCCAGGTTCGGGCAAGCCGCTTCTTCGCAGACGGTGTGCAGGTTCTTGGAGCGCATCATGCGGCGTGTTTCCATCGCCTGCTTGCTCGTCGGCGCCTTAACCCGCAGCCAATCCGGCTTGCGCTGGTACCCGGTCGCCTTCTGCTCAGTTGTCTTCTGTTCAGTCGTCATGCTCGAAACACCATCTTTGCTAGCGTTAAACGGTATAAGGCCGCCATTTTGGCGACCTTATAATGCATTAAGGGCGGTGACATCCACCAAATTGTGCAAACCAGCTATGCGCTACCCTGTAACCGGATATGGGCAGACTGCGCCAGGAGGCTCTTGCTTGCCCTACAGTAGCACATAAAGCAGGTATCCGGCCACGCCCAGATGTGCCAAAAGCGTCAAGATCATGCCGAACGCACGACTGTTGCCTGTGCCATCGGTGGCGAGCATGGAAAATGCATGAAATGCGCGGCCCAGAAGCATGCATCCCCCGGCCCCGAACAGCACCGGCGGTCCAGCCCCGTTCATTTCACACAGCGCAAATACCACGAGGAAAAGAGGCACATGATCAAGGAAGTTTGATTGGGCAGCTCTTCGCCGCGCCAAGTCCTTATTTCCGCCATCCCCAAAGAAAATGCCGGTTGAAACACGCTTGATCCCAACCTGTAGCGTCAAGGGCACCAACGCGATAGCAAAGATTGCCGCCAGAATCGCAGAAAACTGTAAGCTCATAAATTTCCCCCAAGTATGTGATTTTCACTATTCCTACATTGGCATATCGAGAACCGGAGCCACTTCAATAGTGCCCCCGACATGGACATGCGGCGAAACCGCCGCCATCTTCAGCGCAGCATCCATGTCGACTGCCTGAACCAGCGTATACCCAGAGATCGGGTTAGCGCCGCCGCCTTCAACAGCCCCGTCCCCCGTCACAGTATGGGATTTACCCACAGCGTGACCCCGATCAAGCACGGCCTCGCCAAGGCCTGCCATCCAGTCCATCCAGCTCGCCATATGGGCCTTACCTTCCTCTTCGGTCATTGATGACGGCCCACCATGGTAAGCAAATACAAATTTGGGCATGTGACTCTCCCTCTTAGGTGTCTTGAAACGATGAAGGCATCATGGGGGGAAATAAAATATGTTAAAGAACATATTAAGGAAGATGCTAGCATTGCCGTGAAGGAGGCGCCCCATGCCCTATAGTGCAGAACACAAGGAACAAACCCGCGCCAAGATTGTTGAAACCGCGCGCAAACTGTTTAACCGTCACGGCTTTGACGGTGTAACCATCGATCAGGTTATGGAAGCCGCCGGCCTGACAAGGGGCGGGTTCTACAACCATTTTCCAAACAAGCAGGCGCTCTACAGCGCAGCTGTATCCAGCTTCCTGATGGGCCGCGGGGCGAAATGGCGCGCCGAAGCCGGGGTCGACCCCACCTGCCCTAGCCCAGAAATGGTGATGAACATGATGAAAAGCTACCTGTCGGACGAACATCTGGGTGATGTGGAAGGTCAGTGCCCGATGATCGCGCTGCCATCGGACGTCGCTCGGGAAAACGATGCCGTAAGAGAAGCCTACCGCCAATTGCTGGAATCGATGGTGTGGCTTTTCGAGCAATGTATTGGATCTGGCCAAGAATCCCGCCGACAGGCGCTGACGCTGGCCGCGCTGTGTGTCGGGGGAATGACGCTTGCCAGAACCCTGCCGGACTGCGAGTTAGCACAGGAAGTCAGACAAGCGGCCCTTAAGTCTGCGGAAGATATACGCAGCAGCAAGGCGGCCTGATCCGACCATAAAAAACGGGGCGCTTGGCCCCGTTTATGCTCTGAATACAGTGTCTAGAAGTGAATGGCCTTGCCATAAGCATCCAGCACGCTTTCGTGCATCATCTCACTGAGCGTCGGGTGCGGGAACACCGTGTGCATCAGTTCCGCTTCCGTGCTCTCAAGCGTACGGGCCACAACATAGCCCTGGATCATCTCTGTCACCTCGGCACCCACCATGTGCGCGCCCAGCAGTTCGCCGGTTTTCTTGTCAAAGACAGTTTTCACCATGCCTTCCGGCTCGCCAAGTGCAACAGCCTTACCGTTACCAATGAAGGGGAAGTTGCCGACGCGTACGTCATAGCCTTCTTCCTTGGCCTTGGCTTCGGTCAGGCCAACACTTGCCACCTGTGGGCGGCAATAGGTACAGCCAGGGATATTGCCCTTGTCCATCGGGTGCACGCCTTTGACACCGGCGATCTTCTCAACCGCCACAATGCCTTCGTGCGATGCCTTGTGGGCAAGCCATGGTGCGCCAGCAACGTCGCCAATGGCCCAAAAGCCGTCCACGCCAGTCTGGCCCCATTCGTTTGTGACGATATGTCCGCGATCAACCTTGATGCCCACGTCTTCGAGGCCAAGGTTTTCCACGTTCCCGGTGATACCGATGGCAACGATCACACGGTCAACAGTGATCTCTTCCTTCTTGCCTTTGGTCTCAACCACGCATGTAACGTTGTTCTTGCCCTTCTTCAGCTCGGTGACCGACGCATTCGTCTTAATGGTCATGCCCTGCTTCTTGAAGGATTTCTCTGCAAATTTCGAGATATCGGCGTCTTCAACCGGCAGCACCCGGTCCATCATTTCAACAACGGTCACGTCTGAACCAAGTTCGTTGAAGAAGCTTGCGAACTCGATGCCGATCGCGCCAGAGCCGATGACCAGCAGTTTCTTCGGCATTACCTTTGGTGCAAGTGCGTGCTTATAGGTCCAGACCAATTCACCGTCTGCCTTCAAGTGTGGCAGCTCACGCGCCCGTGCGCCTGTCGCCAAAATGATATTCTTGGACGTCAGCTCCGTTGTCTTTCCGTCCGGCCCATTCACCACAAGCTTGCCCTTACCGGCAATTTTTGCGTCGCCTTCAACATGAACAACCTTGTTCTTCTTGAGAAGCGACTTGATACCGCCGTTCATCTGCTTGGCAACGCCGCGGCTGCGCTTGACGATCGCATCCAGGTCAAAATCGATCTGGCCGATCTTGAGACCGAAGTCTGCGCCATGCTTGGCTAGATGCAGCACTTCAGCCGACCGCAGCAGCGCCTTGGTCGGGATACAGCCCCAGTTGAGGCAAATGCCGCCCAGGTGTTCGCGTTCAACGCAGGCGACCTTCATGCCCAGTTGAGCACCACGGATCGCAGCCACATAGCCACCCGGGCCACCACCAACAACTACAAGATCATAACTCTGAGACATTCTTTAAATCCTTTCGGGATTTTCAACGCGCCTTGGATCGTCAACGCCACCCGTGTGGTCGGTCGTTGCCTTTTCGATCAACAGGACGCTGCATTCCTCAGGCGCATATGGTTTGTGTTCAACGCCCTTGGGCACCACAACCATTTCGCCTTCCTCAATCCAGTCCTGGCGATCCCGATAGTCCATGCGGAAGCGGCCATCAATCACCAGAAAGAACTCATCTTCGCCTTCATGGGCGTGCCAGACAAAGTCCCCAGACAGTTTGGCCAGCTTGACGTGATAGCCATCCAGATCCCCGATCAGTTTCGGAGACCAGTGATCGCTGAATGTGGCTAGCTTGGCCTTGAGATTGACTGGTTTCATCAGACACTCCCCTAGAGCAGCATTGTGATCGGGTCTTCAATGTACCCTTTGAAGGCCGCCAGGAACTCAGCGCCTACAGCGCCGTCAATCGCACGGTGGTCGCACGACATAGTGACATTCATCACCGTGGCAACAGCAAGCGCCCCGTCCTTGACGACAGGCCGTTGTTCACCGGCTCCAATGGCCAGAATCGCACCCTGCGGCGGGTTAATCACCGCGCTGAATTCCTTGATCCCATACATGCCAAGGTTCGAGATCGAAATGGTGCCGCCCGCATATTCTTCCGGCATCAGCTTGCCGTCACGGGCCTTGCCTGCAAGGTCTTTGACGTCTGAGGAAATCTCAGCCAGGCCCTTCTGGTCTGCGCCGCGCACGACCGGCGTTACCAGGCCACCATCCACAGCAACCGCTACAGAGATATCAGCACGTTCGTACCAATACATCTTGTCGCCTGCGAACTGGACGTTGGCAGCAGGCACTTTCTTGAGCGCCAGCGCCGTCGCCCGGATGACAAAATCATTCACGGAGAGCTTAACGCCGCTGTCGGCCAGCTTGGCATTCAGTTCCTTGCGCTGCGCCAGCAGCTTATCCAGCTCACATTCGATGGTCAGATAGAAATGCGGCACGGATGTCTTGGATTCGGTCAGACGCTTGGCGATAACCTTGCGCATGCCAGACAGGCGTTCTTCGTGATAAGGAATATCGTCGTGCGGGCCATACTCGGTTGCTGCAGCCGGTGCTGCCGCTGGGGCGGAAGCAGGCGCGGCGGCGGGTGCTGCTTTTTCTGCGCCACCTTCAACTGCGGCTTCAACGTCGCGCTTCACGATACGGCCGTGCGGGCCGGAGCCGGAAACTGCGGCCAGGTCGACGCCTTCCTGCTTGGCGATGCGCTTCGCAAGTGGCGACGCCTTAATGCGGTCGCCGCTGTCTTGGGCAGGCGCTTTTTCCGATTTTGCTGCTGGCTTGTCATCAGCTGCCGGTGCGGGTGCTGCTTCTTTGGCCTCTGGCTCAGGAGCAGCCTCTTTCTTTGGCTCTTCCGACGGCACTTTGACATCTTTGACGTCTTCGCCCTCTTCCGCCATAAGCGCAATCAGTTTGCCCACCGGCACTTCGTCCGTGCCTTCAGCCACCAGGATTTTCGCGACTGTGCCGTCGTCGATGCTTTCAACTTCCATCGTCGCCTTGTCGGTTTCGATTTCAGCGATTACATCGCCGGATTCTACCGTATCGCCTTCTTTCACCAACCATTTGGCAAGCGTGCCCTTTTCCATGGTGGGCGACAGTGCAGGCATAAAAATTTCAATAGCCATACTCGTTCTCTTCCGGTCTGGACTTCCGGGCTGTTATTGCCACAGCCCGTTCATATTTACCCCAAGCGCATATCCAAGCGCTCCAATCAAGATCAGCAGGATCAAGGCAACGACGATATTTTCAACGCCAAGCAGCGGTCTTCCTTTGTTTGCCGCACCCAAAGTTGGATCACGATAATCCAACTTTGATCTGACACTTTGAAATTTGCCTTTCAAAGCGTGACGGTTAACAAGGCGACGCCACTTCCTTCCCCTCATCCAATCTCCTTATTACTCCGCGTAGCAAACCGCTTTTGCGGCTTTGACGATGTCGGCTGCGCTCACAACCGCGGCTTTTTCGAGGTTGTTGGCATATGGCAGCGGTACATCCACGCTGTTCACGCGGGTGACCGGCGCGTCCAGCCAATCAAACGCCTGCTCCATCAGCTGCGCCGATACATCAGATGCCACCGAACACTGTGGCCAGCCTTCTTCCGCAATCACACAACGGTTGGTCTTCTTGACGCTTTCGATCAGCGTATCAAGATCAAGCGGGCGAATGGTGCGAAGGTCGATCACCTCGGCATTGATGCCCTCTTCCGCCAGCATGTCTGCAGCCTTGAGCGCCTCCCCCACGGTGATCGAATAGGACACGATGGTTACATCCGCGCCTTCACGGAAAATACGCGCCTTGCCGATTGGCAGCGTGTAATCATCCAGCTCAGGCACTTCGAAGCTTTCACCGTACATCAGCTCGTTCTCAAGGAACACGACCGGGTTCGGATCCTGGATCGCAGCCTTCAGGAGGCCTTTACAATCCGCCGCATCATACGGTGCAATGACCTTCAGGCCCGGCACATTCGCATACCATGCCGCATAGTTCTGGCTGTGCTGCGCGCCCACGCGGGATGCCGCGCCATTCGGGCCACGGAACACAATCGGGCACTGCACCAGGCCGCCTGACATATAGCGGGTTTTGGCAGCCGAGTTGATGATATGGTCAATCGCCTGCATGGCGAAGTTGAAGGTCATGAACTCAATCACTGGCTTCAGGCCAGTAAAGGCCGCGCCTGCACCGAGACCGGCAAAACCGTGCTCTGTGATTGGCGTGTCGATCACGCGTTCCGGGCCGAATTCGTCCAGCAGGCCCTGGGTTACCTTATAGGCACCTTGGTATTCCGCCACTTCCTCGCCCATCACAAACACGTCGCCGTCTTTGCGCATTTCTTCGGCCATAGCGTCACGGAGTGCTTCACGCACCGTCAGCTTCACCATGTTGGTGCCCTCAGGCACTTCAGGATCACGCAGGTCCTTCGATGACGTCGCCGCACCTGTGAATACAGTTTCCTGCTCGTCAGGATCCTCTTTGGGCGCCGGCAGTGGCGCAGCAGCCTCTTCCTTCTCAGCCTTTGGCTTGGAAGATGACGTATCAACGTCCTTCACGTCCTCACCTTCTTCGGCCAGGATCGCAATCAGCTCGCCAACCGGCACGTCATCCGTGCCTTCAGCCACCAGAATTTTGGCAACAGTGCCGTCGTCAATGCTTTCAACTTCCATCGTCGCCTTGTCGGTTTCGATTTCCGCGATCACGTCGCCGCTTTCAACTGTATCGCCTTCTTTGACCAGCCATTTGGCCAGTGTGCCCTTTTCCATGGTGGGAGAGAGGGCCGGCATCGTAATTTCAATCGCCATTGGGTGTCTCCCCCTTACGCCAGCACATCAGTATAAAGTTCAGAAAGGTCAGGCTCAGGGCTTTCCTGCGCGAATGTCGCGGCATCAGCAATAATCGCCTTCACTTTCTTGTCGAGTTCCTTGAGCTCTGCCTCGTCCTTGAAGCCAGCATCCAGAATGCGCTGCTTCACCTGGTCGATTGCGTCATGCTCAGCGCGCATTTTCTGCACTTCTTCTTTAGACCGGTATTTCGCCGGATCGGACATGGAGTGGCCGCGGTAGCGGTATGTCTTCATCTCAAGGACAAATGGGCCGTTGCCCTCACGGCAATGTTTGACCGCTTCGTCCATGGCAGCACGGACCTCGAGCACATTCATGCCGTCTACCTGCTTGCCGGGAATGCGGAAACTTTCGCCGCGACGGTAAAGCTCAACCTCAGAGGATGACCGGCTGACGCTGGTGCCCATGGCATACTGGTTGTTCTCGATGATATAAATCACAGGGAGGTTCCAGATGCGCGCCATGTTGAAGCTTTCATACACCTGACCCTGGTTGGCAGCACCGTCACCGAAATAGGCAACAGAGACATTGTCAGTCTTGCGGTATTTGGCTGCAAACGCGAGGCCAGTGCCCAGTGACACCTGCGCGCCCACGATACCGTGCCCGCCATAGAAGCCATTTTCAGGGTCAAACATGTGCATCGACCCGCCCTTGCCTTTGGAACAGCCACCGGAACGGCCGGTCAGCTCTGCCATAACGGCTTTAGGGTCGGTGCCAGACACGATCATGTGGCCGTGCTCGCGGTAGCCGGTGATCACTGAGTCGCCCTTCTTGAGAGCCGACTGAATGCCGACAACAACGGCTTCCTGACCAATATACAGGTGGCAGAAGCCACCAATGAGCCCCATGCCGTACATCTGGCCTGCCTTCTCCTCGAAGCGGCGGATCATCAGCATTTGCTCATAGAATTCAAGCAGTTCGTCGTTAGAAGCCTTGTATTGTTGCGGCTTCGCCGTACGGCGGCGCGCGGGTGCGCCCGACTTTGTGGTGGATTTTTTTGTAGTCATCTCGGCCTTCCAGAAAAAGGTCGCAGGCAGGAACGCCCGACACTCAATGCATGTGAGGCCTATGGATACCCTCGTTTTGCCACATTTGCAATAGGGTATAACTTATTGATTTACATGGAAAAAATTTAATTAACCAGAAATAAGTTAATTAATGAGAAGCATCAGACAGAAACACCACAACCTCATCAGGATGAGTGAAGCCGAGGCGTTGCCGCACCTGCTCTTCAAGCATGTCAGGATCAATGCTGCGGTTGTTCAAGCGGGAAGTACGAAGCTCAAGCGCGGCACGTTCTGCCCCTACATCGCTCGCCAGGGCCGCAAGCTCAACCTGCTGGGCCTCAAGGCGCTTCAAAGCCGCAAGGCTGTTATCACCCTGAAAGGCATGATACGCGAAATAGGCGACCAAGAAGATCCATACCCCGGCCAACCAGGCCTGGCTCAAATGACGTGATATTTTTCCGACTCGCTTCATGATTCGAATCATCTCATAAGCGAATCGGGCACGCAAGCGAAAAAACACCCGAAAATGCAGTTTTTTCGAATAGAATCAGGAAGGTAAGAAAACGCCCCTGCCCGAGTCTCTTCCAGGCAGAGGCGTTTATTTATTCGAGGGTGTTAGCCCTTCAGGATCGCGCGGCCTGCGTAAACAGCCGTGCTACCCAGCTCTTCTTCGATGCGGATCAGCTGGTTATATTTCGCCAGCCGGTCGGAGCGTGCGAGCGAGCCGGTTTTGATTTGGCCACAGTTCATGGCAACTGCGAGGTCCGCGATGGTCGCGTCCTCAGTCTCGCCAGAACGGTGCGACATCACGCTGGTGTAGCGCGCGCGGTGCGCCATCTCAACGGCCTGCATGGTCTCGGCCAGCGTGCCAATCTGGTTCACTTTCACGAGGATCGAGTTGGCAACGCCCTTCTCGATACCGTCTGCAAGACGTGCCGGGTTAGTCACGAACAGATCATCGCCCACCAGCTGGACTGTGTCGCCAATGCGGTCCGTCAGCATCTTCCAGCCGTCCCAATCGTCTTCGGCCATGCCGTCTTCGATGGAAATGATCGGGTATTTGGCAACCAGGTCCGCGTAATAGTCCACGAGACCAGCGCTATCCAGCTCCTTGCCCTCACCCTTGAGGATATATTTGCCGTCATGGAAGAACTCGGTCGAGGCAGCGTCAAGCGCCAGATACACGTCTTCGCCTGGCTTGTAGCCCGCGCTTTCAATCGCATTCATGATGAAATCAAGCGCATCGACCGTGCCGTTCAGGTTCGGTGCAAAACCGCCCTCGTCGCCTACAGCCGTATTGTGGCCAGCTTCGTGCAGCTTGGCTTTCAGTTCGTGGAAGATTTCGGCGCCAATGCGGATCGCGTCGGTCACGCTGTCGGCATTCACCGGCATGATCATGAATTCCTGCACGTCGATCGGGTTATCTGCGTGCTCACCACCGTTGATGATATTCATCATCGGCACTGGCAGGATATGTGCGGCAGGACCACCAAGATAGCGGTAGAGCGGCAGACCCAGGCTGTCAGCGCTTGCTTTGGCAATCGCGAGCGACACACCAAGGATCGCATTCGCACCCAAACGGCCTTTGTTTTCCGTGCCGTCAAGGTCACGCATGGCCTGGTCGATGGCCAGTTGGTCCTCGCTGTCCAGCCCCACCAGCGCATCGAACAGCTCACCGTTTACGGCTTCAACTGCCTTCAGAACGCCCTTGCCGCGATACCGGCCACCACCATCGCGCAGTTCAACAGCTTCATGGGCGCCAGTTGACGCACCAGAAGGCACTGCCGCACGGCCAAAGCCGCCGTCTTCAAGATAGATGTCTACTTCAACGGTGGGGTTGCCGCGGCTGTCCAGAATTTCGCGGCCAATGATATCGATAATCGCACTCATGGGCTGTTCCTTAATCGCTCAAGATGGGAAAGGATAAAAACTTGCGGCGCGATTGTTACCCTTTCACGGCCTCTCCCGCAAGGCCCAGTCTGTCGGTATCATGGATTGTTGCTGGAAAATTCCTAATCCTGGAGATAACTTTCCTATCGGCAACAGGGAGAAAAAGCATGGCATGTCGCCACCGTCATTTTATCGCAGCAGGTTTGGCTTTCGCGCTCGGAACTGGGGGTGCCTCCGCAGACGATAGCATTCATCGATATCGCGCTGAACATGAACGTCAGATATTGTCCGACTTTCGGGACTTCCTCAGCTTACCCAATGTCGCCAGCAGCGCACCCGACATGATGGCCAATGCGGCGTGGATCGAGCGGTATATCGCCAAACGTGGTTTTACCTCACAGATCGTCGCAGAAGGTGGCGCGCCGTACGTGATTGCCGAACGGAAGCAGCCCGGCGCAAGCCAGACCATCCTGATATACGCCCACTTCGACGGCCAGCCGGCAGAGCCCCGAAATTGGTCCTCGCCTCCATTTGAGCCAACGCTGCGTGACGGCCCTGTGGAGCTGGCTGGAGAAACTATCAGTTGGGAAAGCCTCACGACCATCAATCCTGAATGGCGTATTTTTGCCCGTTCAGCAGGTGACGACAAGGCGCCGGTGATAGCACTGATGGCCGCGCTCGATGCAATGGAAGCCGCGGGCGACGTACCTAGTGTGAACATCAAACTGATCCTTGATGGAGAAGAGGAAGCTGGCTCCCCTACCCTGGACAATATTCTTCAGAAGCATGCGGACAAGCTTACTGCGGACCTTATGCTCTTCTGCGACGGCCCAATGCATCAAAGCCGCATGCGCCAACTGGTTTTCGGGGTTCGAGGCACCATGACCGTGGACCTGACGGCTTTCGGGCCAGCAAGACCTCTTCATAGCGGGCACTATGGTGGCTGGGCTCCGAATCCATCCGAACAGCTGATGCGCCTGCTGGCCAGCATGAAAGATGATGATGGCCGCATTATCATACCGGGGTATCTCGATGACGTGCACCCGCCTACTGCCGCCGAGCAACAAGCAATCAGCACCCTTCCCAATATGGATACGGCCCTCAAAGACGAGCTATTTCTCTCAAAGACGGAGGGCGGGGGAAAGCGCGTCGAAGAGATATCCATGGGCCCTTCTATCATCGTCAAAGGCTTTGAAGGCGGCGGGGTTGGCAAACAGTCGCGCAATATCATCATGCCATCGGCAACCGCCTCCGTAAATCTGCGCCTTGCTCCAGGTCAGACCCCGGAACGCGTGATTGCACGATTGAATCAGTTTTTCTCTGACCAAGGCTTCACCCTTTATTCAAAGCCACCGACCCCAGAGGAGCGCGCGGTAAGCAGCGCATTGTATGTGGATTGGCGGCCAGGCGGATACCGTGCCTACCGCAGTGATCTCGGCAGCGCTGAAGCGCAGAAACTGGTTTCAATCCTGAACAGATTTGACGGCAAAGAAACCCTTCTGACACCAACGATGGGCGGAAGTTTGCCAATCTATCTCTTTGAAGACACCTTCCCGAAGATGCCGATCATAATTCTACCGATTGCCAATCACGACAATAATCAACATGGCCGCAACGAAAATCTTCGCATCCAAAATCTTTGGGACGCGATCGATGTATATGCTGCGGTGCTTTTGGAATACGGCAAGCCGTGATCAGAGATTATAGTTGTCTTCAAGCGCGTAATTCACTTGCCGCACCCGGGCCAGATATCCTGACGGCAATTGCTCCGCCAGTCCGTCTGCAATCAGCCTGATCTCGGCCTTCAGTCGCGACAGATCTGCACGCTTTTCAGTCTCTTCCGGCTGGAACTGCAGGCGAATTTCCGTTTCAGCCAAAACCGCCTCAAGTCGGGACACAGACCACATTGGAAATTTTTCCGAGAAGGCGCGCATGTCTGTCAGCGCATCATTCAGATTGCGCCACTGCATTGAGCTCCCGAGGACACTAAGCTCGCGGATACGCATGTAAAGAAGCGCGCTGTCTGCGTTCTCACCACGGGTGAAAGTGAATGCGCGGGCCGCAGCGAAGAACTGATGGGCAACATCAATTTGTTCGACTTTAGCTGCGGCGTGGGCGGCTTCAACATTGAGTGCCATAAGGCGCTCACTATTACTTGCTGACTGAACGAGTTTGAGGGCCGTTTGCCACGCTTCCACAACGCGCTTCCTGTCCCGCGCAGCCGTTGCCGCTCTTGCATGCAGCAAGGCAAATTCGCCGACCATCGGTACAATTGGATTAGCGATCTGACTGAAATGTTCCCATGTACGGGCAATGCCAGAATAGGCCCTTGCAAGCGCCTCTTCGTCATCGGTCGACCTGAATGTGTCCAGATAATAGGTAACCGCCTGTGCGGTTTCCGCCGCCTTTTCCTCCGGCGTTCTGGCCGCGACCGAACTTGCCATCAGGCCAGCGATTACCACGGGAAGTATCAGTGTTCTCAGCATGTATCTTTCCTCATCTGCGCGGCATATTTTACCGCATCAGGCGTCTTCGGAAAGTATATATGCAAAAAGGGGGCCGAAAAGCCCCCTTCTCCAAAATCACTATTTTTGCCAGTATTTATACCAGCCGTGCCTGCTTCAATGCCGCTTCAACAAAGCTTGCGAACAGCGGATGCGGGTCAAACGGCTTGGACTTCAGCTCAGGGTGATACTGAACACCGATGAACCAAGGGTGGCCAGGAATTTCCATAATCTCTGGCAGTTCACCATCGGGTGACATGCCGGAAAACAGCACACCGGCCTCTTCAAGACGTTCAACATAGCCGATATTCACTTCATAGCGGTGACGGTGCCGTTCCTCGATCTCTACCTTGCCGTAGATGTCCGCGACATGTGAACCCTCCTTGAGGTTCGCTGGGTATGCGCCCAGACGCATGGTGCCGCCCAAGTCGGTATCTTCTGTGCGCTGCTCGACGCTGCCGTCTTCCTTGACCCACTCGGTAATCAGGCCGACAACCGGCTCTTTCTGCTCCCCGAACTCGGTCGAACCCGCGCCTTTGATGCCTGCCAGATGGCGGGCCGCCTCAACGGTGGCCATCTGCATACCCAGACAGATACCGAAATACGGGATCTTGCGCTCGCGGGCAAAGCGTGCGGCAGCAATCTTGCCTTCTGTGCCGCGCTTGCCGAAGCCGCCAGGCACCAGGATGGCGTGGACATTTTCAAGCCTGCTGATCGCATCGTCGCGTTCAAACACTTCGGATTCGATCCATTCGATGTTCACTTTCACCCGGTTAGCGATACCGCCATGGATGATGGCTTCATTGAGCGATTTGTAAGCATCCTTCAGGCCGGTGTATTTTCCGACCACAGCAATGGTCACTTCGCCTTCCGGGTTCTGCACCCGGTCCATGATGTCTTCCCAAACCGTCAGGTCCGGCTTCTGGCTGTGTGCCAGGCCAAAGGCTTTGAGCACTTCCGTGTCCAGGCCTTCCTTGTGGTAGGAAATTGGCACCTCATAGATGGAGCTGACGTCCAACGCCGGAATAACGGCTGTTTCGGCCACATTACAGTAAAGCGACATCTTGCGGCGCTCACCGTCCGGGATCGGGTGCTCTGAGCGGCACACAAGGATATCCGGCTGAATACCGATGGAACGCAGGTCACGTACACTGTGCTGCGTTGGCTTGGTCTTCAGTTCGCCAGCCGCCGCCAGATAAGGCACTAGTGTCAGGTGAACGAAAATGGACCGTCCTTTGCCAAGGTCGATAGACAGCTGGCGGATCGCTTCCATGAAAGGCGCAGCTTCGATGTCGCCGGCAGTACCACCGATTTCACACAACATGAAATCGATACCTTCCTGCTCAGCCAGCGCAAATTCCTTGATGGCGTCTGTTACATGCGGGATTACCTGTACGGTACCGCCCAGATAGTCGCCACGGCGCTCCTTCGAAATGATCTGCTGGTAAATCCGGCCAGATGTGATGTTGTCGCTCTGACGCGAGGCAACACCAGTGAAACGCTCATAATGGCCCAGGTCCAGGTCTGTCTCTGCGCCGTCATCGGTTACAAATACTTCGCCATGCTGGTACGGGCTCATCGTGCCCGGGTCCACATTCAGGTATGGGTCCAGCTTCCGCAGGCGAACTGAATAGCCGCGGGCTTGCAACAAAGCGCCCAACGAAGCAGACAACAGTCCCTTACCCAGGGAACTAACAACACCACCAGTGATAAAAATATAGCGCGTCATGGAGCCTCTCTAATCCCAAAAAAGCATGCCACACCGGACAGGTTTGCTGCCTGGTAACTCAACAAAAATACTATCTACATAAAGAGAAGCGGGGGCTCGTGGCCCCCGCTTTAAAGTCTCTTGTCCTAGCCGTCCTCAGGAACGGTAGGTATTTCAGGGAGTTGGCTTCCGCCATCTTCCTGTTCCTGCTGGATCACTTCCTGAACAACGGTATCTTCGGCGCTCTTTTGAGCCGCGAACCATCCAAGAAGAAGTGAGTTGGCAAGAAAGACAATCGCCAGCCATTTTGTCGTGCGGGTAAGCAGGTCCCCGGCGCCACGAGCGGTCATCATGCCACCCTGTCCGCCGCCAATACCAAGTGCACCACCTTCCGAGCGTTGCAGCAAAATGGCAACAACCATAGCAAGGGCTACAATCAGATGAATGCTCAGCAATACGGTTTCCATGTACCTGTCCTACCTAACGTTGGCCAACCCGACCCGATTATACAAATCTTGGCCGGGATTCAAAGCGCGGTTTCTAGACCTCTTTGACCGGTTTGCCAACCCTAAATTTTTAATTCCGGTATGCGTCGATGATACCGTTGAAATCCGAAGCCTTCAGGCTTGCGCCTCCGACGAGGGCTCCGTTCACATTGTCGGCTGCCATCAGCTCGGCTGCATTCGAAGGCTTCACAGACCCGCCGTAAAGAATCCGGAAGCCGTTTCCAGCATCACCGAAGCGTTCCACGAGCGCACCACGGATTGCGGTGTGCACTTCAGCCACATCTGCAACCGTTGGCGTGCGGCCAGTACCAATGGCCCAAACAGGTTCATAAGCCACAACCGTGTTCTCAGGTGTGCTGCCAGCCGGAACCGACTGTGCAACCTGCCCCAGCACCACGTCCAAGGTCTTGCCGGCATCGCGCTCGGCTTCGGTTTCGCCCACACATACGATCGCCTTCAGGCCTTCGGCGAGCACTGCGTTTGCTTTGTCGCGGACGAGTGCACTGCTTTCGCCGTGATCCGCCCGACGTTCGGAGTGGCCAACAATCACATAAGATGCACCCGCATCGCGGAGCATTTCAGCTGAAATATCCCCCGTGTGGGCACCCGATTTATTCGTATGGCAATCCTGGGCACCAATCGCCACGCCGGTCGGTGCGTTTGATGCGAACGCGGCAATCAGGGTGAAAGGTGGGCAGATCAGCACGTCGCAATCAGCGGCAGAGCCATCACTAAGGTAATTCCCAAGCGCCTCGAGTTCCGCCTGGCTCGACGCCAGACCGTTCATTTTCCAGTTTCCTGCAACAAGGGCAGTCGGTTTCATATTGGGGCCTCATATGATTTCTATTTAGAATTTTTATGGCTCGGTGATTAGCAAATTAATGCCCCCCTGACCAGCTTCCTGTTTCCTTCTTCCTGCCGGTTTTTGCTCTCACCTGACGCGCCTGCTCATCTGGCGGCAAATCGCCTGTTGCAGCGCGCCCAAACCCTGCTTATGATGCGCGGCCAATCCGGTGGGCTATTCCACCCAAATTTACGTAATGATTAATCGACGGGAGCTCGGGCGCATGCTGCTCAAACTTCGCGGGGGACTGGATTCCTTTTTTGTAACTCTTCTTCTTGGCGTTCTGATTGCCGCTTTTGCAATCTGGGGCATCGGCCCTGGCATGCTTGCTGGCAACACGCAATCTGTCGCCACAGTTGGGGACACCACGGTTCCGACAGCGCAGTATGCTAATGCGGTCCAGCGCCGGGCACAGCAACTGCAAGCGCAGTTTGGCGGCCAGTTCACGGCCGACAGGATTATCCAGATGATGCAGCTGGACCGTCAGGTTCTGCAACAAATGATCCAGGAAGCTGCCATCGCGGAAAACACCCGTGAGCTTGGCATCCGCATTACCGACGCCCAACTGGCGGCGGAGCTTCTGCAGTTCGATGCCTTCAAGGCCCCTGATGGCAGCTTCAGCCAACAGATGATGGCTCAGGCACTTAACCAGGCCAACATGACGCAGAAAGAACTGTATATCGGCCTGCGCCGCGAAGCAGCCAGCAACCAGTTGCTGGGCAGCATCACGCAAGGCGCACCGGTGCCTCGCGTCCTTGCTGAGCGCCTGTACACCTGGCAGGCTGAACGCCGCCGCGCGACCATGATCAATTTTGCAGCCTCTGACATTACGGATGTTGCAGAGCCGACTGAGGAAGAGCTTCAGGCTTATTATGAGGACTCCAAGTCGAATTATATGACGCCAGAGCGCCGTAGCTATAACTACATCATGCTGACACCAGCGCAGTTCGTGGACGAAGTCGAGATCAAGGAAGAAGACCTTCTGCAGGCTTATGACTATCGCCGCAGCGAATATGTACGCGACGAAAGCCGTGATCTCCAGCTGGTCAGCTTCGCCGACAAGGAAGCTGCTGACGCGTTCATAGAACGTGTTGCAGCAGGTGAAGATTTCATTGCCCTTGGCGCGGAACTGACTGAATTCTCAGCTGAAGAGCTGGAGCTTGGCGCCAACACCAAAGCCGATCTGCAGACAGATTTCGACAGCACAACAGCCGATGCCGTCTTTGCCCTGGGCGAAGGCGAACTGAGTGCACCGATTGAGGGCCTGGCCGGTTGGAACGTTTTCCGGATCAAAAGCATCACAGCCGGAGAAGAACAAACGCTGGAAGATGTTCGCGCCGACCTTGAAGCATCACTCAAGGCAGAACACGCCGTTGACCTGATGTTCGACTTCCTGCCAGACCTTGAAGACGCCATCGCAGAAGACGGCACCCTGACGGCCGCAGCCACAAAACTGAACGTGCCACTGGCGACTGTGTCGGAAGTGGACGGTCGGGGCCAGGGTCCGGACGGATCTCCGAAAGTCACCCTTCAGGAAGAAGGCACGGTACTTTCCGAGGCGTTCCGGACAGAACTGGGTATTGAGCCAGAGCTCAAGGACCTTGACCCAACCGACAGCACCAAGGGTGTGTTCTTCGTCGAAGTCACTGAGATCAAGGACCCAGCCGAACGCTCGTTTGAAGATGTCCGGTCCGAAATCAGGAGCGCCTGGATCGCCCAGCGCCGCCAGGAAAAGGCTGGCGAGATTGCGGAAGCAGCGAAAGCACGCCTCGAGGCCGGTGAAGAAGCCGAAGCCATTGCGCTGGATCTAGGCGGTACATCCTACGACGCCAAGAATGTCTCGCGCACGGCCGAAGGAACGTCAGGACTGTCGGCCAATATCCGCCGCCTGATCTTTGACCTGGGCGTTGGCCAGATTGATGCAGAGCGTGCCGCAGACGGTAACGGCTATGTGGTCGTTCGTGTCAATGACATCACGCCGGGCGATCCTGTCCGCGATGCAGCAAAGGTTGACGCCCTGCACGCTGAGCTAAAAGCCCAGTTCGGTAGCGAGCTGTTCGAACAGTACCAAGCCAAGCTGCTCGACACCTATTCGCCTGAGATCAACAACTCCCTGGTGAACCAGCTTTTCCGCCGCGACGCGGAAGAATAACACACGGCGGTGATCAGGCAGTGAGCGGCACGTCAGAACAACCGGACACCCTGGAAGCGCAGCGCGCGCTTTACCAGGACGGCAAACCCCAGGTCGTATCCACCACGTTAGTGGCCGACCTGGATACGCCGGTCTCTGCCTACCTCAAACTGGCACAAGGGGAGACATACTCATGCCTTCTCGAATCAGTCGAGGGCGGTGAAACCCGCGGTCGTTATTCCATCATTGGCCTGCGCCCGGATATTGTCTGGCGCTCCCGTGGCAGCAGCGTTGAAGTATGCCGTGACTATGGCGCCGACGCCGCTGCGTTCAAGCCCGTCGATGAAGCCCCACTCGAAAGCCTGAGGCAGCTCCAACAGGAAAGCCTGATTGACCTGTCCCACAGCTTGCCGCCAATGGCTGCGGGCCTCGTGGGCTATATGGGGTATGACATGGTCAGGCAGATGGAAACGCTGCCGGACGCCAAAACCGATCCGCTCGGGCTCGCGACATCGATTTTCGTGCGGCCCACCGTGATGGCCATCTTTGACAGTGTCACCAACCTGATTACGCTTGTAACACCGGTGCGTCCAAAGGATGGCGTGTCTCCGGACACCGCGCTTGCCGAGGCGGACAAACGCCTCGACATGATGCTGGAGCGCCTTGACGCGCCACTGCCGCTGACCGCGGGACCAGCAAGCCCGGTATTCGAGGAACCTGTGTCCAACACCGGCCAGGCCCGCTTCCACGACATGGTCAAAAAGGCTCAGGAATATATCCTGGCGGGCGACATTTTTCAGGTCGTTCTCAGCCAGCGCTTTTCCATGCCGTTCGAGCTGCCGCCTTTTGCCCTTTACCGGGCGCTCAGGCGTACGAACCCATCGCCGTTCATGTATCACCTGGCGTTCGAGGACTTCGCCATTGTTGGCTCCAGCCCCGAAATTCTAGTGCGCCTACGCGATGACGAGATCACAATCCGTCCCATTGCAGGCACCCGAAAACGTGGCGCCACACCAGAAGAAGATGCCGCCCTTGCCGCAGACCTACTGGCAGACCCAAAGGAACTGTCAGAGCATCTGATGCTTCTGGATCTAGGCCGCAATGACGTTGGCCGCGTTGCCAAGCCTGGCTCTGTTGAGGTCACGGCCCGCAACACCGTCGAATATTATTCCCACGTGATGCATATCGTTTCGAACGTGATCGGTGAAATCGATCCGAAGTATGATGCGATTGACGCACTTGGTGCCGGGTTCCCTGCAGGTACGGTTTCAGGTGCCCCGAAGGTTCGGGCGATGGAAATCATTGACGAGCTGGAAGTCGATGCCCGCGGGCCCTATGCAGGCAGCGTCGGCTATTTCAGCGCCAACGGCACGATGGATACCTGTATTGTGCTAAGGACCGCAATTGTCAAAGACGGCCAGATGCACGTACAGGCTGGTGCAGGCGTGGTTGCAGACAGCGACCCGGAATCAGAGCACCAGGAATGCCAGAACAAAGCCCGCGCTTTGGTGACCGCGGCCAAGGAAGCCGTGCGCTTCGCCAAATCGAACAGGGGCTAACCCCCGCCCTACTCGCCAGGCCGTGAATGCGTCGCGTCGCCGTTCATCACAACCGCATGTTGGCGCTTGGCCTCAAGGGCCCCGACCAACTGTGATACAGGCACCAATGCGATCCCCTTGGCGGCCAGCGTCTTTTGCCAGTCCTTCAGCGTTTCCAGCGTCACCGGATATGGGTGGCCTATCGCGATAGCATAACCCCGCACCCTTGCAATCCGTTCAGCCTTCCTGAGCTGCACCTCAATGGCATCCCGTTGCTGCACGTTATCAAGAAACACGTCCCGCGCGATGGTGGGCACACCAAGCGCCCTGGCCGCACTGATGCCAACACTTTTCGGTGACGTCAGGCTGTCAAGAAACAGCCAGCCATCGGCTTTCAAGTGCGCCATTATCTGCACCATGTGCCCGGCATCTTCCGTCAGCAGGCTGCCCATATGGTTATTGACGCCCACAAAGCCGTCAAAGCGGCTGAGGTTCCAGTTCAGGCGGCGCTCGAACTCCTCTGGCGCCAATCCTTGTAAAAGGGCATTGGTCCCGGGGTCAGCAACATCCCCCTTGGGCTGCATGGGCAGGTGAACCATCAGTTCATGCCCTGCGGCCCGCACCCGACCGGTCTGGTATACCAACTGCTCGGCATAGGGGAGGTAAGCCAGCGTGTATGGACCTGTCATTTCAGCCAGTTCCTCTGTCGCCTGATAGCTCAGCCCCAGGTCATCGATCACGATGGCAATTCGCGGCAGCTTTGTTTCTTGCCAAGCCACGGCATATTGACGCCAGGCCGGGTCCACCTTTTCAGGCAGCAGCTTTTCCAGATCCTTTATTGGCACGGTCACCTCGCCGTCGCCATCCATATCCGACAGCACAGCCAAAACGTCGGGGTCCAACTCCGGCTCTGAAGCCTCATTTGTCAGAAGCGGTGTGGTCGGCTCCTGCTCCAGCACGCTATATAGGCCCACGCCGATCAGGACGATCACCAGGCTGTAGACACCAATCACCAGCTTTTTCAGCCGCTTACTCATAAATCTCCGTTCCCTGGCTTGCCATTTGGGTGGCGCGTCCCTTTCGTTTCAATTTTTCTTAAGCCCAACTGGCCAAAGTCTTTTGTAAATGCCGCGAAATTGACCAGTCCGCCATTGACATTCAAGGTGAAAGCCGCAATGTCCATCTAGTTTATGAATCAGCGAGCGGTTTCAATGTATATTCTGATCGATAACTACGACAGCTTTACCTACAATTTGTACCATTATGTGATGGAATTGGGGGCAAAAGTTGAAGTCTGGCGTAACGATCAGATTACAGCCACGGAAGTGCTGGCGAAAAACCCGAAGGGCATCATCATCAGCCCCGGTCCCTGCTCTCCTACAGAAGCGGGCATATGCCTTGAATTGATCGAAGCCGCTTCAGGGAAAGTGCCTGTTTTCGGTGTCTGTCTGGGCTTTCAAAGCATTGGCCAGGCGTTTGGCGGCGATGTCGTGCGTGCGCCATATGTCATGCACGGCAAAATCAGCGACATCACCCATACCGGCACCGGCGTGTTCAAGGGGCTGCCAAGTCCCTATAAAGCCACGCGCTATCATTCCCTGATTGTCGAACGGGATACCCTGCCCGATTGTCTGGAAATCACGGCGGACACCGCAGACGGCCTGATCATGGGCCTGCAGCACAAAACATTGCCGCTCTATGGCGTTCAGTTCCACCCGGAAAGCATCGCGTCCGAACATGGCCACGCGCTTCTGAAGAATTTCATCGATATCTGTGAAGGGGAACAGGCAGCATGAGCGACCTTAGACCCATTCTGGCAAAGCTGGCAGACGGCGAAACGCTGACAGCCGACCAGTCCCAGGACGCCTTCAACATCATCATGTCAGGCGCGGCAGACCTGGCGCAAATGGCTGCCTTCATCATGGCGCTTCGGCTTCGGGGCGAACAGGTAGACGAAATCGTGGGTGGTGCCCGTGTGCTTCGGTCCAAGGCAACCCAGATAAAAGCGCCTGAAGGCATTGTCGATACCTGTGGTACGGGTGGTGACGGCCTCGGTACCTATAACATTTCAACGGCCGCGGCGATTGTCACGGCTGCGGCGGGCGCGCCGGTGGCAAAGCACGGCAACCGCTCCGTATCATCCAAATCCGGCTCCGCTGACGTTTTGATGTCGCTCGGTGCAGAGCTTGAGATTTCCCAGGAAGCGAATGAGCAGAGCTTGGTTGACAACAACTTCGCCTTTCTGTTCGCGCCGGCGCACCACAAGGCCATGCGCCATGTGGCCCCTGCCCGCGGCAGTTTGCAGCTGCGCACCATCTTCAACCTCCTGGGTCCGCTCGCGAACCCCGCACAGGCCAAACGCCAGATACTGGGCGTATTTGACCGCAAGTGGCTGCGCCCGATGGCAGAAGTGCTGCAAAAGCTAGGCAGCGAGCATGTCTGGGTCGTGCACGGCAGTGATGGCCTTGATGAAGTCACAACCACAGGCCCAACCTATGTGGCGGAACTGAAGGACGGCCAGATCACGGAATTCGAGGTGACACCGCAGTCAGTAGGGCTTGAAGTTTCCGACATCGAGGACCTCACGGGCGGTGACGCCGACGTCAACGCCCAGGCCATCCGCGATCTTCTAGCGGGCAAGCCTTCCGCCTACCGCGATATCGTGCTGATGAACGCAGGTGCCGCCCTCGTTGTGGCCGGAAAAGCTGCAACCCTCAAAGAGGGCGTTGACCTGGCCGCCAGCACGATCGACAGCGGCAAGGCGGCTGCGGCACTGCAGAAATGGGTGGCCTTCACCCAAGCCCATGCGCCGGAGAAAGACTGATGGCTGACATCCTGCAGGAAATCTGCGACCGCAAGCGCGAGCATGTGGCTGCAGTGAAAGCCAGCCTCTCGCTCGCCGAGCAGGAAACCCGTGCCAAAGAGGCCACTGCTCCGCGCGGTTTTATCAAATCGCTGCAGGCGTCTGTGACCGATGGTAGGTACGGCTTCATCTGCGAGATCAAAAAGGCCAGCCCCTCGAAGGGCCTGATCCGGCCTGACGACTTCGACCCAGCCACGCTCGCAGAGGCTTACGAGCGCGGCGGTGCCTCCTGCCTGTCTGTATTGACCGATGAGCCCTATTTCCAGGGACATGACGACTATCTCAAGGCGGCCCGCGCAGCCGTATCACTGCCGTGCCTTCGGAAAGATTTCATGGTTGATCCTTACCAGGTAGCGGAAGCCCGCGGTTTGGGCGCAGACTGTATCCTGTTGATCATGGCGGCCCTTGATGATTCGCTCGCGGCTGAACTTGAGGCTGAGGCGCACAAGTGGGGTATGGACGTACTGATTGAAGTCCATGACGCGCCCGAGCTTGAGCGCGCCCTGAGGCTCAAGAGCCCGCTTGTAGGCGTCAATAACCGGAACCTGAAAACCATGGATGTCTCGCTTGAGACCACGCTTTCGCTGGTACCCGGCTTCCCGGAAGGTAAGATCGCTGTTGCAGAATCTGGCCTCAGGACCCAAGAGGACCTTGCAGCCTGTGCGCAGGTTGGGGCACATTGTTTCCTCATAGGCGAAACCTTCATGCGCCAACCAGATGTGGAACAAGCGGTGCGTGACCTTCAAAAAGCGTCATAACACGCTAATCTAAAAGGATAATATATGTCTAAGCTGTCCCATATTGACGAAACCGGTGCCGCGCACATGGTGGATGTGGGGGACAAGGCTGCGACACACCGCATTGCCATCGCCGAAGCCTTTGTCGAGATGAAGCCGGAAACGCTCAAGCTTATTCAGGCTGGCGACCTGCCCAAAGGCGACGTACTTGGCGCTGCACGGCTTGCCGGCATCATGGCAGCAAAGAAAACCAGCGACCTGATCCCGCTATGCCATCCCCTGCCGATTACCAGCGTCAAGGTTGAGATCGCGCCTGCATCTGACACCAGGCTTCGGATCGAAGCTTATGTGAAAGTAACGGGCCAGACCGGCGTGGAAATGGAAGCGCTGACCGCTGCGTCTGTTGCGGCGCTGACCATCTATGACATGGCCAAGGCGGCCGATAAGGCCATGCGCATTGAAGGTATCCGCCTGCTGCGCAAAGAAGGCGGCAAATCCGGAACCTATGAGGCCGAATGATGATTTCTGTTGAAGACGCGTTCAAACGCATCGTTGAAACCACAAAGCCCCTGACAACCGAAAAGATCGTGCTTGAGAAGGCTTCAGGACGCGTGCTTGCAGCCCCTTTGACTGCCCGTCGCACCCAGCCGGGCGCAGATATGTCTGCCATGGACGGCTACGCGGTCAAAAGCAGCAGCCTTACAGGAAAACCGACAACCCTGAAGCTGATTGGCGAAAGCGCGGCAGGAAGCCCGTTTCCCAGTGCCTGCGGTGACGGGGAAGCTGTTCGTATTTTCACGGGTGGCATTGTCCCTGAAGGCGCCGACCAAGTGGTTGTGCAGGAAGACTGCACGGCGGAAGCCGATAGCGTCACGACGGCAATAGGCCCTGAGGCTGGCCGCCATATTCGGCTGGCAGGCATTGATTTCGCCGTGAAACAGATTGTGCTGGACCAGGGAACCTACATCAGCCCCAAATCCATTGGTCTGGCCGCTAGTGCCGGGTATGACCATCTGATGGTCCACCGTGCCCCCAAAGTGGCAATTCTGGCGACGGGGGACGAACTGGTTCCGCCAGGCAAGAAGGATTTTGAGCCGTTTGAGACCGTCAACAGCACGGCCCCACAGATTTCCGCCCTACTGAGCGACGCGGGCGCCGAAGTGACCATTCTTGGCCAGACCGGGGATGACCTCAAAGCACTCAAGGCTGCGGTCAAGAAAGCTGCGGGCGCCGATATATTGATTACAATCGGCGGCGCATCGGTGGGCGATAAGGATTTCATGCAACAGGCTTTGGCGTCCGAAGGCATGGCGCTTGATTTCTGGAAGGTCGCCATGCGCCCCGGCAAGCCCCTGATTTTTGGCACAATGGGGCAGACCAAGGTGATCGGCTTGCCCGGCAACCCGGTTTCGGCCTTTGTGTGCGCCCTTCTGTTCGCCCGGCCGCTCGTGGACCAGATGATGGGACGGCCAGCGCCCCTTCCAGCCGGCGTTCCGCTACCGCTCGCCACCGATCTCGCTGAAAACGGCCCACGGCAACATTACATGCGGGCCCGCCTGGTCGGCGAACCCGGTAGCCGACATCTCGATCCCGCTATCGCCCAGGACAGCAGCCTGGTATCGGTTCTCGCGCAGTGTGACGGTCTGATTGTGCGCGAGCCGAACGCGCCAGTGGCAAAGGTCGGCACCATGGTACCGTTCCTCCCATTTTAGCGTGTATTACCCGAAGGCCTTGACATTCATCCAAAAGGTGAACTAAAAGAGAACATATCGAAAACAAACCCGGAGGGAGCTATGTTAACCGCCAAACAGAACCAGCTGTTGCTTTTTATTCAGGAGCGACTGGCCAGTTCAGGTGTTTCCCCTTCGTTCGATGAAATGAAAGACGCCCTTGGGCTTAAGTCAAAGTCCGGTGTTCATCGCCTGATCAATGCGCTCGAGGAACGTGGTTTCATCCGCCGCATGGCCAACAGGGCCCGCGCGATTGAGATTCTCAAGACACCAGACAATGCAGCGCCGCAGCGTGGTGGCGACAATGTTATCAGCGCCCCCTTTGGCCAGGCAAAGACGCCATCCGCGCCCTCTGCAGCTGGCGATGACAGTTTTGAAATCCCGCTTCACGGCAAGATCGCAGCTGGTACGCCGATTGAGGCGCTGGAAAACCGCGACAGTTTTGTTTCAATCCCCGGCGCCATGATGGGCCGCGGTGATTGTTATGCGCTTGAAGTCTCCGGCGATTCCATGGTTGAAATGGGCATCCTGGACGGCGATACGGTTGTGATCGAAAGCGTCAACACCGCGCGTGATGGCGAAGTCGTTGTTGCACTGGTGGACCGCGAGGAAGCCACGCTCAAGACCCTGCGCCGCAATGGTCAATTCGTTGAGCTGGTACCTGCCAACCGCGATTACCAAACCCAGGTGCTGAAAGCGGACCGTGTTCAGGTTCAGGGCCGTCTTGTTGGCCTCTTGAGGCAGTATCACTAAGATCAGACTGCTATTGGAGGCTAGCCCTCCTTTTTTGGCCCTGCATGCCAGGGCCGATTACCCCGTTCCCGGCTCCAGCGTACTTCGCCTGTTTTCAGGTCATAGGCCACCGGGCCATAGCGCGCCAGTCCCTCCTCGGATAGTTTAACGCCGTTACCACGACAATAGCGCCGCCAGCGTACCGGCATGATAACAATATCTGCCTGGACGCAGTCTCGCCGCATACCGCCAAGGCTTCGTGCCGTTGCGACGACCAACCCCGTCGGTAACCTGATGAGACATCCGTCACTATCACATTGACGTTTGAGGCGTCCTGGCACCTCGTCGGGCGAAATACCCCAGTATCGTGCCCAGGCATCGTCCCTAAAGCTGCCACGGCGCCCACCCGAGATATCAAATCGCCCTGCTGACTGGTCAAAAACCGCAATGATGTTTCCGCCGCTATCAATCAGCAGATCATTCCTTGCGTCTTGATACAGGAAGGGAACGGCCAGTAGGCCTGCAACGACCGGAACCCACACTGTCCGGCTCTTCAAAAGCAGGCAGAGAAACAAGACGATACTGGCGACAACAATGAAGGCCGCGGATTGCTGGGGGATGTGGGCGACCCCGTAACTAGGGGCGCCGAACGCCCCGGCGACACCCCGCACCAGATCCAGCGCGGCCCCCATCAGGTGCAAAACCGGACCATCCCAGCCCAGCGGCATCACCAGCAAGGCCAGAAGCGCAAGTGGCATCACAACAAGGCTGACAATCGGAACCGCCAACAGGTTGGCCCCCAGCCCAACCAGCGGCGTGGCCTGGAAATGATAGAGCGCAAAAGGCGCCACAGCGATTTCCGCCACAATGGTTGTAAAGGCAGTCATGGCCAGAAAGCGGCCCACCTTGGCCAAAAGCCCCTGCCCCATGGGCATTCGAAAAGTCGACTTGGCCAATCGCTCATATGCCACCACAAGCGCCGATGTTGCTGAAAACGACATCTGGAAACCGACAGAAAGAATCGCTTCAGGCCAAAGGCTCAGGATAATGCCAGCAGCAATCGCCACATTACGGAGCGACAGGACCCGGCGGTCCAGGAGGATTGCCAGCAACCCAATTGAAACCATGATAAAGGCCCGCACAGTGGCTGTGCTCATGCCCGACAGCAGCAAATACCCAAGCGCCACACTCCAGGCAGCAACTGCGGCCAGTTTGCGCGGCGGCACACGAAGCGCAATCCCGGGAAAGGCTGCAAACAGGAATTCGAACAGAAAGAAAGCGGCCGTGGTGATCAGTCCCATATGCAGCCCTGATATTGCCATCAGGTGCGCCAGCCCGGCATCGCGGAAATCATCCACTGTCTGGTCGGTCAGATAGTGCCGGTAGCCCACCAGCAAGGCAACGGCCACGGCACCAGACTGATCGGGCTGCCTTGCCATGATGCGCTGCGCTACCTGCTGCCTGATGCCCTCAATGCCAGCTGCCACGCCAAGCCCGCCGGTCTCCGGCATGCCAAGGACATCAATGGGCGCGACTGCAAAGCCTTCTGCGCCAATGCCGTCAAAATAGGCTTTTCGGGCGAAATTGAACCCGTCCGGCGTTATGGCGCCCCGCGGTTCATGCAGAAGCGCCTGTGTGCGAACCATAGTGCCCGGCGTCAGCTCGCCCCTTATGTCCGTACG
The DNA here is from genome assembly GCF_002389025.1 of Kordiimonas sp. UBA4487. NCBI lineage: Bacteria > Pseudomonadati > Pseudomonadota > Alphaproteobacteria > Kordiimonadales > Kordiimonadaceae > Kordiimonas > Kordiimonas sp. UBA4487. Next base: position 563,391 of record NZ_DGNR01000015.1, read on the forward strand.
AACCAGCAGCCGCACGCTCAGAGGCAGGCTTTCGGTCTCGCCCTCCATCGCAGAAGGTAGGACGATGAGACGTGTTGAGCCGCCCGGGCGCGCCTCCACCGTTTTCACGCTGCCTTCAAGCGAAACATAGCGCTCAGGCCCGAAAGCGGGGGCGTGAAGCCTGTCAATTCGAGCTGCCGCACATACCATCCCCATCAACAATGCCAGTATCATCTGGACCGCTGTCCGCTGAAGCTGGCGGGCGACAAATGCCGCCACCAGGACTGATGCCGCCATGAACAACAGCCAGGACAAGGTGAATATTTCACTATTCGGCACGATTTGGAGCAGGCACCCTGACGCGAAGGCGGCCACCATAATCATCAGGCGCCACTCCCCGTGCACGTGTTGCAGTGCGTCATAACCTCGCTTGAAGGGCAACGCCGGGGCCTTGAGGATGAAAGTGGGCACAGTTCCGCCTATTAAAGGATGAATTCTTGCGATCAGAGGTATAGTATCGCTTTGATTTTTGTGTCGGAACATAAAAAATTGCTGCACTGCAATTTGTGTTGTGAAGAAACATGTGATACAAGCCAATCAAATTTTCTTTTAGGCCGCTCCATCACTTTTCCAGCGTCCTATATTTGTTATAAACAACAAGGGTTTAGTTCCTGAGCATGCAAACTGACATGCCCACTGTGGTTACACGATTTGCGCCTTCTCCGACTGGATTTCTCCATATCGGCGGGGCCCGCACCGCTTTGTATAATTGGCTTCTTGCCCGCCACTTTGGCGGAAAATTCCTGCTACGCATTGAAGACACCGATAAAAAGCGTTCCACCAACGAAGCAATTGACGCCATTCTTGAAGGCATGAAATGGCTCGAGCTGGACTGGGACGGTGATGCCATCAGCCAGGCAGGCCGGGCGGAGCGTCACGCGGAAATTGCCCGTGAGCTACTCGAGAAAGGCAAGGCATACAAGTGTTTCGCCACTTCTGAAGAACTGACGGCAGCCCGCGATGCAGCCCGCGCAAGCGGCGGCAACTTCCGTGGTGACCTGTGGCGCGACCGGGACGAAAGCGAAGCCCCTGAAGGCGCGCCCTATTCCATCCGCATTCGCATGCCCCGTGAAGGCGAAACCACCATTTCGGATGCCGTTCAGGGCAAGGTTACTGTCCAGAACAGCAACCTGGATGATATGATCATTCTCCGCTCTGACGGTACGCCAACCTATATGCTGGCTGTCGTTGTGGACGACCACGATATGGGCGTAACCCATATTGTACGCGGCGATGACCACCTCAATAACGCCTTCCGCCAGCACCAGATTTATGAAGCCATGGGATGGACGCCGCCCGTGCTCGCTCATATCCCGCTCATTCATGGTCCGGACGGCAAGAAACTGTCGAAGCGCCACGGTGCGCTTGGTGTGGAAGCATACCGCGACATGGGCTATCTGCCTGCCGCGATGCGCAATTATCTGCTGCGTCTTGGCTGGAGCCACGGCGATGATGAAATTATCTCTACCGAACAGGCTATTGAATGGTTTAGTCTTGAAAATGTCGGTAAAGGTGCTGCCCGTTTCGATTTCGACAAGCTCGACAATCTGAATGGCCACTATATTCGCAATTTAAATCCTGACGCGCTCTTGTCCCTGATCAGAAACGATCTAGAAAAGGAAGTGGGTCACACACTTGAAACTGCTGAGGAAGAGCGCCTTATCAAGGGCCTGCCCGCCTTGGCGGAACGTGCGAAGCGGATGCCTGACGTTACAGAGAATGCGTCTCTGTTCTGTAACGTTCGCCCGCTAAGCCTTACCGAGAATGCTGCCAAAGCCCTGCAAGGCGATATGCCTGCCTTGATGGGTAAAGTGGCAAATGAATTGGAAGCAGTAACTGACTGGGAAGCTTCAGTTATTAAAGCTGCCATTTTCTCTTTCGCGGAAGCGGAGGAATTAAAACTAGGCAAAGTGATGCAGCCGGTCCGGGCTGCCGTAACTGGCGGAAGACAGTGCGGTGACCTGGTAGAAACCCTGGAGATTTTGGGCCAGGAAGAAACGATCGGTCGCTTGAGGGACCTCATTGCCGCTTAGCCTTGTAGGTCTGCCCCGGCAGACTGTATTTTTTATGAAGGAGTTTGGACCATGACAAATGATCCCCTTAAACTGGCCGGCGCCGGCGAAGACGTCGACCTTCCTGTGATGGAGGGGTCTGTAGGTCCGAAGGTGATTGATATCCGCAAGCTTTATGCGCAGACGGGCATGTTCACCTTTGACCCTGGATTTACATCGACTGCGAGCTGTGAGTCTAAAATCACCTATATCGATGGTGAAAAAGGCGAATTGCAATACCGCGGATACCCAATTGAACAGCTGGCGGCCGATAGCGACTTCATGGAATGCTGCTACCTCCTGCTGTTTGGCGAACTGCCCACGAAAGCTGAAAAAGAGAAGTTTGTGTGGGATATTACCCACCACACAATGGTGCACGAGCAGCTGCACCGCCTGTTCCTTGGCTTCCGCCGCGACGCACACCCTATGGCCGTCATGGTGGGTGTTGTTGGTGCCCTGTCGGCATTTTATCACGACAGCACTGATATCAACGACCCGCACCAGCGCATGGTGGCAAGCTACCGCCTGATCGCCAAAATTCCGACGATCGCGGCAATGGCATACAAATATACGGTCGGCCAACCGTTCGTATATCCACGCAACGACCTGTCGTACGCGGGCAACTTCCTGCACATGATGTTCTCAGTGCCTGCAGAACAATATAAGGTCAGCCCGACGCTTGAAAAAGCCATGGACCTGATCTTCATCCTGCACGCTGACCACGAGCAGAACGCGTCAACATCGACTGTCCGTCTGGCTGGCTCCTCTGGCGCCAACCCGTTTGCTTGTATCGCTGCTGGTATTGCGTGCCTCTGGGGCCCTGCCCATGGCGGCGCCAATGAGGCCTGCCTGAACATGCTTGCGGAAATCGGCACCGTTGACCGTATTCCTGAGTTCGTGGCACGCGCCAAAGACCGCAACGATCCATTCCGCCTGATGGGCTTTGGTCACCGCGTCTATAAGAACTTCGACCCACGGGCGACCGTGATGCGCGATACCGCCCACAAAGTTCTGCAGGAACTGGGTGTGGACGATCCGCTGTTTGACGTGGCGATGGAACTTGAAAAGATTGCGCTTGAAGACCCTTACTTCGTTGAGAAGAAGCTCTACCCGAACGTAGACTTCTATTCCGGCATCATCCTGAAGGCCATGGGCTTCCCGACCGAGATGTTCACGGTTCTGTTCGCTCTTGCACGGACTGCCGGCTGGATTGCACAGTGGAAAGAAATGATCGAAGACCCGACCCAGAAGATCGGCCGTCCTCGTCAGCTCTACACTGGCGCACCGAAGCGGGACTATGTACCGGTAGAAAAGCGCTAAACTGCGTTAGTCAGAGAAATTCAAAAGCCAGTCCCTCGGGGCTGGCTTTTTTCTTGCCTGCAATTCTGTGTCATACTGCCATGCGACCTTATAGGGAGACGTGAGATGGAGCTGACAGCAACCAACATCGCCATTATCTGCCTGGCCCTTGTGGCTCTGGCTTCCACGGTTGGAATGGCCGTCAACAGGAACAAGGGCGCGGGCAAGGGAATTGGCGAAAGCATCAACCAATTTGCTATAGCAACCGTAGTTCTACCTATCATCGCTATTCTGGCAATAGCCGGTGTCCTGTCGTTGGAAGTCACAGGAACCTTATTGGGCGCGGCGATTGGTTTTGTCGCGAATGGCCGTCAGAACCGCATAGCCAAATAAAAAGGCGGCCTCAGGGGCCGCCTTTCCGAATTCTGATATTGTTACCGCCCTAGCTTGCGCCGAGCATGGCTGTCAGCTTGGCTTCCGTCACCAGTTCGCCATCGACGAAGGCTTGCGCGTCAAATTTCCACACAGCACCGCCGCCGCGGGTCTTGACGACTTTCATTTCCAGGCGGTCACCAGGGCCAACCGGTTTGCGAAACTTCGCGCCGTCAATGCCCATGAAGTAAACCACCTTGCCGCGGGCGTCTTCGCCCAGGAAGTCAATCGCCAGCACGCCGGCTGTCTGAGCCATGGCCTCCAGGATTAGCACACCCGGCATCACCGGCTTTTGCGGGAAATGCCCCGGGAAGAATGGCTCGTTGATGGTGACATTCTTGATACCGGTCGCACTTTCGCCTGGTACCACGTCAACCACTTTGTCCACCAGCAGGAAAGGATACCGGTGCGGTATCGATTCCATGATTTTCTGGATATCAAACGCCATTGGTCAGATCCCTGCTTACTGGCCTTCGCCCTGCGCCGGCGCAGCTGCATCATCAGCTTTCTGCGGCATGTTCAGTGACACAGTCGGCAGCTCAGCATCAAGCTTTTCGATGAACTCTGTGGTTACGTCGATGCCCGCTGCAGAGCCCAGAACCAGGCGCTTCAGCATGATAACCTGCGCCTTGCGATCATTGAGCAGCGCACGAATAACCGGCTGGCGCGCACGCTCAACCTGAACCATGGCTTCCTGACGCAGTTTATCGAAAGTATACTCCAGCTGGCTCAGGGCTTGCTGCGCCTGAACATACTGGCTCTCAAGCTTGCGTTTTTCTTCTTCATACTTGTCGTTGCCGATGATTGCCTTGCGCTTTTCAAGGTCGGCCAGCTGCTGCTCAACAACACCGCCACGGGTGATGAACTGGCGCAACTGAAGGATATTCTGGCGCAGCTCTGCAGTTTGCAGGTTGAAATCCTTGTATGCCGCCGCTTCACGCTCAACGCGCTCGTCGTCTACGGTCAGGATCTGTGCCGTCGCGACTGTCGTGATGGTCAGCGCTGCAAGCGCGCCCACAACAGCCATTTTCAGTGATTTAAACATGTTACCCATTATATTTTCCCTAGTTTCACCCTTAGAAGGCGGTCCCGACGTTAAACTGCAGCGTCTGCGTGCGGTCGCCCAATTGTTTTTTCAATGTCTTCGACAGATCGATCCGGAAAGGTCCGAATGGCGACTGCCAGGAGAAGCCAATCCCCACGGAAATCCGAGGTGCAGGCGAGTTACCCGAAAGACAGTTTGTGTTCAGGCTGGAGAGATTGCTGTCAGCCTCTGCCGCATCAAAATCAGCCTGCGAGAAGGTACATTCCAGCAGCTCGTCTTCTTGTGCGCGGAACAAGGAGCCAACATCGACAAAGGCCGATGCCTGAATACCGGATTCAAGTGCTGCGTCCCCTAGCGGGAAGAAAAGTTCGCCACGGCCAATATAGTAGGCCGTACCACCCAGCGACTGTTCGCTGCTGAAGTCACGCGGCCCCATACCGGCTGTATCGAAACCGCGGATACGCGGCCCACCGATAAAGAACTTGTCCGACAAACGAATGTCCTGGCCAAGGCCATGAATGATGCCGGTCTCGCCGCCAATACGGAAGGTCCAGCCCTGCCACGGCGTCCAGTAATTGTCGAAGTTGATCGACGAACGCAGATACCGCACATCGCCACCCAGGCCAGCAAAGTCCTGGCTGAAGTAGAAGCTGTGACCGCGTGTTGGGCGGATGACACTGTTGAGCGTGTTGAAACCGAGTGTATAGCCTAGGATCGACTGATAGCGGTTACCAAGCGAATCCTGAATACCACGGCTCAGGGCGACAGAACGCTCGTCGACGCTGAGGTCTGAGATGCTTGACACGCCACTACCATCAGTATCGAAGTCAGCCAGTGTTACAGCGCCATCGCCGTTTACATCATACAGGCCAACACGACGCGTGATCTCATCTTCGTCAGTCACACCGTCGGTTGTGCGAACATTGTAGAAATTCTGGAAGAAGCTGTTGAGGAAGCCATCCAGGATGCTGACATTGTCGCGACGCAGTGTGTAGCGAGTGGACAGTGTCCAATATTCGCTAACCGCCATACCAGCGCGCAAAGAGAAGCCCAGTGATTTGGTATCGAAGAACGAGCCAAACGAGCTGGAGTCTACTTTACGGGCGAAGATATCGAAGCCTGCGGCCACGCGGCGGCCAAGGAAATACGGCTCTGTAAAGCCAAGATCGATTTCCTGACGTGTTCCGGAAAGGCGCAGCCCCAGACGTAGATCCTGCGCCATACCACGGAAGTTGCGTTGCTGGATCGAGAAGTCGAAAATGAAGTTCTCGAGGCTCGAGAAGCCGGCACCCAGATTCAATTGCCCCGTTGCCTGCTCTTCTACTGTCACATCCAGCACCATACGGTCCGGCTCAGATCCCTGGATCTGATCGATCGTAACCTCGCGGAAGAAATCAAGACGCTTCAAACGCGTCTCGGAACGGCTAACGAGCGCAGAGTTGAAGGCATCACCTTCCTGAAGGCGGAATTCCCGACGAATTACACGGTCGAGCGTCACCACGTTGCCGCCGATATTGATCCGTTCAACATAAACCCGCGGTGCATCAAGCACGCGGAAGGTGATGTTGATCTTGCGTGCCTCACGGTCGCGGCTGATCTGTGGCCTTACGTCCACAAAGGCATAGCCCAAGAGGCCGGCAGCGTTGGATAGCGATTCTACGGTTTTCTCAATTGCTTCGGCGTTATATGTCATGCCTTCGCGCATCAGCAGGAATGCACGGAACAGGCTGGCGTCCACGTCGCGAATTTCACTTTCCACGTCGATGGTACCGAATTCGTAGACTTCACCTTCTTCCACCGTGAAGGTAATGAAGAAGTCTTCCCGATCAGGTGTCAGCTCGGAAATCGCGGAAACAGTCCGGAAGTCTGCAAAACCTTCATTCAGATAATGCTGACGCAGCACCTGTTGGTCATAGGCCAAACGGTCCGGATCAAATGTGTCGTTTGAGGTAAAGATTTTCCACCAGCGGGATTCTTTAGTCGCCAGAACGTCGCGCAGATCGCCATCACTGAACACTTTGTTACCGATGAAGTTGATGCGGCTAACTTTGGTCTTCGGGCCTTCCTGGATTTCATAAAGCAGGTCAACACGGTTCTGTTCCAGCTGCACCACCTTAGGTTCGATGATGGCGGCAAAACGACCGGACCGCCGATACAGCTCCAGCATCCGCTGAACATCGGCACGCACCTTGGCGCGGGTAAAGACCTGACGTGGGCGCAAGCGCGCCTCTTCAATCAGTTCATCGCGATCAAGGCGTTTGTTTCCTTCAAAGATAATACGGTTGATGATTGGGTTCTCAACCACGCGGACAATCAGGGCGCCCTGGTTTTCAGAAAGCTCAACGTCCGAGAACAAGCCTGTCGCAAACAGGTTCTTCAGACTGATATCAAGCCTTTCAGGGTCAAACGGCTGCCCAGGCTGAACAGCCAGGTAAGACGCAATGGTCTCCGGCTCAACCCGTTCGTTGCCGATCACACTGATCTGACGAATAATAGGAGCCTGTTGAGCAGCTGGCTGCTGTGCCATTGCTGGCCCTGTTAGCGAAGCTCCCCCGATCGATAGCGCTACAATAAAGCGCCACATCACGCACATCTTAAAAAAACGCAACTTATTCCTGCCCATTCATATTTTTTTAGCGACAATGGCGGTGAAATTGGCCTAGAGCGCCATGGATTGCAAGTCATTCAGTGTGACAAGCAGCATAAAAATCAACATTAAGGCAAATCCCGCCACAAAACCGGCTTCCTGAGCCTTCTTGCTGATGGGAGAACCCTTAATTGCTTCAAGGCCATAGTAGAGAAGATGGCCCCCGTCCAGCACGGGAATCGGTAACAGATTGATAATGCCCAAATTGAGCGACAACATCGCCAGCATCCAGACAAAATACTCAACACTTGCATGCGCTGCTTCCCCAAGCGCATTGGCAATCCGCGGAATGCCCCCAAGTTCTTTCATCGAGCGAACACCCAAGAGCATCTGCCCCAGCGTTGTGAACATGGATTTGGTCGTCCCCACCAGACGGCGACCACCCTCATGAAGCGAGAGAAACATGCCCGGGTCTTCGATCCGGCGCGTGTAGGGTGTGCCACCCTCTTCACTGTAATTGCTGACCCCCAACAAGCCGTATGGATATTGGTTATCAAATCGGTCAACGAAATACTCGATACCAATGACCGGGTAAAGAACAGTCTCCTGTCCATCCCGCTCAACAATCATCTCGAGGCGCTGACCAGGATGCAGGCGAATGATACGCGCAATATCGTCGAAGCGCTCAACTTCAGTCCCGTCGATTTCCAAGATTCTGTCGCGGCTCTGAACCCCGGCCTCAGAGGCTGCAGAGTTTTCCGACACAGTTACAACAACTGGGTCAGTGACCACCATACCGTTCATGTAAACGAGGCCCGAGAACACCATCCATGCTGCGATCAAATTGACTGCGGGGCCAGCAAACACAATCAGGGCCCGCTGCCAGAGTGGCTTGAAGTGGTAGCAAACCGCCTTTTCTTCATCCGTCATGCCTTCGGGAATATCGCCGGGGTTGCTGGCTGCAGAGGCGTCGCCATAGAATTTCACGTACCCACCAAGCGGAATCGCGCTGAACTTCCAACGGGTGCCCCGTTTATCGGTCCGCCCTATCAGTTCCTTGCCCATGCCAATCGAGAAAGTCTCGATCTTCACGCCGAAAATCCGGCCCACAATATAGTGGCCCCACTCATGGATAAACACGAGCAGGCTGAAGCCCCCGATAAAGGCAGCGATGGTGAAAAACAGTCCTGGGCCTTCCGTCTCCATAGAGTAATCCTTACTTCTTCCGGCTTGCCAACTGTAGCCCGGCTATGCGCCGTGCCTCTTGGTCGATTTCAAACACATTCGTCAGCGATTGTGGCGCTTTCATGTCAGTTTGGGCAAGAGTTTCCTCTACAAGTGATGGGATATCCATAAAGCCAATCTGGCCCGTCAGGAACCCCTCCACAGCAATCTCATTTGCGGCGTTCAACACTGCCGGGGCTGCCCCACCCGCGTCAAGCGCTTCTTTGGCCAGCGCAAGGCAGCGGAATGCCTCATAATCCGGTGCCTGGAAGGTAAGCGATCCGATCTCTGCAAGCGATAGACGCTTTACCGGCGCTTCCATCCGCTCAGGCCATGCAAGGCTATAGGCGATCGGCGTACGCATGTCAGGTGAGCCAAGCTGGGCCAGCACACTGCCGTCATGGTATTCGACCATTGAATGGATCACTGATTGCGGGTGTACCAACACCTCGATCTGGTCCTTGGTGACTGGAAAAAGGTGGAAAGCCTCAATCACCTCGAGACCCTTGTTCATCATGGTCGCGGAATCGACTGATATCTTGGCGCCCATGTCCCAATTGGGGTGTGCCACGGCCTGCGCCGGCGTAACACCCATGAGGTCTGCCCGGCTCCGGCCCAGGAATGGGCCACCCGACGCAGTCAGGATCAGGCGGTCAACTGACTTGGCGGCACCGAAGTCGAAAACCTGGTAGATCGCGTTATGTTCGGAATCCACCGGCAAAAGCGTCGCACCATGTTCTGCAACCTCTGTCATCAGCAGGTCACCGGCACACACCAGGCATTCCTTGTTGGCAAGCGCCACCGTCGCCCCGCGCCTGACAGCCGCCATAGTGGGCCGAAGGCCTGCAGCGCCAACAATGGCAGCCATCACAATGTCCGACGGTCGCGCGGCGGCATCAATCAAAGCCTCCTCGCCTGCGGCAGCCTCTACACCGGTGCCCTCAAGCAGATCCTTGAGTACCACCAGTTTGCTTTCATCGCCGATGACCGCAAGCTGGGCCTTGAAAGCAATTGCCGACTTGGCCAACTCTTCAACTCGACTATAAGCAGTAAGCGCTATAATATTGAATTTATTTGGATTTCTTGAAACCAGGTCAAGCGTGCTTTGGCCCACCGACCCGGTCGCGCCCAAAACCGTTACGCTTTTTTTCACTGTGTCGCTCATCACTATAACTCAAAACCGAATAAGGGCTGATAAGCCATCAAGACCGCGACAGCAGGGGCGACGAACACAAGGCCGTCCACCCGGTCAAGCAAGCCGCCATGCCCAGGGATCAAACCACCAGAGTCCTTGACCCCGAAGGAACGCTTGATACCGCTTTCAAGCAAGTCTCCGACCTGGGCCCAGGCCGCCAGAAGCCCGGCAATCCACCAATAGCTGCTCTCAAAGTCAAAGATGGCCGCAAAGGCAACGCTGACAACCGCGCTAAGCCCCATACCGCCCAAAAGGCCTGCCCAGGTCTTCTTTGGGCTGATCTTCGGTGCGAGCTTCGGCCCGCCAATGCCTTTACCGGCAAAATAGCCGCCAACGTCGGTCGCCCAAACCACCAGAAACACCCAGAAAACTACCAAAGCACTGGCCTCGCGCACATAAAACAGCGCCACAAGCGGCAGCGCCACATACCCCAAGCCCGTAAGCCACCAGCCCAGCGTGCGCTCAACCCTGACCAGCAGGCCACCGACAAGGGAAAGGCCTACCAGGGCGCCAATCAACAAGGCGGCAGTGTCAAATCCGGTCACGAGCAAAAGAGGTACGACGGTTGCCATCAGGACAGCAGACAGACCGTGCAACAACTGGGGTTCAATCTTGGTCAGGTCGCACCATTCAATGATCATCAGGGCGCCGCCCAGAGCCAGAAGAGCAGCAAACCACCAACCGCCGACATATATCGGCCAAAGCACCACAGGCAGCAGCAGCACGGCCGACACGATGCGCTTGAATAAATTATCTGAAATCCCAAGAGGCATACGGGCACCCTATTCTTTATGGGCGCACACCAAATCGGCGGTCGCGGTTATGAAAATCGGACACAGCCTCAGCGAATGCCTCTTTGGTGAAGTCCGGCCACAAGAGATCCAGAAACAGGAACTCCGAATACGCTGCCTGCCACAAAAGGAAATTGGACAAGCGCTGTTCACCGCTGGTGCGGATGATCAGGTCCGGGTCTGGGAGGCCGTGCGTTGTCAGGGCATTCTCAAAAACAGATTCTGTAATTTCTTCCGCTGCCATCTCACCACTTGCGACCCTGCGGGCCAGCTTTTGCGCCGCATCCAGGATTTCATCCCGGCTGCCGTAGCTGAGCGCAATCACAAGCGTCATCCTGTCATTCTCGGCAGTCAGATCCTCGGCCCGCTCGATCATTTTCTGGATGTCAGCAGAAAGCTTGTCCCGACGGCCTATGACACGCAGGCGAACCTTCTGCTTGTGCATGGTCTTGACTTCGCGGTTCAGATACAGCTTCAAAAGCCCCATCAAATCCCGCACTTCGTCTTCTGGGCGGTTCCAGTTTTCAGATGAAAAAGCGTATAGCGTCAGATACCCGATACCCAGATCCAGGGCACCTTCAATGGCCTCGCGAACGGCTTCCGCCCCCCGCCGATGGCCTGCAGACCGTGGCTTGCCTTTTTGCGCCGCCCATCGGCCGTTGCCGTCCATAATGATGGCAACATGTTTTGGAGGCGCCGCAGCGGGCGCCTCTTCGATAGGCTGGGCCTGAGCTACCATGTTAGACCTGCATGATTTCTTTTTCTTTGGCCTGCAGAAGTTCGTCCACTTCACCAACGAACTTGTTGGTCAGCTCCTGAACTTCGTCGGCATACATCTTGTGATCGTCTTCGCTGATGGATTTGTCTTTTTCCATCTTCTTCAGCTGATCCATGCCATCGCGGCGCACGTTGCGGATTGCGATACGGCCCGTCTCGGCGTATTTCGCAGCAACCTTGGCCAGTTCCGCCCGACGCTCTTCATTGAGCTCAGGAATTGGAATGCGAACCAACTGACCATCGATCATCGGGTTCAGGCCAAGGCCAGAGTTGCGAATTGCCTTCTCAACGGCTGACACATTGCTTTTATCCCAGACCTGGACCGACAGCATGCGTGGCTCGGGCACACCAACAGTTCCCACCTGGTTCAGCGGCATGTTGGCGCCATATACATCCACCGTTACCGGGTCCAGCAGGCTGGTTGTTGCCCGACCGGAGCGCAGGCCAGCATATTCATGCTTCAGCGCCTCAACAGCCCCCTTCATGCGGCGTTCGATATCGTTCAGATCAAGTTCTTCGTCACTCATGTTTATTCCTCACCCACGATTGTGCAGGTTCCTTCGCCCTGAAGGACCTTCACCAGCTCATCTTGCGTTTGAATAGAAAAGACAACAATTGGAATATTGTTTTCGCGGCTCAGCGAAATCGCCGATGCGTCCATGACTTTCAGGTCCTGCCGCAGCACATCCATGTAGGACAGGTGCTCATAGCGGACAGCCGACGGGTCTTTTTTCGGATCCGCGTTATAGACACCATCAACCTGTGTGCCCTTCAGAAGCGCATTACAGTTCATCTCAGCTGCCCGTAGGGCTGCGGCGGTGTCCGTTGTAAAGAATGGGTTGCCTGTACCGGCTGCGAAGATAACCACGCGCCCCTTTTCCAGGTGGCGGATCGCCCGGCGGCGGATATAGGGCTCGCTCACACTGGCCATCGGAATGGCAGACAGTACCCGTGTGTCCACGCCCACCTTCTCGAGCGCATTCTGAAGCGCCAGCGCGTTCATCACAGTCGCCAGCATGCCCATATGGTCGGCTGTGGACCGGTCAAGGCCTTCTGCAGCACCCTTGATGCCGCGGAAGATGTTGCCGCCACCGACAACCACGCATACTTCGGTGCCGATTTCCCGGGCGCGTTTAATTTCCTGGGACACCCGGTTAGCCGTTACAGGATCGATCCCATAACTGCCGTCGCCCATCAGCGCTTCGCCCGAAAGTTTCAGCAATACACGTTTAAATCTTGGCTCATTGGACATCAGCCAGTATCTCCCCTTACACCTTGAAATCTGGTGTTTATTCTTGCCCGCAGCAGCTTATCCGCTTGGGCGGGACAAGGCTACCGAAGTTTTAAATAAAAATGCGCTTAGCTTCAACGCCGCACTTGGCTGGCGGAATACCTCATAAAAAAGCCCAGGAGAAACCTCCTGGGCTTTTCAACTCTTTGGCGGTGCGCCTTAAACGCCTGCAGCAGCAGCCACTTCCGCAGCGAAGTCGTCTTCTTTCTTCTCGAGACCTTCGCCCATTTCCATGCGTACGAAGCTTACGAGTTCAATTGCAGTGCCAGCGTCTTTCGCAGCTTTTGCAATTACGTCTTCGATCTTGCTTTCGCCGTCGATAACGAACGTCTGTTTCAGAAGAACGATTTCCTCAAGGAACTTGCGCATACGGCCAACGATCATCTTCTCGATGATTTCCATTGGCTTGCCGGATTCCTTGGCTTTCTCGATCTGTACCTGCTTCTCGCGCTCTACGATTTCCTGGTCCAGGTCAGCTTCAGACAGGGACGCTGGGTTGGCAGCGGCAATGTGCATTGCAAGCTGTTTGCCCAGAGGCGCCAGAACGTCTTCACCAGCGTCGGATTTCAGGGCAACCAGAACGGCGATTTTGCCCATGCCATCAGCAACAGCGCTGTGGATGTAAGAAGCAACAAGGCCGCTTTCAACTTCAGCAACAGCGGCACGACGGATAGTCATGTTCTCGCCGATGGTTGCGATATTGTCGGTCAGGACTTCAGAAACTGGCTTGGAGGAACCTGGGTAGGTTGCAGCAGCAATTGCTTCAACATCGGTACCAACTTCCAGAGCAACGCCAGCCAGGTCGCCAACGAACTTCTGGAATTTCTCGTTGCGGGCAACGAAGTCAGTTTCGGAGTTGATTTCGATTACAGCGGCTTTGGTGCCAGCCGCTTTAACGCCAACAAGGCCTTCAGCAGCAACGCGGCCGGATTTCTTCGCAGCAGCAGCAAGACCTTTGGTGCGCAGCCAGTCAACAGCGGCTTCAAGGTTGCCGTCTGTTTCTGCAAGCGCTTTTTTACAATCCATCATGCCTGCGCCGGAAGTCTCACGCAGTTCTTTTACAAGTGCGGCAGTAATTTGTGCCATCGGAATTCCCCTTACGATCTGTGGAGATCTAAAGTGTAGATATGAGGAAGCCCCCGAAAGCCGAGACTTTCGGGAGCCCGCTATGAAAAGTGTTACTCAGCCTTGTCGGCGTCAGCAGCTTTTGCAGCTTTCTTAGGCGCAGCTTTCTTGGCTGGAGCCTTCTTTGCAGCAGCTTTTTTCGCTGGCTTCTTCTCTTCGGCTGGAGCTTCAGCAGCAGCTTCTTCAGCTGGTGCAGCTTCAGCTTCAACTTCAGTTTCAGCCACAGCTTCTTCAACTGGAGCGGCCTGAGCACCAAGGTCAACGCCCTGAGCAGCCAGTTCAGCCTGAATACCGTCCAGAGCTGCTTCAGCAAGCAGGTCGCAGTACAGACGCAGCGCACGGGTCGCGTCGTCGTTGCCTGGGATTGGGTAATCAACGCCTTCTGGCTTGGAGTTGGTGTCGATAACGCCAACAACAGGGATGTGCAGACGGTTGGCTTCAGCAATCGCGAGGTCGTCACCGATTACGTCAACAGCAACAATAATGTCTGGCAGACCGCCCATGTCCTGGATACCGCCCAGGGAAAGCTCGAGCTTGTCGCGCAGGCGCGTCAGCTGCAGAGTTTCTTTCTTGGTCAGACCAGTGTGCTCTTGACCGAGTTGCTCGTTGAGCTGCTTCAGGCGCTTGATGGATTGGCTGATGGTCTGCCAGTTGGTCATCATGCCGCCGAGCCAACGGTGGTTTACATAGTACTGGCCGCAACGCTTTGCAGCTTCAGCAATGATTGGGGATGCTTGACGCTTTGTACCAACGAACAGAACGCGGCCGCCGCCGGCAACAACGTCACGAACAGCCTGCAGAGCACGCTGGAAGTATGGAACGGTTTGGGACAGGTCAATGATGTGAACGCCGTTACGCTCGCCGAAGATAAACGGCGCCATTTTCGGGTTCCAACGGTGGGTCTGGTGACCAAAGTGAACGCCTGCTTCCAAGAGGGCGCGCATGTCGACTACTGGCATCGCCATAATACTACTCCTTTTCCGGTTAAGCCTCCGTGGGCGTGCGTATCGGAAAACCATTTCCCGAAACACCGGATGGCGGCCTGCCAACACAGCAGGAAGCCTTCACCCACGTGTGAAGTCGCGCGTCGTATAGGCCTTTAATGGGGGTAGATCAAGCTTTTTTTGCTATTCCGCTCGCTTCGACGGAAAGTTCTTTCGGCGTGGCCGCCGTAACGCCGAACCCGGTTGCCGGATCGATGGTCAGTTTTACCCCGGCCTGGCCCATATGAACCACAGGCAAAGTGCGGATAACCCTTGCACGCCGCGCCTGCCTGAGCGCTTCATTCACGGTGGTGGCCCGCGCCAGTTTCATCAAATTAAGGCGTGTCGGGAACATCAGCGGAATACGGTCGTTTTCCCAGTCATCCAGAATGCGCCGGGGGTTCACCCAGCGAAAGGAAATGGCTTCATTGCCGTCATGCAGCGCTGTATCGCCGTTGTGGGGCGCCAGATAGAAGTGCGTGTCGAACCGGCGCGGCATAGGTTCCGGTGTCACCCAATGGGCGAACGGCACCATATTTAGGATATCAAGCTTCACGCCAGCCATGCGCACCATGCTGGCGAACGGGGCTGCGTTCGCAAGCGCCCGTTTGGGTGACTTGTCGCTCAGTAGTATACCCGCTTCTTCATAGAGTTCCCGAAGCGCCGCAACCCGGTAAGGGAAATCGCGCATGGCGCTGCGGCCGGTGGTGATGCCCTGCCAGCGCCAACCCTGCATGTCGGCCTTGTCGACCTTGCCGCCGGGGAACACAAAAGCGCCGGGTGCGAACTTCATGGTTTTGGCCCGTTCGATCATCAGGACTTCCAAGCCACCCTGCCCGTCACGGATCACCATGATGGACGAGGCTGGTTTGGGAAAAGCGATCTTGCGGCTATGGTCCAAGTTATACTTCCTCTACGGACAGAACACCCATTTCAGCGGCAACAGCCTGTTTCAGTTCCGGCGTCACCTTGAAGCGCCCCGGCAGCTTGAATTCGGCATAGCGACTGTTATCAGCCACCGGCACCCGCATGGTCACGCGGCCTTTGCCGCCTGCTTTACGATCTAGGGCGGCTTTGATGCCGGTAAAGGCCTTTTCCGATTCCACCTCAACAAACAGCCCCTTGGAAGACTGCGAAGCCACATGCTCCAGGCTTTCAATACCGCGACACGAGAGGCCGATGCTGTCGTCATCATCCCGCTTTCTGATCTGGACGGACACCACCACAGGGGACCCCTCCTCCACCCGGGCACGGATGGCGTCCAGGTCATCTTCGAATGCCATGATCTCAAAGGCGTCCGAGCGGTCAGACAGGGTCAGGCGGCCAAATTTGCTGCCGCGCTTGGTATTGCCCTCGCGGTAGCCTGCAATTGCGCCTGCCATCCGAACCGTCTGGCCGATAAGGCCTGGATCGGTATAGACCTCCTTGGCGGGAATGATGCGTTCGCGCTGCAGGATCGTGTCGTATGTATCCAGTGGGTGGGCTGAAATATAGAAACCGACCGCGTTTTTCTCATACTCAAGGGCTTCAGTGTCCGTCCAGCTTCTGACCTGCGGCAGGCTTGGGCGATCCACGCTCTTGGCCATTTCCCCGCCAAACAGGCTGACCTGGTCGCTTTCGCGTTCCTTGGCTTCCATCTGGGCCACGCGCATGACCATCTCGGCCGCCGCATAGGCCTTTGCCCGGTCGGGCTCAAGGCTATCGAACGCGCCAGCCGAGGCCAGACGCTCTATCTGGCGTTTGTTGAGATATTTGGGGTCCACACGCTCGGCAAAATCGAAGATATCCTTGAACAGGCCGTTCTTCTCGCGTTCCTCGATGATGCTTTCCATGGCCTTTTCACCGACGCCTTTGATGGCGCCAAGCGCATAGCGAACACCCAGGTTGTGGCGTGGATCTTCCTCGTCACTATAAGGTTCTTCAACTGTTTCGACCACAAAGGGTACGAAAGAGCGGTTGATGTCGGGCAACAGTAGCGGCACTTCCATGCGCTGCAGTTCCTGCTTGAAGGCCGCGAGTTTGTCGGTGTTCCCGAGGTCCAGCGTCATGATCGCCGCCATGAACTCCACTGGGAAGTTGGCCTTCAGGTATGCCGTATGATAGGCCACCAGCGCATAAGCCGCAGCGTGGGACTTGTTGAAGCCGTAGCTTGCGAATTTCGTTACAAGATCAAAGATATAGCTAGCTTTTTCCGCGTCAATGCCACGCTCAACGGCGCCGTCACAGAAGCGGCCCCGCTGCTTGTCCATCTCTTCCTTGATCTTCTTGCCCATGGCGCGCCGCAGGATGTCTGCTTCCCCAAGGCTGTAGCCGGACATGACCTGCGCGATCTGCATCACCTGCTCCTGGTAGATGATCACGCCGTAGGTTTCGCCTAGGATTTCCTCAAGGATCGGATGCGGGTATTCGACCTCAAGCCGCCCGTGCTTGCGGTCGATATAGGTTGGGATGTTTTCCATGGGCCCCGGGCGGTACAGGGCCACAATTGCGATGATATCCTCGAACTTATCCGGCTTCAGGCCCTTCAGGACCGACCGCATCCCGGTACTCTCGAGCTGGAACACGCCCGCCGTATCGCCCTTTGCGAGCAATTCATAAGCAGGACCATCCTCAAGCGGCACATGGGCAAGGTCCACCTCAATGCCGCGATCACGGATATAGTGAACAGCGCGGTCAAGCACCGTGAGTGTCTTCAGGCCGAGGAAGTCAAACTTCACAAGGCCAGCCAGCTCCACCCATTTCATGTTGAACTGGGTAACTGGCATGTCGGATTTGGGGTCGCGGTAAAGCGGCACCAGCTGATCGAGTGGCCTGTCACCAATCACCACGCCCGCCGCGTGGGTGGATGAGTGTGCGTAGAAGCCTTCGAGCTTCAACGCCCGGTCCATCACGCTTCTGGTCAGCTCGTCATTGTTGATCTCAGCCTGCAGCCTGGGTTCGCTGTCGATCGCCTCCTGCAGGCTCATGGCGTTCCCAGGGTCGTTCGGAATCATCTTCGACAGGCGGTCTGTCTGGCCGTGCGGCTGCTGCATCACCCGGCCACAGGCCTTTACAACCGCTCGGGCCTGCAATTTACCGAAGGTGATGATCTGCGCCACATGGTCATAGCCATATTTGTCCTGCACATAACGGATCACCTTCTCCCGCTTGTCCTGGCAGAAGTCGACGTCAAAGTCGGGCATGGATACCCGTTCCGGATTCAGGAAACGCTCGAACAGCAGCGAGAAGCGAAGCGGGTCGAGATCGGTAATCTTGAGCACCCATGCAACCACCGAGCCCGCGCCGGACCCACGGCCTGGACCAACAGGAATGTCGTGGTCCTTGGCCCACTGGATGAAGTCCGCAACGATCAGGAAGTAGCCCGGGAACCCCATCTGGTTGATAATGCCCAGCTCATAATCCAACCGGTCCCAATATTCCTTTTCCCACTCCTGGTCCTTGCCAGGCGTCAGGCTTTCTTCTTTGGCCTTGATATCCAGGCGTTCGCGCAGGCCGTCTTCGGACTGCTGGCGCAACAGGTCGGCCTCAGACAGGTCAAGGCCGCGGGTAAAGTTGGGCAAAAGCGGATCGATCTTGTCGACCTTATACGCACACCTATGTGCAATATTCATTGTATTTTCAATTGCTTCCGGAATATCTTTAAAGAGATTTATCATCTCATCAGCTTCCTTGAAGCGATACTCCGGATTCAGCTTCCGGCGGTCCTGCACAGCCACATAGGTGCTTTCCGCCATACACAGAAGCGCGTCGTGCGGCTCATACATGTCAGGCCCGACGAAGAAGGGCTGGTTGGTCGCCACGATCGGGATATCGTGGTCATAAGCCAGATCAAGGAAGTCTTCCTCTGTCTGCTCCTCAGCCGACATGCCGTGGCGCTGGATTTCCATGTAAAGCCGATCGCCAAACAGCGTCTTCAGCGACCGCAGGCACAGGTCCGCCTCTTCCTTCTTACCCTCCAGGAGTAGAGCGCCGATGGGGCCGGACACGCCACCCGTCAGGCAGATGATGCCTTCCGTCAGCCCCTTGAAGCCTTCAAACGGGAACTGAACCCCGGATTGTGGATCGCTCTCGAGGTGCGCCTTCGAGACCAGCTTCATCAGGTTCTGATAGCCCAGCTCAGATTGCGCCAGCAGCACTAGCTGGTCTGGCTTGGCAGTCTTCTTGCCCTTCGCCTGATGATCCTTGAAAGGGTTCTTCACATGCAGGGTAACGCCAATGATGGGCTGCACCCCAGCGTCTGTCGCATATGATGAGAACTCAAGCGCCGCGAACATATTGTCCGTATCGGTCATGGCCACGGCGGGCATCTTGTGCCCCACGCACTGTTTCACCAGGTCTTTGACATGAATCGCTCCCTCAGAGAGCGAATATGCCGTGTGAACGCGCAAATGCACAAAGCCCGCGTGGCTCATAAAATCTTACTCCAGACCCTTTTGGTTAGTTCCAGGCGCCCATCATCGCGCCCATTGCCATCATTGCAAGCGTGATGTTGCCCATATGAATGAGAAAATGACGTAGTGTCTTGTTCTCAAAGGCATAATTGGCAAACGTGCCGCCACCGATTATCAGGACGGACAGGACAAAGCCAACCTGCACGCCGCCCATCCAGCCGCCGTCCGCGAAAGACTGCATCGACAGGATGAATTCAAGACCTGCTGACAGAAACAAGGCCGCCACAAAGCTTTGGGCCATTGCCTTGGCGGGACTGCCAGATGCCTTGATTTCCTCTTCCGTCAAGCCCATTTCAGCCATCCAGGCTTTCCCCGCGATGGGGCCATACCAGATGCTGCCAACAGCCATATAAATCACCGCGCCCAAAAGCACGGCAAGCCAGTTCATGTTTGCGAGTAATTCCATTGTCTCCCCCTCTCCCTAGTGAGGGGTTTAGAGTAGCCGCAAAAGCGCATGCGCTCAAGATTCGTGAAGCACGCCTGCCGACAGATGCAGCTGCCGGTCCATTTGCCCAGCAAGAGACAGATCGTGCGTAGCAATCACCGCAGCCAGCCCCCGATCCCGAACCATGGAAACGAACAAGTCAAAGACGCGGCCCGCGGTTTCCTCATCCAGGTTTCCAGTTGGCTCATCCGCCAGCAGAAGCGATGGATTGGCCGCAATCGCCCGCGCGATAGCCACCCGCTGCTGTTCGCCGCCCGAAA